>CAUQST010000001.1:0-292071 GCA_963520865.1 uncultured Comamonas sp.
ACGGTTTGACGGTTTGACGGTTTGACGGTTTGACGGTTTGACGGTTTGACGGTTTGACGGTTTAACGGCTTAACGGTCGGTTTAATTAAAAGTGAGCTATTAGCGCTTATTAGACAACGATTTCAAATACAAAAGTATTCAAGAACACCGCTACATAAGCGCTACAAGCTCACTTTTAAGAATCACCGTCTTTTACGCATGCGATTGTGCAGAGCCATGCGGCAAGCCACAGCGCTTGCCCGGTCAAAAAAGCCTCGCACCGGAGCACCAAGGCAGCAACGCTCAGCGCAAGCCCCCGATATAGCGCTGCGCATCGTCCGCCCCCGGCGCATTGCTTTCGCGCAAATTTCGGGTCACCCGCTGCACCAGCGGCGATGCCGGCGGCGGGGGGAGCTGTGCACTGGCCAGCAGCAGCGCCTCCAGCTTGCTGGCCAGGTCAGCCAGCTGCGTATCTCCGTATTCTCGGGCTTTGGCCCGTGCAACGCGCACCACTTCGCGCGCGTAGTCGTCGTTTTCGGCCATCCAGTCGGTATCGGTCACACGAGCTGCCTTGCGCCGCAAAGCTACATGCAGGTGCGCTGCCGTTGCCACACGTTCACTGTTTGCCATCACCCACTCCTCGCTTGATTGCTGCGCCATCCGCCGTTACTCCGGGGTATGGCGATCACCCTCTGCACCCTGCAGACTGGAGCAGGGGGCCAATGCTTACTGCCCCACGTGCTCCCGGTGCTGGGTAATGTCCAGACCTTGCTGCTCATCGTGCAGCTCCACCCGCACAGGGGTCACCCGGTCGGTCAGCCACATCAGCACACATGTGGCCGCAAAGCTGTACACCGCCACCGCCACCACGGCCACGATTTGCGCCAGCAGGTTGCCACTGGCACCCGAGATGGTGCTGCTGACAAACACTCCCGTGAGGATGGAGCCCACCATGCCCCCAAGGCCGTGTACGCCAAACACGTCCAGTGAATCATCAGCCCCCAGCCAGCGCTTAAAACCCGTCGCTCCCCAGTAGCAGACCAGGCCAGCGATGGCGCCAATCAACAGCCCCGAGCCCATGTCCACAAAACCGGCGGCGGGCGTGACTGCCACCAACCCGGCGACCAGGCCCGAGCACAGCCCCAGCAGCGAGACACGCCGGCGGAACATCCACTCCCCGGCCGCCCAGCCGATCGCACCGCCGGCTGCTGCCAGATGCGTCACCACCATGGCCAGTGCTGCGCGCCCGTCGGCTGCCAGGGCAGAGCCACCATTGAAACCAAACCAGCCCACCCACAGCAGGCACGCGCCCAGCATGGTCCAGCCCAGGTTGTAGGGCTGGAACGCTTCGCGCCCATAGCCCGTGCGCTTACCCAGATAACAGGCGCAGGCCAGCCCTGCGGCACCCGCATTCACATGCACCACGGCACCGCCAGCAAAGTCCAGCGCCCCCATGCGCGCCAGCCAGCCGCCGGGCTCCCACACCCAGTGGGCCACGGGCACGTAGACGCACAGGCTCCACAGCGCCATAAACAGCATCAGCGCACCAAAACGCATACGCTCTACAACGGCCCCCACAATTAACGCAGCGGTGATGATGGCAAACGTCAGTTGAAACAGGGCGTAGGCTGCCTCTGGAATGTGCGCAGCCATGTGGCTGACCGACAGTTGCTGCGCGGCCAGCTGGTAATCAAGCCCACCAAACCAGATGCGCTCCAGCCCTCCCAGCCAGCGGTTACCGGGCGTAAAAGCCAGCGAATAGCCCACGGCAAACCACACCACACTGACCACGCAAGCAGCACCCAGTACCGCCGCCAAGGTATTGAGCACATTTTTGCCACGCACCATGCCCGCGTAAAACAGCGCCACACCGGGCAACGTCATCAGCAGCACCAGTGCCGCAGACACCAGCACCCAGGCCGTGTCGGCAGCACGAATTTCGTCAAACCCCACCATGTGCTGTGCCTGCACCCCCACGGGCAGCGCCAGCAACGCAGCGGCAAGCCCCATCCAGCCCAGCGTGTTGTGCATCTTCATGTCCATCCCCCTTTGCTTTTTGGTGACAGCCTCTAAGCACAAGCTGTGCCCGGGTGACTTTGCGCCACCTGCGCCCTCACCACATGGCTGTCAGACGTTTGCGAACAAGCTTGCGGGAAATCCCCGATGCACCAGAGCGATGCAGCCGTTACAGTCCATCCACTCAAGCGCTGCACCAAGGTGTAGCAAGGAGGGCCCGAGGAGACAAACTCGATCCACAAACAGACCAATATTTAAAAAGCATCCGCCAATGAGATGCCTTTCCAAAGCGCCGGTACCCCCGGCGCTTTTTGTTTGGGCAAGTGACAGCTTTACGCGGTCAGGGCAGCGCACAATCGACCACCATGGAATGGATCTTTATCTCTCTGGCTTCGGCCCTGGCTGGTTTTGTGGATGCCATCGTGGGGGGCGGCGGGCTCATCTTGGTGCCCGCCATGTTTGCCGCATTTCCCACCGCGGCACCCGCCACCTTGTTTGGCACCAACAAAAGCGCTGCTGTATGGGGCACGGCCATGTCGACGTGGCAGTACAGCCGCCGCATCTCCATCACCTGGCCCACCATCATTCCCGGCATCGTGGCGGCGGGTGTCGGCGCCTTTGCCGGTGCATGGGCCGTAACCCTGGTCAACCCCGACTTTCTGCGCAAGCTGCTGCCCTTTATCTTGCTGGGCGTGCTGATCTACACACTGGCCAAAAAAGAGCTGGGCCGTGAGCACACCCCCCACCGCAGCCAGCGCGCTGCGCAGTGGCTGACGGCAGGCATCGGTCTGGTCATCGGGTTTTACGACGGCTTTTTTGGGCCTGGCACGGGCAGCTTTTTTGTCTTCTTGCTGGTTCGTCTGCTTGGCTATGACTTCTTGAACGCTTCCATCAACGCCAAGCTCATGAACGTGATGACCAACCTGGCGGCCATTGCCCTGTTTGCGATGAAGGGGCACGTGTGGTGGCACTTTGCCATTCCCCTGGCCATTGCCAACGTGCTGGGCAGCGTGCTGGGCACCTGGATGGCGCTGCGCCATGGCGCCGGCTTTGTGCGCGTAATTTTCATTGTGGTGGTCAGCCTGCTGATCTGCAAAACCGGCTGGGATGCCTTTGGCGGGTAAACCCGAGCCTCGTAGACGCAAACCCTTGGGGGCTGCTCAGGCAGCCTTCTGCGCTTGCGAAGTCTCACTTCTATAATTGCGGGTTGCTTTCGCCGCCAAGCCGCTCTTTTTTGGTGCATTGACACCAACACCCAGCGGCACTGCCGGGCACTGTTGTGTGCTGGCTGTGGCCTCTATTTTTTTCCGCGCCGCGTGGTGCGTGCGGAGGTCCCATCTCTGGGGCCGGGGGTCTGGACCCTGCGAATGTCTCCAGGAACTACACATGAAACGCATTTCCCTGATCGCCGCTGCCGCCGTTGCAGTGTTGGCTACAGCTGGTGCCCACGCCCGCTCGTTCGAAGCCATCCAAAAAGACGGCACGCTCCGTCTGGCCACTGAAGGCTACTACACCCCGTTTGCCTACTTTGAAGGCAAAAAGCTGACCGGCTTTGAAGTGGAACTGGCCGAGTTGATGGCCCAGAAAATGGGGCTCAAGCCCGAATGGAAAACCATTTCCTTCGACGCTCTGCTGACCGGCCTGAAGCAAGACCGCTGGGATCTGGTGATCTCCTCGCACGGCATCACCCCCGAGCGTGAAAAGGCCGTTACCTTCACCGCCCCGCACTACTGCTCAGGGGCCCAGGTGATTGCACTGACCGACGCCATCAAAAGCGCCAAGGATCTGACCGGCAAGACCGTCTCTGCACAAACCGGCACCACCTACCTGGACTACGTTCAAAAGAACGTGCCCGGTGTCAAACGTGTGGTGAACTTTCCCACCAACGAAGCAGCCCTCAATGCACTGATGACCAAGCGCGTTGACGCGTGGGTGACCGAGCGTTTCCTGGCCAAGGAAATGCTGCAAAAGAACAGCAAGATCAAGTTCAACCAGGGCGAGCTGCTGTTTGTCGAACGCGTTGCCTCGGCTGTCTCCAAAGACAACCAGGCTTTGGCAGCAGCATGGAACAAGGCGTTTGCCGAGTCCTTGAAAGATGGCAGCTACGCCAAGATCTCGCAAAAGTGGTTCCAGGAAGACATTCGCTGCCCGGAATAACGAAGCATGGGTAGCCCCGTGGGCCGTCGGCGCTAGCGCCCGGCCACTGCACCCTACGCCCTGAAGAGATTGCTCCAGGGCGTTTTCGTTTTTTCATTCTGGTTTTTCTATGCTTACTGCTATCTGGCCCACCCACTGGAGCCGCACCCAACGCAGCAACGCCACCCTGGTCACAGCCTTGCTGCTGATGGTGGTGGTGGTGTCTGTACTCGGCCAGTTGCTGGCCCTGCTCCCCGAGCCGATTGGTGACCACGCTGGCGAATTTGCTGAAGGCGCACGCACCACGCTGTACCTGACGTTGATCAGCGGCTCCGCCGGCCTGCTGCTGGGCGTGGCTGCAGCCCTGGCCCGCACCTCGGCCAATGGCCTGCTGCGCAGCATTGCCAGCACCTATATATGGATCATTCGCGGCACACCACTGCTGGTGCAGATTCTGTTCATGTACTTTGCCCTGCCCGTGCTGGTGCCAGGCCTGAATCTGCCTGACTTTGCCGCTGCGGTGATTGCGCTGGCACTGAATGTGGGGGCCTACAACGCCGAAGCCGTGCGCGCCGGCCTCAACGCAGTGCCCCGCGGGCAGGCAGAAGCCGCCCGTGCGCTGGGTTTGCCCAAAACCCGTGTGTTCACCGATGTGGTGTTCCCCCAGGCGTTCAAGATTTCGCTGCCTCCCTTGGTGAGCAACTTTGTGGCTTTGCTCAAAGACTCTTCGCTGGCCTACGCCATTGGCGTGGTGGAGCTGACCAACGTGGGCAACCGCATCCAGTCGTCCACCTTTCAGCCGGTTGAAACGCTGCTGACTGTGGGCGTCACCTACCTGGTGCTGACCACTTTGGTGACCCAGGTGACCGCCGCCATCGAATACCGCTTTGACGTGGAAGGCCGCCAAAAATGAGCCAAGCTGCCAACACCCGCACACCCTACATCGTCTGCGACAAGGTGACCAAAAGCTTTGGCACGCACCAGGTGCTGCAAGGCGTATCCACCTCATTCAGCAAGGGCGAAGTGACCGTCATCATCGGCGCTTCTGGCTCGGGCAAATCTACGTTGCTGCGGGCACTCAACCGCCTGGAGCCGCACGACGGCGGCACGATCACCATCGATGGCGTGCCAGTCACCGACCACGAAGCCACGCTACAAAAACAGCGCTGCGAAGTGGGCATGGTGTTCCAGCAGTTCAACCTGTTTGGTCACATGACGGTGCTGGACAACGTGACGCTGGCACCGCGCCGCATCCACAAGATATCGCGCAGCGCTGCCAACGCCAAAGCCATGCAATTGCTGGAACGCGTGGGCATGCAGGACCATGCACACAAGTACCCGTGGCAGCTCTCGGGCGGCCAGCAGCAACGCGTAGCCATTGCGCGTGCGCTGGCCATGGAGCCGCAGGTAATGCTGTTTGACGAGCCCACCAGCGCGCTCGATCCCGAGATGGTGCAGGAAGTGCTGGAAGTAATGCGCGGCCTGGCCAAGGAAGGCATGACCATGATTGTGGTGACCCACGAAATGGGTTTTGCTCGCGAAGTGGCCGACCGCGTGATGTTCTTTGACCAAGGCTGTATTGCCCACGAAGCACCGCCGGCAGAGTTTTTTGCCCGCCCCGCCAACGAGCGCATTGCCGCCTTCATCGGCCGCGTGGCACACTAGGCGCTGTTTTCACACCCGTTACGGGCTATCAAACAAAGGAGCTATTAGCGCCTGTGTTTTCAGGGTTTCAGCATGCTTTTATGCTGAAACATAGAGAACATAAGCGCTAACTGCTTCTTTTTTTATGCCTGTCGTTTTCACATGCGCACTGAACGCTGGGGCCTTGCGGCCTTGCTGACTGTCACCGTCGTCTGGGGCACCACCTTTCCGGCCATGAAGCAGCTATCGGCAGACCTGTCTGCACTGCAGATCATCTGGCTGCGTTTTGGCATGGCCGCCGTGGTGCTACTGCCCCTGTGGCACGGCATGCACAGTGCCGAATGGCGCTGGGGCCTGGGGCTGGGCGTGCTCAATTTTCTGGCCTTCTGGCTGCAGATTGAAGGGCTGAGCCACACCAGCAGCAACCGCAACGCCTTCGTCACCGGATTGAACGTGCTGATGGTGCCTTTGATCGCTTGGCTGGTGCTGCGCCGCCGCATGGGCTGGCAGGTGTGGGCTGCCTGTGCCATGGCCGTTGCCGGCATGTGCCTGATGTTTTTTGAAGACAGTCCGTGGAATTGGGGCGACACGCTCACCCTGTGCAGCGCTGCCGTCTACGCTGTCTATATCTTGACCATGGAAGCTGCCGCCCTGCGCAACCAGGCCGCGCCACTGCGCGCCACGCGCATGGCTGCGGCACTGGCGGGCTCCATGTGGGTATGCACCACGCTGATGCTGCTGGTGCAACCTAACGGCATGGCGCAATTGCACACGCAGGCCACGGCACTGTCGGCCAATGCCTGGGCCGCACTCATTTATCTGGGGCTGATTGCCAGCGCCATGGTGGTGATCTTTCAGGCCTGGGGCCAGCAGCGCGTAGATGCCATGCGCAGCGCGATTGTGTTTGGACTGGAGCCCGTGTTTGCCGCGCTCACCGCCTGGTGGCTGATTGACGAGCGCATGGGAATGCTCGCCTTTGGCGGTGCAGCCTTGATTGTGGCGGCCCTGATTTTCAGCCAGTGGACCCCACCGCCCCCACGAACGGGCCAGCGCACAACACCTGCCGGCACCGCCGGGCACGGCGCCTGAACGCCTTCGGCTGCTGTGCCTGCTTGTGCAGGTTGATGAATACATGGTGAATACTGCGTGCTCAAGCCCACAGCATGCCGTGCAAGGCATGCACCAGGCCACCCACACCAATCACCAGCAACAGCACGGCCGCCACCAGCAGCAAACGCCGCTGCAATGCGGGCCGCACCAGCTTGCGCATCAGCAGTGTCAACAGCAGCAGGGTTGAAAAATCCAGCACGATCCACAGTCCGGTCAACAACGCAATGCTGTGGTCTGGCGACGGCAGCACCCCCATGAATTGCGGCAGGAAAGACGCGAAAAAGATGATGTCCTTGGGGTTCGAGATGCCCAGCGCAAAACCCCGTACAAAGCCTGCGGGTGCTGCCACCAGCGCCGTGGGGGCTTGACCGTCTGCAGACGGTGCTGTCTGCGGCATCTGCAGCGCCTCGCGCACCATGCCCCAGGCAATCGTGCTGATGTAAGCGCAGCCCAGCAGGCGGATGCCCACCATCACAGCGTCATCCATCACCAGCAAACCTTTGATCAGCAGCGTAGAGACGGCAATCAGCACCAAAGACGCGGCATTGGTGCCCGCAATGGTCTGCAGCGCATGGCGCATACCGCCCGCCAGCCCGGCGCGCAGCACCAGCAAAGTAACGGGCCCCGGCGTTACCAGCAAGGACACCACCGAGGCGGCAAACAGCGCAGTCAAAGAAAAATTGAGATCCGTCATAGGTATAGATAGCGGGGTGCAGCACCACCCATTCAGGTGAGGCGGAGGCTACAGAGACCCCAAGCGCCGCAACATCAGAAAAACGGGAAGGGCCAGCACACACAGCAGCAGCGACAGCTGGTTGGCACATGCCAGATTGCCGTCCAGCACCTGGTTGAAAATAGCCAGCGATAGCGTTTCTGTGCGCCCCACAATGTTGCCGCCCAGCATCAGAGACAGCCCCACCTCGCCCAACCCGCGCCCACCCGCAAGCATCAGACCGGCTGCAATGCCACGCCGGGCCAGTGGCAGCTCTACCCGCCAGAAAATCTGACATGCAGACAGCCCAAAGGTGGCAGCTGCCTCGCGCAGGCTGGCGGGGGTGCTGGCAAAGGCGTTTTGTGTGGGTTTGACCATCAAGGGCAACCCGGCCACAAAGGCGGCCACCACCAAACCTGTGGGGGTGAAGATGACCTCTGGCTGCATCCAGTGCGGCAGCGCCTGCATGAGCCAGCTATGGCGCCCCAGCAGCAGCAAGAGGGCGTAGCCCAGCACAATGGGCGGAAACACCAAAGGCAGGGTGACCAGCACATCCAGCCATGGGTTGCCAGCCCACTGGCGGCGTGCCAGTTGCCAGCTGATGGCACCGCCAATGACCAATTGCAGCAACAGGCTCCAGCCGATGACCTGGGCAGTCAGCCACACAGGGGCGCTGGTGCAGAGCATGGGTGCGCCGAACGCCACCGCTCGATTTACAGCCCGTGGCGCTGCATGACTTCACGCGCCTGCGGCGTGGCAATGAATGTCAGCAAGGCCTGCGTGGCGGCATTGTCTGCGCGCCCCTGGATCGCGGCCATACTCAACTCAATCGGGTCATAGCAGTCTTGTGCAATGGTCAGGCTGGGGCCAGCCTTGCCCTGCAGCGACAGCGCTTCCGTCGCATTCACGAAACCTGCATCTACATGCTCTGTCAGCAAATAGGCGCTGACCTGGGGCACCGTTGCCACCTCTATGAGCTTGCCCTGCAAGGCCGTAGCCAACCCGGAGCGTTCCAGACACGTAAAGGCCGCTTTGCCATACACCGCCTTGTTGCGATCAGGCACGGCAATGCGTTGAAACTGCGGCTGGCTCAGGTCTGCCAAATCCGTCAAGGTATGGGCCTTGGAGGCCACCAGCACCAGCTGGCCCTTGCCCAGACGTTCAAATTTTTGCGCCAGTTGCATGGGCTCTAAAAACGCCCGGTCACCTACCAGCACGCTGATATCCGGGTTTTGCTGTGCCTGCACTTGCACCTGCTTCATGTTCCCAAAACTGGCCTCCGCCTTGATACCCGTGGCGCTGGTAAATGCCTGCAGCAACTCCAGCACGGGCTTGCGATAGCCCGCACCTGCAGCCACCAGTACGCCATCAGCGGCCATGGCAGGTGCGGTCAGCGCCAGCGCGGCGCAGCATAAAAATAAACGTCGAAACATGAGGACTCCACGGCCTGGGCAAGGCGTTAGGTAAGCAAGAGTGAGAACGTGTGCTTGCCGCCGTCAAGACAAGGCAGCTTGCAAGCCAGCCGCAGACAGCAACTGGGCACATGACAGGCAATAATACCGCAGCGCTATTCTATTTTTGAATAGCGAAACATTCCGCCATGCCACTGACCACCCGTGCACCGCTGCCGCCTCTTGCACCCACGCTGCCATCGCAGGCGCTTTTCCTTTTGCCAAGCTCCCCATGACCAACGCCCCAAATCACCTCCCCAAGATTGAGCTTCAGCCCATTGGCTTTATCCGCAGCGCATTCCAGTCGGTGCAGGGCATGCCCATCCAAACCGTGGCCGCCGCCCACGTTGAGGGCGCACTGCAAGTGCTGCCCCAGTTTCAGCCAGGTCTGCGAGATATCGAAGGCTTTGAGTACCTGATTCTGATCACGCATCTGCACCAGGCGAACGAGAAACTGGAGGTAGTGCCCTTTATGGACACCCAGAGCCACGGAGTCTTTGCCACACGCGCCCCTGCACGGCCCAACCGCATGGGGCTGTCCATCGTGCAGCTGCTCAAGGTGCATGAAGGCTGTTTGTACTTCAAGGGCAACGACATGCTGGACGGAACGCCTGTGCTGGACATCAAGCCCTATGTCCCCGCGCTGGATGTACGCCAGACCGAGCACATTGGCTGGTTTAAGCATGGGCTGGCCCAGTTGCCCACCGCGCAGTCAGATGCACGCATGGCTTGAGCCGTACCCTGCGGCCCAGGTACAGGTGGTGGCGGTGGATAAAGGGCCGCAACGCTGCAATGTCCCGGGCTACAGCGAGCCGTTGCCAAACGGACAAAGGAACATATCCCCGCTGTGCAACGGGGACGCAGGATTTAGTCCTCGGCCTCGAGTTCCACGCTGGCGGGTGCGCTGTCAGCAGCGCGGGGAGAGGCTATATCACCACCGCTCAAACCCTCCATCACCCGGGGAGCGCCCACCCCGGGCAGCTCTATGCGCTCAAACGCAGCCATCATCTCTTGCCCGCTGCGTGGCGCACCAATCGGGCGAGAGGCCTGGCCCTTGCGCACAGCGGCCATGTCTTCCACGCTGGGGTACTGGTCCAGCAACCAGTAATCAAACACGCGCCGGGCAATAGGTGCCGCCGCAGCCGCGCCAAAGCCTGCGTTTTCCACAATCACAGCCAAGGCAATCTTGGGATTTTCGGCCGGCGCGTAGGCAATGTACAAAGAATGGTCACGCTGGTGTTCCGCCAGTTTGGCCGCGTTGTACTTGTCTTTCTGGCCAACGCTCACAGCCTGCGCAGTGCCTGTTTTGCCAGCAGAGGTGTAGGGTGCACCACCAAACACACCACGCGCAGTACCTTCAACCGTTACTGCGGCGACCGCGCTGCGCACGGCTTCCACGTGCTCGGGCTTGTAACCCATGGAGGTGCCCGCATCCTTGTACAGCGGGCTGTATGCGCGGGTGACCGCATCGACCGTGCCCTTGCCCAGATGCGGGCGGTGCTGAATGCCGTGGTTGGCAAGCATGGCCGTGGCATGCGCCAGCTGCAGCATGGTGAAGTGGTTGTAGCCCTGGCCAATCCCCAGCGAGATGGTCTCGCCCGCATACCACTTCTTTTGCTCCGGACGCTTGTAGGTATTGCGTTTCCATTCGGTGCTGGGCAGCACGCCGCGGGCTTCGCCCACCAGATCAATGCCGGTTTGCTGCCCAAAACCCATGGGAGAGAGGTATTCGTGGATGGTGTCCACGCCCATGTCATTGGCCAGCATGTAGTAGTACACGTTGGAGGATTTGATGATGGAGCGGCGCAAGTTGGTCGGTCCGTTCGGGTGGCCCGAACGGAAGGTGTGCCCACCAAAGGTCCAGCTGCCATTGTCCTGAATGGTGGTATCCACCTTGCGCTTGCCCGACTCCAGACCTGCAATCGCCATGAAAGGCTTATAGGTAGAACCAGGTGGGTAGGAGCCACGCAAAGCCCGGTTGAGCAGCGGGCGGTCGATCGAGTTGTTGAGGAAATCCCAGTTTTCCTGGTCAATACCGTCCACAAACAGGTTCACGTCGTAGCCAGGCTTGCTGACCATGGCCAGCACTTCACCGTTACGGGGGTCCAGGGCCACCAGCGCACCACGGCGATCGCCATACACATCTTCCACCAGCTTTTGCAGGCCAATGTCCAGGCTCAGCACCACGGTATCGCCCGAAGTGGCGGGCCGGCTGTTCAGGCGGCGTACTGCAAAGCCACCGGCTGTGGTTTCCAGTTGCTCCCAGCCCGTCAGGCCATGCAACTGTTTTTCGTAACTTTGCTCAATGCCCAGCTTGCCAATTACTTCCGTACCCCGGTAGTTGGCATAGTCCTCGCTGTCTTCCAGCGCCTCTTGCTCGCGCTGATTGATACGACCGATATAGCCCACCACGTGCCCACCGACATCTTCGAGCGGGTAGTTGCGGAAAAAACGGGCCTTGATGTCCACGCCCGGAAAGCGCCAGCGCTGCGCCGTAAAGCGCGCTACCTCTTCATCCGTCAGCCGGCTGCGCAGGGGAATCGATTCAAAGCGCTTGGAGTCCTCCATGAAACGCTTGAATTTGCGGCGGTCACGCGGTGTGATCTCTACCAGCTCGCTCAAAGCTTCGATGGTTTCTTCCAGATCCTTGATCTTCGAGCGTGTGATCTCCAGCGTATAGGCAGAGTAGTTGGTGGCCAGCACCACGCCATTGCGGTCCAGAATTTTTCCGCGATTGGGCACAATCGGCACCACCGCAGTGCGGTTGCTTTCGGCACGCTCTGCAAACGCGTCATGGCGCACCACCTGCAAGACCGTCAGGCGAAACAGCAAAACACCCAGCAGCGATAACACCACCAGGCCCACCACCCAGATGCGCAGGCGGAACTTGTGCAGCTCCACCTCGCTGTTGCGCACTTCAAAGCCACTCATGGCAGCTCCTGGTGCATGGGGACAAAACGGGGCAGCACATCAGGCAATCTTCACAGGGGACGGTTGCTGTCCGCATCCGGGGCACGGCGCTGGGGAGCCAGCAAAATCGCGCTCACGATGGGCCACAGCAACATCTCCAGCACAGGTGCCAGCGCAATCGAAATGCCCGGAAACATGCCGCCAGACATCATGCGAATCAGCATCTGCAGCAGATGAGCCAGCGCAAACACCGGCAGCATCTGCAAAGCCTGCGTGACGGGCGAAAACCACATCATGCGACGGCTGAAGCGCTGCGCCACATACACCACCAGCACATACGCCAGCGCGTGCTGCCCCAGCAAGGCTGTCTGCTGTACATCCACCCCTAAGCCCAGCAGGAAAGCCACGCTCATGGGCATGCGCTGGGGATGGTGCATGGCCCAGAACGCCAGCACCAGCATCAGAAAATCAGGCATCCAGACAAAGCCGCCCAAGGGCAGCAGACTGAGCACAAACACCACTGCCACGCTGAATGCAATAAAAGCCGGTCTGACCGGCATCAGCAGTTGCTGACCACGGGGCATGATCATCGTTGACCTCCTGGGCCCGGCAAATTGGCAGAGCCTGAGGCACGCCGCTGGGCCGATTTGTCTTCACGCTGTTGCTGCGTCTGTGCAGCCGTGGGCTCAATGCGCTGGGCCTGGGGCGCATGCTCCGCCTTCAGTGCATCCAAAGGTGTCAGCACTACCACGTGGCGGGCGCCATCCAATCGCGCCTTGGGTTCGCAGTACACACGCATGAACGGCGACTGGCTACGGCGCTCCACCTCTACCACGCGTGCCACAGGCAGGCCCGCCATATAAACACCATCTACACCGCTGGTGACCAGCTCATCGCCCACCTGCACATCCGCATCATTGGACATGAAGCGCAGCTCAATCCCGTCGGTACGCAAGTTAGAGGCATCGCCATAGGCCACACTGCGTGCGCCCGTGCGCGCCACCATCACAGGGATGGCTTGTTCACGGTCAGACAGCAGCGTCACTTCGCTGGAAAACGGCTGCACGCGTGTGACCTGACCGAGGACACCCAGGTCATCCATCACCGGGCTGCCAGGCAGCACACCGGCCACCTGCCCCTTGTCGAGCACGACACGGCGGGTGTAGCTGTCCGGGGTCTCGAACATCACCTCTGCCGCCACGGTCTCTACCACCAGGCGCGGGCGCAGCGCCAGCAAATCGCGCAACTGGCTGTTTTCTTCTTCCAGCCGTTCGGCCTCATGCGCCTTGAGCGTCATGGCAGCCATCAGCCGACGAGACTCCACCGCTTCGGTCTGGGCCTCGTGTAAATCCTGGAAATAATCTTTGCCGCTCGAGAGCCATTGCACGGGCTGCATCACCACCCATTGCAGAGGGAACAGCACCACAGACACCGCCTGACGCAGGGGCTCTGTGAGTTTCAGCCGCACATCGGCCAGCATCAGCACCACGGCCAGCGTGCTAAGCAATAAGACACGCGTCCCTGCGGACGCGCCATGTTTGAACTGCGACGGAGCATCGCGCTCCAGTGTTCTCAAACTCATAGCACCCACCTGCGCGTGAGCGCCATTTCACAGACGGCTAAACCGCCCGACCAGCTGTTTGCCCGAGCTTCCACAGAAAACATGGGGAGACATTCAATCCAAAAACTTGCCGCTTGAGCACAGAGGGCGAAGCGGCAAGTTACGTGGTGCATCAGTCGCTGGTAAAAATGCTGCCTTGACGGTCCAGGCTGTCCAGCGCCATGCCACAGCCACGCACCACACAGGTCAGAGGCTCTTCGGCTACCAGCACTGGCAGGCCAGTTTCTTCGGCCAGCAGACGGTCCAGATCACGCAGCAATGCGCCACCACCGGTCAGCATCATTCCGCGCTCGGCAATGTCAGCACCCAGTTCAGGCGGGGTTTGCTCCAGCGCGTTCTTCACGGCAGAAACAATCTGGTTCAGCGGCTCGGTCAGCGCTTCCAGCACTTCGTTGGAAGAGATGGTGAAGCTGCGGGGCACGCCTTCAGACAGGTTGCGACCCTTGACCTCGATCTCCTTGACTTCCGAGCCTGGGAAGGCCGAGCCAATTTGCTTCTTGATCATTTCAGCAGTAGGCTCACCAATCAACATGCCGTAGTTACGGCGGATGTAGCTGATGATGGACTCGTCAAACTTGTCACCGCCCACACGGACCGAGCCCTTGTAGACCATGCCGCCCAGCGAGATCACGCCCACTTCTGTGGTGCCGCCGCCAATGTCCACCACCATGGAGCCCGAAGCCTCCGAAACAGGAAGACCCGCACCGATACCGGCAGCCATGGGCTCTTCAATCAGGTAAACGGCTGTGGCGCCAGCAGCTTCTGCAGCGTCCTTGATGGCGCGGCGTTCCACCTGGGTAGAGCCGCAGGGCACGCAAATGATGATGCGCGGGCTGGGCGTCATCACGTTGCGGGGGTGCACCATCTTGATGAACTGCTTGATCATCTGCTCGGTGATCACAAAGTCGGCAATCACGCCGTCCTTCATGGGCCGAATGGCTTCGATATTGCCGGGCACCTTGCCCAGCATGGCCTTGGCTTCACGGCCAACGGCCTGAATCACCTTCTTGCCGTGGGGGCCACCTTCGTGGCGAATGGCCACAACGGAGGGCTCATCGAGCACGATGCCCTTGTCGCGGGCAAAAATCAGGGTATTAGCAGTGCCAAGGTCAATGGCCAAATCGGTAGAAAAGTACCGGCGGAAAGCTCCGAACATTCAATTTTCCTCTCAGGCACAGCATGCGCTTCGGCCTGCCGTCGCCGGGATGTAGTTCAACAGGAATCAGGGGGGGATCTGGGTTAGGCTTTTCTGCACAATCGCAACCATCCAGAGATGGTAATTGCGCAAAGACCAGATAATACCGTATCCCCTGTGAATAACTCATGGCGGCACGCTCCGTCTGACAGCTTTACATCCGGTTTCGTACCGCAGAAAACATATGGCACTCACCTCGAACGACATTGACCGCATCGCCAACTTGGCGCGGCTCGAAC
The DNA here is from genome assembly GCA_963520865.1 of uncultured Comamonas sp. GTDB lineage: Bacteria > Pseudomonadota > Gammaproteobacteria > Burkholderiales > Burkholderiaceae_C > Comamonas. Next base: position 15,014 of record CAUQST010000001.1, read on the forward strand.
TCTCTTTAGAAGAAAGTGAGCGCATGCTCTCGCAACTCAACGGCTTTTTCGGCATTGTCGAAAAAATGCAGGCTGTGGATACCTCGGGCATTCAGCCTCTGGCACACCCGGTTGCCGCCATCCAGGACGTGGTGTTGCGTCTGCGCCAAGACCAGGCGTGGGAGCCCAATCAGCGCGAAGCCAACATGAAAAACGCCCCCGCGCAGAGCGAGGGATTGTTCCTCGTGCCCAAGGTCATTGAATAAGCACAAGGCAAAGCAACACACATGAGCAATTCCGAACTGCACCAACTGGGCGTGGCCGAACTGGCTGCCCAGCTCAAGAACAAACAAATTTCCGCCGTTGAAGCCGCGCAGCACTTTCTGGCCCGCGCCAAGCAGCACCAGCACCTGGGCGCTTTTGTAGCCATCAACGAAGACACCACCCTGGCCCAGGCCAAAGCTGCAGACGCGCTGATTGCCCAGGGCAAGGGCGGCCGTCTGGCCGGCGTGCCCATTGCGCACAAAGACATCTTTGTGACCAAGGACTTCCCCACCACCGCAGCCTCCAAAATGCTCAAGGGCTACCAGTCGCCCTTTGATGCAACGGTGGTGACCAAGCTGGCCGCATCCGGCGCGGTCACGCTGGGCAAGCTCAATTGCGACGAATTCGCCATGGGCGGCGCCAACGAAAACTCGGCCATCGCCCCTGTCGGCTTTGACGCAGCCCAGCCCGTACGCAATCCGTGGAATACCGAGCACGTGCCCGGTGGCTCCTCGGGCGGCTCCGCCGCTGCCGTGGCAGCCCGTCTGGCCCCAGCGGTCACCGGCACCGACACCGGCGGCTCGATTCGCCAGCCCGCATCGTTTTGCGGCATTACCGGCATCAAGCCCACCTATGGCCGCGCCAGCCGCTACGGCATGATCGCGTTTGCCTCCAGCCTCGACCAGGCAGGCCCCATGGGCCGCAGCGCCGAAGACTGCGCGCTGCTGCTGTCTGAGATGTGTGGTCCCGATCTGGACCGCGACTCCACCAGCCTTGACGTACCTGCACAAGACTTCACTGCCCAGCTCAACGACAGCATTGAAGGCCTGCGCATTGGCGTGCCTGCCGAGTTCTTTGGCGAAGGTTTGTCTGCCGACGTGCGCGCCGCCGTGGATGCATCGCTCAAGGAATACGAAAAGCTGGGTGCCAAGCTGGTGCCCATCACGCTGCCGCGCACCGAGCTGTCGGTGCCCGTGTACTACATCCTGGCCCCGGCAGAGGCGTCGTCCAACCTCTCGCGCTTTGACGGCGTGAAGTTTGGCCACCGCGCGCAAAAGTACACCGACCTGAACGACATGTACAAAAAGACCCGCGCTGAAGGCTTTGGCGACGAGGTCAAGCGCCGCATCATGATTGGTGCCTACGTGCTGTCTGAGGGCTACTACGACGCCTACTACCTGCAGGCGCAGCGCATTCGCCGCATGATTGCCGACGACTTCCAGGCCGCGTTCAAGGACTGCGACGTCATCGCAGGCCCCGCGGCCCCCACCACGGCGTGGGCCATTGGTGGCAAGTCTGACCCGGTGAGCAACTACCTGGCCGACATCTTCACCCTGCCCGCATCGCTGGCTGGCCTGCCCGGCCTGAGCCTGCCCGCAGGCTTTGGCGACGGTGGCATGCCCGTGGGCCTGCAGCTGATTGGCAACTACTTTGCCGAAGGCAAGCTGCTCAACGCCGCGCACCGCTTCCAGCAAGCGACCGACTTTCACTTGCAGCGCCCCGCTGGCATTTAAGAACTGATAGCTACCAGCGCTTGCACCACAACGTTTTCGAATACAAAACACTTTGAAAACAAGCAGGCATAAGCGCTGACTGCTCACCAATTAACAGCAGCTAGGACATACAGCACATGACTGCGAAACTGATTCAGGGCTACGAAGTCGTTATCGGCTTTGAAACCCACACCCAGCTGGCCACAAACAGCAAAATCTTCAGCCGCGCCAGCACCGCCTTTGGTGCGGAACCCAACACCCAAGCCTGCGCTGTGGATCTGGCCCTGCCCGGCACCCTGCCCGTCATGAACCAGCAGGCCGTGGCATGCGCCATCAAGCTCGGTCTGGCGCTGGGCTCCACCATTGCGCCGCGCAGCATTTTTGCGCGCAAAAACTACTTCTACCCCGACCTTCCCAAGGGCTACCAGATCTCGCAGTTCGAGATTCCCGTGGTGCAAGGCGGTGAAGTCAGCTTCTACGTGGGCGACAAGCCCCACACCGTGCGCCTGGTGCGCGCCCACCTGGAAGAAGACGCGGGCAAGTCCGTGCACGACCAGTTCCCCACCGAGTCCGGCATTGACCTGAACCGCGCGGGCACGCCCCTGCTGGAGATCGTGACCGAGCCCGACATGCGCTCGACCGAAGAAGCCGTAGCCTACGCCAAAGAGCTGCACAAAATCGTCACCTGGATTGGCATTTGCGACGGCAACATGCAAGAAGGCAGCTTCCGCTGCGACGCCAACGTGTCCGTGCGCAAGCCCGGTGCACCGCTGGGCACACGCCGCGAAATCAAGAACTTGAACTCGTTCAAGAACATGCAAATCGCCATCGACTACGAAATTCGCTGGCAGATTGACCAGATCGAAGACGGCTACAGCATCCAGCAAGCCACCGTACTGTTCAACCCCGACACGGGCGAGACCCGCGCCATGCGCACCAAGGAAGACGCGGCCGACTACCGCTACTTCCCGGATCCCGACCTGCCACCGCTGGTGGTGGCCGACAGCTGGGTGCAGGAAGTGAAGGCAACCATGCCCGAGCTGCCCCGCGCCATGGCCGCCCGCTTCGTTGAAAGCTATGGCCTGCCTGAGTACGACGCCACCACGCTGACTCAGTCGCAAGACATGGCCGCCTACTTTGAGCGCACCGCCAAAGCCTGCGGCCAGGCCAAGCTGGCCAGCAACTGGCTGATGGGCGAAATCTCGCGCCGCCTGAACACCGAAGAAATCGGCATGGACGCGGTCAAGGTCACCAGCGAACAGCTGGCCGCCATGATTGCCCGCATCTCTGACAACACCATCAGCAACAACGCCGCCAAGCAGGTGTTTGAAGTGTTGTGGACAGGCGAGGGCTCAGATGTAGATGCCGTCATCGAGGCCAAGGGCCTCAAACAAATGAACGACACCGGCGCGCTGGAGGCCATCATTGACGAGGTGATTGCCGCCAACCCCGGCAACGTCGAGCAATACCGGGCGGGCAAGGACAAGGCGTTCAACGCCCTGGTCGGCCAGGTGATGAAGGCCTCTAAGGGCAAGGCCAACCCTGCACAAGTCAATGAGGTGTTGAAGGCCAAGCTGGCTTAAGCCCATAGCTTGCTGCGGTGGTTTCACTGCGAAAGACAAAGCCTCCTTCGGGAGGCTTTTTTATTGGTTTTGATGCTGCTAGCGTCTGCTGTGCTTTGAGTAGGGGCTGATTTTGTTTAGCTTCTGCTGGCCGCTTGTCGCGCGGCATGCGACTTCCTTTGCTTGCGCTCCCAAGAAAAGGAAGCAAAAGAAGGGAACCCTCTACCCGTGTCCCTTCGCTGCGCTTCGGGCAACCTGCGGTGCTCGACCACAGGGTGGGGCCGCAGAACTCACTGCGCGGCTTAGCCGCTTCGTTCAGACAACGGCGGCCAGTTAGATGACGAAGCATGTGTGCCATTTGGCACACATGCCCACCCTGCACTCTGCTCGCCTCGGCACGGGTAGAAGGCAATAGCTAAAACATCACACCGGCGCGCTGTAAGCCCGGCAAGAAACACACCCTACAGCGTTACGACAACCTGAGACAGCAAACCCGGTGGGTGCCGCAAAACACGCTTCACGCTGACTAGGCTACGCTCGGGCAGCTGCGGCAAGTTGGGTGACGATGTATGCATGCGCCTTGGTGTGGGTAGAAAGCATTTTAAAAAATACCTGCATGAACCATGCTTGAAACCATTCATTTTTTTATTTAAGAGAGCACCATGAATAAAAAAACAGGCTATTTTTTACTATTTTCAATATTCACTTTATCTTTGGTATCGATTCTATTCAATCGTGAAATCTATGAGCAGCTCAATGAAAATAAGATTTTATATCTCTACTCATTACTGCCTCAAACCCTCGGAGCCATTTATGGCCTGACAATAACTGGGTATATATTTTTCATTGGCAATCAACACAACAAGGTCACCAACGACCCCACCCTGCACGACATTATTAACGAAAGCGATAAAGAGCAATTCAGCGCTTTAAAAACTTTGTCTATTTTGGTTTTTTTAAGTATTTTGTTTTGTATATCAACGCTCTTCTTGCACAATAAAACCGAGCCTCACTTCGACAACTTATCTGCAATCACAGTGTCTTTTGCCAACTCTTTTGCAATCGCCGCCATAATAGCCAACTTTCTATTCATCATAAATATTATCGATCCAAAATCGATTGAGAAGACCAGCAATAAAATAATAAAGAAAATAAAAAATCAAGAGAAAGAAAATAACAAGTCAGAAAATAACTATGGGTCTATGCCGACGAGTCAATTTCTAAAGGAATATCACGCACTGGAAGAACTTGCAAGAAACATCATCAATGACTCTGGATTTTCTGATAAAAATAATAAAAACGGTAACTCTCGATTAAATTTCAAGCACCTTCACGCATCTGGAATTATAAAAATCACAACCGCCGAAATGCTGGGGCAACTCAGAAAATATAGAAATGCACTCGCACACTCAGAACCTGTGGAACATATTCACGCCAATATGAACAAGCTCTTAAAAGCCACGCAAGAAAACCTCAACCAAGAACATGAAGCATGGGTGAGCAGCGGCATTTAGCTTGAATAGAACTTTCCCTCTTCAGGCACCCCTAATACGGGCTTCACTGCATCACTTCCTCGCAAGAAACACCACCACATGGACTCTCTGACCCAAGCCGTGCTCGGCGCCAGCGTCACTTGCGCCGTCATGGGCAGGCGCACTGGCTTTACCAAAGCTGCTCTTGTTGGCGCTGTAGCTGGCACGGTGCCCGATCTGGATGTGCTGATTGACCATGGCAACGATCTGCTGAACATGGTGCGCCACCGGGCAGAGTCGCATGCGCTGTTCTTTTTGACGCTGGCCGCTCCGCTATTCGGCTGGCTGACGCACAAGCTGGTCGACCGCAAAGCCCCAGCGGATGCACCGAATTTGACGGCGCGCTGGAGTCTGGCCTGGCTGCTGGCGCTGCTCACGCATGTGGGCATCGACGCCATGACCAGCTATGGCACGCAGTTCATGCAGCCCTTTACCGACCACGCCTTTGCCGTGGGCAGCGTGTTCATCATTGATCCGCTGTACACGCTGCCACTGATGCTGGGCCTGCTGATGTCCGGCCTGCGTGCGCGGCGCGGGGTGGACTGGCAAGGCCCCAACCGCTGGGCGCTGGCCTTCAGCTGCTGCTACCTGCTGTGGAGCGTGGGCGCACAACACTACGTGCGCACCGTGGCCCAGCATGCGCTGGCCGAGCAAGGTGTGCCCAACGTGCAGCAAGCCCAGCTGTTTGTCTATGCCACGCCGTTCAACACCGTGCTGTGGCGGGTGCTGGTCATTACGCCCACGCACAGCTACGAGGGCTTTTACAGCCTGCTCGATCAGGGGCATCACATCCCCCTGAGCGCCACAGAACGCGGCAGCACTTACCTGCAACGCTGGGCCAGCGTGCCCGCCGTGCAGGCTATGCAGCACTTCACCCAAGGCCCTATCCGCATGCAGGTGCGCGACGAACGCGTGCTGCTGACCGACCTGCGCATGGGCCAGGAGCCTAGCTACAGCTTTGTGTTTGACCTTGGCACGCCTGAACAACTGGATGCCGGGTTGACCCAACCGCACAAGGTGAGCGCCGTGCTGTCGTCCGGTTTTAGCCTGCCCGCCCTGATCGACCGCATGCTGGGGCGCGATTTGCGATTGTCTGCAGCGGTGGTGACGCACTGAGTGGGCCGCATTGTGGTGATGCGTTTTTTTGAAAAATTAGCTACCAACGCTTAAGGTCAAAGCCCTAGCAGCTCTTTTCACAAAAATTCTTGATCCACAAGCATCCACCAGCACAGCCGTCCATGCTGCAGGCACCAACACACCCACCTCCCCAAGGCATACTCCCAACTCATCCCAATCCCGCGCCACCAGCGCCACCGCGCTCACCCTCTCGCATGTCCGCCACGCCCCAGCCAAGCTCAACCACTGCCAGCACCAGCACGCTGGCCTCCCTGAACAGACTGGATGAGTTTTTAATGCACCCGCCGCGCCACTGGCAGCCGCGTGGGCTGCAGCGGGCAGGACTGGAGTTTCTGTGGTTTGGCATCAAGGAGGCGCGCAGTTGCCTGTTTGTGGGGCTGTTCTTTCTGGCCGTGTTCACCGTGCCACGCGGCGGTGTGCTGGGCCTGCCGCGCTACGACGTGCTGCTGCTGGCGGCGCTGGCCATTCAGGTGACCATGGTGGCAACCAGGCTGGAGACCTGGGATGAGCTCAAAGCCATCTGCCTTTTCCACATCGTGGGTTTTGCGCTGGAGGTGTTCAAGACCTCCAGCGGCATCAAGTCCTGGGCCTACCCCGACTTTGCCTACACCAAGCTCTGGGGCGTGCCGCTGTTCTCAGGTTTCATGTACGCCGCGGTGGGCAGCTACATCATTCAGGCGTGGCGTCTGTTTGATCTGCGCATCCAGCACCACCCACCGCACTGGATGGCGGCGCTGATCGCCGTGCTGATCTACGCCAACTTCTTCACCCATCACTACATTGGCGACTACCGCTGGTATCTGGCCGCCTGCGCGCTGGGCCTGTACGCACGCACCACTGTGGTCTTTCGTCCGCTGGACCGCGACCGCCACATGCCGCTGCTGCTGGCTTTTGTGCTGATCGGTTTCTTTATCTGGCTGGCCGAGAACATATCCACCTTCGCGGGGGTCTGGAGCTACCCCAACCAGTTGGGAGCCTGGTCGGCTGTGCACGTGGGCAAGTGGAGCTCGTGGTCCATGCTGGTGGTGATGACCTTCACCATCGTGGCCAACCTCAAGCACATCAAGGCCAAGATCCATGTACCCCACTGAAACGACGCAGTGGCCTTGAACACTCGCGGCGCAAGAGTTAAATGTGGTGCATGGGTGCACTGCAACGTTCTTTTCAAGCGCCGAGATGGTTTGCGCTTGCTGCATAGAGACTGGCTACCGATGGACTTGCTCGCTCATCACCCGATTGCAAAAGATTGACCAGCGCTGAAGAGCGATTGGCGTCAAGCCTTAGCAAACCCGCAACTTTGCAGCCCGACCCAACAATCCTTCAACCGGCCGCCAGCCTCAGCATCTACACTGTCCAGCACAGGCTTGGAGGCTACGGGAATATGTTCAAAAAAGCATGGCAAGAAATCCACTTGCTCGAATTCATTGCCGTCTTTCTGCTGGCTTGCACGGCATGGTTTTACATCAAGACCTATGTGGAGTTTGAGAGCAACTACCTGACCTGGCTGGAGGGTGCCAACAACGGCGAGGGCATGAGCCGCGCCGAGGCGCTGGGGCTGTCGGGCGACTTTTTAGGCGGTGTACTCAACCCGATCTTGAGTTTTTTCTCGTTTCTGGCCCTGCTGTTCACCTTGCGCCTGCAGCGGCGAGAACTGACCGCCACGATGGATGAGCTGAAGAAATCCACGGTGGCTGCCGAGAGCAATGTGCGCCTGTTCACCGAACAGATTCGGGCGCAGCGGCTGGATGCATTTGAGAACACCTTCTTCTCGCTGCTCAAGCTGTTCAACACCACGTTTGAAAAAATCAACGAACACCACGATGCTGAAGGCGACACGCCTGCAGGCAGCCCCTTGCAGTTGCTGATGGCACAGGCGCGCAGCCAGCCAACGCTGGAAGAGGCGCGCGCGGTGCTGATGGCCGACCACAGCGAGATTGATCACTTCATCTCCATCTTGTTTGAGATGCTCAAGTTCATAGACCAGAAGTTTCCGCAAGACTCGCACACCGACCACATGTTCTACGCCAACATCCTCAAGGCCATCATCAACCAAGAGGCTTTTGAGGCAATTGCCATGTACGCCGCCACACACAACGCCAAGAGCGCGTTTTTTGCTTTCAAACAGCTGATTGAAAAGTACGAGCTGCTGGAAGAGCTGGACCTGCGCGCCACCAAGCACCAGAAGTTTGTGACGGGATATGCGCAGTTTTTTCCACAACTGCAATCGGTGGCAGCGATTTAAGGCTGCAAAGTTCTTTTCAAGAACGAGCCCCCCTGCCACTTGCCACACCGGTGACAGAGGCCAAGGCGGCCATCCGCACAGTTACCGCACGCGCACCAGCCACGCACGCAAGCAATGCGGGTCGTCAGCCATGATTTGACGCACTAACTGTCACCGTTTTTAGCTAGCTCAATGCAGTACCACATGCACAGCGCTACTATCTGCGGCATTGCATTTGATTGCCCCGCAGCACCTGCGCTGCCACTGCCTAGCGCTATGAATATTCTCTCCATCCAGTCTCACGTTTCTTATGGCCATGTTGGCAATTCGGCAGCGGTGTTCCCGCTACAGCGGCTGGGGCATGAGGTGTGGCCGGTATACACCGTCAATTTTTCCAACCATACGGGTTACGGCGCGTGGGGTGGATCGCCCATTGCGGCCAGCGAAGTCAGCGCCATCGTGCACGCCATGGAGCAGCGCGGCGCGCTGGCCAAGGTTGATGTGGTGCTCAGTGGCTACCAGGGCGGTGCAGACATTGCCGATGCCATTTTGGACACCGTGGCACGCGTCAAAGCACTCAACCCACACGCGACCTACACCTGCGACCCGGTGATGGGCAATGCCAAGTCCGGCTGCTTTGTGAACCCAGCTATTCCCGTGCTGTTGCGAGAGCGCGTGGTGCCGGCCGCCGATCTGGTGACACCGAATCAGTTTGAGCTGGGCTATCTGGCAGGCATGCAAGTCGGCTCTTTGGACGAAACGTTGGCAGCGGTCGACGCCGTGATGGCCATGGGCCCGCGTGCCGTGCTGGTGACCAGCGTGCACCGCCCCGACGCTGAGGCCGGCACGATCGAAATGCTGGCTGCTGATACCACAGGCGCTTGGCTGGTAACCACGCCACACCTGCCATTCAAGGCCAATGGCTCGGGCGATGTGACCGCCGCGCTGTTCACCGCCCACTACAGCCAGCACTTTGGCCGCAGCGGCTCTGCCCAGCTGGCGCTGGAACGCACCACAGCCAGCATGTTCGAGCTGCTGCAGCACACACACACCGCTGGTGCCCGAGAGCTGCAACTGGTGCAGGCCCAGAACAGCTACGTGAACCCGCAAACCGTATTTGCGGCGCGGCAATTGCGCTGACATGCCCCTCGGCGCAGCGCTGCAAAGTTCTTTTCAAGAAAAACTGCGCTGTGTGTAGCAGGGCTAGGGCCTTGCCTCACACCTATTGCTTTGGCTCTTTCCTGCTGCAACCTTTTTTTCAGCCCGCGGCAATCTGGCTAGAGCTGGTGTGTACGGCCTGACAGGCCAAGCCTTGCAAGGAGAGGTCACCTGTGAACCGCTCATCGGCACATTCAGCGTTTCGTCAGCTTCGCAGGAAAGCCTGATAGTTACACTTTCGACGGATCATTCGTTGCGGGGGCACGACCCTATCGCGTGGCTTTGGCTATTGCCCCCGTTTGATTGTTTCAGCCCAAATGCTTGGTGCTCCGCGCCAATCCAGTGGCACAGGCACGCGCTGCAGCGCGGTGTTGCTTGAACTTTTCTGACTGTGCTGATTGCGGTTTCACGCATTGCACCCAACCCGCTCTAAGCATGGTGAACGTGCGTGTGCACATTGCTCACCACACAATTTCTCCGCCCTTTCTTTGCACCTATCTCCATGAATAAATTTGTACAAAGCGCCGTGGCTTTGCTGGCCATTCCCTTCGCCGTGGCATCGCATGCCGCAGAGCCACCATCACCGGCTGTGGCGGTGGACTTGTACCTCAAGACTTTGGTGAACCATGACGAGCAAGCCATTCAGCAATTGAATGATTACCTGCGCGCAGACCGCCTGCGCTCTGGCCGCAGCGCAGACTATGCCAATGCTGCAGACCTGAAAAAGGCCGATGAGGAGTTCCCCGGTGAAGTCGCCAAAATGGCGCAAAAACTGTTCCCGGCAGAACAGCAGCAAGCATTGGGTGCCCCCTTGACCGCGCTGATGGCTACCGTGCAGCAGGCCCGCCAGAAGTCCGAATGCAAGGTGCTGCCATCCGACAAGCCAGTGATGTACAAAGATGTACTGACCGCCAACGTGAAGTTCGAGTGCGCACTGGTCAAAGCGCCTGAAACCTGGGTCGAAGGCATTCAGCGTCTGGTGCGCACCAAGGGCAGTCTTGCAGATAACCTCAGCGGACTGAATCAACTGCAAGCGGGCTATGCCATCCCGCTTAACTTTACATACCAGGGCACTTTCGGGGTCAGCATGGTACCTAAAGACAAGAACGAAGCATGGCGCAACGATTTCGCTCGCGAACCCGTGGACCAGATGTTTGAAGCGCTTTGATGCGTCTTTGATGCCCCTGCCCATACAGGCCTGAGACATGACACCAGCATGCATGTGCAACGCATGCATGCCCGCTGGGTGCACCTGCAGTCTCGGCCTGCAATGCAATGTGGCAGCAAGCCTTTTCTGGTCACTTTCGCTGCCAACTCGCGCGCTCTTGCTGCCCCCCCTGCTCTCAGCCCACAATCAGGTTTACAGCACTAGGAGGCTATAAGTGGAACTGACCCTTCTCCGCGAACAAGATGCCCAGACTCTCTGGGTCTTTGAGACCACCCACCGCCAGTACTTTGAAAGCTGGATCAACGCCCGCCCCGAAACGTTTTACACACCCGAGGGCTTTGACCATGCCCTGCAAACCGCACTGCTGCAGCAAGCAGCAGACCAGGCGTTTCACTACCTGATCTGGCTGGGCGGTGAACTGGTCGGCCGCATCAATCTCACACAAGTGCGGCGCGCGCATTTTCAGAGTGCCAGTCTGGGTTACCGCATTGCACCTACGCACAGTGGCCAAGGGCTGGCCAGCGACGCTGTGCAGGCAGTGATGCAAAAGGCTTTTCACATCCACGGCCTCAAACGGCTGGAAGCCACGGCACGCCCCGAGAATCCAGCGTCTATCCGCGTACTGGTGAAAAATGGTTTTCACCAGTTTGGCCACTCCCGCTCCAGCCTTGAGCTGCACCGCCAGTGGTTTGATCTGCTGTACTTTGAAGCCCACGCCCAGCCACCCAGCACTGCCAAGGCATAAATTGCCCAGGCACTGCACAGTGGCTCAGAAGGTGGTCTGTGAAGCCCCCATCACCACGGGGGCTGGGTGAGCATCAGTCCTGCGCTTAGAACAGCACGCGGCAGCGGATGGTGCCAGCAATCTGCGACAGCTTTTCCAGTGCCAGCGCAGAGGACTGGGTGTCAACGTCAATCACGACATAGCCCACTTTTTCATCGGTGCGCAGGTATTGCCCAGCCACGTTGATACCGTTGTCGGCAAAGACTTGGTTGATGGCCATTAGCACGCCCGGGCGATTCTGGTGCACGTGCAGGATGCGATTGTGGCCCGGGTGCTCAGGCAGCGCCACTTCCGGAAAATTCACCGCCGATGTGGTGGTGCCGTTGTCGCTGTACTTGACCAGTTTTTCAGCCACTTCCAAGCCGATGTTGGCCTGCGCCTCCATGGTCGATCCACCAATGTGCGGTGTGAGGATGACGTTGTCCATGCCACGCAGCACCGACTGGAACTCATCCTTGTTGCTCTTGGGCTCTACGGGGAAAACGTCGATGGCGGCCCCCAGCAACTGGCCTGCCGTCAGCGCGCTGGCCAAGGCGTCAATATCAACCACGGTGCCGCGCGATGCATTGATCAAAATGCTGCCCTGCTTCATGGCCGCAATCTGTGCTGCGCCCACCATACCGTGGGTGGAAGGCAGCTCTGGTACGTGCAGGCTGACGATATCGCTGACAGACAGCAGCTCTTGCAGTGATGCGGCCTGGCGGGCATTGCCCAGCGGCAGCTTGGTGACCACATCATGGAACACCACCTGCATACCCAAAGATTCCGCCAGCACCGACAGCTGAGTGCCGATGGAGCCATAGCCCACAATGCCCAGCGTTTTGCCTCGAATTTCAAAGGCGTTGTCAGCCGTCTTGAGCCAGCCTCCACGGTGGGCTGCAGCGTTTTTGGCTGGAATACCACGCAGCAGCAAGATCGCTTCGCCCAGCACCAGTTCGGCCACGGAGCGGGTGTTGGAGTACGGCGCGTTAAACACCACCACGCCGCGCTCACGAGCCGCATTCAGATCAACCTGGTTGGTACCGATGCAAAAGCACCCCACACCGACCAGCTTAGGGGCAGCCTTAAAAATAGCTTCTGTCAGCTGGGTGCGCGAGCGGATACCCACAAAGTGGACATCGGCAATCTTTTGCTGCAGCGCGTCGGCATCCAAAGCGCCAGATACCGTTTCCACATTCGTATAGCCCGCACGCTGCAGCACTTGCAGTGCACTGGGGTGGATACCTTCCAGCAGCAGGAATTTGATTTTCGACTTGTCCAGCGACGTCTTGCTTGTCATGACAGGGCTCCCGTTATGTGATGTCGCCATTACAGCGGATTCTGGGTAGTGCTACGCCGGGTAGGTGCTCCGCGTATGGTGTAGCTGCATCCGCGCATTGGTCTTGGACAGAAGAATATGCCCGCCCTGAGGCTACAGGGGCAGCACTGCCTGATACGCCAACAGACTGTGCTTGCCCGCCGCACATCGACGCCGAATGGACAGATTGTGTGGCTGCGCCTGATAACTCAAAAACGAGAGCTATCAACGCTGAACCAAGAAACACCACAGGCGCTTTTTCCAAACGCAATGCCCTGAGCGTGAACCACGCGCAGGGCATTGCCAGATCGACCTCCGAACGACCTCCGACGATGCCGCGTGATATGCCGAATGCTGGAGCCACCTCAGAGCAGCTCAAACGTCCCTGCGAATTCAAGATTTGCAGTGACGACGGGTCGCGAAGCTGCAGGCAGTACCAACGCGTGACAGGGCCAACAACAACGCGCATCCAAGGTGATATTCGCAGGTCTTAGAACGTTTCCCAATCGTCCTCTGCGCCGGTCGTGGCGGCCACCTTCGGCTTGCTCACAGGTTGTGCTACAGCAGGTGCTGCTGTACTGCTTGGGGCCAAGGCTGGAGCCTTGGGCATGCCAGGCTTGCTGGCAGTGACCGCTGGTTTTGCGGGGGCGCTGCTTGCTGCTCGCGTTGCCAGCACAGGGCTGCGCAATGGGTTCACGCTGCCGCCTTGCAGACGGAAGATGGAGACGGCATGCACCAGCTCGTCGGCTTGCTTGCGCAGACCTTCGGTAGAGCCCGCCATCTCCTCCACCAGCGCAGCGTTTTTCTGTGTGGTCTGGTCCATGTGGGTCACAGCTTCTGCCACCTGTGCCACCCCGTTGCTTTGCTCGCCGCTGGCATGGCTGATATCGGTGATGAGCTGGGTGACCTTCTGAATTTCCGTGATGGCTTGTTCCATGGTTTCACCCGCGTGGGCTGCCTGGATGTTGCCTTCGTGGATTTCAGCCACGCTGTGGCTGATCAGCTGCTTGATCTCCTTGGCGGCATCAGCACTGCGGCCAGCCAATGCACGCACCTCACTGGCCACTACTGCAAAACCTCGGCCATGCTCACCGGCACGGGCAGCTTCCACCGCGGCGTTCAATGCCAGGATATTGGTCTGAAAGGCAATTCCATCAATGACACCAATGATGTCGGCAATCTTCTTGCTACTGGCATCAATGCCTTGCATGGTGTGCACGACTTTGCGCACCGCCTCACCACCTTCAGTGACCACACGCTGGGCTTCGCGTGTGCGGTGATCAGCAGACTGGGCATGGTCAGCGTTGTGCGCCACGGTGGAGCCCAGCTCCTCCATGGCCGCAGCGGTTTCTTCCAGCGCGCTGGCTTCGCTTTCGGTGCGTGTGGCTAGGTCTTGATTGGCCTGTGCAATTTCTGCACTGGCCAGCGCCACACTGTGTGCCTGCTCATTGACGGAGCGCACCACACGGGTCAGACCTGCGTTGGTGTTGTTCATGGCTTCCAGCAGATGGCCAATTTCGTCTTTGCGGTCACTGTGGATTTGCACGGTAAGGTCGCCTTCGGCAATGGCATCAGCCATGCGGCTGGCTTCATTGAGCGGACGCACGATCATGCGGCGAATCAACCAGAACCACACGGCAGCCAGCACCAGCACAGCACCCAGTCCCATGGCCGCAAACTTGAGAATGAGAGACTGCGTTTCAGCCGTAAATTCATCGGTGTATGCGCTGGAGGCAAACACCCAGTTCCACGGGGCATAGTGGCCAAATACAGCCAGCTTGTCGCGGGCAGCGCTTTCTCCCGGATTAACCCAGGGATAGCGGATAGCCCCCTGTTTGAGATCCAGCATTTCTCGAATGAACAAGTGGCCGTTGCTGTCCTTGGACTCCAAGATGTTCCCACCTTCTTGCGCAGGATGCACCACCAGCTGACCGCGCTGCGGGCCGTTATCTGCCCGCAGCACAAAGTAGTAACCGCTTTGGCCCACCTTCAAAGCCCGGATAGAGGCTTTGAGGTTATCCAGCAGTTCTGAAAAATCCTGGCCCACAAAGACGATGCCCACGGTTTTCCCGCCCGCGTCTTTCAGTGGCTGGTAGTGCGTCATGTACTGGCGGCCAAACAGATTTGCCAGCCCCATGTAGCTTTGACCGGCCTGAATAGCAGCGTAGGCTGGGTGGGTACGGTCCAGCAGAGTGCCTACCGTCGTTTCACCCTGGTCACTTTTCAGCGTGGTGGCAATGCGCAGAAAATCTGCACTGCCTTGTGCCGCAAACACAGTGGCCACAGCCCCGGTGCTGCGCGTGAAGGTTTGAATGCGCACATCATTGCCGTTGAGCAACTCACCATCCAGGCTGAGCAAAGGCTCGGTGCCGCTGCTGTCCAGACTGAGTTGCCCCTTAAGGCTGTCTGCCAGACTGTTGGCCAAGAACTGCGTACGCTGGCGCAGGTCTTTGTCACTGGACTCGATGAAACGGTGCAGCATTTGAATGCCTTGCTGCATCTCACTTTGCATTTTGGCTTGCAGCGACTGACTGACGCCCCACGCGATGCCTAAAACCAGCAGACCCAAAATGGCAGCCACCCAGACAAAATTGGTAATTGCCAGCTTGGCACCCAAACCCTGGTTGCGCCAAAAACGTTGACCGATATGCATCGGGGCATCTCCTTCACGGCTTTTGAGCCGCTGTTGCTTTCGCACAAGTGTGGATACCGCCCTGCGGCATTCCCAGCGCTGCATCTGTGCGGATGCATGCTGATCAAGCGCAAAGCTTGATGAATCATGGCTGGAGCGTAGCGATCCTCTGAGCTTGCGCAATTGATGAATATCAAGCGGTAACCAAATGTTGCTATGCATATGAACGTCGTTTGCATGACCGCGGCAATGCCCGCCTCGCCATCCACTTCAAAGCATGAGTGCCAGAGAATGCAAAGTTATTTGCACAGTCAAAGACTTGTGCGCGGCCGACGTAACACCAGCCATCTGCTTTCTTTTAGTGCCGCGTCGCGCCTCCATGCAGAAAGCCAAACCGCGCGCCGTCACTGTGCGTGGTGGCACGGTGCACATGCGTCAAACAAAAAGGCATTGCATGAACATATGCAATGCCTTCAATGACTCAAATAGGCAGTTATCGCTTGTCTGTACGGCGCTGAGTGCTATCCAAAACTTGGCTCAGAATCAATCGCAACAGCTTCCACACTCACACGGTCACTGCCCGCATCCTTGGCCTGGCACAGCAAGACATCGGCACGGTGCAAAGCCTGTTGCAGTGAGTCGTTCTCCCGCACCATGGCCAGCCCAAAGCTGGCCGTCAGTGGATCGCCCACTGCAGCAGCGGCTTTATCACCCCACTGTTGCTGACGCATGCTTTGGGTAATGCGCTGTATCAGCACCTGGGCATTGTCCATGTCGATATCACGCAAGGCCATACCAAACTCTTCCCCACCAATTCGCGCTACGTAATCGCCTTCGCGCACACTGGTTTGCAACAACTGGGCAAAGCTGCGCAGCACCTCGTTACCGACTGTGGCGCCAAACTGGTTGTTGATGCGCTGAAAATTATCCAGATCACACAAAACCAGCACCGTAATTTGCTGCGCCGCAGGGTGGCTGCCGCACACGGCATCAAATGCGTGGCGGCTGAGCAGCCCCGTCAGCACATCACGGTCAAGGCCAGTACACGGCCCGGGCAGGCCGTCTGTCAGCGTGCAGCCCACCATCGTGGCCACCAGCAAACCACCACCAAGAGGAATAAGGAGGCTCCACACCCACGCCGCGCCCTGGCTGGACATGCCCTGGGCATTCAACCAAGGGCTGCACAGCACCAGCACGCTGATGGCGGTGTAAACAAGCAGCAACATGCGCTCCATTCGGTGGCGCGAAGCCAGACCCCACGTTACAGGCAAAACGTGCCCCAGGATCAACGCCAGCCCCAGTGCAGTCACAACCCAGTGCCCTTGTGCAGAGGGACTGATGTGTATGAAGTACCAAGCACCCGCCGCCATCACCCCTGCGCCTGCAGCGACCCAGATCACTTGCACATGGCGCCCAAAGCGCATGGCCACGGATTGCGCCACAGCCACAGCCGCCACGCCGCTGAGTAAACCCATGTATGCCTGCTCCCCCCAACCTGCTGGAGCACCCCGCAGGGCGTATATCGCTTGGGCACATCCGGCCAGCAACAAACCACCAGCCAAGCAGAGCAAGTTAAGGTGCTTGCGGTGGTAATGCCATACGATGCCGCTTGTGGCGGCCATCAGCGCCAGCAAGATGGGCGCAGTGAAAGGCAAGTAAATAGGGTCCATCTGACTCAGGAGAAAAATTCAGGTACGACCATCGCACCTAGGCAGGCGTTTGTATTTCAATACCGCTGTTACACCAGCCTACACCTGCACGACCAAAACCAACGCCAGACAAAAGCGCAAACAACCCATTTCGAACAAGTTCTGACAATTGATTCCGTAAATTTCTGAGCTATGGCAATGGTTCACTGACCGAACCATTGAGTGATCGACCTCAATAACAAGCACCACACATCCACACAGCACCCATGGGCTGGCTTGCCGCATGCCCGTACATGCTGTAGGGCGCGATGCCGAGAAATATCCCCCGCATGCTGTCTCCACCCTTGTGAAGCATCGCAAGCCGTGCCACATTCAAGGCGTACGCTTTGTATCTATCTTTTGAGGAACTGCCATGACGACACCGGCCACCGTCAATCTCGACAAACTGCGCAATGCAGTTCAGCAGTTTGGAGCGATGAGCTTTACGACCTCACAAGTCGCAATGGATTACCACCAGGGTGAAAGCGGTGTGAATGACAGCGATATCCAGCACTTTGATGGACTTTTGCACCGCCATGCGGCGCTACTCGGTATCGCACCGCAGCCCTCTAGCGCTGGAGGAGATACGGTATGGCAAGCACTGTAGCAACCGGGGGAAACTGATTTCTCAGCACGTCACAGCACGTGCTTTTTGATGCTGCTGACGAAACTCAGGCTACTCAGCAGCAGCGGAGGATGTCGGCCCCTGCGATTGCCACAACGGCTGCAGTCGCAACAGTTCTGCATCAAAGCGCTTGTGAACACGCTGCACTTCTCCATTTTGTGCCTCAATAAGTGCCCGCTGCTCTTGCTGGGCACCCTCTACATCCTGCAAGGCAATACGCAGGCGCACAGGAAGCTTGGAGTAATCGTTGCCGTAAAACTCCAGCTCCTGCAGGAGTTTTCGTTTTTCCTGCACTAACTCTTCCATGCGAGCTTGGGCCAAAACCTTTTGCTCTTGAACTTGTGCTTGTACTTGTACCAATGCATCACGGCGCGCAACGTCATGGCTTTCACGGCGCGGGTAGCGGGTAAGCAACGCGGCATCGCGTCGGCGCTGCTCTTGCACACGCTGCTGCATCTGCTGCTCATTGCGCCGTTGCTCCAAGCGCTGCGACATTTCTACTTCGGACAATGCCGGGCCGACACGACTGCGTTCGATGCCTGTGGGACCTAGAACGCGCTGCTCACGGTCTGCACATTGAGCAATAGGACGATCCGCGGTGATGCGCTGGCCGGAGGCATCCACACACGTGTAAATGCCTGCGGCATAAGACGGCGACACGATCGCCAATACGGCCAGTGCAACCCTGCAAAGGACAGAAGACCCGATGTGTGATGCCAACCGCATGCCGTAATATTTTTTAGTCGTTCACTCCATAGCGTTGGCGGTATGCCAGCACACTTTTGTGGTGCTGTTCCATCTCGCCTTCACCCCCCCGTGATCCCAAATAGGTCAACAAATCTGCCAAATTAGCAATGGTGCTGACTTGCAGACCCAGTTGGTTGCGCACATATTGCACTGCGCTGTGATCAACGTCTTTGCCATTCTCTGTGGCTTTCTCTTGGCGGTCCAGTGCAATTGCCACGGCGTGTGGCGTAGCCCCCGCAGCCTTGATCAAGGCAATTGACTCGCGCGCAGCCGTGCCTGCACTCATTACATCGTCGATGATGAGCACGCGACCTTGGATGGGAGCCCCCACCAAAGTGCCGCCCTCGCCATGGTCTTTGGCTTCTTTGCGGTTGTATGCAAAGGGAACATTTCTACCCAGGCGCGCCAGCTCCACAGCCACAGTCGCAGCCAGCGGAATACCTTTGTAGGCTGGCCCAAAGACCATATCGAACTCCATACCGCTGGCCACAATGGCTTTTGCATAAAATTCCGCCAAGCGGGCCATCTTGGCTCCGTCGTCGAACAAGCCAGCGTTAAAGAAATAAGGGCTCATGCGCCCTGCCTTGGTCTTGAATTCGCCAAAACGCAGCACTCCTGCGTCCACGGCAAACTGCACAAACTCTTGCGCCAGACGATTGTTTTGGTCTTGTTGCGCGTTATTGATTGACATGGATTCTTCCCTTTTCAAATTGACCAGCCTCAACCTCAACGGCATCCGCTCTGCCGCATCCAAAGGTGTGGAGGAATGGATTGCGGCCACTGGCCCGGATTGTATTTGCGTGCAGGAGGTGAAGGCGCAGGCTGCGGATATAGAAGGTAAATTTGACAGCCTGGCCGGAATGCGTGGCATCTTTCATTTTGCACAAAAGAAGGGCTACTCCGGAGTCGGCATCTACAGCCGCCATGAGCCCAGCGACGTGGTTGTCGGCTTTGACCCCGAGGAATTTGATGCGGAAGGCCGTTATGTGGAAGCCCGCTTTGATACGCCACAGCGCAAGTTTTCCATCATCAGTAGCTACTTCCCCAGTGGCTCATCAGGGGAGGAGCGTCAGTGCGCCAAATTTCGCTTTCTTGCCAAAATGCATACGCATTTGATGCGCATGAAAGGTGAGCGTGAATTTGTACTGTGCGGTGATATCAATATCGCTCACCGCAAGGAAGATCTGAAAAACTGGCGCAGCAACCAAAAGAACAGCGGTTTCACCCCAGAAGAACGTGCCTGGATGGACATGCTGCTGGCGGCCAACGACATGGGTGGTCTCCAAGACGTCTACCGCTGCCTGCAGCCCGACACCACCGATGAGTGCTACACATGGTGGAGCAACCGTGGCCAAGCCTATGCCAACAACGTGGGGTGGCGCTTGGACTACCACCTGGCAACACCTGCTATTGCAACGCTTGCGCGCTCAGAGTCCATCTATAAAGGCCAGAAGTTCTCGGACCATGCCCCGGTGACGATAGGGTATGACTTACAACTTTAACGACTTGGATGAACTCAGCCTTGCCGTTGATGCGCTAAGGCTGATATATCTCGCATGATTCGGCGCTGTACCTTACGCACATACCGTCCGCTAATCCAGGAACTCATAGCACGGATAGGGATAAGCAATTTTTCCCCCACTCCATCCACCAGCACAAACTCAGGCCGCCCATTACGACTTTCGGTGTACATGATGCCTGCAATGTTCACTTCTCCAAACACAATGTGCAGGCGCACACAATCATCAAAAAAACGTTCCAGTGCTTGGTAGTGCTTGAGTTCTAGTCCTTGGGCTCGGACCAATTGAGACAGCGTCCAGCCCTTGCCATCAGGTGCCACAATTTTTTCTGTCACCAAACCTAAACCACGGTCTGTAGCCACCAAGCCGTAAGGTGTTTCAACAGGAAAAGTGAACTGACCGGTGCCATAGTGGTTTTTGCAGAGCTGCAGATATTGAATTAATTCGCGACGAAACTGACGATAGGCCCCTTGAAATAGTTTTTGCTTCAAAAATCCTTGATTTTTAAAGCCTCCTTGCGAAGAGACAAGATGAGGGTGAATTATCTTAATAATCTGACTGTCAGCGCTTTCACTTTGATAAATTTTTTTAACACTACCTTGCCCTAAATAATTATCATTATTTAATTTAATCATGAATCACCAACGACCAGTTAGAACGATTGATACAAAATAAATTTAATTTTATACACCCAAAAATTCTTTTGGAAAAGCTTTCAACAAAATACCACCATCAGATATTTCTTCACTCTTTTTGAAATTAAATTTTATTAATAAATTAATGGCTTCTTCGTTAAGCGAATTTATAACAAAAGGCTTCTGCACTTCTTGATTCACGCCCATGAAATAATCTTTAAATTTAAAACCATCATCACGATGTATACTCAGACTCTTGAATTTTAACCATTGTGCCGGAATTCCGTATGCCTGCGCCACAATAATTCCATGCAAAGAGGTAGAAAAAATAAAATCACATGCGCATACCTCGTCAAGAAAAGATTCAACTCCCTGATCCCCCTCTCGATCAATCGAAATTATTTTTATATTTTCAGATTCAAAATCTGTTAATTTCTGAGGTATAAATACTGCATGTGTTTGATGAAGAATCAAACCAAATTTAAAATTCTTATTTTTATTTTGAGGTGTGTAAAATCTAGGGATTAGTATGCCGGGGTCTCCGTAGATCTCGGGACAATTAAATTTTAGTTGCTCTAGAACACGTCGGCTTAACGGCCCCCTTGTTGCATGAACTTTTGAGCGAAAATGATTTTTTCTAAAGATCTTACTGAAAGGCAAAAGGCGATAAGGACTAATAAAGTCTTTTGCCAAAACACCACTACCCCATATATGACTACGGCTATATATATTATTAAAATCTATAATAGAACCCAAAGCTATTAGTTTATCTAAGTCTTTTTGCCCAGCATGAACGACTTCTTTTCCGGTGATTTTTTTCACCAAATATGGGGAGAGCTCATCGCCAAAATTTTTATGCCCGGCCCAATAGTTAAGCTTTATTTTTTGCATATGGAATTCACTCCAAAAATCACTCAATAGAATGCTGTCTTACCCAGCATATCGAAGAGTATATAAAAACCAAAGAAAATAAATAAAAATTATGCCCTATGACAAATTTAAAAAAAACACTAAACAATCCAAAGAGAAAATATCCCACATAAATCATCAACCCACTGATTAGCAGAAGCTGCTTAAGCTCTTCAAGTTTGCTAGGCAAGCTATTTATTTTTTTGCATGCCAAAAGCAAAAAGCAAACAGGCGTGACATAAATGACAATTAATGAGATAACGCCTAAAATACCTCGTCGCGCCCAAGTTTCGAGTAACTCATTGTGCGCATGATTGTAATCCATGATTGATGGATCAGCGATTAATCTTTCAACATATTCCAACTTACCATTCTTTATATTCTCATCCCCCCAACCCGTGAGAGGTTTCTCAATCCCCATTAAAAGTGCAATTCTCCATTGTTCCAACCGAGCGCCAACAGATGTCCCCACGAATTGATCTTTGTTGTCAAAATAACCTATAGCTTCACTTTCTGCCAACTTAAATCTTTCCCAAACCGGGGGCAACGATATGAATACAAAGATAATTGGCATTATGCTGGCAGCAAAATAAAATTTTGTTTTTTTGTTTTTTTGAAGGAGCGAAAATATAGCAAACGGAAGAAATAATAAAATTATCCACCCTCCTCGCGAGAGTGATAATACAGATGCAAGAAGCCCAAAGAAACTGGCGAACAAGAAAAATGCGCGCTCTTTTTTATGAAAGAAATTTACAAAAGATGCCGTAAAACACATCAAAAACATAAGCATTGCTATGTTTCCAAAACGAACAGCATTCGTAAACCCTTCTGCTCTTCCCATGGTTTTATATTGATAAACGGCAAGAACCCCAGCCCCTATGCACCCGACAGACATTCCAAAAAATATTGATCTAGGATTAATTTTTATTTTACTATAAGAAACAACAAATAATATCCCCAAAGAATATCTAAAAAAATGATCCCCACTTAGCCCAAACGAAAAAATATCATCAAATTTGTGACTCCAGAAAACAGCAGAAAATAAAAATAAAAAAGCTGCTACTTTTAATTCGCTCTCAAGTGGAGACCTTTTCCACAGTGGAATAGACAAAATACTCACCAACAAGACCAGTACAATTGCAATCGAATGCCCGGACTTGGTTGGCAAAAGTAGTGCGAAAAAAATAAAAGCTGAGATATTACCCAGCAAATGAATTAATGCACAAAATTTCTGACTATTCATGGAATAAAAACTCATTTGTCAATCAATTCATTAATGATTTTTTTCTCATAGATTTTCCTATCAAACACATCAAAAGCACGAAAATACTCTCTTTTCATTTTCTGTAAAAATCCTATTTTTGGCTTTGACCTATCGCCAATCGTGGATGGGTTTTCCATATCTGATGTGAAAAACAAATTTGGTGCAATATCTATTAAGCTGCACTGGTGCTCCCAACCTCGCCACAAGAAATCATCAACGGGGGTGAAAACATGAGAACTATATTTCAATAACTCTTTCGCCACTTCTGGAGACAGAAAATAAGCAAACGCCCCCAGGGGATCTCTACGGTAACGATAGAGTGAATATATTGAATTAAAATCAACAATTCGCTTCTTCTCAGTGCGTATCCCGCTGTTTCCGAGACGAATAATTCCCCGTCTCCCTAACTGCTCAGCTAACCCATCAAAAACATCTTTTAATTTCATTTCAGTTGGATCTAATGCTATTTTCACATCATCTTCCAGAATCAAAAAGTTTTTCTGTGAAGCTGCACATTGTTCCCAGACTTTTCGATGGGACATGAAGCATGCAATTTCATTGATGCGCATGTCATACCCAAAAATTTTTAGCCGCTTTTCCCGATCATAGAACTTTGTTTCGTGAGAAATTTCTGATCCAGCAATTGCATCAAAAAACTGCCATGCAAAAACCTCATCCAACCTTTGGGCCATAAGTACTCTGCGCTCTAATTGATTGTGAAGTGAAATCACTCGAACTTCAAATTTTTGCTGCATTACTATATTCAATTATTAGTAAATATATAAAATTATTTATACAGGTAAATATTTAACTCAATTTCACTATCCCTAGTTTTAACTAGAAAATTTTTTGAATTAATTCCAAATTTGGAATCTACTTGTTAACTTCGCTTCACGTCACAGGTCAGATCATGGTCATAGCCTAAAGCGGCATACCTGAAGAATGCTTCCAAAGCGATGAATAAGCTATAGAGAAAGCCAGCACCGCCTGACAGGAACGCCAAATGGAAGACATATACACGCACGAACATGGAGAAGCCCGAAGACAGGCCTCGGAGCACACCCCCACGCTTTTTTTGTTGGGCCCGTTTGGCGGCCCCCAGCATGGCGTACTGGGTTAGTTTTTGCAGGCTGTCGTGCACCGTACTTCTGGAGTGGTGCAACAGTGGAGCGGCAATTCGCAGCCTTGGCATGGGTTCGGTCAATTGCGCCTCTTCATGCACCACGCCGGTAAAACCTGCAACGTTTTTGCGAACGAACAAACGCTCCACCCAAGATATCGAGCGCAAGTACTTCAGCTCACGACCAAACGCCACCATGCGCCAGTGGATTTTCCCCACCACGTTCTGTCTCGACGCCACGATGGCCTGTAACTCGGCTTGGAATGCAGGACCCATCTCCTCATCTGCATCCAGGAAGAAAATAAAGTCTCCTGTTGCATGCTCAAGCAGTCGATTGCGCTGCACAGCAAAGCCCTGCCAATCCGGGTAGATGTGCACTTGTGCCCCCATGGATGTGGCAATTGCGACGGTATCGTCAGTGCTTCCGCTGTCGACAACCAGCAATTGATCGGCAAATTGCGCGCTTTGCAGGCAGGCTTGAATGCGTTTGGCTTCATTCAAAGTCAGTACGGCCACCGTAAGCGTTGCTTTCTTTTGCACGGCGTCAGGCATAAACATCTTCCCTCTTTTCCCTACTGCAATAAAAAAAGCTGCAAGGCTTTATACCTTGCAGCTTTTTCAAGTCTGCTACCCAATCAATGGCCTCCAGCAAACACCTCGCCGGCCTTCAGCTTGAAAGTGGTGCCGCAATAAGGGCACTTGCCTTCACCGTTGTGGGCCACATCGATGTAGACCTTGGGGTGGCTGTTCCACAGCTTCATATCAGCCTTCGGGCTGGGGCAGTAAACACCGCCTTGCTGGTTCAGATCTTTGGCAGCCAGTTCGACAACGGCAGTAGTGCTCATGGTGGGCGTCTCTCTCACAGGTGGAGGCAGCCCGTACATGCAGGCTGCTTGAACTTTAAATCAAGGCCAGCCGACACCCGGCTTGACCTCTGTTGTGAGAGATTTTAAAGGCCTCAGGCCGCCGTTGTACTACTGTCCACAATAGTAGGTTCAGATTTAGAGGGGCGCTCCAGCGCCCACTTCACCAAACGGCCATGCACAAACTCGCAGGTGACGTAGGAGTCGGTCCCATCCGTCCAGCGATAGATCTCAGGATCTTGGCCTTCCTCAGACATGAGCACGCCCAGTGAGCGGGTCATGGCCACCACGTGCATCAGGTTCACTTTAGGTTTGAGCGTGGCGTTCAGCATCACGGCACTGCCCACATAGCCAATGGGGCGCTGAGAGGCGCGCCGCATGACGGTCATCAAGCGGGTGAAGTGCAGCAGCAGCCACATCAAGATGCCACCGCCTATTGCGGCGACGCCCTTCCATCCCATCGAATCAAAAGCGACATACAGCATGATCGCCAGCCCCAAGGGCACTACAACGTTGCGAAAATTCATGGGCGTATTGTCATATGGACACACCAGCCGCCGCCTGCGGGCAGTGCGTATATTGGCTTTGAGCAACCCGCTGACCAAAAAACATGTTTGTCCACAAGCATTTAGTTGATGGCGCGCACCACATTGATGGCTTCATCCACGCGCTCAACAGGGTGGATGGTCAAGCCAGGAATGGCTTTTTTTGGCACATTGGCCTTGGGCACGACAGCCACTGTAAAGCCCAGCTTGGCAGCTTCTTTGAGGCGATCTTGCCCACGGGGGGCGGGTCGCACTTCGCCCGCCAAGCCCACTTCGCCAAAAGCAAAAAAGCCCTTGGGCAAAGGCTTGCCGCGCAGGCTGGAGGTAATGGACAGCATGACGGCCAAATCGGCTGCTGGCTCATTGATGCGCACGCCGCCCACGGCGTTCACAAACACATCCTGGTCCGCACAGGCCACGCCCGCATGGCGGTTCAGTACCGCCAGCAGCATGGCCAGTCGGTCTTTGTCCAGCCCCACAGACAAGCGGCGCGCTGCCGGGCCGGCGCTGTCTACCAGCGCTTGAATCTCGACCAGCAGCGGGCGCGTGCCCTCCAGCGTCACCATCACGCAACTGCCGGGCACGGGTTCTGAGTGCTGGCTCAAGAAAATGGCGCTGGGGTTGCTTACGCCCTTCAGGCCCTTTTCGGTCATGGCAAACACGCCAATCTCGTTGACGGCACCAAAACGGTTTTTGATAGCGCGAATCAGGCGGTGCGGGCTGTGCGTGTCGCCCTCAAAGTACAGCACGGTATCGACCATGTGCTCCAGCACGCGCGGGCCCGCCAAGGCGCCCTCTTTGGTGACGTGGCCCACCAAGATCACGGTCACGCCCGTGCTTTTGGCCATACGCGTCAAGTGCGCAGCGCATTCGCGCACCTGCGCGACCGAACCGGGGGCGCTGGTGAGCTGGTCGGAATACGTGGTCTGGATGGAGTCGATCACCACGACGGCAGGCTGCGTAGCCTCCACCGTAGCCAAAATCTTTTCGAGCTGAATCTCAGCCAGCAAATTTACCTGACTGCCATCAATGCCCAGCCGGCGTGAACGCAGCGCCACCTGCGCGCCGCTTTCTTCGCCCGTCACATACAACGTGGGCAAGCCAGCGCGGTGCAGCGCATCCATGGCCTGCAGCAACAGCGTGGATTTGCCAATGCCGGGGTCGCCACCAATCAGCACCACGCCGCCTTCCACCACGCCGCCGCCCAGCACACGGTCCAGCTCTGCAATGCCGCTGGGGGTGCGGGCTACGTCTTGCGCTTCGATGGCGGACAAGGGCGTCACCGGTTGTGCATTGGCCAACCCTGCGTAGCCCTGTGGAGAGCTGAGGCGGTTTTTACCCCCCGATGCGGCCTCAGGCACGCTTTCGATCAGGCTGTTCCACGCGCCGCAGTTGGGGCACTTGCCCAGCCAGCGCGGGGTGCTGCCGCCGCATGCGTTGCAGGTGTAAATGGTTTTGTCTTTGGCCATGGCAGGACTATATCGGTGCAGCTTGTCACCGTTGCCAATGCCTGTGAAATTCCATAAAACAAGAGCTATCAGCGATTGATGGTGCTTGTTTTCAAATATAAAAGTATTTAAAAACTATTCACAATAAGCGCTAGTAGCTCTCATTTTTAATGAAAGCTTTATGATTTATGAGTGCTTATTTGCGCAGCACGTCTTCATCGCTGACCACAGGCACGCGAGGGGCAACAGCGCACATCAGCTCATAGCCCACCGTGCCAGCGGCGGCGGCCACCTCATCAATGCTCAGCAAAGTGCCCGTGCTGGGGCTGCGGCCCCACAGCACCACTTCGCTGCCCACGCCAGCCTCGGGCACGGGGGTCAGATCCACGCAGATCATGTCCATACTCACGCGGCCCAGTAACCGGGTGCGTACACCGTTGACCAGCACAGGGGTGCCCGTGCCGCAATGGCGGGGGTAGCCGTCGGCATAGCCACAGGCGATCACGCCCAGCTTCATGGGCCCATCCGCAGTAAAGGCAGAGCCATAACCCACGGTATCGCCCGCTTTGAGGTTTTGCACACCAATCACCTTGGTGGACAGCGTCATGGCCGGCAGCAGGCCCCAGTCGTGCGCCGTGCGCTGCGGATAGTCTGGCGCGCTGCCGTACAGCACGATGCCAGGGCGCACCCAGTCATTGCGGGCCCGCTCATCGCTCCCAAAAATGAGGGCGCCTGCGCTGTTGCAGGCGCTGCGCTCGCCCGGCAGGTCTTCGGTCACCTGCATGAATACTTCCAGCTGGTGCGCAATACCGCGCGGGCCATCCGCATCACTGAAGTGGGTGACAAAAGAAATCTCTTCCACCTGCGGCAAGGCATTAAGGCGCGCATAGGCACTGCGAAAACGCTCTGGCGTAAAGCCCAGGCGATTCATGCCACTGTTCATCTTCAAGAACACGCGGTGCGGAATTTGCGTTTTGTGCGCCGCCAGCCAGTCAATCTGCTCGTCGCAGTGCACGGTGTGCCAGACACCCAGGCGAGAGCACAGCTCCAGATCACGCAGCTCAAACACGCCCTCCAGCAGCAAGATGGGGCCGCGCCAGTCCAGGCGACGCAGGCGCTGCGCCTCCTCCAGCTCCAGCACCGCAAAGCCGTCTGCCGCACGCATACCTTCAAAAGCGCGCTCAATGCCATGGCCGTAGGCATTGGCCTTGGTCACGCACATGAGCTTGGCGTCTGGCGCTGCGCTGCGAACCCGTTGCAGGTTGTGGCGAATCGCTTGAGGATGTATGGTGGCAAGAATGGGGCGCGGCATGACAAATCACAATCGAGAGCAAACAGCGGCCATTCTGGCACCAGTGTTCGAAGTGTGCGTGATATAACCGCCACTCCTTTCGCCATCGGGACAATCATTTCCGTGCGCCTGTCCCTGAGGGCAGGTGTGCGCACAGCATTTCATGAAGCGCGGTTTCTACACCATCATGTCAGCGCAGTTTTTCAGCTCGCTGGCCGATAACGCCCTGTTCGTCACCGCTGTAGAGCTGTTACGCACGGGCGGAGCCCCCGAGTGGCAAAGTGCCGCTCTGGTTCCCATGTTCGCGCTGTTTTACGTCGTGCTGGCCCCTTTTGTGGGGGCCTTTGCCGATGCCTTGCCCAAAGGGCGGGTGATGTTCATCAGCAATGCCATCAAGGTGCTGGGCTGCCTGCTGATGCTGTTTGGCCACCACCCGCTGCTGGCCTATGCCGTGGTGGGCCTGGGTGCTGCAGCGTATTCCCCGGCCAAATACGGCATCTTGACCGAGCTGCTCCCCGCTTCCCAGCTGGTCAAGGCGAATGGCTGGATTGAGGGGCTGACCATCACCTCCATCATCTTGGGCGTGCTTCTGGGCGGCCAGCTGGTTGGCCCGGCGATTTCCTCGCACTTGCTGGCCTTGCACATTCCCGGCGTCAACAACGCTGCCGAAGCGGCCATTGGCGTGCTTATTTTTGTCTATGCTCTGGCCGCGGCCTTCAATCTGCGCATTCCACGCACCTCTGCCCCCCTGGTGCCCCTGAGCCAAGACTCCCAGAAAAGCAACTTTCGCAATGCGCTGGCGCTGCTGCCTGATTTCTGGGATTGCAATCGCCGCCTGTGGAAAGACAAGCTGGGCCAGATCTCTCTGTCCACCACTACGCTGTTTTGGGGCGTCTCCGGCAATCTGCGCTACATCGTGCTGGCCTGGGCGGCAGTGGCCTTGGGCTACAGCACCACACAAGCTTCAGCGCTGGTGGGCGTGGTCGCCATTGGCACTGCGGTGGGGGCCGTGCTGGCATCCATGCGCATGAAGCTGCAGCACGCCACACGTGTGATACCAATGGGTATCGCCATGGGCCTGCTGGTTATTTGCATGAACTTCATTGGTCACCTGTGGATTGCCGTTCCGTTCCTGATCGTGCTGGGCGGCCTGGGGGGCTATCTGGTCGTTCCTATGAACGCATTGCTTCAGCACCGCGGCCACAGCCTGATGGGCGCGGGCCGCTCGATTGCGGTGCAAAACTTCAACGAGCAAGCTTGTATCTTGGGCCTGGGCGCGCTGTACAGCCTGAGCACCATGTGGGGTGTCTCCGCCTACGGAGCCATCACCGGCTTTGGCGCAATTGTGGCGGCCACCATGTGGTTGATTGGCCGCTGGTACCTGCACAATTGCCGCAAACATGGCAGCGAAGTGCGCCGCTTGCTAGACATTGCGCGCAAAGACCACCACTAAAACAAAAGACCATATCCATAGCATCCGGCGCAGGCACCACCTGCGCCGGAGCCATTTTTGACATGCATTTCTCTTTGCCTTATTTCTCGCTGCTGTTCAATGCCATGGTCTGGGGCCTGGCTTGGTGGCCCTTTCAAACCATGCACGCCGCGGGCCTGGTGGCCCCATGGGCCACCAGCATGATCTACAGCCTGCTGACCGTGATCACCGTGGTGTGGATGCGCAGCAGCCTGCACGCATTTCTGACCCACCGCACGCTGTGGCTGCTGGCCTTGTCCTCGGGCTTGACCAATGTGTCCTTCAACATGGCCGCCTCCACCGGCGATGTGGTGCGCGTGATCTTGCTGTTCTATCTCATGCCCGCATGGACCGTGCTGCTGGCCTGGCGCTTTCTGGGTGAGCGCCCAACCCGTGCAGGCTTGCTGCGACTGGTTCTGGCCTTCAGCGGCATGGCTTTAGTGATCGTGCCCGAAGGCGCCAGCCTGCACAGCCTGACGGCCGACATTGGCCTGCCCGAATACCTGGCCGTGTTTGGCGGCCTGTGCTTTGCCTGCACCAATGTTATCTTGCGCCGCAGCTTTCACGCACCCAGCATGGCGCGGGTGCTGGCCATGTTCATTGGCTGCATGTGTGTGGGCCTGGCCACAGCCAGCCTGGGCTATGTCACGGGCTACTTTCCTGCCGTGCCTGCGCCCGATGTCATCTGGGTCTCTTGCGCGCTGGGCATGGCCGTTTTGGTGGCCATCGGCTCGTGGGCGCTGCAGTACGGCGCTGCGCGTGTGCCGACCAGCACCACGTCGCTGATCATGCTGTCTGAAGTCCTGTTTGCCAGCGGCTCAGCGTGGCTGCTGGGCGCCACCGAGCTCACCCCTCGCATGCTGCTGGGTGGCCTGCTCATCATCTCCGGGGCCTTGATGGCCGTGCTGCAGAGCAATAAACGCTGATCCAGCACTCAGGTCAAAAAAACCCGCCAGCCAAGCTGTGCGGGTTTTTTCGCCGTCACTAGTGCGGCTAAGGCTTGGTGGCCTGCGCAGCGTCAGCAGGCCCAGGGATGGGCTCCATCACTTGCACATGCACCTCGGGTTTGTTGTGTGCCGTATAGGTGCCATACCCCATACCGCTGAGCAACACCACGACACCCAGTGCCAAAACAAAAGTTGAGCTTTCAAACAAAGAGCGTAATCCACGGCCCATGGAAACCTCCTTTATTGCGATGAACCACAACAGGTATAAAAAATTTAACGCAAATCGCGTTGAAATTCAAATACCACGCGGGTACAACTTCTCTGGTTGTATTGGCATCGCGGTGGCGTGCAAAGCAGCTGTGGTGGCAAGATGCCTGCACCTCTTCTTGCAACGAGTGCACCATGACCAGTTTTTACGACTTTTCAGCAACCAGCATTGACGGCCACAGCCAGGCTTTGTCCAGCTATGAGGGCAAGGTGGTTTTGGTGGTCAACACCGCCAGCGCCTGCGGCTTTACGCCGCAATTTGAGGGCCTGCAGCAATTGCACCAGCGCTATGCCGATCAAGGACTGGTGATTCTGGGCTTTCCCTGCAACCAGTTTGGCCAGCAAGACAAGGGCAGCGACACTGAAATTGCCAGCTTTTGCCAGCGCAATTACGGCGTGGACTTTCCCATGATGTCCAAAGTGGACGTGAACGGTGCCAGCGCCCATCCGCTCTTTGCGTGGCTCAAAGCACAGGCACCGGGCATTCTGGGCACCGAGATGATCAAATGGAACTTCACCAAGTTCCTGCTGGGGCGCGATGGCCGGGTTCTGCACCGCTACGCCCCGAAGGACACCCCGCAGAGTTTGACCACCGATATTGAGCAGGCGCTGCGCACGCCACAGCCATGAAAAAAGGGCCTTGAAGGCCCTTGTTTTGGTTGCGTGCCACTCAGGCTTTTACTCAGCTTGCTGGGCTTGCAACTGCTTGGCACGGTGCAACTGACGCTGCACGGCGTGCGGATTCATGCCGTACATATCGGCAAACGCCTCAATCGATGCGGCACCGCTGCCAGCAAAGGCACGCTGCACGGCTTCGGCCTTGGCGTCTTGCTCTGCCACCTCGTCCAAAGCGGCATCCAGCAGGGTTTGCGTGGCTTCATCACGCACTTGCACCACTTCCAGATAGGCATCGCGGCTCAGGCCTGAGTCCATGAAAGCCATGCCCATGCGGCGACGCAATTTGACCTGCAGGTCCTCGCCATCACGGGGCTTCTTGCGCTTGAACACTTCCACCAAGGCGTGGAACACATGCTCCGGTGCCATGGCTTCCACTGGATTGCCTTGCAGATCGTGGCGCGCAGCGCCCGATGCCACCGCGTTCAGATAGCGGGTCGAGCGGGTGTGGATCGCCATGGCAACCTTCAGGCCCGCCTTATCCAGCGCCTCGCCATGCAAAGCCAGCAGATCTTGGTACGTGCCGCGCTTGAGCGGTTGTACGGTTGCACCAAACAGCACGGGGTGCAGTTGCGCCAGCTGGGCCAGCACAGGGTGAACTTCACGCACTGGGCGTGCAGCTGCATTGCCAGCAGGGCGACCACGGCCACCGTTATGGGGAGGACGACGGTCGGCTCGGGCAGGTGCTTGCGCCGGTGCGACAGGCGCAGCGTTTTCAACGGTGGAGGACACGGGTTCGGTCATGGGCGGTAGGCCAGTGCAAAAAATCAAACACGCGATGATGCCAGCATTGCGCCATCAATGCGAATCGATGGCCTCTTTAGTTGTGCGCGGCACCCGCCGCCAAAGACTCATCCAGCACCTCCACCCAGTGGCGCACAGGCAGCGGCGTTCCACTTTGCAGGTGGGCAATACAACCAATATTGGCCGACAAAATGGCTACAGGTTCGTTGACAGCTTCGTTGAGTGCTCGCAATTTTCGATCACGCAGCGTTTTAGACAACACCGGTTGCAACACCGAGTAAGTGCCTGCCGATCCACAGCACAGGTGTGACTCGGTGCGCGCCGTGGTCAGCTGAAATCCCAACTTGCCCAGATTGGCCTCCACCACGCCTTTGAGCTTTTGCGCATGCTGCAAGGTGCATGGTGGGTGGTAAGCCATGGGCTGCTGCGCCACCTGCACCTTGCCTTGGAGCTTGGCGGCCAGCTCCGGCAGCAAGGCGGGCAGCAACTCGCTCAAATCCCGTGTCAGTGCGCTGATACGGGCCGCTTTGTCAGCATAGGCCGGCTCATGCTGCAGCACGTGGCCCCAGTCTTTAACCATGGCACCGCAGCCTGAGGCGTTGCTCACAATCGCCTCCACCTCGCCTGCGGCAACAGCGGGCCACCACGCATCGATATTGGCGCGCATCTGGGATTTGGCGCCCTCGTGGTCATTGAGGTGGTACTTCACGGCACCACAACACTGGCTTTGTGTCACCACCACGGTTTGAATGCCCACGGCATCCAGCACGCGTGCGGTGGCGTAGTTGATGTTGGGCAACATGGCGGGCTGTACACAGCCTTGCTGCAGCAGCACTTTGCGTGCATGGCTGCGGGTGGGCCATGCGCCGTGCTCACTCTTTGGCGGCACTTTGGCTTGAATGCTCTCAGGCAGCCAGCTGCGCACGGATTGCCCCAGCTTCATCGCCGGTGCAAACAAGGGTGACGTCAGGCCTTCCTTGAGTAGCCAGCGCTGCATGCGCTCGCCCATGGGGCGCTGTACTTTGTCATCCACTACTTTGCGGCCAATGTCCACCAGGTGCCCGTATTGCACGCCACTGGGGCAGGTGGACTCGCAGTTGCGGCAAGTCAGGCAGCGGTCCAGGTGCATTTGCGTGGCACGCGTGGGCGCTTGCCCTTCCAGCACCTGCTTGATCAGGTAAATACGGCCGCGGGGCCCATCCAGCTCATCGCCCAGAATCTGGTAAGTGGGGCAGGTGGCCGTGCAAAAGCCGCAGTGCACGCACTTGCGCAGAATGGCTTCCGCTTCTTGCCCTTCGGGCGTTCCGAGGTACTCGGGTGCCAAATTGGTTTGCATGGGTGTTGTCTCGTGGGTTTTCTAGATTTTGACCATTGCCGGTGCGCAGCGTTTAGAACAACGCCGATGTACGCCCGGGATTGAAAATGCCCGCGGGATCAAACGCTTGCTTCAATTGCTGGTGTATCTGCACCACGCCCTGGTTTTTTGGATCAAATATGGCTTCAGCGCTTATTTGTTCTTCGCTTTCAGCTCTGAATAACAAAGCACTACCCCCTGCAGCCTGTGCAAGCTGGTGCAAGCTGGCACCGGCTGCGCGTGGCGCTTTCACCCAGCGCAAACCACCATGCCACTCCACCAGCGGGGCAGCCATTCCCGCAGGCAGCGCAAGCACCGGGGCGGTTTGTGGCACCGACAAGCGCCACAGGCATTCGGTGGCGGTACGCGCGGTGAACCATGGCAATTGATGTTCGCGGCTGGCGAGCCAGTCACCCGCCGTCTGCGCGCTGTCCAGCCGCACGCCACCCATGCTGCGGCATGCGGCATCCACCGCCGCCACAGCACCACGCAGGCGCACATACAGCGTGCCCACACCGGCGTCTTCTACCCAGCAACTGGCGTTCAGCGGCAATGGCTGTCCACCCCACAGATTCAGGTGCTGCAGTGCTTGGGCTTGCGACACGCCATCAAAGCGTAGTGTGGTTTCAGCGGGCGCAACGGGCAAAACTTTGAGGCTGACTTCCGTGATCAAGCCCAGCGTCCCCCAGCTACCGGCCATGAGGCGCGAGACGTCATAGCCCGCCACATTCTTCATCACCGTGCCACCAAAACGCAGCAGCTCAGCCTTGCCATTGATGATTTCAATGCCCAGCACAAAATCGCGCACGGCCCCTGCACTGGCGCGGGCCGGGCCACTCCACCCGGCAGCCACCATGCCACCCACCGTAGCTTGCCTGTTGGCACTGCCGGCAAAGTGGGGAGGCTCAAACGCCAGACACTGACCTTGCTTTGCCAGTACGCCCTCCAGCTCTGCCAAAGGTGTGCCAGCCTTGACGGTCACGACCAGCTCGCTGGGTTCATAACTGACGATGCCTGTCAGGCTACGGGTGTCCACAATGTCGCCTTGCAATTGCATGGCGTGAAAGTCTTTGCTGCCACCTCCGCGAAGGCGCAGGGGCGTTTGGTCAGCAATGGCGGCGCGTACGCGCGCTTGAATCTGGGAAAGGGCTGCATCCATGGCTGTAAATCGTAGCGGCACCACAGTTTTTTACCAGCTGCTTGGGCGTGAATTTTTTGAATGCCCTGCGTGAATGACGCTGCGCTGCAGCCATAAAAAACCGCCCCCGAAGGGGCGGTTCAAGCAAACCTCACAGGCAGTGCAGACTGCCTGCTGTCTATGCTTAACGGTTGTAGGCAGACTCACCGTGGGTGGTGATGTCCAGACCTTCGCGCTCAGCATCTTCAGCCACTCGCAGACCCACCAGGATATCTGCGATCTTGAAGCAGATGTAAGAGACCACACCGCACCAGACCATGGTCACGATCACACTCTTGAACTGCACCCAGACCTGAGCACCCATGGCGAAGGTGTCAGGGCTCAGACCGCCTGTACCACCCAAACTTTGCGAGGCAAACACACCCGTCAAGATAGCGCCCAAGATACCGCCCACGCCGTGCACACCGAATACGTCGCACACGTCGTCAGCCTTGAGCATGCGCTTCAGACCAGACACCCCCCACAGGCACAGAGGGCCAGCAATCAGGCCCATCACGATGGAGCCCATGGGGCCCACAAAGCCAGCGGCGGGAGTGATGGTGACCAGACCAGCCACAGCACCGGATGCAGCGCCCAGCATGGAAGCCTTGCCCTTGTGCAGCGACTCCGTCACGATCCAGGCCACGGCAGCAGCGCCAGTTGCCAGGATGGTGTTGATGAACGCCAGACCTGCACCACCGTTAGCAGCACCAGCGGAGCCGGCGTTGAAACCGAACCAGCCCACCCACAGCAGGGATGCGCCCACCATGGTCAGCGTCAGGCTGTGAGGAGGCAGGGCTTCCTTACCGAAGCCGATGCGCTTGCCCACCATGTAGGCACCCACCAGGCCAGCCACCGCAGCGTTGATGTGCACCACAGTGCCGCCCGCAAAGTCCAGCGCACCGTCGGCTGCCAGCAAACCACCGCCCCACACCATATGTGCCATGGGGATGTAGCTGAAGGTGAACCACAGCACCGAGAAAATCATCACGGCAGAGAACTTGATGCGTTCTGCAAAGGCACCCACGATCAGCGCCACGGTAATGGCGGCAAAGGTCGACTGGAAGGCCACAAACACATACTCAGGGATGGTGGGCAGCATGCCGGACAAGGTGTCGGGCGTGATGCCTGCCAGGAACAGCTTGCTGAAGTCTCCGTAGAACTTGCCTTCGCCGCCGAAAGTCAGCGAGAAGCCATAAATAGCCCACAGCACAGTGATCAGCGAGAAGATGGTGAACACTTGTGCCAGCACGGACAGCATGTTCTTGGAGCGCACCAGGCCACCATAGAACAAGGCCAGACCGGGGATGGTCATCAAGATCACCAGCATGGTGGATGTCAGCATCCACGCGGTGTCACCGGAGTCCAGCTTGGCCACTTCTTGCGCGGCGTCAGCGACAGGGGCTACGGTTTGCACAACGGCTTCTACAACAACGGCGGCAACAGGCGCAGCTTCTTGTGCAAAGGCACCTGCGGCTGTAGCCAAAAGGCCGACGCCGAGCGTGAGTGCAGGGAGCGATTTTTTCATGTCAGTCTCTTGCATTAGGGGTTGCGTTACAGCGCTTCCTTGCCGGTTTCACCGGTGCGGATACGCACGACTTGCTCCAGGTCGTAAACAAAAATCTTGCCGTCGCCGATCTTTCCTGTGCGTGCAGCACCTTCGATGGCTTCGATCACTTGCTCAAGCACGGCATCGTCCACCGCGGCTTCCAGCTTGACCTTGGGCAAGAAATCCACGACATATTCCGCACCGCGGTACAGCTCGGTATGGCCTTTCTGACGGCCAAAACCCTTCACCTCGGTCACGGTGATGCCCTGGACCCCAAGCTGCGAGAGGGCTTCGCGCACCTCGTCGAGCTTGAAGGGCTTGATGATGGCTGACACCATTTTCATGAGACGTTCCTCCGGGAAGTGGGAAGTTGTAAAAAGTGTTGTGACAAGCCCTTTAAGCAGTTAGCGTGCCAACCAGCGGCATTGAAGCGAGAGTGACAAGCGTCCTACAGTGAGCGCGCGCCACTCGCCAACAATGCACCAAATCAGTGCAATCTGGAGCCAGGTTTCTGGCGCGCACTTGCACCGGAATAGGGAGGACACCGTTCATGAGCTTGGCCTGTGTGCAAAGTCGGGCATTGCTGGGGCTGCACGCACCGTCTGTCACCGTGGAAGTCCACCTTGCCAATGGTCTGCCCAGCCTGAGTCTGGTGGGGCTTGCAGACCTCGAAGTCAAAGAGGCTCGCGAACGCGTGCGCTGCGCCATTGCCAACAGCGGGCTGGAGTTCCCCAACAACAAGCGCATCACCGTCAACTTGGCGCCCGCCGACCTTCCCAAAGACTCAGGCCGTTTTGATTTGCCCATAGCGCTGGGCATCCTTGCGGCCAGCGGGCAGATCGATGCCAAAAAACTGCAAGGCTGGGAATTTGCAGGCGAGCTGTCTTTGTCGGGGGCGCTTCGGCCTGTGCGGGGGGCGCTTGCCACCAGCTTGGCTTTGCAGATGCAGCACGCGGCTGTGCGCTTGGTGCTTCCCATGGAAAGTGCCGCAGAGGCCGCATGCGCCCCCCAGGCCGAGGTCTACGGTGCGCAACATTTGCTGGATGTCGTGGCACAGCTCCTACCCTCCACGGCCACACCAGACACAACTACCAGCACAGGCTGGCAGCGCATGCCAGCGCCCCCTGCCACCGCGCATGCAACGCTGGCCGACATCAGCGATGTCAAGGGCCAGGCATCTGCCAAACGCGCGCTGGAGATTGCGGCGGCCGGTCAGCACGGCGTATTGATGGTGGGGCCTCCCGGCTCTGGCAAATCCATGCTGGCACAGCGCTTTGCCGGAT
The DNA here is from genome assembly GCA_963520865.1 of uncultured Comamonas sp. Taxonomy (GTDB): domain Bacteria; phylum Pseudomonadota; class Gammaproteobacteria; order Burkholderiales; family Burkholderiaceae_C; genus Comamonas. Next base: position 52,363 of record CAUQST010000001.1, read on the forward strand.
TGCTGCCTCCCATGACCGCACACGAAGCACTGGAGAGCGCCGCCATTGCCAGTTTGTGCGGTCGTTTCAAGGCCGATCAATGGGGACTGCGCCGCACAGCCAGCCCCCATCACACCGCCAGCGCTGTGGCTTTGGTGGGCGGCGGCTCGCCACCTAAACCGGGTGAAATTTCATACGCCCACCATGGCACCTTGTTTTTGGATGAATTTCCTGAATTTGCCCGCAGCGCTTTGGAAGCACTGCGCGAACCTTTGGAAACAGGCCGCATCACGATTGCCCGCGCCGCCCACAGCACAGAATTTCCGGCGCGGTTCCAGCTCATAGCTGCCATGAACCCCTGCCCCTGTGGCTTCTGGGGCTCCACCCAACGTGCCTGCCGCTGCACGCCAGACCAGGTGGCGCGCTACCAAGGCAAGCTCAGCGGGCCGCTTCTGGACCGGATTGATTTGCACATTGAGGTAGCGGCATTACCAGCGCAGGAGCTGCTGTCCGCCAGCAACGGTGAAAACAGCCCCACTATTCGCAGCCGCATTGTGCAAGCACGTGAGCGCGCCATGGCACGCCAGGCCTGTAGCAACCAGCAATTGCAAGGCGACGCTTTGGATCGTTTTTTGCATCTGGAAGACAGCGCCCACCAACTAGTGGGCAAAGCGGCAGAACGCCTGGGGTGGTCTGCCCGCGCCACCCACCGTGCCTTGCGTGTGGCACGCACCATTGCAGACTTGGCCCACAGCGACACCATTGCCAGCGCGCATGTGGCAGAGGCCATGCAATACCGCCGAGCACTGCTGCACACGGCAAAGTAGTGCTGCGGCGCAACCCTCATCTTGCGCAGGCAAACAAGCTGCCGTCCGCCTGACTGGCCCTATGCCCCGGCACTCACCCTCAGTGGGGCGAGCTTGTCGACCAAGGCCCGCAACTGCGGTGACCAGCCTTGCTGCTCGGGGGCCACCAGCCACGTATCGACCACGCCGATCTGACTGCGCAAAGGCTCTGGCAAGCGCACGCAGTGGGTGCCAAATCGGCTCTGCTGGGTCTGCATCAGCGCCAGCGGCATCAACGCAAAGCCCATGCCTGCAGCCACACAACCCAAGATGGCATCCAGCGTGCCCAGCTCCATGATGCGTGTGGACGTGATGCCCTGGCTGGCCAGCAACAATTCAATGCGCTGGCGATAGCTGCAACCCTGCCTGAATGCCAGAAATGGTGTGTGCAGCAGTACTTCTGGTGCGGGCAATGTCTGCATGGGCGTGGGCCCGACCAGCACCAGCTCCTCCTGAAACACGGGTTGCGCCCACCAGCGCGGGTTGGGCGGCTGGCCCGCCACAAAGGCGCAATCGAGCGCCCCGCGCACCAGATCGTCCAGCAATGCTGCCGTGGGCCCTGTGCGCAATTGCAGGTCTATGTGGGGGTGGGCCTGGTATACCTTGGCCAGCACGCTGGGCAGGCGCAAGGCCGCCGTGCTTTCCATCGCACCAATGCGCAAGCTGCCCGCAGGCGGTACCTCGCCCGCAAACAGCGCACAGGTGTCATCGTGGGTCTGTAAAAGGCGCTGTGCCTGGGGCAACAAGGTGTGGCCAGCGGGAGTCAGGCGCACAGGGCCATTGCTGCGCTCCATCAGTTGCACCTTCAGCTCCTCTTCCAGCTTCTTGATGTGTGCTGTCACATTCGATTGCACGGTGTGCAGCCGCTGTGCGGCGCCACCAAAGCTGCCGGTGCTGCAAACGGCATCAAAAATGCGCAGAGATTTAAGTTGCATGGGCATCAATCACAAAAGAAGATGATGGCATTCATTTTGAATCATTGGACATGATCATGACAAACACCTAACCTTCCCTATCACTTCAAGGTTGCACGTGATTCAACGCTCTGAACTTCCGCTTTTTTTGACCGGCTTTCTGGCCACACTCAGCGGTGTGGGGCTGGCACGCTTTGCCTACACGGCCTTGATGCCCGAGATGGTGCTGGCAGGCTGGTTCACCGGCGAGCAGGTGGCCTATCTGGGCGCAGCCAACCTGTTGGGCTATTTGATCGGCGCGCTGGCTGCTGCGCCCATGGCCGAGCGTTGGGGGGCAGTGCGCGTTCTGGTTGGGTGCTGGTTTGCGGTGGCACTGAGCTTTGCGGCTTGCAGCTTTGATCAACCCATGGCCGTGTTCTTTGTCTGGCGTCTGCTGTCAGGCATTGCAGGTGCCACCTTGATGGTGCTGGGCCCCTCGGTCGCCATGTCTGCCACCCCCGTAGAGCGCCGTGCCGCACTGGGCCCGCTGATGTTTTGCGGCATTGGCGTGGGTGCCTTGCTGTCGGCCACGCTGGTGCCCGCACTAGCCCAGCAAAGCCTGGGTGCCGTGTGGTGGGGCCTGGCGCTGGTGTGCGTGGCCGCACTGTGGTGGGGCTGGCGCAATGCACGCCAGCTGCCCGCCCCCATTCCCATGGTGGTTACACCGGGTGCAGCCCCTGCTTTGCCAGCCGCTGCGGTGTGGAGCCTGCCCGTCATCTTGGTGTTCGCGGCCTACACCACCGATGCCTTTGGCTTTGTGCCGCACACGGTGTTTTGGGTGGACTATCTGGCACGCGAATTGAATTTGGGCTCCACCTATGCCTCTACACAGTGGGCATTTTTTGGTTTGGGAGCCGTGGCGGGGCCACTGTGCGCATCGCTGTGCGCTACGCGATGGGGCTGGTGGCGCACCACAGCAGGGGCCTATGCCTTGAAAGCGATGGCCATTGGCATGCCCCTGATCTGGGCGGGCTTTGCCGGGCATGTGGTCTCTGGTTTTATCGTTGGCGCGCTGTCGCCCGGTATGGCGGCCATTACATCGGGCTACCTGATGCAACTGATTGGCCCGGCACGTCACAAGCGCATGTGGGGCTACGCCACCGCTGCCTTTGCGCTACTGCAAGCCACCGCAGGCTATCTCATGGCCTATATCTACGCCCACACGGGCAGCTACCGCAGTCTGTTTTTCATGGGCTGCAGTGCCTTGATGCTGGGTGCCGTTCTGATTCTTTTCTCCAAACAAAAACAGCCTCTAACGTCCCGCTAGCACGCGCTGTAAGCGCTCCTCTTTACAAGACCCAGCATGCAACTTTTTTTAAATACCACCTCCCCTTTTGCACGCGTGGCACGTGTGATTGTTCTAGAAAAAGGGTTGACCGATCGTGTCGATCTGGTCTGGAGCGACCCATGGGTCAACGACCCCGCCTTGCTCGCAGCACACCCCCAGTTGCGCATTCCAGTCCTGATGACCAACGATGGCCATGCGATTGCAGAATCGCTGCTGATTGCGCAGTATTTAGACCAGTGTGGCTCTGGCACGCCTTTGGTGCCTGCAGAGCACGCAGCCAGTGTGCTCGCTCGCACCAGCGTCGCTTATGGCTTGATGGAAAGCGCATTCAATTTGGTGATTGCGCGCAAGTACGAGGGCGCGCAGGCTGCTGACGCCAGCGTCATGGGCCAACGCCGCCTGGCAGCTCTGGCGCGTGCGCTGCATCACATCGAAACTTCACTGCCTGCACTGCCCGGTGCAGCGCTTTCGCTGGACCAGATCACCACGGCCGTTGCACTGGAATATGTCATTTTCCGGCTGCCCGGCATGCTGCCTGCCAGCGCCTCTTGGCATACGCAGCAATGGCTTGCACAGATGCAGCAACGCCCCAGCTTGGTGAGCACTGCATTTCATTAATCACGAACACTTTGCACTTGCGGCGGCTTGTTATCCTTCAGGGGTTCACGCTGGCTTACGGCCAGCGCTTTTTGACCCACACCTCTACTGGCTATGAATATTTCTCGACGCACTTGGCTTGCAATGGGCATGTCTCTGGGGCTGACCGCCTGCCTGGGTGGCAGTGCCCCCATTGATGTCATCCGCGACTTCTACATGGCCGTGGCTGCAGGCAACGCTGACAAAGCCACACAGTACTTGGCGCTCCAGCAGGTCTCTGCCGATGAAATGCGCCTGGTCAAAGCCAAGGTTGAGATGATGGTTGCGCAGGGAAAATCCGTGGTGGATGCCAACAACGGTCTTGCAAAGATTGACATGCTGCAAGAAGACATGGCTGCAGACGGCAACAGTGCCAAAGTCAAAGTGCAAGTGACGTTCAAGAATGGCAAAACCAAGAACGAAAGCTTTACGGTGCTCAAGGAAGATGGCAACTGGAAAATCCGCCTTTGATGCTGCGCACTGCGCACACCACCGCCACTTTAGTGGCGGTTTTTTTCTGCACCGCCAGCTTAGCGCAGCTGCCCACCCTGCCGCCACAAGCACAAGCGGGTGATCTGATTTTTCGCACAGGCACTGAAGGTGTCAGCCATGCGGTCATGGCCATCGATCAAGGGCTCTACAGCCATGTCGGCGTCTTAATTGGCAATGCTGCGCGGTGGCAGGTACTGCACGCCACACCTGCCGAGCGCCCATCCAGCCCAGATGCAGTGGTGCTCGATGAGCTGTCCTTTTACTTGCACCCGCAGCGAGCCAGTGCCTTTCAAGTCTTTCATGTGCGCGCCGCCAGCGCACAGCAACGCCAGCGCGCGGCAGATTGGGCGCTGGCACAAAAAGGCCGGCGCTTTCACATGCTTGACCCTGCCCAGGGCACCTACTGCACGACCTTGGCGTGGGATGCTTGGGCGCAAGCTGGCATCACGCTGCCCGTGCAACGCACGCAGCTTGCGCTCCCTCTGCTCAGTGGCACCTACCTGCTGCCCAGTGCGCTGGCAGCATCACCACGGCTGCAAGCGCTGCCTGCACAGCCCATTGCCTCAAAGCCCTAAATACTGCTGACGCACCTGCGCATGGCCTGCCAGTTCGGCCATGGTCCCACTGTGCACAATCTGGCCTTTTTCCAGCACATAGACACGATCGGCCACCACTTGCGCAAAAGGCAGGTTTTGCTCACTGAGCAAGATGCCAATACCCTGCGCCTTCAGCGCCAAAATTGTGCGGGCCATTTGCTCCACGATCAATGGCGCAACACCTTCTGAGGGCTCATCCAGCAGCACCACATACGGCTGCCCCATCAGCGTGCGGGCCACGCTGAGCATTTGCTGTTCGCCACCGCTCATTTGCCCGCCCGGGCGTTGCGGCATTTCGCCCAGATTGGGAAACAGTGCAAAAAGCTTTTCAGGCGTCCAGTGCGGCACAGGGCTGCCGTCGGGCCACAGCCGTGCTTTTTGACGGCCCACCTCGAGGTTCTCCATCACGGTCAGCTCGGTAAAGATGCGTCGATCTTCAGGCACATATCCCAAGCCGGCGCGGGAAATCTGGTGCGATGCATTGCCCTCTATCGCGTTACCCATGAAAAGAACTTTTCCTTTGCGCCGCTCCACCAGCCCGACAATGCTCTTGAGCGTGGTGGATTTGCCTGCACCGTTGCGCCCCATCAGCGCCACCACTTCACCGCGCCCAACCTGCAGCGATACGCCGTGCAAGATGTGCGCGGCACCGTACCAAGCGTTCAGGCCTTCTACTTGCAGCAAAGGACTGGAAGGGGTTGTTTGCACTTCACTCATAACTGCTTCTCCAGCACCAGGCCACTGCCCAGATACGCTTGCTGCACGCGGGCGTCATCGCGGATGGCTTGCGGTGTGCCCTCAGCCAGCAATTGCCCGCGCACCAGCACGGCCACACGGTCAGCCTGCCCGAACACCACATCCATGCTGTGCTCGGTAAACAGCACGCCCATCTGGCGCGCTTTGGCCAGTTGCCGCGTCAGCTGCATCAGAGCCACGCGCTCTGCCGGTGCCATGCCTGCCGTAGGCTCATCCATCAGCAGCAGTTGGGGGTCGTGCGCCAGGGCAATTGCCAGTTCCACGCGCTTCACATCACCGTAAGCCAATTGGCTGCAAGGCCGATCGGCCTGTGCCGCCATGTCCACCTGCGCCAGCAGCGCCAGCGCATCCGGTCGACGGTGCGCTTTCGCTCGTTGCCACCACGAAAAAATTTGCTGATCGCGTGACAGCAGCGCCATTTGCACGTTCTCCACCACCGTCAGCGAAGCAAAGGTTTGTGCGATCTGAAAAGTACGCCCCACGCCTTTGCGCCAGATGGCGCGCGGTGCCAGGCCCACCAGGTTGTCTGCGTTCAGCAGCACACGGCCATGGTCTGGCTGCAGTTGCCCGCCCACCATGTTGAAAGTGGTACTTTTACCCGCCCCGTTGGGGCCAATCAAGGCCAGCAGCTCGCCGGCCTGCAGCGTGAACGACACATCACGCACGGCCTGCACGCCGCCAAATGTTTTGGAAAGTGATTGCACTTGCAGCAGCGTCATGCGTGCACCCGTACTTTCTTTGGAGAAACCCACAGCGCCTGCAGCTGCTGCGCGAATCCGGAAATACCTTGCGGAAACAGCAGCACCAAAACCAGCATGATGGCCCCCATCAATGCACGCCAGTAATCCGTGTTGCGCGCCACGGTGTCATGCAGCCAGGTGAAGGCAGCAGAGCCCACCACGGGGCCAGCCAGGGTTTGAATGCCGCCCAGCAACACCATGACCAGCGCATCCACACTCTTGCTTACGCCCAGACTGTCTGGCGCGACGCTGCCTTTCGAAAAAGCAAACAACGCCCCAGCCAACCCTGCAAACGCACCGGCAATCACAAACGCAGTCCATTGAATACGGCGCACATCCAGGCCAATGGCGTCAGCACGCATGGCCGAATCTCGCGCCGCGCGCAACGCATAACCCAAGGGAGAAAACAGCATGCGACGCAACACATACACACCCAGCACGCACAGCGCCCAAGCCAGCCAGTAAAAGTGCTCGGTTTGTGATGCCCAGTCAGACGGCCACACACCCGTCAAACCATTGCTGCCCCCGGTAAAACCATCCCACTGGAACACAATCGCCCAGGTGATTTGCGCGAACGCCAGGGTGAGCATGGTCAGGTACACACCAGACAGGCGCACGCAAAACCAGCCGTAGAGCAATGCGCCTGCAGCGGCCACCAGCGGGCCCAGCACCAGCGCTGCCTCCATGGGCAAATGCAGCAGGCGCACAGCCAGTGCAGCGCCATAGGCACCCAGCCCAAAGTAGGCCGCATGGCCAAACGAATGCATGCCACCCGGGCCCAGAATGCAGTGCAGACTGGCAGCAAACAGCGCAGCAATCAGCATGTCCGTCATCAGCACTGTGGCGTAGCTGCCTTCGCCCACCAGCAGTGGCAGCACCAGCAAGCCCAGCACCAGCACACCCCATGCCGCCGTACTGCTACGGCCTGCAAGGCGCAGCGGCTGCTCAGGCACACCCGCATGGCGCGCAGGGGCCTGTGGCTTGCCCATCAGCCCCCATGGCCGCCAGACCAGCACCGTGGCCATCACCAAAAACTCCACCACCAGCGTGAGCTTGGAGAAAGACACCTCCACGCCCGCAATCTCTTGCACGCCCAGCCAGATGCACACGGCCTTGATTTCAGCAATCAACAGCGCTGCCACAAAGGCCCCGGGAATGCTGCCCATGCCACCCACCACCACCACCACAAAGGCGGCGCCAATGGTGGTCATGTCCATCTCCAGACTGGCGGGTTCACGCGGCAATTGCAGCGCCCCTGCCAGCCCGGCCAGCAGGGTGCCCAGCGCAAAAACAGCCGTGAATAACCACGCTTGGTTCACGCCCAGTGCACCCACCATTTCACGGTCTTGCGTGGCTGCACGCACCAAGGTGCCAAAACGGGTTTGAGTAAGCAGCACGTGCAGGCCCAGCAACACCAGTGGCCCAACGGCAATCAGCAGCAAGTCATACGTGGGGAACTGGCGACCCAAAATTTCAATGGAACCTTCCAGCCCCGCTGCACGCGGGCCAAACAGCTCCTCTGGCCCCCACAGCCACAGGGCCGCATCTTTGATGACCAGCACCAGTGCAAACGTGGCCAGCAACTGAAACAGTTCTGGCGCTTTATAAATGCGCCGCAGCAGCCCCATCTCCGTCAGCGCGCCCAGTGCCGCACATGCCAGTGGAGCCAGCAGCAAGGCGGGCCAAAAGCCGATGGTGGGCGCGAGTGTTTCCACGCTGGTAAATGCCATGTAGGCACCCAGCATGAAAAAAGAGCCATGCGCAAAATTGATGGTGCGCGTCACTCCAAAGATCAACGACAGCCCGACAGACACCAGAAACAGCGACGACGCGCTGGCCAGGCCATTGAGCAATTGGGCCAGCAGGCCAGATGCACTCATGCGATGGCGCTCCTCAAACTCACAAACTTCTCCCCAAAGGGTGCGAAAAAGCCACCCGGTGCAACAGCTTGCAGGCTGCGCATCCGTGTGGCTATCAGCGAAAGCGCAATTATTGCGCGCTGGCAGGGCGCATTTGCTTCACCTGCGCATCAGTTGGCTGGTAATCCTTGCCATCCGCATAGTAGAAGTCAGTCATTACGCCGCGCTGCATATCTTTGCTGTAGGTGGTCTTGCCCACAAACGCACCCATGGTGGACTGATTGTCTTGCGCACGGTACGTAATAACGCCCCATGGTGTCTTCACATCCAGCCCTTTGAACGCCTTGATCAGCGCTTCGGTGTCGGTGCTGCCAGCCTTTTTGATGCCTGCAGCCAGTGACTGGATGGCGTTGTAGCCCACGATGGTACCCAGACGCGGGTAGTCCTTGAACTTGCTTTGGTAGGCCTTCAAGAAGGCCTCATGCTCGGGTGTCTTGATGCTGTACCAGGGGTAGCCTGTGACGATCCAGCCCTCAGGCGCTTCGGTGCGCAGGGCATCAAGGTACTCCGGCTCGCCTGAGAGCAGGCCTACCACCGTACGGCCCTTGAAGAGGCCCCGCGTATTGCCTTCACGCACAAACTTGCCCAGATCCACTGAGAACAGCACATTGAAAATGGCATCGGGCTTGGCATCGGCCAGCGCCTGCACCACAGAACCCGCATCAATTTTGCCCAACGGGGGCGCTTGCTCGGCCACAAACTCAATATCAGGCTGGGCTTCTTTCATCAACTTCTTGAAGGTGGCCACAGCCGACTGGCCGTACTCGTAGTTGGGATACACGATGGCCCAGCGCTTCTTGTTCAGCTTCTTGGCTTCTTGCACCAGCATGGCCGTTTGCATGTAGGTGGAGCCACGCAGGCGGTAGGTGTAGCGATTGCCGTTTTGCCAGACCACCTTGTCAGTGAGTGTTTCCGAGGCCAGGAAGAAACGCTGCTTTTGCTGCGCATAGTCGGTCAGCGCCATGCCCACGTGCGAGAGGAAAGAGCCGGTCAGCACGTCAATCTTTTCACGCGTATACAGCTCCTCGGCTGCCCGCACGGCATCACCGGGGCTGGCGTTGTCATCGCGCGTAATGAGCACAACTTTTTTGCCCAGCAGACCACCATCTGCATTGATCTGCTCGACCGCCAGCTCCATGCCTTTTTTATACGGCTCAAGAAAAGCAGGCATCGCCTTGTAGCTATTGACTTCGCCAATCTTGAGCACACCCTGTGCCCATGCCGGTACTGCTGCCAGCGCAAGCCAGGCCATCGTCCAACGTATCTGCATTTGTCATCCTCCTTTGCGCTGTTGCGACTTCGGCCCCAAGACGCCGTGCACAGCTTTTATTAATGCTCAAAATGAGCATTAATTGGTTAAAAAAACGTGCTGCCAGCCGCAGCACATACCAATCTTTTTCTCAAACAATGATTATTGTCAAGCAACCCACCCTGCTTGGCAAGCACGTGCTTATAACTAATCCATATCAAACCAAAGACCGCAATCCTGCCTTAAAGCCGTCATTTCTCGGACAATAGCGGATTCATCCGCATGAACGCCAGCCCGCCATACCCCGCACCTCCAGCGCCAAACGCGCAGTCTCGTTGGGTTCGCCACCTGGCTATTGACGCCCGGGCATGCATTGCCCATTTTTGCATCCTCTGCCATCAGTTCCACCATGAGTGCTTTTCTCGAAGAACGCGTCCTTTCTGTCCACCACTGGACCGACCGCCTTTTCTCTTTCACCACAACCCGTGACACAGCGCTGCGCTTTTCCAACGGCCACTTCACCATGATTGGTCTGAAGGTCGACGGCAAGAACCTGCTGCGTGCCTACTCCATTGCCAGCCCAAACTACGAAGAGCACCTGGAGTTTCTGTCCATCAAGGTGGAAGACGGCCCACTGACTTCACGCCTGCAGCACATTCAGGTGGGTGACACCATCATCGTCGGCAAGAAGCCCACAGGCACGCTGCTGATCGACTATCTGCTGCCCGGCAAGAACCTGTACCTCATTGGCACTGGCACGGGTCTGGCGCCCTGGCTGGCCGTGGCGCGCGACCCCGAAACTTATGAGCGCTTTGACAACGTAGTTGTGGTGCACGGTGTGCGTGAAGTCAAGGAGCTGGCCTATATGGACATGTTCGAGCAACTGCCCGAGCACGAATTCCTGGGCGACATCGTCAAGGGCAAGCTGCACTATTACCCCACCGTGACACGCGAGCCTTTCCGCAACCAGGGCCGCATCACTGACCTGATCAACAACGGCACCTTCCCGCAAAACCTCGGTTTGCCTGCGCTGAACCCTGAAACCGACCGCGTCATGCTGTGCGGCAGCCCCGCCATGCTGGCCGATCTGAAGAAGATGATGGAAGAGCGCGGCTTCAAGGAAGGCAACACCACCACGCCCGGCGACTTCGTGATTGAGCGCGCTTTCGTCGAAAAGTAAGCCCTTCTCTGCTGCAACACCCAGCCTGCCCATGCACTGCATCGGCAGGTTTTTTTATTGCGCAGCCTCTCAAGGCACGTGGGCAAGCATGACGGCTGGTTTTGTCAGCAAAAGCCCTGTAGCGCGACAAGTGCGCTGTTTCCATAATGCGCAGCATGCCTGTTTCTCTTGCCCCTGCTACTGCCCCTGCTGCTGCCCCTGACCAGTCCGACCGCAACTATGTCACCGCCCTGGCGCGCGGGCTGGATGTGCTGTCGTGCTTTCGCTCCGGTGAAAAACTACTGGGCAATCAAGACATTGCCAAACGCTGTGGCCTGCCCAAATCCACGGTCTCACGCCTGACGCACACGCTCACCTTGCTGGGCTATTTGATCCATGTGCCTGATGAAGGCAAATACCGCCTGGGCACATCCACGCTGGCGCTGGGCAGCGCCATGTTGTCGGGGATGGATGTGCGCAAACTGGCGCGGCCATTGATGCACAAGCTCAGCGATCTGACACAGACAGAGGTGGCACTGGCCACACGGGACCGGCACAACATGCTCTACATCGAGCACAGCCCCAGCCCGCTGCCCATGGATTCGGATTTGAACATTGGCACACGCCTGCCTCTGGGCACCACCGCTATTGGCCGTGCCTGGCTGGCGGCCTGCCCGCTGGGTGAACGCCAGCAAGCGCTGGCCTATCTGCAAGCGCATGCCCCGGACCAGTGGGCCGCCGTCGAGCAGCAGCAACACCAGTGGCCGCAGCACCAGGACAGCCCGCACCCGTGGCTGACCACCTCGTTCGGCGACTGGCTGCCGCACGTCAATGCGATTGCGCTGGCGTTCTCACCCGGCAGAGGGCTGCCGTTGATGGCCATCAGCTGCGGCGGCCCTTCGCGCCTGATTTCTTCAGACATGCTGCTGCACCGCGCCAAACCCGAGCTGGAGCGCATGGTGCGCCGTTTGCAGCAGGCTATTTACCGAGCGTAATCCCGCACGTTTTCAGTAGCCAAGACGACAGCTTTTTTGCTGCCCGAATCCTAGGATGTTCTCTAGAGCGTTCCGCCCAGCGGATCGACTTTTCCACCTTCAAGGAGACACAAGCATGAGCGTCAAACAACTGTTCGATCTGTCTGGAAAAACGGCCCTGATCACCGGGGGATCACGCGGCCTGGGGCTGCAAATGGCCGAAGCTCTGGGCGAGATGGGCGCCAAGCTGGCAATCACCGCCCGCAAGGCCGACGAGCTGGCGCAAGCCAAGGCACACCTGCAAGCTCTGGGTATTGAGGTGGTCACCTTCACCAATGACCTGCAAAAGTTCGACGCCATTCCCGGCTTGATCGACGATGTACTGGCCCAGCTGGGCACCATCGACATTCTGGTCAACAACGCCGGGGCCACCTGGGGTGCCAAAGCCGAGGATTACCCGGACGAGGCATGGAACAAGGTGATGAACCTCAACGTCTCAGCGCCCTTCTTCTTGTCGCGCGAAGTGGCACGCCGCGTGATGATTCCCAAGGGCCAGGGCAACATCATCATCACTGCCTCGGTGGCCGCGTTCAAAGGCACACCACCGGGCATGAACACCGTGGCCTACAACACCTCCAAAGCCGCAGCCGTGCACTTGGCACGCACGCTGGCATCGGAATGGGGCCCCTACGGTATTCGGGTCAATTCCATTTGCCCGGGCTTTTTCCCCAGCAAGCTGGCCAGTGGCCTGATCGACAAGCTGGGCGACCAGCTCATCGCACGAGCTCCGCTACGCCGCATTGGTGGCGAAGAAGATTTGAAAGGTGCCGTGGTTTATCTGGCGTCAGACGCGTCACGCCACATGACAGGCCAGGCGCTGGTCCTTGATGGCGGCTCCAGCCTGATTTAAGAAACACAAAAAACAAGAGCTGTCAGCGCTTACCAATCAAGCACTTCCAATACAAAACTATCTGAAGTGCTTTATTTTACTGCGATAGCAGCTCATTTTTTCTACGCCCCAGTAGGTGAGCTCAAGTAAAAAAGCGCAGGCCGTTGCTGCGCTTTTTTACTTTTACCGACTGGTCGGGTTTCAAATTATTTGGCGGTATTCACCACCGTGATTTTTCCGTCTTTCACAGCACCGCCACGCTCCCGAGTCAGCGTGCCGCCCACCGCATCGACGCCCAGCACACCACCTGGGTTGACTTCGGCAGACAGCCCTTTGTACGCAGCATCCAATTTGGCATGAATGGCTGTGGCATCGCTGGCCGAGCCAGCCAGTTGCATGGCCTTGGCCGTGGCATGCACTGCGCTGTAGTTCCACAGCGCTTCAGAGCCCGGCACACGCGCATTGAACTTTTTGCCAAAGCGCTCAATGAAGGCCTTGTTCACCGGCGATGGATCGGCCGAAACGGGTAACACGCCAATCGCGCCTTCCAAAATGCCCGTGCCACCCACCACACGCGCCATCTCATCGAGCTTGGCCTGGTCCATCACCATAAAGCCGCCCTTGAAACCCAGTTCACGCGCTTGCTTGACCACCAGCGCGGTGGGTTCTGACGCACCGCCCACAAACAGCACATCGGGCTTGGCGGCCAGCGCCTTGCTCACACCGCTGTAAAAATCGGTGGCTCTGTTGTAGCTCATGGGGTTTTCGGCCACTACAGTGCCCCCCAGCTTTTCCCAGCCCGGCTTGAACGCGGCAGCCCATGCCTTGGCGTAGTCATGGTCTGCGCCCACCAGCGCCACTTTCTTGCCGTATTGCTCCATCAGGTATTTGGAAAACGGCTCAATGTAGGTGGTGAATTCAGGCGGAATGCGCAGCGTCAGCTTGTTGCCGCGATTGGTGATTTGCGGCACCGAGCTGTAGGCCAGCACGATGAAGTTATTGCGCTCATTGGTCGTCTGCGCAGCAAAAATACCGCCTGAGTGCGGAACCAAAATTGCCGCAGTCTTGTGCTGCTGCACCAGACGCTGCGCGTTGATGGCAGTCTCGGAAGGGTTGTATTTATCGTCCAGCGCAACGATCTCGAACTTCACCTTCTTGCCACCCACTTCCAGGTTGGCTGCGTTGAGCTCATCGGCCGCAAGCAGCATGCCATCCAGGGCATTTTTTCCGTACTGCGCAGCACCGCCAGACAGCGGACCAGAGTAGCCAATTTTGATCACTTCTTGCGCCATGGCCGGGCCTGCAAACGCAGCGGCACAAGCCAGCGCCAAAGTGCCCAGCTGCCGACGATTCAATCGAGAAATTGCACGCATGGTTGTCTCCTTTTATATGGGTGGTATTGCGTTGCCGAAATCAGAAAAACGGGCGCTCCAAAGGCATTCGCAGCGGTGATGCGCCCCTTGATGGGAGGCGCGCAACGGCCACAGAAGGTGCCAACGTTAAGCACCGATGTATGCCTTGCGAATCGAGTCATCGGCCAGCAGTTCTTCGGGTTTGCCTTCACGCACAATGCGGCCGCTTTCCATCACGTAGGCACGGTGTGCAATCTTCAAAGCCGCAAAGGCGTTTTGCTCAGCCAGCAGCACCGTGGTGCCGCTCTGGTTGATGCGCTCAATCACCTCAAACATCTGCTTGATCACCAGTGGCGCCAGGCCCAGCGACGGCTCATCGAGCAGCAGCACTTTGGGCCTGCCCATCATGGCGCGACCAATCGCCACCATCTGCTGCTGGCCGCCAGACAAAGAGCTTGCTGCGTCGTCTTTCTTGTCACGCAAGATAGGAAAGAGGGCATACACCTCTTCCAGAATGCGCTTGCTGGGGCCTGCATCTCCACGGTGCACGTAGGCACCGAGTTCCAGGTTCTTTTGCACACTCATTTGCGGGAACAGCTTGCGCCCCTCCGGGCACTGCACCACACCCGCTTCAACGATGGTGGAGGGCTTGCTGCCCACCAGCTCCTGCGCGCCCCAGGTGATGGAGCCACCCGCAGCTTTGTGGATACCGCTGGCTGTCAAAAACAGCGAACTCTTGCCTGCGCCATTGGCCCCCAGCAATACGACCAGCTCGCCTTTGTCTGCATGCAGGCACACCTTGTCTAGCGCTAAAAAGCTACCGTACTTCAGCGAGACGTTGTCAAATTTCAGCATGCTCGCTCCCCAGGTACGCATCAATCACCGCAGGGTTGCGGCGGATTTCTGCGGGTGTGCCTTCGGCAATTTTTTCACCGTAACTGAGCACCAAAATTTTGTCGGCCAGGCTCATGATCATGTTCATCTTGTGCTCAATCAGCGCCACGGTCATGCCGTGCTTGATGAACTTGCGGATCAGCTCCGCCAGGCCCTCGGTTTCTTCTGGATTCACGCCACCGGCGGGTTCATCCAGCAGCAGCAGCTTGGGGTCGGTGGCCAGCGCCAGCGCAAAGGCCACGCGCTTGCGCTCTTCTTGTGTGATGTCGCCCGCCAAGCGATGGGCAATGTGAGACAGGCCCACAAAATCCAGCGCCCCACGCGCCTTTTCGCGGCATACACGCTCTTCTTCGCGCAGCCGGCTGGAGCCACGCAGCACGTCCCACAAGCCAGATTGCGTGCGCAAGCGGTGACCAACGATGAGGTTGTCCAGCACCGATGCTTTATCAAACAGCGAGGTGGACTGAAAGGTGCGTGCCACGCCCAGCTTGGCCACCTGATCGGGGCGCAGTGACGTGACGTCTTGCCCATTGAAGGTGATGGTGCCGCTGGTGGGCTTGTGCATGGAGCTGATCAGATTAAAGAACGTCGTCTTGCCTGCGCCGTTGGGCCCGATGATGGCGTTAATCTTGCCGGCTTCAATCACGGTGCTGACGTCGTTCACCGCCGCCAGACCGCCAAACTTCTTGGTAAGTTTTTCAATCTTGAGCATGGGGCTTGCCCTCCTTCGCATCGCGGCGTGCACGCCACGCCAGAAAACTGCCCACAATGCCGTAAGGCAGGAAGATGACCAGCGCCACCAAAATAGGGCCAAACACAATAAAACGGTATTCCTGCAGGAACTGCAGCGACTGCGTCAGCCACGGCATGCCAATGGCACCCAGCAGCGGCCCCAGCACCGTTCCGAGGCCACCCACCATGGCAAAAATCATCATGTCAAAGGTGTGCTGCACACCAGCCATATCCGGACCGATAAAGCGCACAAAACCCGCATACAAACCACCCGCAATGCCTGCGTAAAACACGCTCAGCATGAAGGCCAGCATTTTGTTGCGCATGAGGTTGATGCCCAGCGCTTCGGCCAGCTCGTCACTGTTGCGGATTGCAATGAAGGTGCGCCCCAGCAGCGATTTGACAATGCGCCGCATCACCCATGCCAGCACCACCAAGATAAAGAGCACCAGGTAATACAGGCGCACGGGGGTGTCAAAGGTCAGCCCTCCAATGGCCTCTGGCTCCGGAATGCCCATGATGCCCACCGTGCCGTGGGTCAGGCCGTCCCACTTTTCGATCACGAGAAACATGATGTAGCCCACGCACAGCGTGAAGATGGAGAAGTAGTGCCCCTTCAAGCGCAGTGACACCAGACCGATGAAGTAGCCCAGCACCACGCAGATGACACCGGACATCAGCAGCGAAGCCCAGAAGGTCCAGCCGTGGTCCACCGTCAAGATGCCTACGGTGTAGGCACCGACCGCCATGAAGCCTGCGTGTGCCAGATTCAGCTGGCCGGTGTAGCCAGTAATCAAGTTCAGGCCCAGCGTGGCAATGGCAAAAATGTAGGCCGTGCTCATCACGGTGAGGTGGTAGTCATTACCCGCCAGCCACGGAAAGGCCAGGCTGGCGGCCAGCAACAATCCCCAGGCCCATTTGCTATCGATAAAGCCTTTCATCTCAGCGCCCCTTCTTTGCAAACAAGCCTTCTGGGCGCATCGACAAAATCACCACCAGCAACACAAAAGCAATGATGTCCTTGTAGTCGGTGGAGATGTAGTAGGCACCAAAGCTCTCGGCAAAACCAATGATCAGCCCACCCAGCACCGCGCCAGGAATGCTGCCCATGCCGCCCAAAATAATGATCACAAAGGCCTTGGTAATCACCAGATGGCCCATAGCCGGATACACCAAGTTGATGGGCGCATACAGCGTTGCTGCCACGGCCGCCAGCACTCCTGAGATGGCAAACGTCATCATGGCTACGCGGTTGGCATCAATACCCACCAGCGATGCACCCTCGCGGTTTTGCGCCATGGCAACAATGGTGGAGCCGGTGACCGTCCGCGTGAGAAACAGATGCAAGGCCACCATCAACGCAAAGGCTGCCCCAATGATCAGCAAACGCTGCGCAGGCACGGTCAGCCCACCCATGGTGATGATGCTGTTGTATGGCGTAGGCATGCGCTGAAAGTCAGCGCCCCACAGCACTTGCGCGCCGGCTTCCAAAAACAGCAACAGACCAATGGAAGCAATCTTGGGGTGCAAGGCCGAAGCATTGCGCAGCGGGTTAAAGACCAGCCGCTCGCTCAACATACCGAGCACGGCCACCGTCACCGCTGCCATCAACATGGCTGCCCAATAGCCCCAGCTCCACGCCACCATAGCGTGTAAAGCGACAAAGGCCCCAATCATGTAAAAGCCGCCGTGTGCAAAGTTGGGCACATGCAAGATGCCGTACACCAGCGTCAGGCCCAGCGCCACCAGCCCATAGATACCGCCCAATGTCAGGCCATTGAGCACTTGCTGCAGAAAAACGTCCATCACGCCCTCCCGCTGCATTGGCTGCACAGCATTACTGCGGTGAGCGCCTTGGTGTTGTCATGCATCCCTGTCTCCTTGTCTGTTTTGGCAGACCCGTGTTTCCACCGGCTGTAAGTTCAGCGTAGGGCGACAATTTGCAAATAACCAGCGGAAAATTCCGCTGTGCGGAACTTGTCGGGCAAACCCCGAGGGATTTCATGAGCAGGGAGTAACGCAGTTGACGCGCGCCGCGGGAAAACCTTATGAGGGTAATGACGGTGACATGTCAGGACTTGAGGGAAAGCGCAAAATCGTGGTCTATGAGCGATACCCCCACCACCTTGCGCCAACAGCTGCAACAACTGGAAGTCGAACTGCGCGCGGCTTCGTTGTGGAGCGCACAGCCCCCCTCACAAGAGGCCATGGCTTCCACCATGCCCTTCATGTACGACACCCTGCGCATTGAAGAATGGCTGCAATGGGTGTTTGTGCCACGCCTGCATGCCTTGCTGGATGCCGACGCAAGCCTGCCGGGCAACTGCAGCGTGCACCCTCTGGCCGAACACGAGTGGACCAGCCGCCTGCCCAGCGGCACCCATGCCCAGGCCTTGAAGCTGCTGGCCGACATTGATGCCACGCTGAACAAGGATTAATACTCCCCGCAAGTGCGCAGCCCCTGCTGGGCGCGCACTTATCAGCGTCAAGCCGAGCCCCCCAGCGCGGGCACTGGTCACACGCTTTTTCTTGCCTGCTAGGCCAGCTGCGCCTCGTTGCGCTGTGACTGCAGGTCCAAGGCCTTGGCACAGCTGGCGGCCAGCAGCAAGATGGCCGATGTGACATAAATCCACATCAGCACCACCACCAGCGAACCTGCTGCGCCGTAGGCTGAAACCACAGCAGCCGTAGACAAATACCACGCCAAAGCCTGCTTGCTGATAGTGAACAAAATCGCCCCCACCACGGCGCCCAGCACCAGATGCCGCAGCCGGGGTTTGCGCCCGGAGCCAATGCGCATCAGCCCCACAAACAGCAGCGTGATCACCACAAATGAAACGCCTTCGTTGATCAGGCGGATCAAGACGCCCGGCGGCTCCATATCCAGCCATGTGCCTGCCAGCTGCGTGAACATCTGAATGGCCGTAGACAACAGCATGGCCACCAGCATCAAAAACCCCACCACCAGCACATAGGCCAGCCCACGCAAGCGCAAGGTGGCCAGTTTCCACCAGACTTTCTGTGCCGGCGGTGGTTCTGTACTGCCCAGTTGCCACAGTTTGCCAAGCGCGTTTTGCAACTCTACAAACACCCCGGTCGCCCCGGACAGCAGCAGCACAAAAGCGATAAGCGAGGCCAGTCGGCCCTGTGCTGGGGCCTGTGCGCTGGTCATGGCGGCCTGCACCACGCTGGCACCACGCTCACCCATCACATCACGCACTTGATCAAGCACCGTGTTTTCCACCACGCTGCGGTCCATCCACCAGCCCAGCAAGCCCACAATCAGCAGCACCAGCGGGGACAGGCTGAGCAAGCCATAAAACGTCATGGCTGCGCTCATTCGCATGCCATCGGCCTGCAGCCATAGCTGCACCGCATCAATCAGCGGTTGAACAGGTTTGAGAAGAGATTTGCTGCGCTGCAGCCAGGAAGAAGAGCTTGTAGCCATGCCCGATTGTGTCGCCGACCGCGAAGTGCACGCTGTCAGCCCATGCCGATCGCTGAGAAGTCACCTGCGCTTCTCGCGCATTTGCGACCTGTGGTGCCACGCTGCTCACTCAGGGCCGCTCAGGTTTTAATGAAGCGTGCCCCCTCTGCGGCCTGGGATATGGCGCTGCTTTGGCGCACAGAGCGGGCTTGAGGCGCCCAAGGTCAGCCGCTCGGTACGCTTGAACGCAGCGTAGCGGTAAGGGCTTATTCCATCAGCATCAAAGACTTATAGGATGCCCCGCTTGGCACATGCATGGGCGCAGGTCGGGCGCAATCTTGCATATGCGAAAAACAAGTAACTAACTGCGGAAAACTTCTTTTACTTCACCAACTGCAACAGCTCCAATCCCTCTCTTTGTAGAGAGGCCCACGGCGATGGCACAGATGTTGCACAGGCTGTCGGACCTCAACGTGTGGAGAGATGAAATGTCGGTTGCATGGAAAAGGCGTCAATTTTTAGGGGCCATCGGCGCGACCATGGCCTGCGCAGCGGGCACCAGCTGGGCGGCCACAAGTAACTGGCCCACCAAGCCCATCAAGCTGGTTGTGACATTTCCCCCGGGCGGCTCCAGCGACATTGTGGCCCGCCTGCTGGCACCCAAGCTGAGCCAAGTACTGGGACAACCCATCGTCATTGAAAACAAACCCGGCGCGGGCTCTTCCATCGGTGCCAGTTTGGTTGCGCACAGCGCAGCGGATGGCTATACCCTGCTGGTGTCCAACTCTGCAGCGCTCTCGATTGCGCCGCACCTGATCACCCCTGCGCCCTACCACCCCATCAATAGTTTTCAGCACCTGGGCTATATCGGTGCCGTGCCTACCGTGTTTGTGGTGCACCCCTCGGTACCAGCCAATACTTTCGCCGAACTGGTGCAATGGATTCGTGCGCAAAAGCAGCCCGTGGCATTTGGCAGTGGTGGTGCCGCCTCTGTGGGCCACCTGGTGGGCGAGCAATTTGCCCAAACCCTGGGTCTGCCCATGATGCACGTGCCGTACCGCGGGGCTGGCCCCATGCGCTCGGACCTGATTAGCGGGCAAATCCTGCTGGCAATTGATGCGCTGCCCCAGAACATTCCTCTGGTTCAAAGTGGCAGGCTCAAGGTGCTGGCGGTGACTTCGTCCCAAAGAACTGCCTCTGCGCCTGACGTTCCGTCTATTGCGGAGCTGGGCTACCCGGAACTGGCGGGCGATAATTTTGTCGGTATCTCTGCACCCGCAGGGCTCTCTGACACCATCTCCGCGCGCATCACCGATGCTGTGTGCCAAGCGAGCAACGACCCGCAAGTGCACCAGGCTTTGCTGCAACAAGGCTTTGCCTTGCAAAATCTGGATGCGCAGCGCTTTACCCAGATGGTGCAAACCCAGTTTCAGACCTGGGGGCCGATTGCACGCCGCACCGGTGCTGTCATCTGATCTTTTCTGACCAACCCTTGCATGCCACGCATGGCGCTCACGTCCTGCGTGGCATGCCTTTGAGAGACTGGCATGACTGCTTCTTTTCGTACCGCTGTGGTGCTGTTCGGCCCCAAGGGGCAAGGCAGCTTTAATGAATCAGGCCTGCGTGGCGCCAACCAAGCGCGCGCTGCAGGATTCGATGTCGATGTGCACTGGATTGCGCCCTTGTCTGCGCAGGAGCGCGCCCACGACATGCTGCACCTGTGTGACAAAACCTACGATCTGATCGTGGCCCATGGAGGCCAGGGCGATGGCCCCGTGGCACTGCTGGCTGCGCAGTATCCCGGCCAAGCGTTTGTGGTTACCCAGGGCAGCCATCAGGCAGCCAACGTGGCCCGCTATGAAGTCCTGCAGGAGCAGTCCGCTTTTCTGGCCGGGGTGCTGGCAGCCCACACCACGCAAACGGGTGCTGTCGGCCATTTCTCCGGAGAGAAAGTGCCCCCGGGATTGCGCGGCCGCGCCGCCTTTGCCAACGGCCTGCATGCCGCTGGCTTTGCCGGTCATTTCGCGACGCAGTTTTGCGGCCACCAGCACCGCCCAGACTGGGCACGCCAGTGTGTCAGCGACATGGCACAGCAGACCCGGATTGACACCTTGTTCGCCATGATCGATGGCGGCCGCCCCGGCGTAACGGCAGCCTGCCGCCAGCATGGCATTCAGCAGATTGGCAACGTTCTGGACTGGGTAGAGCGCGACCCACAAGTGTTCATCGCATCGGCCATCTGCGACTCAGGCGCAGCCATTCATGCGGCCATCAAAGACTTTGCACAATTGACCCTTCCGCTGGGCGGTTACCGGGCCTTTGGTCTGGATTCTCCTGAGCTGGTGCAACTGGTTTACAGCCCGCGTGTGCCTTACAGCGCCAAAGCGGCGGTCGATGGTTTTGCAACGCGTATTTTGCGCGGGGAAATCGATACGTTGCAGCCCTACGATGGCCCAGAACACCCGCTGCCCGAGGTGAATGCCACACACGACGAGGCCACGCCCACGTCTTGAATCCGCAGCCGCCGGATTTGCAAAAAAAGCTGCCAGCGCCTACCTGATAAGCTCTGGCAGCTTTTTGCTGAAACCTTTGCAGCCTTTACAGAGACTGCCCCAGCTTGCGCAAGAAGTGTTCGCAATGCTCCAGCTGCGCGATGTCCACATATTCATTGGCCTTGTGGGCCTCGGAAATCGCCCCCGGCCCGCAGACCACCGTAGGCACCCCTGCTTGCTGAAACAGGCCCGCCTCAGTGGCATACGCCACTTTGCGCTTGTCACGGTCACCCGTCAGCGCACGCACCAGTTCGCGGATGGCTTCGCCTTCCGCAGCATCAAACGATGGCGCACCGGCCAGCGATTCAAATTCAATGCGTGCATCGGCAAATTCCTGGCGCATGCGAGGCAGCAACTCTTGCTGCACATACGCCTCGACCTGCTGCTGAATGCCCTCGGGAGCAATGCCCGGCAGGTTGCGAAACTCATACGCAAACTCGCACAGCTCGGGCAGCGTATTCACTGCAATGCCGCCGCGGATCTGGTTGGTCGTCATGGTGGTGTAGGGCACGTCGAAAAAGCGGTCATACGGCCCATTCGCCTTGAATGCATCTGCCAGATCGCGGATGCGGCAAATCAGGCGGGCCGCATATTCAATGGCATTGCTGCCACGCGGTGTCAGCGAGGAATGCGCCGCCTTGCCATGCACCCTGCAACGCCACACGTTAATGCCTTTGTGGGCCACCACGGGCTGCATGCTGGTGGGCTCGCCAACAATGCAGCCATCCAGGTGCTGGCCTTGCAGCTTGAGCTGCGCCAGCATGATGGGGGCGCCGACACAGCCCACCTCTTCGTCATACGACAGCGCAAAGTGCAAGGGCTTGCTGCGGGGCATGGCCAGGAACTCTGGCACCAGGGCGAGCCCAGCAGCAATAAAGCCTTTCATGTCGCAGGTGCCACGGCCATATAACTTGCCATCGCGCTCGGTCAAGGCAAACGGGTTCGTATCCCACTGCTGCCCATCCACGGGCACTACATCCGTGTGACCCGACAAGACAATGCCGCCTTGGGTGCTGCCGTCTTGAGCTGGCAACGTGGCAAACAGATTGGATTTGGCCCCATCGGGTGATTTGAATAACTGTGCCTTCACGCCTTGCGCCATCAACGCATCGCGCACGTGTTCAATCAAATTCAGGTTGGAGTTGCGACTGGTGGTGTCAAAGGCCACCAGAGTTTGCAGCCAGCTGCGGGTATTGGGTGTAGACATGAACGATGCTTTGCAATGCGCTTGGCGGCACAGTGCCAAGCTGTTCAATGAGTGTACGTGCCCGTCACCAGCCCTCGTCGCGACAGCGGCTTTGCAAGCGCAGACCGCTTGTGCCACCGGTTGAAACCACCGCTTACCGGGAATATCCCTACTGCCCTGGATTACTTTCAACCTGGCACGGCTTCCACACTTGTTTACAGCCTGATAAGCTGGCGTCCGTTTTCTGCCCATGGAGTGATGGCAGAAAGCTTTATGGAATGGCTCCTCACACTGAGGCAGCATTTCCAATGCAGCATCGCTCCGATTCTTTTACAGGCCCAACATAACAAGCCAGCAGTCCGCGCACGTGGGCTCGGTTTGGAAAGTCCTTCATGACAAACATTCACATGCTGAACTGCGTGGATGGGCCGCTGCTTCGGCTGCGCACCTAAGCCTGCAGGTCAGCGATTTCTTTCGCTCTCCCCTCTGAACCACTCACTTTTTCTACATCTGCTGATGCATCGCTGCGGCGGTATATTGCATCGTGGCCACTTGCGCGCTGTCGCTGCTGGCACGGGTGTATCCAATTACCACTGAACCCAAGGAGGGTCGCGTATGCGCGTCCTCACACCGTCTGAATTTCATCCCGCTGAAAAAGCCTTCACCTGCCAGCAAGCGTATGTTTTGCGCACCCGCCACTGGACAGGCAATAACCTGTGGAGCCCCCATCCTGTGCTGGAGGCCCAGTTGCTCGACATGGACGACAGCCAGTGGCCACAGCTGGAAGAAATGCTGCACGCCCTGCTTCAAGCCGTCGCCTTGCCTGACCGCGTCTGCCAGTGCCTGCCGCACATCAACGGCCGTGGCACGGTGGTGCTGGAGGCCAGCGAAGCGCCCTTAGGCCGCTGCGTGCTGCAACAAGCGCTGGAATTGCTGGCACTGCCATCGATTGAGCGCGCCCAGCAATGGACTGGTGCTCTGGGCCGTATTCGCCACGTGGTCGATGAGGAGTGCCTGGGCCCCAGCACGGCCTGCATTGCCAATGCCGCCATACAGCGCCACCTGCCCGCATACCGCCTGTTCCCCAAAGGCAATCTGGTGCATCTGGGCATGGGTGCCGCACAGCAGCGCATCTGGACCGCCGAGAGCGATTTGACCGGAGCCATCGCGCAAGACATCGCCTCTGACAAGGCACTCACCAAACGCCTGCTGTCCAATGCTGGCATTCCCACCCCGCAGGGTGACATTGCCAGCTCGCCTGCACAGGCCTGGCATCTGGCACAACGCTTGGGTGTGCCCGTGGTGGTCAAGCCGCTGGACGGCAACCGCGCGCGTGGCGTGAGCCTAGATTTGATGGACCAGACCTCCGTCGAAACCGCTTGGCAACTGGCCAAACGCGAAGGCACTCAAGTGCTGGTGGAACGCTGCATCCGCGGCCATGAGCACCGTGTACTGGTCGTGGGCGAGCAAGTGGTTGCCGCCACACGCGGTCAAACTTTGGCTGTGCAGGGCGATGGTCTGTCCACCATCATCGAACTGGTCGAAGTGCAGATCAATCAGCACCCACGCTGCCTGATCGACATGACGCTGGAACGCATTGAGCTGTCCAGCAACACCAAAATTCAGGTCGAACTGCAACGCCAGCAGCTGCATGACCAATCCATTCCTGCTGCGGGCCAGGAAGTGGTCTTGCTGCGCACCGGCAACCTCACCGTTGATTGCACCGACGACGTGCATCCCGATATTGCACACCATGCCATCATGGCGGCGCGCACCATCGGGCTGGATATTGCAGGCATCGACATGGTGGTCCAAGACATTCGCCAACCCCTGCTGGCGCAAGGTGGTGCCATTGTGGAAGTGAATGCAGGCCCCAGCCTGCTCATGCATCTGTACCCCGTGCACGGCAAACCCCGGGCTGTGGGTGAAGCCATTTGCAGCCACCTGTTCCCGCAGCCAGAAGATGGCCGCATTCCCCTGACTGGCATTTTGGCCAGCAATGCAGCTGGTCTGCGCATCGGTCAGACACTGGCCGCCTGGCAGCAATCTCAGGGCCACCATGTGGGCATGGCCAGCGGCGACACCATGTACCTGCAAGGCCAGCGCATGCTGCAGCCTTCCAGCCAGGCCCCCTCTGCGGGCGAACGCGTACTGATGCACCGTGCCGTCACTGCGGCGGTGGTTGCCCAAGACATGCTCACCGCCATGCAAGCTGGCTGGGCATACGCCCAGTGCGATATGGCCATCATTTGCCCTGAGGAATCACCCCTGGACGCCAGCATGCAGCAACGCATTTTGGCCACACAGCTACGTACAGTGCGCCCCGGAGGCATCGCCGTCTTAGGCACTGGCAGTGCACAGCTGGAAAGCCTAGCACTGACGTGCCTGGGCAAAGTCATCTGGGTCAACGCTGATGAGCAGCACCCGCTGCTGCAGTCGCACCGCCGCGTGAATGGCTGCGTGGCTTTCTTGCGCAATGGCCGCGTGGTGTGTGCACAAGGCACCGAAGAAGCCTATATGCCCATGCCTCAAAGCATTGGTGATTGGACCTTGCCTGAATGGCTGGCCGTGGCGGCAGCTGGCTGGGCCATGCACTGGCCACTGGCCGTGCTGGAAGTGATTGCCCAGCAAGCCAGTGACTCCAAACACTGACATTGCAAAACGCTTTTCAGTTTTTTGGTCACTGCCAGCATTCCCTCCGCCTGCCCTATAGCCATTAAGGCTTGAAGGCGGGTGGAGGTTTGCAAAGTTCTTTTCAGACCTGCGTCTTCAAACTTTCCATATCGATCACAAAGCGGTATTTCACATCGCTCTTGAGCATGCGCTCATAGGCTTCGTTGATGTCTTGCATGGCAATCATCTCGACATCGGCGGTAATGCCATGCTGACCACAGAAATTCAGCATCTCTTGTGTCTCGGCAATCCCGCCAATCACAGAGCCGGCAATGGCTTTGCGCCCCAGCACTAGAGTGACCGTGTTGATAGCCGGTTCTTGCTGGCCCAGAAAGCCCACCAGCACCAGCGTACCGCCAGTGGCCAGCGTGGCGGTGTAAGCGTTCAAGTCATGGGCATAGGGCACCGTGTCAATGATCAGATCAAATTGCCCGCTCACCGCCTTCATTTGTGCCCTGTCGGTGCTGATCACCACGCGGTCTGCGCCCAGACGCTTGGCGTCCTCTTCCTTGCCCGTAGAGCGACTAAACAGGGTCACATGCGCCCCCAGCGCCTTGGCCAGCTTCAATGCCATATGCCCCAAGCCACCCAGGCCCACCACCGCAACGTTGCTGCCCGCTCCCACATTCCAGTGACGCAGTGGTGACCAGGTCGTGATACCCGCACACAGCAAAGGTGCTGCGCCCTTTAAATCCATGTTCTCGGGCACCTTCAGCACGAACTCCTGCCGCACCACGATGCGCTCGGAATAGCCGCCTTGGGTGGCGCTGCCGTCCACACGGTCTGTGCTGTTGTAGGTACCAGTCATACCGTTTTCACAGTATTGCTCCCACCCTTTGGCGCATGCCCCACAGCTCTGGCAACTGTCTACCAGGCAGCCTACCCCGACAGCATCGCCCACTTTGAACTGTGTCACTGAACTGCCCACAGCCACCACACGTCCGACAATTTCGTGGCCTGGTACGGTGGGGTAGACCGTGCCACCCCAGTCATTGCGCGCGGTATGCAAATCAGAGTGGCACACGCCGCTGTAGAGGATGTCAATCACCACATCGTTGTCACGCGGATCGCGACGCACAAAGTGGAACAAACCCAGGGCACTGGTTGGTGAGTGTGCGGCGTAACCGCGCGTGGTTTGAGGCATGGTGGACAACTTTCAAACAAAGATTGTGAGATGTGGCCTACAAGCATTCGCTGCTCTGTGCGATTGGTACTCTACACATTCTCTTTAGCATTGGGCGTCAATGGTTTAACACGAACGCCCATCCGATATTTATGCAGCAACGCCTTCCTACACGCCACGCACTTGGTCTTGTTTTTCTGTCGCTCGGAGTGCTGTGGCTCACCGCATGCGCAAGCAAGCCTGTGACCGAAAACGTGCCCCCACCGCGCATTGACCAACTGATGCAGCAGCCTGTGGGCGACGCCCCTCAGAACATGCTGGACTGGAGTGGCACCTACCAGGCTGTCCTGCCTTGCAACGCCTGCCCCGGAATTGCCATGAGTGTGCAATTGCGTGAAGACTACACCGCCGTTGTGCGCGAGCGCAAGCTGGGCAGCGACATTGAAAAAGCCCCTGCGCAAACCTACAACGGAGCCTTTTACTTTGACTCCCCCCATGGCAGCCTCATCAGCCTGAGCACCTCTGCACAAGAGGCACCAGCTTACAAATTCTGGGTCTCAGAAGGCTGGATTGAGCTGCGTGAACGCAGCACTGGCAATGCCCTGCCACAAAGCAGCATGTACCGCCTGCGCAAAACCAGCCAGCCGTCCAACTAGCGGTGACGACAAGGTAGCAGGAAATACTCAACTGCCATCAACTTTCAATTGGTAACAATTGCTACACTTCGCATTCTCTGCGTGCTAAGGCGCGCTCCACCGGGTTGACAACCAGCGCGGACCTACTGGTCATCGCGCTTGCCGAGAGAAGAAGTTCATGCGATTTGCACCATTGACGGCTATAGCCGCCACCTTTGTTTTGGCCGGCTGTTTTGAGGAAGCGTCGCTGCCCGACACCCTCATGTTCCCGCCTGGTCTGGACATCACTTACCAAGGTAAACCCGCCAAGCTCTACGGCACCTCGCAATGTGCACAAGGTCAACTGACAGGCAATTCCTGCCTGATCTTCCCGCCGCACCAACCTTCGGCCACCGGCGTCATCCTCAGCGAGCAGCGTGTTTATCAAGTGCAGCTCACTGCCCGGCAAGACCCGAAGAACCCCGTGCTGTTTATCGTGGAAGACGAGCAAGCCCGCCGCATTCTGAGCACCACAGGCCGCCACGATGAATACGGCAATATCGACATTCGGCCCGATATTTAAGTACCCATAGCGTGACGCACGATGGAATGGCCGCGGTCAATGACCAAGGCTGAACATCCTTGTTTGCGCCTGACCGGCCTCCATGTCTGCTGGCCACAAAAAAGGCCGCGTAAGCGGCCTTTTTGACGTCCGGTCGATCACCCCAAATTGGGTGCCAAGAATCGGCGCAGTGCCTCAATGTCCATGCCACGGCGCTGTGCCATATCGACCAGTTGGTCTTCACCAATCTGGCCCACGTTGAAGTAGCTGGCTTGAGGGTTGCCAATATAAAAACCGCTCACGCTGGATGCAGGGTTCATAGCCAGGCTTTCGGTCAGGGTCATGCCAATTTCTTCGGCTTGCAGAACTTTGAACAGATCAAGCTTGGCCGTATGGTCTGGGCATGCCGGGTAACCGGGCGCAGGGCGAATGCCTTTGTATTGCTCTTTGATGAGTTCCTCATTGCTCAGGACTTCATCAGCGGCATAACCCCACAGGTCTTTACGCACACGGGCATGCAGACATTCGGCAAAGGCTTCGGCCAAGCGGTCGGCCAAGGCCTTGAACATGATGCCGCTGTAGTCATCCAGCGCAGCTTCAAATTCTTTGTCTTTCTTCTCTGCACCAATACCTGCGGTCACGGCAAACAAACCGGCGTAGTCCGCAATGCCACTGTCCTTGCTGGCCACAAAATCTGAGAGGCAGCGACTGGGACGCATCACACCGTTCACCGCCTGCTTTTCGGTTTGCTGGCGCATGCCGTACCAAGTCATCAGCACCTCAGTACGTGATTCATCGGTATAGAACTCAATGTCGTCGCCCACACGGTTCGCGGGGAAGATACCCATCACGCCATTGGCTTGCAGCCAGCGGCCTTCGATGATTTTCTTTAGCATGCGCTTGGCATCGGCTTGCACGCTGCGCGCCTGCTCGCCCACGATTTCATCGTCGAGTATTGCCGGGTAAGGGCCCGCCAGATCCCAGGTCTGAAAGAAGGGGCCCCAGTCGATGTATTCAGCCAGCTCGGCCAGGTCAAAGTTCTTGAACACACGGCGGCCCAGCACACGGGGGGTGACAGGAGCGTGCTTGACCACCGCGGCGTTGGCACGTACTTTGTCCAGCGGCCACAGCGGTGTCTTCTTTTTATTGGCGTGCTGGGTGCGTACTTTGTCGTAGTCAGCATTGAGCTCGTTGAGGTAGCTGTCTTTGCCCTCCCCCAGCAGGCTTTGCGCCACGCTCACGCTGCGCGAGGCATCAGGCACGTAGACCACGGGGCCTTCGTAGTTGGGCGCAATCTTGACAGCCGTATGCACACGCGAACATGTCGCACCACCAATCAGCAACGGAATCTTCTTGATGCGGAAGTAGTCATCCTTGTGCATTTCACCGGCAACATACTGCATCTCTTCCAGGCTGGGCGTGATCAGGCCTGACAGGCCAATGATGTCAGCGCCCTCGGCCTTGGCGCGTGCCAAGATTTCGTGACAAGGCACCATGACGCCCATATTGATGACATCAAAGTTATTGCACTGCAAGACCACGGTGACAATGTTTTTGCCAATGTCGTGCACATCGCCCTTGACGGTGGCAATGACGATCTTGCCCTTGCTGCTCACGTCAAGACCGGCTGCTTCTTGCTGGCGCTTTTCTTCTTCAATGTAGGGCACCAAGTGCGCCACCGCCTGCTTCATCACGCGGGCGGATTTGACCACCTGAGGCAAGAACATTTTGCCTGCACCAAACAGATCGCCCACTACGTTCATACCGTCCATGAGCGGGCCTTCGATCACGTGCAGCGGGCGGCCACCGCCCTGCACCACCAATGCCTGGTATGCCTCTTCAGTGTCCTGGGTGATGAAGTCGGTAATGCCATGCACTAGCGCGTGCGACAAGCGCTCGCCAAAGGTCTTGGGGTGCTCGGGCGTGCCGCGCCACTCCAGCTTTTTGCTTTCGTCCTTGGCACCGCTCTTGGCGCTGTCGGCAATCTCAAGCAGACGCTCGGCAGCATCTGGACGGCGGTTGAGCACCACGTCTTCCACACGCTCGCGCAGGTTCGCTTCCAAGTCGTCGTACACGCCCACCATGCCGGCGTTGACAATGCCCATGTCCATGCCCGCCTGAATGGCGTGGTACAGAAACACGGTGTGGATCGCTTCGCGCACGGGGTCATTGCCCCGGAACGAAAACGACACGTTGGACACGCCGCCCGAAACCTTGGCACCGGGCAGATTCTGTTTGATCCAGCGCACGGCTTCGATGAAATCGACGCCGTAGTTGTTGTGCTCTTCAATGCCCGTGGCCACGGCAAAGATGTTGGGGTCAAAAATGATGTCTTCGGGCGCAAAACCGACTTCGTCCACCAGGATTCGGTAGGCACGCTCGCAGATCTCGATCTTGCGCTCGTAGGTATCGGCCTGGCCTTTTTCATCAAACGCCATTACCACGGCAGCAGCGCCATAGCGCTTGACCAGCTTGGCGTGCTTTTTGAACTCGGGGATGCCCTCTTTCATCGAGATCGAATTGACAATGCCCTTGCCCTGAATGCAGCGCAGGCCGGCCTCAATCACATCCCATTTAGAGCTGTCCACCATGATGGGCACGCGCGCAATATCGGGTTCCGAGGCAATCAGATTCAGGAAACGCACCATGGCAGCCTTGCTGTCCAGCATGGCCTCGTCCATGTTCACGTCAATGATCTGTGCACCGTTTTCCACCTGCTGGCGGGCCACAGCCAGAGCTTCTTCGTACTGCTCGTTCAGGATCAGGCGGGCAAAGGCTTTGGAGCCAGTGACGTTAGTGCGCTCACCCACGTTGACAAACAGGGTGTCCTCACCAATGAAGACAGGTTCCAGGCCCGACAGGCGCATGGGGGGAATCGTATGGGGGGCAGCGGCAGCAGTCATCGCACTCACCTGTGTGAACAATCAAAACCAAACGGAAGACAGGTGAACGCAGTTGCATGCGAGCGGCTGCGCGTGTGGCAGCCGTCGGCCCAAGCCTGACAGCGGTGCCAAAGTGGCACACGCGCTGCTGCAGCGCTCCTTGGGGCGAAACCACTGATTTTACGGCGTACCGCCGTGCTGGCGCACCCGGCAAGCGCTATGCCAGTGCACGGCAGCGGCGCTGGCTTGAAGAAGCAATCCAAATAGGCCTCTAGCGCTTATCTCATAAGCACTAGAAGCTATCAAAAACGAATTATGCGTGCTGCGGCAGTAGCTGGGCCGAGGCGGGCAGACCAAAGATACGGTCAAAGCTCCAGTTGAAAACAAAGGTGTAGACCATGAAGAAAACCAGCAGACCGGCTTCCATGACCGTGGCTTCCCACAGCGAAATATTGAACCACCAGGCCATCAACGGAATCAGCATGGCGGCAATACCGCCTTCAAAACCCATGGCATGCGCAATGCGGCGCAGCAGTGAGCGGCCCTTCTTGGTTTGGCGCAGTTCCCATTTCTCAAACAGCCAGTTGAACGTGATGTTCCAGGCAATGGCGATGGTGGATGCAGCCACCGCCATGCCGCCAGAAGCGCTGGCGTCCTGACCAATCGCCATGAACAGCAGGCTGGCACAAAGAATGGCAATGAGCTCGTAAAGACCAACAAAAACAACGCGGCGCTTGGCGCCCTGCAGGCCTATAGCCTTGGGTGTATGAACTGACATAAGCCCGCCAGTTTATGTATAGAAAATGGATGATAAAAGTTAGGTTCTTTCAGTTTTTCTGATAAGTTGCGCGCCATGTCCTTTCCACCCGAGCAAGTCCCGCTGTTTCTGGCCGTACTCGATACGGGCTCGTTCTCTGCCGCTGCGCGCAAGCTGGGCCGCGTGCCTTCAGCGATCAGCATGGCCATGGGCCATCTGGAAGCCGAGCTGGGCCTGCAACTGTTTGACCGCACCGGGCGCGAGCCACAACCCACTGCCGCTGCGCGGGCCCTGGAGCCGCAAGCCCGCCTGCTGGCCCAGCAACTGCAGCAGCTCAACCAGCAAGCCCTGGCCTTGCATGCCGGGCTGGAAAAACGATTGACGCTGGCAATTGCGCCGGAGTTGCTGGCCACCGCGTGGGCCGAGCATTTGCAGCCTGTGGTGGAGCAGTTCCCGGCGCTGGTGGTCGAGGTGCTGGTCGCCCCGCAGGCCGACGCGCTGGAGTTGCTGCATGCAGGCCGTGCGCAGCTTGCGCTGGTATTTGAGCGCCCCTCTTTCGATGCGCGCGAAGACTTTCAGGAACAAGGTGCCGAAACTTTAGTGGCCGTGATGTCTACCCGCCACCCTCTGTGGACACAGTTGCAGGCACAAGGCGGTGCACACATCGATATGGCGCAACTGGCCGCCAGCCGACAAATTCTGGTGGCCAGCCGCGACCCCACTCTGACTGATACACGCTTTGTGTTCTCGCACCATCTGTGGCGTGCAGACAGCCACGGCGCAGCACGCGCCCTGATTGCCGCAGGACTGTGCTGGGGCTGGCTGCCGCACAGTTTTGTAGAGCCCCATATTCAAAGCGGCGAGCTGGTGCAGATTCCGCTGTCCAACCTGAGCAACGGCACGCGACTGTTTGTCGACTGGGTGTGGTCCAAAGAGCGTCCTCTGGGGCTAGCGGCCTCTTTGTTTGTGCAGCAGCTGCAATTGCCACCTGCCAAGACTTGAAGCAATTGCAAACCGAAACGGCTTCTAGCGCTGGTACCGCAAGCGCTAGAAGCTAGCAAAAGCACTGCCCCAACACTTGGGCCTGTGCACTGTTTTGCACTACAGTCAGCGCGTGACCTCCGCCATCCCCCCCACGCCTGCCCTGCCCATCACACCAGCAGCTCCCAGCCACACAGAAGGCGCGTCTGGTAACGCCAGTGCTGGCGGGCCAAGCTTTGCGGCCAGCGCCCAGGCAGCCACTCAGGGGCATGTGCCTGTGCCGCCCAGCAACACCCGTTCTGCCAGCAGCGGGCTGGCCAGCACACCAGCGACCAGCCCAACACCTCCAGCCAATGCAGCCGCGCCCACTACCCCAGTAGCACCTGCCAGCGGCACAGCCAGCGCGGCGCAGGTTGCACAGATTGTGGCGGCCACACAGGCGGCACTGTCCAGCAGCGTGAACCTGTCGCCCCAGGCGCAACAGGCCGTCAAAATGGACGCTTTCAACCAGCTGGTGGCCAACTTGGTTAACCACATCCAGTCAGGCAGCGCTACCTTGCCAGCCAACTGGCCAGCTGCTGGCGTCAGCCCGCAGCTACAGGCTTTTGTGACGGCCTTGCTCCAGCAAGCCACTGCCAGCCAGCCACTGCCGCAGCAATTGGTCAGCCTGCAAGCATGGCCCACGGCACTGACCAACGCTGTGCTGCAACTGGCCGGGCAAGCCGCCACTGCGGGCAACTTATCCCCTGCTCTGGCGGCCACAACAGCCCAAGCCGCGCTGGCGGCGGACCCAACAGACATTCGCCTGCCTCAGCTGCAGAACTGGCTGGTACAGCAAGGCTCTGTGCAAGCCGCCGACGGCGAACGCAGCTTTACCCTGACCTTGCGTGTGCCAGTGGCCTGGGCACAGGCGCAAGCAGCCCTGGGCACCGCCCTGCCCGCTGGTGCCAGCCCGGTTGCCGCAGGCTCTGCAATCCCCCCCGTGCTGCTGTCCGGCACGCCCGGTGGTTTCAGCTTGGGTGGCCTGCTTGCACTGCCTTTTGCGGGCAGCGTGCAGCAGTTGAGCAGCGGCAGTATGGGGCTGGTGATGCAACCGCAGCTCTTGCCCGGTTCTGCAGCGGCTGTTGCGGCGCAAGCCATGCGCACCAGTGCCATTTTGCAGCTGGAGTTTCAGCCGCTGGCGCAGGCCGTACAGAGCGCGCAGATGGCTTCGGTTTACATGCCCGCCCATATGCTGCCGCAGGATCTGCAAGCCATGATTCAAGGGCGCAGCACCGATCCGTGGCTACTGATGGCGCAGGCCGAAGCCGAAGGCCACAACAAAAAGCAGCCCCGCAACGCCAATGAACAGGCCAACTTCTGCAACCGCGCTGGCTGTCAGTACCAAGGCCGGGCCATTTGCGCGCAGCCTTTTTGTGCAGAGATGAACTATCTGTGGTCAATCGACCGGGCGCAGCGGCGCACGCTCTGAGGCCTCTTACATTTCAATAATTGCGTGGTATTGCTGCACGGCGTGCATCAGATCTTGCACGTGGCTGGCCACATTGCTGCCTTCACGCAACAGCATGTAGCGCGGGCGCACGGCCCAGTTGTCTCTTAACGCGATCTGCCGCAAATGCTGCTGGGTGCTGCTGCGCAGTGCGGCACTTTCTGGCACCACAGCAATGCCTACACCGGCGGCCACCATGCGGCACATGGCATCAAAACTGGCCAATTGAATGCGCAGCTTGAGGGTGTGACCCAGCTGCTGGCCAATCGTGCTCAAGAAGGTTTGCAAGGTGCTGTTGCGGTGCATGCCCACAAAGTGCTCATGCAGCACATCCGCAAAGCCCAGTGCCTCTATACCTCGCCAGCGGGCTTCATCGGGAGTGACCAGCACCAGTCGATCAGTGCTGAAGTGCACGCTGGTCAGGCCATGCATATCCACCTCGCCCGCAATGATGCCCAGGTCAGCCCGGCCTTCGCGGATGTCTGCAGCAATGTCGGCATTCGGGCGCTCCTGCAAGTCCACACTGATGTGGGGATGCGCCATCAGGTAGGCCGCCAGAATGTCTGGTAAAAAATCAGTCACCGCCGTTGTGTTGGCAAACACGCGCACGTGGCCACGCAGGCCTGCCCCGTACTCCTGCAAGTCAGCCTCAAGCTGCTGCGCCTGCTGCAGCATGGCGCGGGCGTGGAACAAAAATGCCTCCCCCGGCGGCGTCAGGCGCACGCCACGAGCCTCTCGAATTAGCAAAGGCATGCCCGCTTCTTCCTCCATGGCCTTGATGCGTGCACTGGTCGCCGCCAGTGACAAGAAACACTGCTCAGCTGCCTTGGTCAAACTGCCTGTTTTGGCCACTTGCACAAACAACATACAGTCTTTTAATTCGAGTTTCATAGGGTGCTCGGGTTAGTACGGATAACGCCAAGCCTTTTGAAAAACTGAAGGCTTGCTTGCAAAAACTGTGATTGTAGAAAGCATTGGCCACGCCCAAGATGCATTGCAACAGCGTGTCAGCAATGGCTGGCACCACCCTCACAAAGCACCACATTGACCATGAGCAAGACGACACCATCTCCTCTGATTGATGCCACCCAACTGGCCCACCTGCAAACTTGGCAAGGCCGCAGCGCCCATACGCCAGACACCATCACTGCCGCCCCCGTGCGCGCACTGTCTGCAACGCTAGATCGCGAAGACCCCACTCCCGTCCCCGGCACCCCTGTACCACCGCTGTGGCACTGGCTGTACTTCCTGCCCCATGCCCGCCAAAGCGAGCTGGGCGCTGATGGCCACCCCCAACGCGGTGGTTTTCTGCCGCCGGTGCCACTGCCCCGGCGCATGTGGGCAGGGGGGCGTCTGCGCTGGGAGCCGAGCAACCCGCTCCTGGTGGGCCAAGACGCAGAGCGTGTCTCCACCATCCAGTCTGTGCAGCACAAAACAGGTCGCTCGGGAGAGCTGCTGTTTGTGCAGGTTGAGCACCGCTTTGGCAATGCCGATGGGCTGTCGCTGGTGGAAGAGCACGACATCGTCTACCGCCCAACGGCCCAGCCCGGAGAACCTGCGCCTGAGCCGCAAACCCCGCCACTGGCTGGCCAGCAGCAATGGTCTCGCGTGATTACGCCCGATGACGTGCTGCTGTTTCGCTACTCGGCGCTGACCTTCAACGGCCACCGTATTCACTATGACCGCAAGTACGTGACCGAGGTGGAAGGCTACCCCGGATTGATCGTGCATGGCCCCTTGATTGCCACGCTGCTGGTGGATCTGCTGCGCCGCAGCGACCCCGGCGCACAGCTGCAAAGCTTTGCTTTCAAAGCCGTGCGTCCGACGTTTGATCTGCACAGCTTCAGCGTGCACGGCAAGCCTTCTGCAGATGGCAAAACCGTGCAGCTGTGGGCGCAAGACCACGAAGGCTGGTTGACCATGCAAGCCACTGCCACGCTGGCTTAAAGCACACCTTCAAAAGACACAAAAACAGAAGCCTCTAGCGCTCACAGATGAAGCGCTAGAGCCACAAAAGGTTTGAAAAAATGCCAATGATTGAAAAGACCCTGAGCAACAACCACCACGAGATTCGCGATGCAATCCGCGACCTGTGCAAGGCCTTTCCCGACGAGTACTTTCGCAAGGTGGACGAAGAGCGTGCCTATCCTGAAAAGTTCGTCAACGCGCTGACCGAAGCGGGCTGGCTGGCTGCGCTGATTCCGCAGGAATATGGTGGCTCGGGTCTGGGGCTGACCGAGGCCTCCGTCATCATGGAAGAGATCAACCGCTGCGGCGGAAACTCTGGTGCCTGTCACGGCCAGATGTACAACATGGGCACATTGCTGCGCCATGGCTCGCAGGCACAAAAAGACAAGTACCTGCCCAAAATTGCAACCGGCGAATGGCGCCTGCAATCGATGGGTGTGACCGAGCCCACCACCGGCACCGACACCACCAAGATCAAGACCAGCGCGGTGAAAAAGGGTGACAAGTACGTCATCAACGGCCAGAAGGTGTGGATCAGCCGCATCCAGCACAGCGATTTCATGATCTTGCTGGCGCGCACTACGCCGCTGGCAGAGGTGACCAAGAAGTCTGAAGGCATGTCGATCTTCATGGTGGATTTGCGCGAAGCCGAGAAGAAGGGCATGACCGTGCGCCCGATCCCGAACATGGTCAATCACGAAACCAATGAGCTGTTTTTTGAAAATCTGGAAATCCCTGCCGAGAACCTGATCGGGGAAGAAGGCAAGGGCTTCAAGTACATCCTCGACGGCCTGAACGCAGAGCGCACACTGATCGCCGCCGAGTGCATTGGCGATGGCTACTGGTTCATGGACCGCGTGACCCACTACGTGAAGGATCGCCAGGTATTTGGCCGCCCCATCGGCCAGAACCAGGGGGTGCAGTTCCCGATTGCCGAGACTTTTATCGAGCTGGAAGCGGCCAACCTCATGCGCTGGAAAGCTTGCGAGCTGTTTGACAAACACGAACCCATGGGAGCCCAGGCGAACATGGCCAAGTACCTGGCGGCCAAGGCCAGCTGGGAGGCGGCGAACGCCTGTCTTCAGTTTCACGGTGGCTTCGGCTTTGCCTGCGAGTACGACGTGGAGCGCAAATTCCGCGAAACACGCTTGTACCAAGTTGCGCCTATCTCCACCAATCTGATTTATTCGTACGTGGCCGAGCACCTGCTGGGTCTGCCCCGCTCTTTCTGACATGGACAACCCCCTGAGCGGTTGCTCCGCATTGCAGGCCCACTTCGGATATTG
Organism: uncultured Comamonas sp.; assembly: GCA_963520865.1. GTDB lineage: Bacteria > Pseudomonadota > Gammaproteobacteria > Burkholderiales > Burkholderiaceae_C > Comamonas. The sequence continues at coordinate 89,316 of CAUQST010000001.1, forward strand.
GATTTCACATGATTCGACCTCTTGACGGCATCACTGTCATTTCTTTGGAACACGCGGTAGCCGCTCCGTTTTGTACACGCCAACTGGCTGATCTGGGTGCGCGCGTTATCAAGGTGGAACGCCCCGGCAGCGGCGACTTTGCACGCGGCTACGACCAGCGCGTCAACGGCCAGTCATCGCACTTCACCTGGATCAACCGCAGCAAGCAAAGTCTGGCGCTGGATGTCAAGCAGCCGCTCGCCAAATCCGCGCTGCTGGAGCTGTTGAAAACAGCTGATGTGCTGGTGCAGAACCTGGCCCCTGGCGCAGCTGCGCGCATGGGTTTGTCGTACGAAGAGCTAAAGACACACAACCCCCAACTGATCGTGTGCGACATCAGCGGCTACGGCGCCGATGGCCCCTATCGCGACAAAAAAGCGTATGACTTGCTGATCCAGAGCGAAGCAGGCTTTTTGTCGGTAACTGGCACGCCTGATACACCCAGCAAATCAGGCATTTCGGTGGCCGATATTGCAGCCGGCATGTATGCCTATACCAACATCCTGGCAGCGCTGATGTTGCGCGGTAAAACCGGTAAAGGCAGCCACATTGATGTGTCCATGCTGGAAGCCATGGGCGAGTGGATGGGCTACCCCATGTACTACGCCTATGACGGTGCGCCACCGCCACCGCGCACAGGCGCATCGCACGCCAGCATCTACCCCTATGGCCCCTTCCAAGCTGGTGACGGCAAGACCGTGATGCTGGGCCTGCAAAACGAGCGCGAATGGAAAGCCTTTTGCGACACCGTGCTGCTGCAACCCGATATTGCTATCGATGCCCGCTTTGACAGCAATGCCCAGCGCAGTGCCAACCGCGCTGCGTTGCAAACCGTGATCGTAGAAACCTTCGCGGCCTTGACTGCCCCGCAAGTGGTGGCCCGCCTGGAAGCTGCAGGCATTGCCAACGCCCGCGTCAACGACATGGCAGATCTGTGGCAGCACCCGCAATTGCAGGCGCGTGAGCGCTGGCGCACCGTGGCCACGCCCGCTGGTGATGTGCCTGCCCTGCTGCCGCCCGGGGTGAACAACGCTTTCGATTACCGCATGGAGCCTGTGCCCGCTGTGGGCCAGCACAACGCCGCCATTTTGGCCGAGCTGGGCTGGAGCGCAGAGCAGGCCGCGGCCTTGCAAAACAGTCCATGCGCGTGACTCCGCAACACACCAAAAAAAGCAGTCTGCGCTTGCGCACGCTGCAACAGGAACAAGCATGAAGCAAGAAAGTCACATCACCATTCACCCCCTGGCTCAGTTTGCGGCCACGCTGCATTGGGACGATATTCCGCCCGCCGTACAGCACAAGGCCGAGGACCTCTGGGTCGACTGGTTTGGCTCTGTGCTGGCCGGCCAAAACGCACGGCCAGTACAGAGTCTGACGCGCTTTGCACTGTCGCAAGGGCCTGCCCAGGGGCCCTGTGAGGTGATCGGTCAAAACACAACGACTTCGCCCATGATGGCTGCACTGGCCAACGCGGCGGCAGCGCATGTCGCAGAGCAAGATGATGTGCACAACGGCTCGGTGTTCCATCCAGCTGCGGTGGTGTTTGCACCCGCTGTTGCCGTAGCGCAAAGCATGGGAGCCAGTGGTGCACAACTGATGGCGGCCTGCGTAGCAGGCTATGAAGTGGGTATCCGAGTGGGCGAATTTCTGGGCCGCAGCCACTACCGAATTTTTCACACCACGGGCACCGCAGGCACCTTGGCCGCCGCCGCTGCAGTAGGCCATCTGCTGGGCCTGACACCGGTGCAAATGCAGCATGCGTTGGGGTCCGCGGGCACGCAGGCCGCAGGCTTGTGGGAGTTTTTGCGCACAGCGGCCGACAGCAAGCAGCTGCACACCGCACACGCAGCGGCTGCAGGCCTGATGGCGGCGTACTTGGCCAAAGATGGGTTCACCGGCGCACAAGACATCTTTACCGGCCCACAGGGGCTGGCCGCCGGCATGAGCACCGATGCCAATCCCGCCAAACTCACCGAGGGTTTAGGCACCCGCTGGGCCACGGCAGAGACCAGTTTCAAATGGCATGCATCCTGCCGCCACACGCACCCGGCTGCCGATGCGCTGCTGCAAGTCATGCAGCACAACAAGCTGCGCCCCGAAGACATTGCACAAGTGACCTGTTATGTGCACCAGGGAGCCATTGACGTACTGGGCCCCGTGGTCAGCCCCTCAACCGTGCACCAGAGCAAGTTTTCCATGGGTACGGTGCTGGCCCTGGTTGCACAGTTTGGGTTTGCCGGGCTGACGGAGTTTGATGCCCACTTCCAGTCGCCAGCCACCGTAGCGTTGCGCGAAAAGGTGCACATGGTGCTGGATGCCGAAGTGGATGCGGCTTACCCCCAATGCTGGATTGGCAAAGTCACTGTACAAACCACCGATGGCCGTCACTTGCAAGGGCGTGTGGATGAACCCAAGGGGGATCCAGGCAACACCTTGTCGCGCGATGAAATCACCGCCAAAGCACTGCGATTGGCGGTGTATGGCAACCCAAACAGCACCACCAACGCACAACAAGCCGTGGAACAACTGTGGCAAGTTGCGCAGTGGGCGAGCGTTGGGCGATTGATGGCCTGAACCCTTTGTGTCCGGTGCAGACGGGGGTCTGCACCGGAGGCAATTTCGCAAGCGGTAACACCGCACAGAGAGTGCACACAGCACTCCGTTTTATTGAAAACACACTGGAGACAACGAGATGACAGCGAAGACTTATCGAGTTTCACGACGCACCCTGCTCAGCGCCTGCGCGCTGGTCACTTTGGGCATGGGCAACGCCATGGCCAGCAACTGGCCAGACAAGGCCATCACGCTGGTCGTTCCCTACTCTGCAGGCGGCCCCACCGATGTGGTTGCGCGCCTGCTGGCGGTACCCATGGGACAAGTGCTGGGTCAGTCGGTGCTGGTAGAAAACACCGTGGGCGCAGGCGGCACGATTGCACCCACTCGGGTGGCCAAGGCCAAAAATGATGGATACACCATCTTGATCCACCACATGGGCATGGCCACAGCACCTGCGCTGTACAAGAAGCTGCCTTATGACCCGCTCAAGGATTTCGAGTACATCGGCCAGGTGCTGGATGTCCCCATGACGCTGCTGTCGCGCAAGGATTTTCCGGCCAATAACTTCCAGGAGCTGCAGGACTACGTCAAGAAAAACCAGGAGAAGGTTTCGCTGGCCAACGCAGGCATTGGCGCGGTCTCGCAACTGTGCGGCATGCTGCTGATGCACCAGCTGGGTGTGAACCTGACCACCATCCCCTACAAAGGTGCGGGCCCGGCCATGAATGATTTGATGGGCGGGCAAGTCGATCTGCTGTGCGACCAGACCACGCAGACCGTACCAGTCATCAAGGATGGCAAGCGCGTCAAGGTTTTCGGTGTCACCACCCCTGAGCGCCTGTCTTCGCTGCCCGATATTCCTACCCTGAACGAGCAGGGCCTCAAAGGGTTTGACGTCAAGGTCTGGCACGGCATGTATGCACCCAAGGGCACGCCGAAAGAAGTGATCGACAAGATCAACAAGGCGTTGAATGTGGCCATCAAGGACGACAACGTGAAGGCGCGCATCGCCGACCTGAGCTCGGACCTTGTTTCGCCCGAAAAGGCCACGCCCGAAGGCCTGCGCAAGCACCTGACCGCCGAAGTCGCACGCTGGGCCAAGGTGATCAAGGAAACCGGCGTAACGGCTGAGTAATCCCCCATGACCAGCGGCGCTGTACAACGCCGCTGGTGGAGCTTTTTCATGATTGATCGTATTGACCACCTGGTGCTGACCACGGCACATGAAACCGCTTGCATCCGGTTTTATGTCGAGGTGCTGGGCATGCAGCTGGAGACTTTTGGCGAGCAGCGCAAAGCCTTTGTTTTTGGCGCCCAAAAAATCAATTTGCACATTGCTGGCAAAGAGTTTGAACCCAAGGCGCAGCACCCGACACCCGGAGCGCTGGATGTGTGCCTGATTGCGTCGCAACCGCTTGAAACCATCAGCCAGCACTTGGCCAACCACCACATCGACATTGAATGCGGCCCCGTGCTGCGCACCGGCGCACGAGGGCCCATTCGCTCCATCTATGTGCGGGACCCTGACCTGAATTTGATCGAGATCGCCGAGTACGTTTGATCTCGTACTTTGTACAACCGCCTGCTAGGTTTGCCCATGAGTGATCTGCTGCACAACGCGCGTTCGTTTTTGTTTGTTCCCGCCCACCAAACCGATCGCCTGCACAAAGCCCTGAAAAGCGCTGCCGACATGGTGATTGCTGACTGGGAGGACGCAGTCGCACCCAGCGACAAAGCAGCGGCACGCCAGGCACTTTTGGGTACTGTGCAAACACTGCCTGCCACACTGCGTGCGCGTGTGCTGGTGCGTATCAACGCCGCGCAGACCGCCTGGCATGAGGGCGACATTCAGGTGCTCAAGCAACTGGTGGCGACAGGCATTGCTGGCGTGATTGTTCCGAAGGCGGAGACCGTCTCTGTTCTTCACGCAATCGCCCAGACAGCAGGCCCCGCCTGCGCCTTGATCCCCTTGGTAGAAACGGTGGCGGGCATGGATGCACTGAAGAGTCTGGCTGCCGCCCCACAAGTGGCTCGCCTGGCATTTGGTCATCTGGACTTTCAAGTCGATGCAGGCATGCAATGCGCAGACGATGAGGGCGAACTGCTGCCCACACGCATGGCCCTCGTCATGGCATCGCGCCGTGCCAACCTGGCACCGCCCATTGATGGCGTCACCGTTGACACCAAAGACAGCACGCGCATGGACATGGACTGTCATCGCGCGCTGCGCATGGGCTTTGGTGCCAAGCTGTGCATCCACCCGGCGCAAATTGCTGTGGCCCACCAGGTGTTCTCGCCCACAGCAGCCGCCGTGGCCCATGCCAGCGCCGTGGTGCAGGCCATGGAATTTGCACAAGGCGGTGTGTGCGTGGTGAATGGAAAAATGGTGGATGCCCCCGTGCTGCATTTGGCACAGCGCACCTTGCAACGCCATGCCTGGGCACAACAACGCCCATGAAAAAAGCGGCCCTCAGGGCCGCTTTCAGTGTGAGTGACTGCCCCTTGATTATGGGTACAGACCACGCATTTCACGTGCGTGCAAAATGCGTTTGCAAGCAACGATGAAGGTGGCCGTGCGCAGGCTTACCTTGTTCTCTTGAGCCACTTGCCAGACTGCGCCAAACGCCTCTTGCATGATGCGCACCAGACGGGCATTGATTTCTTCTTCGCTCCAAAAGAAGCTGGAGAAATCCTGCACCCATTCAAAGTAGCTCACCGTCACGCCACCGGCGTTGGCAATCACGTCAGGCAGCACCAGCACGCCCTTGTCGTGCAGGATGTCGTCGGCCTCTGGGGTCGTCGGGCCGTTGGCTCCTTCGATCACCATCTTGGCCTTGATGCGCTGGGCGTTGTCCTTGTTGATCTGGCCTTCCAGCGCTGCGGGAATCAGGATGTCGCAATCCACCGACCAGAAGTCTTCCGCTTCAATGGCTTGCGCTCCAGCAAAACCGCCCACGCCACCCTGGGAGCGAACGTGCTCGAGCAACGCAGCCACATCCAGACCGTTGGCGTTGCTGATGCTGCCGGTATGGTCTTGCACGGCCACCACTTTGGCGCCCGCATCGGAAAACAGCTTGCCTGCGGTGCCGCCCACATTGCCAAAGCCTTGCACGGCGATGCGTGCGCCGTCAATCGGCAGGCCAATCAGCTTGGCGGCTTCTACGCCCACCGTGAATACGCCACGGCCTGTGGCTTCAACACGGCCCAAAGATCCGCCCAAATCCACGGGTTTGCCGGTGACCACGCCCGTAGCGGTCGAACCTGTGTTCATGGAGTAGGTGTCCATCATCCACGCCATGGTTTGCGCATTGGTATTCACGTCGGGAGCAGGAATGTCCTTGCTTGGGCCGATCAGCAAACCAATTTCGCTGGTGTAGCGACGGGTCAGGCGTTCCAGCTCGCCCTTGGACAGCTTGCGAGGGTCCACGCGGATACCGCCCTTGGCACCGCCGTAAGGCACATTGACGGCGGCGTTCTTGATCGACATCCAGGCCGACAGCGCCATCACTTCAGACAGCGTCACGTCCTGGTGAAAACGCACACCGCCCTTGCCGGGACCGCGGCTCAGGTTGTGCTGTACGCGGTAGCCTTCAAAGTGCGCAATGGAGCCGTCGTCCATCTCGATGGGCACATCTACGATCAAAATACGCTTGGGGCGCTTGAGTGTTTCAACCCAGCGGGCCAGAGAGCCCAGATAGGGCGTGACACGATCGACCTGTTGCAGGTAGGTGCCCCAGGGACCGACATCGTCCGGATTCAGGTAAGAAGGCAATGCGTGTGTCATCGAATGCGTGGAATGGTCATGTGCAGGCATAAGAACCTCAAAAAAGTGCTGCGATCAAATGGCGCTACTGCGTGCCTTGATCAGCTGGTTGCAGCGTACGCAGCCAGCGTTCAACTGTCCAAGGCCGCTTGCTTGCATAGTTATAAATTTCACGCATAACCATGCAAGTTCGCGTATTTCATCGCTATGTAGCGTGCTTTCTCGGCCATTATTAACACATCTGCAAAAAGAAAAAATTCACGCGCCATGCTTGACCACAGCGCCATGGCTGCCCAAACCCATGACCTGCCCAAGGGAATCCGCCAGCACTGTGCGGCTACCTGCCCCTTCACGCTGCTCAGCGGCATGAATTTGCCATGATTGCCACCATGTCGATCCATTCCGAAAAAGATTGCGCCCAAGGCGCTTGCTCCACGGCCCCCTCGCCCTTTGCCAACCAGCCACCGCTGGGTTTGAGCCTGCTGGCGAAAGACGACCCCGAGGACATCCTGCCCGATTGGCCCCAGGTAGCCCCCGACTTGCCTGAGGACGCCTACTCCATCGCCGATGCGCTGTGGTGGTCGCGCAAGCTGGGCGAGCGCGTGGCGCACGGAGCCGATGTGGCCTACATGCTGCGCGATGCGGCGGATGCACGCGCTGTGCAAAACGCTTTGGCAATTGCGCGCAAATGGTGGCCTGCTGGCAGCGTGCCGCGTTACTGGAAATCTGGCGGCCCAAGCCGTGCAGCGGCGTTGATTCACGCACCGCTGCCAGAGCCCGCAGTGCAAACCAGCGCAACCACCGCCACAGCACCCGCCACCGTGTTCAGCCTGCGCGGCGTTGAGGGTGAGATTGCGCTGCGCATGGGCCAGGATGTCACGGCCGAGCAGGCTGCTGCACTCACCCCCGAGAGCGCACGCGCGCTGGTCGACGCCTGCGCTGTGGCCATTGAGTTTGTGGACAGCCGCTGGCGCGAAGGCACGCAGGCACCGGCGCTGACGCTGCTGGCTGACGGCCAGTGCCATGGCGGTCTGGCGATCAGCGACTGGCAAGACTTTGCCCCACTGCGCCAGCACGACTGGAGCCAGCAAACGTGCACGCTGCAAGTCAACGATGGCGCCGTGCAAAGCTTTACAGGCACCCACAGCTTGCAAGACCCCACATGGCTGCTGGCGGCATGGCTGCAACACGTCACAGAGCACTACGGCACGGTCGCCGCAGGCACGGTGGTGACCACCGGCACCTGGACAGGCTGCCCCGAAGTGCAGGCCGGTGATCTGGTCACCGTCAGTTTTGACAGCTTGGGCGCGTTGCGCTGGCAGTTCTGAACGTGGCGCGCGGTGCGCCAAAACGCATTAAAAAAAAGAGCTGCCAGCGCTTATGTACTCTATGTTTCAGCATCTTTTATATCTGAAACATAAGCCAGTCATGCGCATGCAGCTCCTTTTATAGACAATGTGCAACAGGTTTGCCAAACGCTAGGCTGTCTTGAGCCCCAGCCGTTTGGCCAGCTTGTGCAGATTACTGGGGTCGACATCCAAAGAACGGGCCGCCTGCGCCCACTGCCCCCGGTGCGCATCCAGAGCCCAGCGAATGGCCTCGCGCTGCGCGCTGTCCACCACGGCGCGCATGGAAGGGGCAGGGGCCAGCATGGGCGTATGCAACACCGTGGCGGCCAGTGGCAGCGGCTGAACATCCAGCCCCAGCCAGTCTGCCTCCAGCGTCACAATGTCACTGCGCTGTGCGCCATGGCTCAGTGCTTTGAGCGCTGCACGGCTGACTACGTGCTCCAGCTCGCGGACATTGCCCGGCCATGCATAGCGGTGCAGCGCATCTTCTGCCGCCACTGACAGGCGCAAGCTGCGCAGCCCCAGACGCGCACGATTGAGCTCCAGAAAGAATCCGGCCAGCAGCAGCACATCGTTGCCACGCTCACGCAGTGGCGGAATCGGCACGGGGTAGACCGAAAGACGGTGGTACAGATCTGCACGAAAACTGCCTTCCTGCACGCGCTCTTTCAGGTTGCGGTTGGTGGCCGCAATGATGCGCACATTCACCTTGCGCGGACGGTCTGCGCCCAGCCGCTGAATCTCTCCGTTTTGCAAGGCCCGCAGCAGCTTGGCCTGAATCGACAGTGGCAGCTCGCCCACCTCATCCAGAAACAGCGTGCCCCCTTCTGCGGCCTCAAAGCGGCCAGCGCGCTCGGCAATGGCCCCTGAAAAAGCACCGCGCACATGGCCAAACAATTCGCTTTCAGCCAGGGCCTCAGGCAACGCCGCGCAGTTCACGTGCACCAGTGGTTTGCCGCTGCGACGCGACATCTGGTGCAGCCGCCGCGCAAACAGCTCTTTGCCCACGCCAGTTTCGCCCAGCAGCAGCACGGGCAACTCGGTGTCGGCCACCACTTGCAGCTCCTGCAGCAAGTGCAGCAAAGGCTTGCTTTGCCCGATGATTTCACCCTCGGGGCGCAGGGCTACGCCTTCCTCCACCGCCCCTGCCGATTGGCGCACGCCGCGCAGTGCAGTCTCCAGGCGCGTCACGCGCACGGCCGCTTCAATCACCAGCACCAGTTGCTCCAGCTCCCGGATGGCCTTGCCCTCAAAGGTGCCCACCGTCAGCGCATCCAGCGTCAGCACGCCCCAGCACTGGCCCTCCACCTCCAGCGCTACGCCCATACAGTCGTGCACATCCAGTGGCTGGCCCGGTTGCTCAATCACCAATCCGTCGTAGGGGTCAGGCAGCTTGCTGTCATGCGGAAAGCGCACCACCTCGCCAGCCCGCTTGAGCAAGGTGGCCAGACGGGGGTGCTCTGCAATCGGAAAACGCCGCCCGACGGCATCACTGGACAAGCCGTCCACCGCCACAGGGCGCAGGCTGCTGGTCTCACTGTCCAGACTCAAAAGTGCCACAGCACCGCAGCCGAACTGCATGCGCAACAGCTCTACCAAACGCTGCAGACGTACGGCCATGGGCAGCTCCATGGCAAGGTCGGTCAGCAGTAATGCGTGCAAGGGGTTCATGGTGAAAATCACCTTTCTAAGGTTGTTTTCACCCTAACCACATCGGGTAGTTATGACCTTGATCTGGGTAAACACTTGTTTTTATTTTGATTTTTTCTGGCCTGTTCTGTGCGTAGTGAGAAGTGACGGCAAACCCGCCCTCACTCACCGGAGCCCACAACCATGAAACAGCCCACATTGCGCACCCTCTCTCTGGCCATCTGCGCGCTGACCCTGTCTGGTATTGCCCCCACCCTGCAAGCAGCCCCCCAAAAAGCGGGCACCTCCGCCAGCGCCCAGCAAAGCGTCAAGCGCTTTGTGCTGCACACCAATGTGGTGGACGGCAAGATGGTCTACGTGGATGACAAAGGCGTTGCCAACCCCACACTGACCGTGGCAGTGGGCGACACCGTCGAAATCGAGCTGGCCAGCGGAGAAGGTGCCGAGCACGATTTGCGCATCGACGAGCTGGGGGTGGCATCGCCCAAGTTCAGCGGCAAAGGCACGCAGCGCGTACGTTTCACGGCCTCGCAGGCGGGTGAGTTTCAGTACTACTGCTCCATCCCCGGGCACCGCCAGGTCGGCATGTTTGGCACCATCCAGGTCACCGGAAAATCACAGCCCGCCAAATCTGCCAGCAGCACCTCCAGCGATGCGGCTTTAGCGCTGTACACACCCATCACCGTGCCACAAAAAGGCGCAGACCCCACAGCGGTTGATATCTCGGCCAGCCCCACCCAGTTGCCCCCGCCCATTGCAGCGCATGCCCCGCAAGTACAGAAGGTGCGTCTGGAGACCGTTGAGCTGTCCGGCAAGCTGGATGACGACACCAGTTTTACCTACTGGACCTTCAACCGCCAGGTACCCGGCCCCATGCTGCGCGCGCGGGTGGGCGACACCATTGAGCTGACGCTGGCCAACGCCAAGGACAGCAAGGCCATCCACTCCATCGACCTGCATGCCGTAACAGGCGGGCACGGTGGGGGCGAGCACACGCAGGTGGCACCCGGCCAAGAAAAAACCATCACCTTCAAGGCCCTGCACGCAGGCCTGTTTGTGTACCACTGCGCCACACCGCTGGTGCCACAGCACATTGCTGCCGGCATGTACGGAATGATTCTGGTGGAGCCCGAGCAAGGTCTGCCCAAGGTCGATCGAGAGTTCTATGTCATGCAAGGCGACATGTACACGCAGCGCCCCATTGGTGCCAAGGTGCACCAGGACGTGGACCTGCAAAGAATGTCCGATGAGCTGCCCACCTACTACGTCTTCAACGGCGCAGTCGGGGCCTTGAGCAAGACCCACAAGATGCAGGCCAAGGTGGGAGAGACCGTGCGCATCTATTTCGGTGTGGGCGGGCCCAACAAGATTGCCTCGTTCCACATCATTGGCGAAGTGTTTGACAAGGTCTACAGCGAAGCTGCACTCAACACCATCAAGCACAGCGTGCAAACCACCGTGGTTGCCCCCGGCGGCGCCACCATCGTGGAGCTGAAGATGGACCACCCCGGCAGCTACCTGCTGGTAGACCACGCACTCTCGCGCACCGGCAAGGGCGCCGTCGGCGTACTGGAAGTCACGGGCGAAGGCGTCCCCGGCGTCTACAAGCCCAGCGCCCTGTAACGCACCCAGAGCAACACCACACACCTTGCCAGACACCCACTCTGGCAGGGCCATCACCCCGCACACAGCACGCCCTCGTGGCCGCTTTTTCACGACTTTCTAGGAGATTCACCATGCCTTACATGGAGCAGTCATTGGGGCAGCTCGCCCGCCGTATTCCCGGGGCCACCGGCCTGTTTGATGCCCACCAACTGGACTTTTGCTGCGCCGGCAACCGCAGCCTGCGCACGGCTACCGAAAGTCTGGGCATTGATCCCCAGCCCCTGGTGGATGCACTGAAAAATCTGGAGCATCGCGCCGCCACAGAACCTGAGCATGACTGGAGCGATGCCAGCGACACGCAACTGGTGGAGCACCTGCTGGTGCGCTATCACGCCGTACACCGCGAGCAACTACCCGAACTGATTCGGCTGGCACGCCGCGTGGAACATGTGCACGGCGACCGCGAGGACTGCCCACATGGCCTGGCCGACCATCTGGAGGCCATGGCGCAAGAGCTGGACAGCCACATGCGCAAGGAAGAGATGGTGCTGTTCCCCATGATTACGCGGGGGCAGGGTGGCATGGCCAGCATGCCCATTTCAGCCATGCGCTCTGAGCACGATGACCACGGCACCGAGCTGCGCCGTCTGGCCGAGCTGACCCACAACATCACCTCCCCACGCGATGCCTGCACCACCTGGCGCGCGCTCTACACCGGGTTGCGCAGCTTTCGCGATGACCTGATTGCCCATATTCATACCGAGAACAACATCCTGTTCGAGCGCTTTGCGCCCGCGCAGGTGCTGTAACTGCACACAGGGAGACCACACCATGGGTCCGTATAAAAAACACTGGTTCACGCTCATTGGCATGTGCATCGTGATGTTTGCGCTGCTGGGCTATCTGGGCGTTGACATCTACCGCGCAGCCCCGCCCATTCCTGACCATGTGGTCACCGCACAGGGCGAAAAACTGTTCACAGAAGAAGACATTCTTGACGGCCAGACCGCCTGGCAATCGGTGGGTGGCATGCAACTGGGTTCCATCTGGGGCCACGGTGCTTACCAGGCGCCGGACTGGACCGCCGACTGGCTGCACCGCGAGCTGACCGCGTGGCTGGAGCTGGGCGCGCAAGAGCGCCACAAACAGGCCTATGCCGATCTGGGTGTGGGTGAGCAAGCAGCTCTGCGTGCAGAGCTGCAGGCCGAATACCGCCACAACCGTGTCGATGACAACGACACACTGACCGTGAGCGAACGCCGTGCCCAGGCCATGGCGCAAACTGCCACCTACTACGAGCAACTGTTCTCGGACGAGCCCGCACTGCGTGGCAGCCGCGAGAGCTTTGCCATGAAAGAAAACACCCTGCCCAGCGCTGAGCGCCGCGCGCAGATGACCAAGTTCTTCTTCTGGACCGCCTGGGCCGCCGCCACCGAGCGCCCCAACAGCAAAGTCACCTACACCAACAACTGGCCACACGAGCCGCTGATCAGCAACGTGCCCAGCAGCGAAAACGTGGTCTGGTCGATTGCCAGCGTGGTGATCTTGCTGGCAGGCGTGGGCTTTCTGGTGTGGGGCTGGTCATTCCTGCGCCACCAGGACACCGAAGAAGTACCCGCACCTGTGCAAGACCCGCTGACGCGCTTTGCCCTGACCCCATCGCAACGCGCCTTGGCCAAATATTTGCTGCTGGTCGTCGGGCTGTTTGTCTTTCAGGTGATGCTGGGCGGCTTTACCGCGCACTACACCGTGGAAGGGCAGGAGTTCTATGGCGTAGACGTATCGCAATGGTTCCCCTACTCGCTCACCCGCACCTGGCACATTCAAAGTGCGCTGTTCTGGATTGCCACAGGCTTTCTGGCGCTGGGCCTGTTCCTGGCCCCCGTCATCAACGGCGGCAAAGATCCGAAATTCCAGAAGCTGGGCGTGGACGTACTGTTTTGGGCCCTGGTGTTTGTCTGCGTCGGCTCTTTCATAGGCAACTATCTGGCGATTGCCCAGGTCATGCCCGCAGAGTGGAACTTCTGGCTGGGCCACCAAGGCTATGAATACGTGGATCTGGGGCGCTTTTGGCAGATCCTCAAATGGGTGGGCATGCTGCTGTGGCTGGTGCTGATGCTGCGCGGTGTGCTGCCCGCATTGCTGGCTCGCAATGGCGAAGACAAAAACCTGCTGGCCTTGCTGACCTGTTCGTGCGGTGCCATTGGCCTGTTCTACGGCGCGGGTCTGTTCTATGGCGAGCGCACCAGCCTGACCGTAATGGAGTACTGGCGCTGGTGGGTGGTGCACTTGTGGGTGGAAGGCTTCTTTGAAGTTTTTGCAACCACCGGCCTGGCCTTTGTGTTCTCCAGCATGGGACTGGTCTCGCGCCGCATGGCCACCACGGCCAGTCTGGCCTCGGCCTCGCTGTTCCTGCTGGGTGGCATCCCCGGCACCTTCCACCACCTGTACTTTGCAGGCACTACCACCCCCGTGATGGCCGTGGGCGCAGCCTTCAGTGCGCTGGAAGTGGTGCCGCTGATCGTGCTGGGCCATGAAGCCTGGGAGAACTGGCGCCTCAAAGACCGTGCGCCGTGGATGCAGCAGCTCAAGTGGCCGCTGATGTGCTTTGTGGCCGTGGCCTTCTGGAACATGCTGGGCGCAGGAGTCTTTGGTTTCATGATCAACCCGCCCATCTCCCTGTACTACGTGCAAGGCCTGAACACCACGCCACTGCACGCCCACGCGGCACTGTTCGGTGTGTATGGTTTCCTGGCGCTGGGCTTTAGCCTGATGGTGCTGCGCTATGTGCGCCCCCAGATGGCCTTCAGCGAAGGTTTGATGAAAACCGCCTTCTGGTGCCTCAACGGTGGTCTGGTACTGATGATTGCCACCAGCTTGCTGCCGATTGGCATTTTGCAGTTCCACGCCAGCGTGAGCGAAGGCCTGTGGTGGGCACGCAGCGAAGCCTTCATGCAGCAGCCGCTGCTGGAAACACTGCGCTGGGTGCGCACCTTTGGTGATGTGGTCTTCATTGTGGGCGCACTGGCCATGGCATGGCAGGTGGTCAAGGGTGTGCTGGGCCATTCAGCCCCGGTACGCACTACCCCGGCCTCCAGCCACGTCATCCCAGCCAAATAACCACCATGCAGCGTGCACCTGCTTGATCGGCGGGTGCACGCCACACAAGGAAGCTTTATGCAGATCGACAAACTCAAGCACCAGCACATCGACATCCTGCGCCGCGTAGCCGCCCTGCGCACGCTCACCCATGCCGGTGTGGCGGACAACGCGCAAGCCATTGCCGAAGGCATTGTCGGCATGAGCGCGGTGATCAAGCTGCACCTGGCCGTGGAAGACCAGGCGCTGTATCCGTCACTGCAGCGCGGTGACGATGCAGACCTGGCCCGCCTGGGTCGCATGTACCAGGCCGAAATGGCACCGCTGGCCCAGGCCTATGACGCGTTTGTGCGCCGCTGGAATACGGCACAGCACCTGCGCGAGGATGCAGAAGGTTTTCGTGCCGATGCCAACAACGTGCTGCGCCGCCTGCACGAACGCATGCAGCGCGAAAACCTGGAGTTTTACCCGCGCATTGAAGCGCAGGCGGAGCTGGCGTGATGCGCCCAACCCCCTCCCCCAACACCATGACCTGAGCGTGCACCACGCGCAGGTCTAGGCCCGGTGTTTTCCTGAGTGGCACTTTACAGCCCTGTTTTGCAGGGCTTTTTTTGTGGCGTTCTTATGGTGGCACTCATGTGGTGCCGTTCAGATGCAGCGCAAGCCGCCATGTAAAAAGCGCCTTGTACCGATGCACAAGGCGCTTAAAAGAGAGCTTTCAACGCTGACTCAGTAAGCGTTAAATGCCAGTTTGTCTGGCAATCAAGCTTCTGCGGGATAGAACAGCTTGCGGCCCTTGTCGCCGGACACAGCCTTGGCAATCGCGCCAATGTGATCGGGCGTCGTGCCGCAGCAGCCACCCACAATGTTGACCAGGCCTTCAGCCGCAAACTCATGCACCAGGCGGCTGGTGACATCGGGCGTTTCGTCAAAGCCGGTGTCACTCATGGGGTTGGGCAAGCCCGCGTTGGGGTAGCAGCTGATGAAGGTGTCTGGCGCGGCCTTGGCCAGCTCCTGAATGTAGGGGCGCATCAGCGTGGCACCCAGCGCGCAGTTCAGGCCCACCGACAGGGGGTTGCTGTGGCGCACGCTGTGCCAGAAGGCCGTCACGGTCTGGCCCGACAAAATGCGGCCCGACGCATCGGTTACGGTGCCGCTGATCATGATGGGCAGCACTTCGCCTGTGGCCTCAAACGCCTCCTCCACCGCAAACAGCGCCGCCTTGGCATTGAGCGTGTCGAAAATGGTTTCCACCAAAATCACGTCCGCGCCGCCGTTGATCAGATCCACGGTCTGCTCAAAGTAAGCCTGGCGCAGTGTCTCAAAACTCACATTGCGCGCGCCGGGGTCGTTCACGTCGGGGCTGATCGATGCGGTCTTGGGCGTTGGGCCCAGTGCGCCAGCCACATAGCACTTGCGGCCATTCACGCTGTACTTGTCGCAGGCAGCACGGGCAAGCTGGGCGCTCTTGAGGTTCATCTCGCGCGCAAGATCGGCCATGTGGTAGTCCTCTTGCGCTACGGTGGTCGCGCCAAAGGTGTTGGTCTCGATCAGGTCGGCACCGGCGGCCAGGTACTTTTCGTGGATGTCCCGAATCACGTCCGGGCGGGTGATGGACAGCAGCTCGTTGTTGCCCTTCACGTCGTAGGCAAAGTCGGTGAAACGGTTGCCTGCGCCATCTGCGCCTTGGTAGCCTTCACCCCGGTACTGGGCTTCACCCAGCTTGAAGCGTTGAATCATGGTGCCCATGGCACCATCCAAAATTGCAATACGTTGCTGCAGCAGGGCAGGCAGCTCTTGGGCACGGGTGTAGTGGGGCAGGCTCATAGCCTCCGATTGTAGGTTTGCCATCTCCGCCCTGTCGGGCTTGGGCGCATTCCATGCGCGAAGGCCTCAGTGCGCAGCAGCGGGGGCAGCGCCACTGTCGTAGTAGCGCTTGGCCATCCGAAAGGTCAGATTCCAGCGTTCTGCCCCCAGCAGGTGGTGCCTGCCATCCTTGAGCGGATTGACGCCTTGGTAGGCCATGCGCGTAGCTCCTCCCCAGACCAGTACGTCCCCGTGCATCAAAGGCACGCGGCGCACGGGGGACTGGCGTGTCAGCCCACCCCATAGAAAGGTGCACGGCAACCCCAGCGAGACAGAAACGATGGGGGCATGCCAGTCCATTTCATCCTCGTCGCGGTGCAGCGTCAGCTTGGCACCGGGCTGGTAGCGGTTCATCAGGCAGGCATCCGGGGCGTAGCCGCCATAGCCTGCCGCTTGCGCAGCCGCCACGGCCTGCTCAAACATGAAGGCGGGCATGGCGGGCCAAGGCAGGCCCGTGCATGGATCGGTGCTGCTGTAGCTGTAACGCTGGGCGTCTGACACCCAGCCCCAATCGCCGCAATTGGTCATGGCCACCGACAAGGCTGCGCCGCCGGGGCGCACCATGGTGCGCAACGCTGCCTGCGCAGCCACACTGCGCACGGCGGCCACCCACGCATCCTCTTGCGCAGCGGCCCAACCACGCAGCAGCACCGCGCCATCGTCCAAGGTGTCCGGTGGCAAGGCGGGGGTGTCAAACAGCGGCAGGCTCATGCCCTGGCAAAGTCCAGTGCGGCTTGCAGCATGCGCTGCAGCGTGGGTTGAATACGCTCAGCGCGCTCAGGCAGGTAGTCAAACGGCAGCGCCTCTTGCATGTAGCTGCACTGCGTCATCTCCAGCTGCACGGCGTGGATGTTGCGCGCAGGCTCGCCGTAGTGGCGCGTGATGTAGCCGCCCTTGAAGCGGCCATTGAGCACCGCCGTATGCCCCGGGGCCGTTTGCGCAATCTGCAGCAGTTGCTGCGCCAGTGCGGCGTCGCAGCTGGTGCCATCCACCGTGCCCAGATTCAGGTCGGGCAGCTTGCCCTCAAAAAAGCGCGGCAGCACGGAGCGAATGGAATGCGCATCCCACAGCACAGCACGGCCATGTGTGGCCTGCAGACGGTCCAGCTCGGCACGCAGTTGTCCGTGGTAGGGCTGCCAGTAGGCATCGCGGCGGCGTGCCACTTCAGCGGCCTCTACGCTGTGCCGCGCATCGGCATACAGCGGTGTATCGGCAAAGGTATCGACCGGGCACAGGCCTGTCACGCTTTGGCCGGGGTACAGGCTTTCGCCATTGGGCGGGCGGTTCAGATCGACCACATAGCGCGAATGCGTGGCCACAAGAATGGAAGCCCCCAAGGCCTTGGCAAAGTCGTACAGCAGCGGCATGTGCCAGTCGGTATCGGGCACCTGCCGGGCTTCTGCGGTCAGGCTGTCGGCGATCTGCGGCGGCACATGCGTGCCCGCATGCGGCATGGAGATCAGTAAAGGCGCTGTGCCTTGGTGAAAAACAAAGGGCAAAGGAGCTTGTGTCATACGCAGATAGCTATCAAAAATACCAATTCCAAAGCAAGAGACGCGCCATGGCACGCCTTGGAGCAGCTTGCTTTACAGCACTTTTCCGGGGTTGAGGATGCCCAGCGGGTCCCACGCTGCCTTGATGCCGCGCATGGCGGCCAGCTCTTGTGGGGTACGGCTCAAGGCCAGATACGGCTTTTTGTGCAGCCCAATGCCGTGCTCTGCAGACACCGAGCCCTGAAACTCGCCCACCACCTGGTAGAGCACCTCTTCCACGGCATCGCACTGGCCATTCACGGTAGCGCCATCGGTGGAGACATGCAGATTGCCGTCGCCCACGTGGCCAAAGAACAGCGTGAAGTGACCGGGCCAGCGCGCATCAAACGCAGCCTGTATGGCTTGCGCAAATCGGCCAATATCTGCCTGCGGCAGGCTCACATCAAAGTTGATGGGCGGGTGCATGTTGTTATTGAGCTCAGCGGGGGCCTCGCGCAGTTTCCACAGCGCCTTGGCCTGAGTCTGTGACTGGGCAATCACGGCATCCAGCACATCCCCGCCTTCCATGGCCGCGCCCAAGGCTTCTTCTACGGCGTTACGCAGGCTGGCCTCGTCTTTGCCATCGACATCGATCAGTGCCAGAAAAGGGTGGTTTTCAGCAAACGGTGCTTGCAGCTGCTGCCATTGCACAGACGCCTGCACAAAGCTGTCCCACATCAACTCAAACGCCGCCACGCTGTTGCCAAAGCGCTGTTGCATGTGCTGCAGCACGGCCAGCGCGGCATCAAAACTGGGCATGGCCACCAAGGCTGTGGCCTTGGCTTGCGGCTGCGGGCGCAGGCGCAGCAGCACGCGGGTGATGACGCCCAGCGTGCCTTCAGAGCCAATGAAAAACTGTTTGAGGTCGTAGCCCGTATTGTTCTTGATCATGGGGCGCAGCATGGGCAGCACGCTGCCATCGGCCAGCACCACCTCCAGCCCCAGCACTTGCTCGCGCATCATGCCGTGCTGCAAAACGCCGTTGCCACCCGCATTGGTGGCCACGTTGCCGCCAATCTGACAGCTGCCGCGCGCACCCAGATCCACACCAAACACCAGACCCGCTTGCACTGCCGCTTCTTGCACGGCCTGCAATGTGGCACCGGCTTGCACCGTCATCACGGCAGAGCGGGCGCTGATGTCTTCGATAGCGCTCATGCGCTCCATGGAGATGGCCACACACCCCTGCACGGGCACTGCGCCACCGGCCAGCCCCGTCAAGCCGCCCTGGGGCACCACAGGGATGCGGTGCGCATGGCACAGCCGCAGGGCTGCGCTGACATCAGTTGTGCTGCGCGGGCGCACCAAGGCCAGCGGGGCCACAGGGGGCGTGCCGCTCCAGTCCGTGTGGTAGCGCGCTTGCACCGCATCACCTACCAGCACCGTATCTGCACCCAGCGTTTGCAGCAAAGCTTCCAAGAATTGTTGTTGAGACATCGCTAAACCTTTCACTGCCAGCATTGTGCGGGCGATCACACCCGCTGCCACTGTGCCTACCCACATCCCAAATCCTGGCGAATTGCACAGCTTTTGATTTGCATAAAGTAATGCATCAAATGCATAGTTTTCCATGCAGCACGGATGGCTTTTTTATGACGCCTGCCTAGAATGACCGCCTGCTGCCGAAAAATGTGGCAAATCAAACCAGAGAGAAAAGCAAAAAACGGTGCTGAGAGTCTCCGCGTGGAGCCTGTCATCACCGCTTTTAACTATCCCGGAGACATCGATGAACGCAGCCGCGCCCAAGGCTCTGCAAGTGCAGGCCCCCGACTTTGTAAAAAACCCCCAGCTGATTGCCTGGGTGAGTGAAATGGTGGCTTTGTGCAAGCCCGCCAAGGTGCATTGGTGCGATGGCTCGCAAGCCGAGTACGACGCGCTGTGCCAGCAACTGGTGGATGCCGGCACCTTCAAAAAGCTCAACCCCGCCAAGCGAGCCAACAGCTTTTTGGCCTGCTCTGACCCTTCGGACGTGGCCCGCGTGGAAGACCGCACCTTCATCTGCTGCGAAAAAGAAGAAAACGCCGGCCCCACCAACAACTGGAAAGCACCCGCAGAAATGCGCGCGCTATTGAACCCTCTGTTTGATGGCTGCATGGCTGGCCGCACCATGTATGTGGTGCCGTTTTCCATGGGCCCGCTGGGCTCGCCCATTGCACACATCGGCATTGAACTGTCTGACAGCGCCTATGTAGCCGTGAACATGAAGATCATGACCCGCATGGGCAAGGCCGTGTACGACGTGATTGGCACCGACGGCGAGTTTGTTCCCTGCGTGCACACCGTGGGCGCACCGCTCAAGGACGGCGAGAAAGACACCACCAGCTGGCCGTGCAACCCCACGACCAAGTACATCGTGCACTACCCAGAAACGCGCGAAATCTGGTCGTATGGCTCGGGCTACGGCGGCAACGCACTGCTGGGCAAAAAGTGTTTTGCGCTGCGCATTGCCTCCACCATGGGCCGCGACCAGGGCTGGCTGGCAGAGCACATGCTCATCCTGGGCGTAAGCAACCCTCAAGGCAAGAAGTACCACGTGGCTGCCGCTTTCCCCTCGGCCTGCGGCAAGACCAACTTTTCCATGCTGGTGCCACCTGCTGGCTTTGATGGCTGGAAAGTCACCACCATTGGCGACGATATCGCCTGGATCAAGCCCCAGGCCGATGGCAGCCTGCGCGCCATCAACCCCGAGGCAGGTTACTTTGGCGTGGCCCCAGGCACCAACATGCTGACCAACCCCAACTGCATGAAGAGCCTGAACGAGAACGTGATCTTCACCAACGTTGCACTGACCGACGACGGCGACGTGTGGTGGGAAGGCATGGAAAAGGACACCGGCTTTGTGCCCGAGCACCTGATCGACTGGCAAGGCCGTGACTGGACGCCCGCCATCGCCAAGGAAACGGGCGCCAAGGCCGCCCACCCCAATGCCCGCTTTACCGTAGCCGCCATCAACAACCCCGCACTGGATGAAGCATGGGACGACCCGGCAGGCGTGAAGATTGATGCATTCATCTTCGGTGGCCGCCGCTCTACCACCGTGCCTTTGGTAACCGAAGCACGTGACTGGACCGAAGGCGTGTACATGGCTGCCACCATGGGTTCAGAAACCACCGCTGCCGCCTTTGGCGCACAAGGCGTGGTGCGCCGAGACCCATTTGCGATGCTGCCATTTGCGGGCTACAACATGAGCCACTACTTCCAGCACTGGCTGGATCTGGGCCAGAAAATGCAAGCCACGGGTGCCACACTGCCCAAGATTTTCACCACCAACTGGTTCCGCAAAGATGCAGACGGCAAGTTTGTCTGGCCAGGCTACGGTGAAAACATGCGCGTTCTGAAGTGGATGATTGACCGCATCGAAGGCCAGGTGCAAGGCCAGGAAACCGCCTTCGGCGTGGCTCCGCAGTACGGCGAAATCAACTGGACTGGCATGAACTTCAGCGCCGAGCAGTTTGCCACCGTCACCGGCATCGACAAAGACGCCTGGGCGCAAGAGATGCAACTGCACGCAGCGCACTTTGAGCAGTTGGCCAGCGGCATGCCCAAGGCCCTGCTGGAGACCAAGGCACAGCTGGAAGCTCGACTGGCTGCTTAAAACCATAGCTGCTAGCGCTTGTATTTGAACAACTTCAGATACAAAACATACGCAAATACAAAAGGAGCTTGCGCTGCAAGCTCCTTTTTTATATTTTGCCCTTGTGCTCAACAAAAAAGCCGCTGCACAGACAGCGGCTTTTTACATGCGGACACCGCTGTGTCCGTCACTGTTTTAATGTTTAGCTGCCGTTGCAGACATGGCACGCGAGAGGTCGGCCATCACACGTGCATCTTGCAGCGCCATGTTCCACGTCAGCTCATCGGCACGTACCGCACGGCGCGCAGCCTTCCACGCCTTCCATTGCTTGGCGGCAATAGAGGCCAGCCATGGAAGCAATGCACGGGGAGCAGAGCGGACAGAATAAGAAGCGGTCGAGGTGGTCATGATAGGGGCCTTGGCAGTGCATCACCGCAGTGTTGCTTGTGGCAGTCTTAGTGATGCGAGGCCTTAATACTAGGGTTATCCCTAAAACCTTTCAAATTTATATTTTGAATTCCAATCATTCACCGCAGTGATGATTAAATACCGCAGCATGAGCCCTCAAGACTTTCGTGCGCTGGATTTGAATTTGCTTCGCGTTTTTGACGCGGTCATGGCCGAAGGCAGTTTGACGCGCGCAGCAGATAAGTTGGCACTCACTCAACCCGCTGTGAGCAATGCCATGCGCCGCTTGCGTGATGCGCTGGGGGACGAACTGCTGGTTCGCCAGGGCCATGGTGTGCAACCTACCCCACGGGCCATGACCCTGTGGCCCATCGTGCGTGATGCTCTGGGCAACCTGCAGCTAAGCCTGGCGCCAGCACACTTTGACCCCGCTACCGCCAGCATCACTTTGGTATTGGCAATGGCCGATGCCACCGCAGGTACGCTGGTACCCAATCTAGTGCCCATTCTGGAGCGCGAGGCCCCGCACATCTGCATCCGCATCGTGCCGCTGACCACGCGCGACCCCCGTGGCTTGCTGGACGCTGAAAGCGCTGACATGGCCGTGGGGCACTTTCCCGCCGTGCTGGCCGACCTGACGGCCCGGGCTCAGTCCGGCGCACTGGTGCCGCACGATCATCGCAGGCTGTACGACGGGGAGTACGTGGCCGTCATGCGCAAAAGCCACCCACTGGCCTTGATGCCACTCACGCTGGAGCACTACTGCGCAGCACGCCACCTGCTGGTGAGTTTTTCAGGCCGGGCCTACGGTTTCATTGATGAAGCCTTGGCCGCGCTGGGCCGTGAGCGACACATTGTGCTGACCGTCAACCAGTACGCCACCGCTGCACGCGTGGTCACCCTGTCTGATCTGGTGACCGTACTGCCCCGGCACTTTGTTCCCATCACCGGCATCCAGCACCAGCTGCAAGTACACCCCCTGCCACTGGAGGTGCAAGCCGTGCACGTCGATGCCCTGTGGCACAAGCGGGGCCCTAACCGGCCCGCCTATGAATGGCTGTTGCAAGCCTTAAATCGCGCGACGCTCAAGGCCTTTAGTCAGTGAAAAGTGCATGGTCTGCAGGTAGCTGGACGAGCGCCAGTCCTGCATGTGGTGCAGCAGCACCCACTGTGCCCACCACAGTGCTGCATATGCCCAGCACTGGGCCACTTCACCCATGATCGCCAAGGTGGCGTCGGGCAACTTATGCGTCCAGGCGCTTCCATGGTCCTGCGCCAGCACCGACAAGAGCATGGCCAGCCCAGCCACCAGCAGGCAGCCCCAGGGCATCGCCCCCTCGCGCAGCCAGCGCAAAACAACGCGGCTGATCAAGCGGTGGCGCACCACCCAGTACAGGCACGCCAGCAGCATGCCCAGACACAGACCCATCATTGCGGGCTTCCACCACAGCAGCCCCCAACTGCCAATCGCGTTGCCTGCACCCGCAGAGGCAGAGGCGACAGATAGCGCGTCCCATGCCAGCTCTTGGCCAAGCACGCTCAACCAGCACAGGGATGCCACCCACCAAATCTTGCTCGCAGCCATGCCTCGCTGCTGGCGCGCAGCCATCAAAGCCACCAGCATGCCCAGCAACAGCGTAGCGGCTTGCACGTTCTCCAAGAGCCCATATTCCTGGCCCCACGACAGTGGCAATCCCACCGACAGCACAAAGCTCACGCACAGGCCAGCCAGCAGCAGCCAGCTACTGGATCGTATATTTACAAGGGTTCTCATGTTTGACCAGCTTGCTTGCAAAAAGTAAGCAACATCTCGATAAAGAACGCGATTCTAGAAAGGCTGCACCAAACGCGTGCATGCACGAGAATTCGTTTTGTGCATTTCCTCTGGCGCTATGAAATTACAACTGCTCTCCGACCTCCACCTTGAAGCTCACCCTCACTTTCAGCCCACTGCCGCCCCGGCTGCCGAGGTCTTGGTGCTGGCGGGCGACATAGGCTCCTACCAAGAGGGCGGTTTGCTACAAGATGAGTACTTCGGCTTAGAGCGTTTCTCGCCGCTGCCGCAATTTGCAGCATGGCCTTGCCCCGTGATTTTTGTCCCCGGCAACCACGAGTACGACATGCAGGACTGGGATGTGGCCCACGCGCGGCTGCGCCGTATCTGCGATACCCTGGGCATCATCTGGCTGGAACGCGAAAGTCTGGTCTTGAACCAGGTGCGCTTTGTAGGCACCACCTTGTGGACCGACTATGACGCCATCGCCTTGCTGGACCCTCTGGTGCAGGCCGGTGACGTGGGGCGCCTGCTCAAGCAGCGTGAAAAATCCTTTCGGGCCGCCAATTTCTATTTGCGCAAAACTGGCGGCACACGCCACGGTCAGCCCTTTCTGGCCGAACCCATGCGCGAGCAAGCTTTGGTGTGCCAGGACTGGCTGCGCCACGCTTTGCAGCAGCCTTTTGCAGGCAAGACCGTGACCGTCACCCACTTTGCACCCAGCCTGCAAAGCCGCGATCCACGCTATGGCCTGGTACCCGGCACCGCAGGTTTTTGCAATGCACTGGATGATCTGCTCCCCCATGCCGACCTGTGGCTGCACGGCCACCTGCATGCTCCCAGCGATTACCAGTCGCAGGGCTTGCGCGCCGACGGCAGCCAATGGCGCTGCCGCGTCGTCGCCAACCCATTGGGCTATGCCCGCAAAGGTGAGCAGGGGCATTTCCTTGCCAGCGCCTGCATCACTTTATGATTTCAGTGTTTTCAGGTTACAGCGCTCCAAAAACATGACTTAAGTCAAGACAACATGCGCCCCATTGTTTACCCTTGTTCTCATCAATTTGGAAAGATGTCTCATGAAAATCCTGCTTGCTGTTGACGGTAGCCCCTTCACCAAAAAAATGCTGGCCTATCTGGCCGCCCACGACGAGCTGGTTGCCGCAGGTCGTCACGACTACACAGTCCTGACCGTCCAATCCGCTCTGCCTCCCCGCGCACGTGCTGCGCTGAGCAAAGACATGGTGGATGAGTACTTCGCTGAAGAGGCCACCAAGGTGCTGGACCCTGTTACCAAATTTCTGGGCCAAAGCGGTATCACTCCCACACGCCGCGCCGAAATCGGCCCCGCTGGTGAAGTGATTGCCAAAATTGCAGAAGACGAAAAGTTTGACCTGATCATCATGGGCACCCACGGCCACGGCTCGCTGGGCAAACTGGTGATGGGCTCGGTATCCACCAAGGTACTGGCCAACTGCTCGGTGCCCGTCATGCTGGTGCGCTAATCCACTGCGCACGCAACAAAAAAGCCGGAGCAAGCTCCGGCTTTTTTGTTGGCTAAGTGGCCTTCACACTCTGTCACTCAAACCTGCGTCGATGCAGGCATGGTCTGAGGCAATCGCAGCTCAAAACAGGCTCCTTGCTGGCCATCGCTGCGGTCTTTGCAGCACACGCTGCCACCATGGTGCAAGGCAATGCTGCGCACCAAGGCCAGCCCCAGCCCCACGCCGCCGGAGCGTTCGCTGGCGCCGGGCAGGCGGTAGAACTTTTCGAAAATACGCTCCCGTTGCCCGGCTGGCACCCCGGGGCCATGGTCTTCAACACGCACCACCGCTGTATCGCCCTCTTGGCTGAGTGTCAAAGTGACTTCCCCCTGGCTGTAGCGGCGTGCGTTTTCCAGCAAGTTACGCACGGCGCGGCGCAGTAATCTGGCAATGGCCTGCACCTCCAGCGCGTCCACCCCTTGCAGCACCAGCTCGGCCTCCACACGGGCGCACTCTTCGGCGGCCAGCCCAATCAGATCGATGGACTCGGTGCTGCCGATATCTACATCTGGTGAATCCAGCCGACTGGCCAGCAAAATTTCATCCACCAGCTGGTCCAGCTCATTGATGTTGCGCTGAATCTCTGCCTTGGCAGCAGAGACCGAGGCATCTCCCCCCATCAGCTCCAATCCCATGCGAATGCGTGCCAGCGGCGAGCGCAACTCGTGCGATGCGTTTGCCAGCAAGGCCTTGTGCGATTGCACCAGCTCCTGAACACGGCTGGCGGCAGCATTGAACTGGCGCGCCAGATCTGCCACCTCATCTTGCCCTTCGGTGGCAACGCGCACCGACAGATCACCCTCGCCAAAGCGCTGCACACCGCGTTGCAGGTTTTCCAGACGCTTGAGCAAACGGCGAATGATGGGAAACACCCCCACGATGACGACCACGCCAATCATGCCCAGCAGCCACAAGAAGCCAAATGGTGGGCGCAGCCAAAACGCCGCGTGCCCGCCTGGTGGAGGGCGATTGTTATGCGGCGTGCGTGCGCCCATGGACAGCTGCCAGCTTTCGCCCTTGGCCGTGTCAATTTCAAATACCAGCCCATCATTGGGGCTGTACACACGGGATGCACGCCCTTGCACGATCACATTGCCTTGTGCATCGGTCATGACCAGTTCGCGCTGCGAAGGGGCCGTCTGGTTTTGCGCGTTTTGCTCGGCAGCCATCTGCCACGCCCAGCCCACCAGCAGGGTCAGCACAGCGACCCCGCCCACCACGGCCAGCCAGATGCGCAGGTACAAGCGCTGGGAAAATGCCTTGAACATGTGCCTCAATCCTGCTGCTTGGCGAACACATAGCCCACGCCGCGCACCGTCAAAATGCGTTTGGGGGCTTTGGGATCCACCTCAATGGCCGCACGAATGCGGCCCATGTGAACGTCAATGGATCGGTCAAACGCCTCCAGCTCTCGGCCTCGCACGGCTTCCATGATCTGATCACGCGTCAGCACACGGCCGGCACGCTCGGCCAGCGCAACCAGCAAGTCAAACTGGTAGCTGGTCAGTTCCGCGTTCTCGCCAGCCACGCTGACGGTACGGGCATC
Source organism: uncultured Comamonas sp. (assembly GCA_963520865.1). Lineage (GTDB taxonomy): Bacteria > Pseudomonadota > Gammaproteobacteria > Burkholderiales > Burkholderiaceae_C > Comamonas. The sequence continues at coordinate 115,618 of CAUQST010000001.1, forward strand.
ACGGTCAATCTCCAGAGAGCCAAAGCGCATCACGTTGGCAGCGGCCTGTACCGAAGCCGGCGTGAAGTCATCGCCACGACGGCGCAAAATGGCCCGGATGCGGGCCAGCAATTCACGCGGCTCAAAAGGTTTGGGCAAATAATCATCCGCCCCCAGCTCCAGACCGATCACGCGGTCCATGGGGTCGCCCTTGGCGGTGAGCATGAGCACAGGAACTTTGGCCACAGGCCCCTGCATCGCACGCACACGGCGGCACACTTCCAGTCCATCCATGTCCGGCAGCATCAAGTCGAGGATCAGCAAATCAGGCAACGTGCCCGCGCCACCCTGCAGTCTGGCCAACCCACTGGTTGCATCGGCGCAATGCACAACGGACAGACTGTTTTGCCCCAGATAGTCGCTGACCATATCGGCCAGTCGCACATCGTCTTCAATCATCAACAGGGTATGTGTGCTCATAGCCTGCAGTGTAGGCGCGCTGTTTATCTATTGCGTAAAGCCGAGGTAAATCGCGCGCAACCGTGCGTGCAGCCATCTATCGATGGCACTGCTTACGCTGCTTTATCAACGGTTTGGGCCTATTTTCACCTTCGAGGCCAAAGCCACCAAAATCAACACGGGAAGGCCCAGACAAGCCGTTGCGATAAAAAATGACTCGTAACCGTAGGCATCCACAAACTGGCCCGAAAAGCCCGCCAGCCATTTGGGGGCCAGCAGCATCATGGAACTGAACAACGCGTACTGCGTGGCCGAGTACTGCACATTCGTGAGGCTCGACAGGTAAGCAATGAAGGCTGCCGAAGCAATACCCCCGGCTAAATTGTCGGCACTGACAACCAGCGTCAGCCCTGTCAAATCATGGCCCCGCGTGGCCAGCCAGGCAAACAGCAAGTTGCTGGCCGCTGACAAAATGGCACCCAGCATCAGCACGCGCATGACGCCCCAGCGCATGGCCATCACGCCGCCAATGAAGGCCCCAAGCAGCGTCATGATGACGCCAAAGACCTTGGTCACTGCAGCCACTTCGTCCTTGCTGAAGCCCATGTCTACATAAAAAGGGTTGGCCATGATGCCCATCACCACATCACTGATGCGATAGACCGCAATCAGCGCCAGCACCAGCGCGGCCTGCCAGCGGTAGCGCTGCACAAAGTCGGCAAACGGCGCAACCAGCGCCACCTGCAACCATTGCGCAATGTTTTTAGACGGCACCAGTGGTTTGGGGTTGGGCTCTTTGGAACACAGCACGGTCACCACCCCGACCAGCATGCTGGCTGCCATCACCAGATACGCAAGCTGCCATGCGCTGTGCACATAGCCCGTGACATCGCCCTGGGCTCTGGCCGCCAGCCACAGCGCACCGGCACCCGCCCAGATCATGGCCAGACGATAGCCCGTCTGGTAGGTGGCCGCCAGCGCGGCTTGGCGCTCAGCATCGGCCGACTCGATGCGAAAAGCGTCCAGCGCAATGTCCTGCGTTGCAGAGCCAAAAGCCACGGCCAAGGCACACCACACGATGGGGTCCAGCGCACGCAAGGGGTCGCTGAACGCCATGCCCACCAGGCCCGCCATGATCATGGCCTGCGACAGCAGCAACCAGCTGCGCCGACGCCCCAGCACCCGCGTGAGCAAGGGCAAAGGCATGCGATCCACCAGGGGCGACCACAACCATTTGAAGGCATAAGCCAGTGCCACCCAGCTCAGGTAACCGATCGTGGTGCGGTTGATTCCCGCCTCGCGCAACCAAAATGAGAGCGTCCCAAGCACCAGCAGCAAGGGCAAGCCGGCTGAGAACCCCAACGCCAGCATGCGCAGGCTGGCTGGCTCGGCATACACCTTCACCGTGGAGGCCCAGGAACGGCGGGGTTTGGAAGAGACAGGGGTTTCTGGAGATGAAGCGTCAGACATGGTGCTGTGCAAAAAGCGTTGTCCCATTATCACCAGCCCAGCTACCATGTTGGCTCACCATGTCCAGCGCCAACCTGCCTGTTACCGTTGATTGCAGCATTCGCCACTATTGCGGCGAGCATGCCGCACACGTGCACCAGGGGCACACCCAGCTGCTCTATGCACTGACGGGGCGCATGGAGCTCGAAGTCGAGGGCCACGCCTCCTTTGTCGATACCGCCTGCGGCCTGCTGATTCCCGCAGGCTGCCAGCACGGCTACCTGGCCCCCCCTGGGGCCCAAATGCTGGTGCTGGATGTTGCAGCCAGCTCCTACCCCGCGCTCGATAAGATACGGCGCTTTCAGGTGCCCGCTGTGGCACGCTGCATGCCCCACCAGTTGCCCCCTGAAACACGCCTGCAATTGCTGCTGCAATCGCCCCTGCTGCTCCCACGCCGCGGTGTAGACGTGCAGGCTATTGAAAGTCAGGTACGCAGCCAGCTGCATGCCCCATGGCCCACAGCGCGCCTGGCGGCACTGACCCACCTCAGCCCACAGCGTTTTCATGCGCGCTGGCACGAGCTGACCGGAGCCACTCCCCAGCAATGGCTGCGTAGCTTGCGGCTGGATGAGGCGCAGCGCCAGCTGGCGCGTGGGCGCCACCTGGACGCTTGCGCCACTGCGTGCGGCTATGCCAGCGCCAGCGCCTTGGCCTATGCACTGCGGCGCGATCGCAGCACGGGTGCACGCCAGCTGCGCAACCCTTAGAACCATTCACACACCAGCGCCCCAGCTGATCGCACATAGGGAGGCAGAGAAGGCACCGCGTGAAGCCACAAGCAGCGCCAAAGCAGCACTGCAAGGTGCAGTAACGACACGGCAAAGGGCGGGCCACGCCGGTCTGCGAGCGGTGCGCGCACAATGCGCGTTTCTCGACATTTGCTGGCTGACTGGCTGGCAACATGCTCAGCATGCCGCAATCTTTTTCTTCCATGCACGGTGTCGTGCTTGTGCTTTTAGCTGCCGTGCTGTGGGGCACCACGGGCACTGCTCACAGTTTTGCCCCTGCAGGTATGCCGCCTTTCTGGGTGGGCGCACTGCGCCTGGTCATGGCTGGCGCGTTCTTTCTGCTGCTCAACCGTTTACTGCACACGCGCACCACAGCAAGCGCTGCGCCATTGAACTTGGTGCGCGTGCTGCTGTGCGCCCTGTGCATGGTGACCTACAACATGGCTTTTTTTGCAGGGCTGCAATACACCGGTATCGGGCTGGGTACTGCCGTGGCCATTGGCTCCAGTCCCGTCTGGGCAGGCTTGCTGCAAGCCCTTATCTTGCGGCGCTGGCCCAACCGTTTGTGGTGGCTGGGCACGGCCATTGGTGTGGCGGGTGGCTTTGTCATGACGCTGGGCAAAGGGGGCGCCATGCACACATCGTTTATCGGGCTGGCTCTGTGCCTGCTGGCAGGGTTTGCCTATGGTGCCTATGCCATCGTCAGCCAGCCGCTGATATTGCAATCCGGTGTGACGCGGGTGAACGCCTGGGTGTTCTTCAGCGCAGCGCTCATTGCTTTACCGATTGCAATTGCACTGGGGGGCACCCCCGATTTCAACGCCCAAGGCTGGGCGGTGGTGGTGTATCTGGGGGTAGTGGCTACAGGTGTGGCATACCTGCTGTTCTCTATTGGGCTGCGCAGCGTTTCTGCGGCCACCAGTGTGGCGCTGAGTAAGTTTGAGCCGATTACCGCTTTTGCGCTGTCTATTTGGGTGGTGGGCGAATCTCCCAGCTGGCTGGCATTGGCGGGCCTGGCACTGGTGCTGCTGGGTTTATGGCTGGTGGTGCACAGCGAAATGCGTCAAAACCGACAAGCTTAGGTACACGCCAGCTTCTACACTGTGGCGCATTGAAGATGGAGTCATTTATGCGCCCTTTCCTGCCCCAGTCCTCCACAGCCGGTTCTGACAACGCGCCCTTGTGCCACTGTGGCTCACGCCACACTGGAGCAGCGCACAGCTTGTGGCAAGCACGCCGGGCAATTTTAATGCTGGGTGGCGTGGCTGCTGCGTCAGTCGCCATGCCGGCCTGGGCACAGGTGGAAGTTGGTGAAGCCTCGCGCTTGCGCCATCTGATTCCTGCGCAGGAATTGGAAACAGCGGCAGAGCAACAATATGCCGAGCTGATTGAGCAAGCCAAAGCCAAGGGTGTTCTGCTCCCCCCAAGCAACCCACAAAGCCAGCGTTTGCAGCGCATTGCCAGCGCCCTGATTCCACACACCTATGCATGGAACGAGCGCGCGCGGCAATGGAGCTGGGCAGTGGCGCTGATTCGCAGCGATGACGTGAATGCGTTTTGCATGCCCGGGGGCAAGATTGCTTTTTTCACCGGCATCATCGACAAGCTCAAGCTGACGGATGACGAAATTGCCATGATCATGGGCCACGAAATGGCGCACGCGCTGCGCGAGCACTCGCGCGAGCAATTGGCTAAAAATTCGGCCACCAGCATCGGCATCTCACTGGGTGCACAACTGCTGGGGCTGGGCGACATGGGCAACTACGCGGCCCGTCTGGGCGGCCAGTTGCTGAGCCTGCGCTTTAGCCGCAACGACGAAAGTGACGCCGATCTGGTCGGCCTGGAGATTGCGGCACGCGCAGGCTACAACCCCAATGCTTCGGTCACGTTGTGGCAAAAAATGGGCAACGCGACGGGCAGTAGCGCCAATGGTCTGGCCTTCCTCTCCACCCACCCCAGTGGCCCGGAACGCATCCGCGAATTGCAGCGCAACGTCCCCCGCGTTCAAGCGCTGTACCAGGCAGCACGCGCACAACGCTAAGGGCGGCGAACTGCGCATTGAAGATTTGCGGCTGAAACGAGACATGAAGCCGCAATCAACCCAAGTCATACGGCAAAGCACGGCAAGTCAACGGCGCATCAAGGGCCGTACTCATGGCACTCAGTGCAAGTTCGCCTTCATCTGCATGGCTCAGGCGACATGCACAGGGCAAGTACGCCACCGCCGCCAGGCAGCAATGCGGGAGCAATCATTCGCAGCACTGAAAAGTGTTTTTCAGTACTTTGCACGCATCGCACCACCCCGCCTAAAGAGCCGCGTTGATACGCCACACACTGAAAAAATCTTCTCAGGTATTGCTCACGTAAGGATTGGTCTTGCGCTCCCGGCCAAAGCTGCTTTCCGGACCGTGGCCGGGCACGAACACAGTCTGGTCACCCATGGGCCACAAGCGTTGCACGATGGAGTCGATCAACTGCTGGTGGTTACCTTGGGGGAAATCGGTGCGCCCGATGCTGCCTGCAAACAGCACGTCACCCACAAAGCAGCGATCAATTTGCGGCGCGTGGAACACCACATGCCCGGGCGTATGGCCAGGGGTGTGCCGCACATGCAGAGTTTCCTGACCCACGCGCACGGTGTCGCCATCGTGCAGCCAGCGCGTCGGCTCAAACGACTGCGCAGGTGGAAAACCAAACATCGCCCCCTGCTGGGGCAGGCCGTCAATCCAGAAACGGTCGCCCTCATGCGGCCCAATGATGTCCAGCGGCTGACGAGCCGCCAGCTCTGCCACGCCCCCCGCATGGTCGATGTGACCGTGCGTCAGCCAGATGGCCTTGAGGTTCAGGCCCAGCCGCTCAATCTCCCACTCGATGGTTTCCAGCTCACCGCCTGGATCAATGACCGCTGCATCTTTGGACTGGTCACACCACACCAAAGAACAGTTTTGTTGGAACGCAGTAACAGGCAGGGTGTGATAGTGGAGCATGGGGCAAGTGGGTATCAGGTATGGCTGCCATTGTGGAGCATGCCGAGTACAGAAAAAAAGCCTTGTGCATCAACATGGCACAAGGCTTGGTATCCCAACAGCTGCAACTTAGCTGCCCAGCTTGAGCACACCGCGCATGATGAAGGAGTGACCGGGGAAGGAGCAAAGGTAGGTGTACTCCGTACCCGCCTTGAGCTTGGAGACATCAAAGTCAAACGTGGTGCTTTCGCCACCGCCAATCACCTTGGAAAAGGCAATCACACGGGTATCGCCCGGTTTGACGTATTCCGCTGCTGCACCGGCCTTCATGCCGTCGGCTGCGGCCGCGTTGGCATCGGCCGTCGTGGTCAACACAATGTTGTGGCCCATGGAAGACTTGGGCATCTTGCCTGTGTGCTTGAGGGTCATGGTGTATTTGGTGCACGCCTTGGGCACCTCTACGCTTTTGATGTTGAACAGCATCTGGTCATTACCCTCGATGGTGATGGCGCAGTCGGCGGCCATTGCAGGGGTTGCGAGTGCACCAGCAGCCAGCACGGCCAGAGTCATCAAAGTCTTCTTCACGGTCAACATCCTTTGGAGTCATTCAGGGGGAGGCAGCAGCGAAAAAACTGCATCAACTCCAAATTTTGCAAGAAGAGCCTTCAAAAAGACTGATTACCAAACCTACATGCAACAAATCACGCCTTTTAGCTGTTATTTTTTGACTCGCATCAAAGGTAATTACACCTCAGGTCAACGCTTTGATTTAATTTAAATAGCTACCATCGCTTACCTACAAACGATTTCAGATAGATTTATATCTAAAACTATTGAAAACAAAGCGCTAACAGCTATTAAAAAATAAGACCATTACCACCAACTGTATCCAAGGCGACTACCCCTGCTGATTGCGGGCACGCACAGCGTGCTGGTGGGTGAGCAGACCAGCTAGCATGCGCCTGTATTAGCCCCACCCACACATCGCTCTGCCGCACTTTGCATAATTTATTCTCTTCTTCGATTTGCGCTGTTGTGAACACCTCCCCTCTTGCGGCCCCTGCTCTGTCGCCCACCTTCACTGAACGAGACTTTCGCAATGCCCTGGGTCAGTTCACCACCGGCGTAACTGTGGTCACCACCGTGGACGCGCAAGGCCACCCGGTGGGCATGACCGTCAGCTCGTTCAACTCGGTCTCTCTGGACCCCGCTTTGGTGCTGTGGAGCGTGGCCCGCAGCGCTGGCAGCTATCTGGCGTTTGCACAATGCAGCCATTACGCCATCCATGTGCTGGCCAGCCACCACAAAGATTTGGCTCTGCAGTTTGCCCAGCGTGGCATTGACCGTTTTGCAGGGGTGGCATGGCAGCCCAATGCCCATGGTGTGCCCTTGCTCGAAGAAGCGCTGGCCACCTTTGAATGCCGTGCGCGCAGCCAGTACCCTGAAGGCGATCACCTCATCATGGTGGGAGAAGTGCAGGCCTGCCGCCATGCGGCAAACGCCAGCCCACTGCTCTACCACAGCGGAAAAATGCGCTAAAGACACTGCGCTGCCTGCATAAAAAAACCGCAGACCCAAACAAGGGTGCTGCGGTTTTTTTGAGCCTGCAGTGAACGGCTGGCGCTTAACGCGGCACGTCTGGCAGCTCGATTTTGACTTCCAGCACTTCCAGGTTTTCCTGGCGTTCCAGCTGTACTTTGATGTCTTCAGGGTTGATCGACACGTATTTGGAGATCACAGCCATCAGCTCGCGCTGCAAGGCGGGCAGGTAGTCGGGCTGAAAGCCTGAGCCACCTACGCGTTCGCGCGCCAAAATGATTTGCAGACGTTCCTTGGCCACCGACGCGGTTTTTTTCTTCTCACCCAAGAGCATGGAAATAATGGACATAACTGCTTACCTCCCGCCAAAGATGCGTTTGAAAAATCCGGGCTTGTTGGCCTCGGTAAAGCGCATTGGCTTGTCTTCTCCCAGAAAGCGAGAAATCACATCCTTATAGGCTTCAGACACATCGGATTCGTCCATGTGAATGGCTGGCACGCCCTGGTTAGAGGCCTGCAGTACCGTTTCCGACTCCGGAATCACGCCAATCAGCGGGATGCGCAGAATGTCTTCAATGTCCTGGATCGACAGCATCTGGCCGTCTTCCACACGGTTGGGGTTGTAGCGTGTGATCAGCAAATGCTCTTTCACGCTGTGGCCATTCATGGCCTTGTCAGTCTTGGAGCCGAGCATGCCCAAAATGCGGTCCGAGTCACGCACGGAAGACACTTCGGGGTTGGTGGTCACGAGCGCCTCATCTGCAAAATGCATGGCCAGCAGCGCGCCGCTTTCAATGCCTGCGGGAGAGTCGCACACAATGAACTCAAAACCCATTGCCGACAAATCATCCAGCACCTTTTTCACACCTTCTTGGGTGAGTGCATCTTTGTCGCGGGTTTGCGAAGCGGCCAGTACAAACAGGTTGTCGCACTGCTTGTCTTTGATCAGCGCCTGGTTGAGGTTGGCCTCACCCTGAATCACGTTGATCAGGTCATACACCACGCGCCGCTCGCAGCCCATGATCAGATCCAGATTGCGCAGACCGACGTCAAAGTCAATCACGGCGGTCTTGTGGCCGCGCAAAGCAAGGCCAGAAGCAAAACTTGCGCTTGTGGTGGTTTTGCCAACGCCACCTTTACCAGAGGTCACTACGACAATTTTGGCCATGTTTGCGAGATTCCTTAAAGAAGCATCTTGTAAAAATACGGGTCAAAGGGCACTACGGCTGGGGCCTCATGCTAAACGCATGGGCTCAATCACCAACTTTTCACCCTCTAGGCGGGCTTGTGCAGGCTTGCCCGCAATGTTTTTGGGCAGGTCGTCTTCCAGCGCCCGGTAGTTGCCTGCAATCGACAACAATTGCGGCTCCATGCAGGTGCTGAAAATACGGGCCTCTGTGTTGCCACGAGCCCCCGCCACTGCACGCCCACGCAAAGGCGCATAAATGTGCACATTGCCGTCAGCAATCACTTCGGCACCATAGCTCACCACCGCCATCACAACCAGATCACAGCCTCGTGCATAGACCTGCTGGCCCGAGCGCAGGGGCTTGTCCACAATCATGGCATTGGGCGCGGGGGCTGGCACTTCGCGCAGCACCTCCACCTCCCGAATCACTTCCACCTCACGCACCACTTCTTTGGTGCGCACCGGGTGCGCATCTGGAGCGGGCATGAGGCCTGCAGCATGGGCCGCGGCCATTTGCTCGACCGAGCCATTGCAGACCGCCACCGGCACAGTGCGGTGGCGCTTGAGCAGCTTGATCAGCTTGGGGAAATCAATGGCATCTGTGCTGTCACGCACATGCTGCAAATCGATCAACACGGGGTCGTTGTCGAAGAAATCGGGATCGTCTGCCAAGCGCTGTGCCAGGTCCGTTGCCAGCACCGAGACTTGGGTGTCCCGCAATGCCACGGCCATCACGGCAAGCTGTGCACTTTTAAGATCAAAGCTGGATCGGGCTACGCCCTGCGAGTCAACGGCCATGGTGAGGAGTGCGGTTAGAAAGAGGGGCGCGAACTCAAAACGTACGAAGTGTACCCCGCAAGCTTATACAGCCAATACGGCACCAGCGGTGCCGTAACACAGCAGGCATGCCCACCTTTTTCAGGCAGGGGCTGCATGGGCCTCTTTTTTCTGCTGTGCATAGTCCACAAACCAGCCCAAGCTGGCGGGATTGGCCATGGTGTCTTGGTTCACCACTTTGGCCAGAGGCTGGCCCAGCAATAGTTTCTTGATTGGCAGCTCCTGCTTTTTACCTGTGAGCGTGCGTGGAATCTCTGCCACCTGAACGATTTCATCGGGCACGAACCGCGGTGACAAGGCCTGCCGGATGGCCCCAGCCAGCTTGGCGCGCAAGGCATCATCCAGCAGCAAGCCCTCGCGCAGCACCACAAACATGGGCATAAAGCTCTCTCGCCCCAGGTATTCCAAGTCCACCACCATGCTGTCCAGCACCTCGGGCAAAGCTTCTACCGCACTGTAGATCTCGCTGGTGCCCATGCGCAGGCCATGGCGGTTGATAGTGGCATCACTGCGGCCATAGATGGTGCAGCCCCCATCGCGGCTGACTTTGAGCCAGTCACCATGGCGCCATACGCCGCCCATCTCTGGCGCGCCATCTCCACCGCCGGGCTGGCGGCCATGGCCTGCCGGGTACATGTCAAAGTAGCTGCCCAGATAGCGCTGGTTGCCCTGGTCACCCCAAAAATACAAAGGCATCGATGGAATAGGCTGGGTACAGACCAGTTCGCCCACCGCCTCGCTCACGGGTTCTCCCGCCTCGTTCCAGGCCTGCACCGCAGCGCCCAGCATGCGGCATTGCATTTCTCCCACGTTCAGGGGCAACTCTCGGTTGCCGCCGATGAAGGCACCGCAGAAATCAGTGCCCCCAGACAGGTTGTTCCACCAAATATCCGGCGTGCCCATGCGCGCAAACTGTGCTGTGCCCCACGCCTGCACATCGGGCGACAAAGGCGAGCCCGTGCTCCCCAGGCCGGTGATGCGGCTGAGGTCGCCACAGTCGGTCAGATCCAGCCCGGCTTTCATGCAGTTGGCATAAAAGGCCGCGCCCGCACCAAAGCTGGTCACCCGATGGCGCGCTGCAAAGCGCCACAGCACGCCCCAGTCAGGCTGGTCTTTGCTGCCGCCGGGACTGCCGTCAAAAATCACGCAGGTGGTGCCGCCCAGCAAGCCTGCCACCTGAGAATTCCACATCACCCAGCCGGTCGAGCTGTACCAGTGAAAACGCTCACCCCAGCTGGCTGGGTCGTAGCTGCAGCCCACATCGTTGTGCAGGGCTTTCATGGCCAGCGCCACCAGCACAATGCCGCCATGGCCGTGCACGATGGGTTTGGGCAAACCGGTTGTGCCGCTGGAATACACAATCCACAAAGGGTGGTCAAACGGCAGCCATTGCGGGGTGAACGCTGCCACGGCCGCGTCGTCGCGGGCCACGGCGTCACTCCAGCTGGCGCTGTCGGCGACGGGATGGGTCGCAAAGGGCGTGTGCAACACCAGCATGTGCTCGACGGAGGGCAGCTGTGCCCGCAGTTCACTGGCAATCTGGCCACGGTCCATGGCTTTGCCTGCGTAGTACACGCCATCTACCGCAATCAGCACCTTGGGGGCAATCTGCTTGAAACGGTCCAGCACCGCAGCGGTGCCCATGTCGGGCGAGCACACACTCCACACACCGCCCACGCTGGCCACGGCCAGAAAAGCCACAATCGCTTGCGCAATATTGGGCAAATACGCAGCCACTCGATCACCGGGCTGCACGCCTTGCGCCTGCAGGTGCAAGGCCAGCGAGGCCACCTGGCGGCGCAGCTCGGGCCATGACAGCTCGCTCACCTGCGCCAGTTCGTTTTCCATCACCACAGCAGGCATGCCTGCCGCATGCGCGGCATCCACGTGGCGCAGCACCTGCTGCGCGTAGTTGACCTGTGCCCCCGGAAACCATTGCGCACCCGGCATCACATTGCGCCCCAAGGCGGCACTGTGGGGCGTGGGTGACTGCATCTCAAAGTAATCCCACACGCTTTGCCAAAAAGCATTGAGATCGGTCACCGACCATTGCCACAGCGCGTCGTAGCTGTCAAAACGCAGGCCACGCTGCTGCTCCAGCCACGTCTGGTAGCGGCGAATCATGGGAATGCGGCGGATTTCAGTCGGTGTAGATGTAGGCATGCTCACAGCCTAGCGGGGTGTCTGGTAGCGCACCATGCCAGCGCCACGGATTGACAAACGGCAAGCTTTCTACCGCTGATCCGGTTTCTCAAGAAGTCGCACCCATGCCATGCCATTGATGCAGTGCAAGCCACCAGCCAGTCAAATCGACGCACAATGCGCCGTCAGCACTGACAAAGACTGCCCTCCGACCGGGCCACAATAGGCCCACTTCCACAGTGATTGCACACATGTCCATGAACACCGATGTCCTCATCGTGGGCGCAGGTCCTGCCGGCCTTTCGCTCGCCATCTCTCTGGCCCACGCGGGCTTGCAAGCCACGGTTCTGGAACTGCAAAACGAAGCTCAACTGGCCAACCCCGCCCCCGATGGGCGCGAAATCGCTCTGACCCACCCCAGCGTGCAGACCTTGCAGCGCCTGGGCACCTGGGCGCGCCTGCACGACCACGAGATTGGCTCCATCCGCGAAGCCATCGTGCACGACGGCCCCGTGGGCCAGCGCACGACGCTGGACATCGTCTCTGAAGGCAGTGGCACTGATTACCTGGGCCGCATCGTGCCCAACCACGCACTGCGCCGTACGGCCTGGGACGTGGCCAGCAGCACCGCCGGCATCAAGCTGATTACGGGTGCACGCGTCACCAAGGTCAACACCTGCAGCACCCATGCCGAGGTGCACTACACCACAGAGGACAAGGGCGCACGCGTTGATGCTGCGCCATTGATTGCACCGCTGGTCGTGGCCGCAGACAGCCGCTACTCCGCCGTGCGCCGCATGCTGGGCGTGGGCGCGCAAATGACGGACTTTGGCCGCAGCGTCATCGTCTGCCGCCTGAGCCACACCCAGCCGCACGAAGACAAGGCCCACGAGTGCTTTGGCTACGACCGCACCCTGGCCATCTTGCCGGTGCAGCCAGACCCAGAGACCGGCGAGCTGCTGTGCTCTGCCGTGGTCACCACCGACTCTGCCGATGCGCAGCAGCTCATGCAGATGTCGCCCGAAGACTTTGCCGCCCACGTGCAGCAGCACTTTCAGCACCGCCTGGGCGACATGCAACTGGTGGGCGAGCGCCACATTTACCCCTTGGTGGCCACCTACGCCCACCATTTCAGCGGCGAGCGCTTTGCCCTGCTGGGTGATGCCGCCGTAGGCATGCACCCGGTGACAGCGCACGGCTTTAATCTGGGCCTGTCAGGCGTAGAGCGGCTGACGGCCGTTGTCGTTGCGGCACACGCGGCCGGGCAAGACTGGGGCAAGGCCAGCGTACTGGCGCCTTATGCCCAAGGCCACCACCGCCACGCATGGCCCATCTTTCAGGGCACCAATACGGTGGTCAAACTGTTTACCGATGCCCGCCCCGTACCCCGTTTGGTGCGCCAGGCTCTCATCCAGGTCTCGCGCCGCATGCCACCCGTCAAGGCGGCCATCGTGGCGCAGCTCACCGGGCGCAGCCCTTGGGCACTGATCAGCCGCCAGTTGCCGCGCCCGCCGTTTTTTCCGCGCAACAGCCGCTGAAAAATCAGCTATCAAAGATATGAGTGGCTTGCGCCTATGCACGCTTGTTTTCAGATGTGTTTCACATTGAACTCAAGCACCCATTGACGCCAACAGCTCCTAAAAACAGAGTTTCGTAAAAATCACGCTGGCACGTTGTCTGCTACCACTTAGCTGACAGGCAGGCAGGTGTGCGCTGCAAGGTCATGTCGCGCACGGAGGAAAGCCTCTAACATCGCGCCAGCAATTTTTACGGAGCAATAAAAATGGGAATGTTTTCCTGGACTGAAAAGTCCTCCGCCGTGCTGCAAAACGGCGGTGTTATCGGGCCAGACGAACGTCTGCCCTGGGGCCAGACCAGCCTGATGGGCATTCAGCACGTGATCGCCATGTTTGGCTCCACCGTACTGGCCCCCATCCTCATGGGCTTTGACCCGAACGTGGCCGTGCTGATGAGTGGTATCGGCACCTTGATCTTCTTTCTGATCACAGGCGGCAAAGTGCCCAGCTACCTGGGCTCTTCCTTTGCCTTCATCGGCGTGGTCATTGCGGCTACCGGCTTTGCCGGCCAAGGCGCCAACGGCAACATTGGTGTGGCGCTGGGCGGCATCATCATGTGCGGCCTGGTCTATACGCTGATCGGGGTGCTGGTGCACGTCATTGGCACGGGCTGGATTGAGCGCTTCATGCCCCCCGTTGTCACCGGCGCCGTGGTGGCCGTGATTGGTTTGAACCTGGCATCGATTCCCGTCAAGAACATGGCGGCCAACAACTTTGATGCGTGGATGCAGGCCGTGACCTTTGTCTCCGTGGCGCTGGTGGCCGTGTTCACTAAAGGCATGCTGCAGCGCCTGCTGATCTTGATTGGCCTGATTGTGGCCAGCATCATCTACGCCGTGCTGACCAACGGCATGGGTCTGGGCAAACCCATCGATGTGAGCGGCATTGCCAACGCTGCCTGGGTGGGCCTGCCCACCTTCCACAGCCCGGTATTTGAAGCCAACGCCATGCTGCTGATCGTGCCTGTGGTCATCATTTTGGTGGCAGAAAACCTGGGCCACATCAAGGCCGTCACGGCCATGACCGGCAAGGACATGGACAAGTACATGGGCCGTGCATTCATCGGTGACGGTGTAGCCACCATGGTATCCGGCTCGGCTGGCGGCACCGGCGTAACCACTTATGCCGAAAACATCGGCGTGATGGCTGCTACCCGCATCTACTCCACCGCCGTGTTTATGGTGGCCGCAATACTGGCGGTACTACTGGGCTTTTCGCCCAAATTTGGCGCGCTGATTCAGGCCATTCCGCTGCCTGTGATGGGTGGTGTGTCCATCGTCGTCTTTGGTCTGATCGCCATTGCGGGTGCCAAAATCTGGGTTGACAACAAGGTGGACTTCTCCGACACCAAGAACCTGATCGTGGCCGCTATTACCCTGATTCTGGGTACCGGCGAGTTCACCCTGAAGTTTGGCGACTTCGCGCTGGGTGGCATTGGCTGCGCCACATTTGGCGCCATCATCATGTACGCCCTGCTCAGCCGCGCCAAGACCAACTGATCACCGCGTTCTATCCAGCACCTGATGCAAAACCGGCCCGTAAACGGGCCGGTTTTTTTATGGAATAAAGGCGCATTGCGCTCTTCTTCTTGAATCTAGGTGTTTACCCTTAGTCAATTGGTGTGAGCAAGCACTTCTCTGTGTTGTCATTAATTACAAAGGGTTAGAGACGCTCAATCACTGGCGCACTATTCTGTAGCAAAGGGTTAACACTGATACCATCGCCCTCGGAGATTGGGACTCGCAGAGATGCATGCAGAACCACAACAGGCGCACTTTTGCGTGCCAGCATTGGGGTGGATACACACCCCCCTGCGCATCTCTCGCATCCTAGAAAAGCCGCCCCAGCAGGTGGCTTGTTTTTGCAAAGTTGGAGAAACCTCGATGAGCCTGGCAGACCGCGTCCGCTACCCACAATTTCACAATCGCATCATGTCGGCCGAAGCCGCTGCGGCCCTGATTCCGCATGGCGTCAACGTTGGCATGAGCGGCTTCACCGGCGCAGGCTATCCCAAAGCCCTGCCCCAAGCCATTGCAGCACGCGCCAAAGCTGAGCACGCCGCTGGCAAGCCCTACAAAATCAACGTGTGGACTGGGGCCTCTACCGCCGCCGAATGCGATGGCGTCATGGCCGATGCGCACGCCCTGGGCCAGCGCCTGCCTTTCAACACCGACCCGACAGCGCGCAAGGCCATCAATGCTGGTGAAATAGATTTCATCGACATGCACCTGTCGCACGTGGCGCAGCATGCATGGTTTGGTTTTCTGGGCCCCATGAGCGTGGCCGTGGTGGAAGTGCTGGGCGTGACCGCCGATGGCTTGCTGATTCCCTCCACCGCAGTGGGCAACAACAAGACCTGGCTGGAAATTGCCGACAAGGTCATTTTGGAAGTGAACACCAAGCCGCCTGCCAAGATGGAAGGCATGCACGACATCTACTACGGCACGGCCATTCCGCCGCGCCGCATGCCCATCAACATGACGCATGCCGACGACCGCATTGGCGAGCCTTACCTGAAGGTAGACCCCGCCAAGGTCATTGCGATCGTGGAAACGCACAAGGGCGACCGCGACAACGTGTTTGCCGCGCCAGACGCCAACTCCAACACCATTGCCTCTTCGATCATCGACTTCCTGGCGCACGAGATGAAGATGGGCCGCCTGCCCAAGGAAATGCTGCCGATTCAGTCGGGGGTGGGCAACGTGGCCAACGCCGTGCTGGCTGGCCTGCAGCACAGCCCTTTTGAAAATTTGCTGGGTTTTACCGAAGTGCTGCAAGACGGCATGCTGGAGTTGCTGCGCACCGGAAAAATGAGCAAGGCCTCTGCCACTTCCATTTCGCTGGGCGCTGCGGCCTGCAAAGACTTTGAGGACAACATCGACTTCTACCGCGAGCGCATCATCTTGCGCCCGCAGGAAATCTCGAACCACCCCGAGCTGGTGCGCCGCCTGGGCATCATCGCGATGAACTCGATGATCGAGGCCGATATTTACGGCAACATCAACTCCACCCACGTCATGGGCACGGGCATGATGAACGGCATCGGTGGTTCGGGCGACTTTGCACGCAACGGCTACCTGTCGTTCTTTGTGACACCTTCCGTGGCCAAGGATGGCAAGGTCAGCTGCATCGTGCCGATGTGCTCACACGTTGACCACACCGAACACGACACACAGATCATCGTCACCGAGCAAGGTCTGGCCGATTTGCGCGGGCTGTCGCCCAAGCAGCGCGCCAAAGTCATCATCGAAAAATGCGCCCATCCGGACTACCGCCCTATGCTGCACGATTACTTTGACCGCGCACGCAGTCAAGGCGCGCAGCACACACCCCACATCCTGACCGAGGCACTGAGCTGGCACCAGCGCTTTGTCGACACCGGCGACATGCGCGCTTGATGCTGCGGACACGCTATGCGCCATGATTGGCCACCTCTGGTGGCTCAGCGGGTACAAAAAAAGCCAACTGCAAAGCAGTTGGCTTTTTTTATGGTTTGAACTTTGCGCTGTTGAAAAAATCTTTTCGCTCAGCGCCCCCTTTAGGCCATCTTCACCGCAATAAAGGCCAGCAAAAACATCATGGCGGCCCCAACCAAGGGCAGCACCACAGGCATCACGGGCACTACGGCTTCCACAGCATCTTCGGGCGGCTGTGTCACAGCAGGATCGTGGGATTGATTCATCAACAAGACCTCCTTACAGCAAGCGGGTTACACAAAGACTGGGTGCCTTAAACACCACAGCTGGCAATTCATTCTAGGCAGCGCGCTGCGTACTTCGCCACAGGCAAACCCTGAGAGCGTTGTCAGACCGCAGAGATTTACAACAGCACTTCGCGGGGGCAGCCCTTCGCTGCGGCCACAAGACAGCCGCTTTACACGCGCACAGCTTCCATTCCTGCATCACGCAGGGCTTTTAGCACCTGCTCGATGTGCTGGGTGTTGCGGGTTTGCAGGACAAAATCAATTTCAACATTTTGCGCAGCCAGCATGGTGAAGGCGCGCTGGTGGTGCACCTCTTCAATGTTGGCACCCGCCTCAGCCACGGTGGCGGTGATCTTGGCCAGCACACCAGGGATATCGCGTGCGCTCACACGGATACGCGCCAGCCGCCCAGATCGCGCCATGCCGCGCTCAATGATGGCGGCCAGCAGCAAGGGGTCGATATTGCCGCCCGAGAGCACCAGGCCCACCTTCTGGCCCTTAAATTTGTCTCTGTGGCGGATCAGGGCTGCCAGCCCTACAGCGCCAGCACCTTCCACCAGTGTTTTTTCAATCTCCAGCAGCATGAGCACCGCCTGCTCTATATCGCCCTCATCCACCAGTACCAACTCATCCACCCTCTCGCGCACCACTTGCTGGGTGATCTGCCCCGCAGTAGCAACCGCAATGCCTTCGGCAATGGTGGAAGTGCCCATGGGTAAATGGCTGCCGTGCACGGCATTGAGCATGGAAGGAAAACGCTCGGTCTGCACACCCACCACACGCATGCCGGGCTTGAGCGCCTTGGCTGCCGTGGCAATACCAGCAATCAAGCCACCACCGCCAATGGCCACTACCAGGGTGTCCAGATCAGGTTGCTCGGCCAGCATTTCCATCGCCAGCGTACCCTGTCCTGCTGCCACAGCTTCATCGTCAAACGGGTGAACAAAAATCAGATTTTGTTCTTCCGCCAACTTGTAAGCATGCTGGCGTGCGGCCTCCAGCGTGTCTCCGTGCAGCACCACTTCTGCGCCAAATCCACGGGTGCGCTCTACCTTCACACCGGGCGTAAAACGCGGCATGACGATCACCGCACGCACGCCCATGCGCTGTGCGTGGTAAGCCAGCCCCTGCGCGTGGTTGCCCGCGCTCATGGCGATCACGCCACGGGCCTTTTCTTGCTCCGTCAGCAGCTGCAGCCGGTTGCACGCGCCACGCTCTTTGAACGAGGCCGTGAACTGCAGGTTTTCGAACTTTAAAAACACCTGTGCACCAACAATGTCGGACAGGGTTTGCGATGCCACGCAGGGCGTGTGCAACACGTGGTCGCGCAGGCGGGTGGCGGCGGCTTGGATATCGGAGTAGCTCAGCATGGTGTGCACATTCTGTCCCAATGTTTCAAGGCCGCTGCTCATGCACCTGCAAAATTCTTTTCAATTCCGTGAGCGCCGTGTACTTTTGAATGTTGCGCTTCCATCCAAAAGCACTATGTATTGCTTGTTGTCTTTGCGTGAGTCGCTACGTTCTTTTCACTGTCGGCAGCGCACGCTCCAAAATGGCCTGAATGTCTGTCTGCTGCGCCGCCGCAATGGCACCCACCACCCAGCCTGAAGCCGATGTGCCCAACCGTGTGGCAATGAATGCATCAGCCACTTGCTGGGGCGCATGGCTGCGCAGCAAGCACGCCTGGGCCACCAGCACCAGTTGCTGCACTGTGTGGCGCGCATGGGCTTCTTGCAGCGCAGGAGGCTGGCGCAACATCTGCGTCAAATCCTGCAAAGCTTTTTGCAGCAACGGCGCTTGCAATGCTTGCTGCTGCAGGTCTTGCAAAAGCAGGGCCGCCGCTTCAGGCTCTTTGGCCATGGCACGCAGCACGTCCAGACACATGATGTTGCCCGAGCCCTCCCAGATGGAATTGACGGGCGCCTCGCGCAACAGGCGCACCAGCACGCTGCTTTCCACATAGCCGTTACCGCCCAGCACCTCCATGGCTTCGGCCGTACATGCCACCGCGCGCTTGCACACCCAGAACTTGGCCGCTGGCGTGAGGATGCGTTTCCAGGCGCGTTGCCGCGGATCACTTTCCAGCTCAAAAGCCTGTGCCAAACGCATGCCCATTTGCATGGCCGCTTCACTCTCCAGTGCCAGATCTAGCAGCACGCTGCGCATCAAAGGCTGCTGCGCCAAGGGCTTGCCAAACACCTGCCGCTGGCGCGCATAAGACAGTGCCTGAACAGTGGCTGTGCGCAAGATGGCAGCGCTGCCCAGTACGCAGTTCAGCCGGGTCATGCTTGCCATTTCAATGATGGTTGGAATGCCACGCCCTTCCTCCCCCATGAGCACGCCATAGGCATCTTCAAACTCCACCTCACTGCTGGCATTGCTGCGGTTGCCCAGTTTGTCTTTGAGGCGCTGAATGCGTACCGCGTTGCGCGTGCCATCGGGCCGCCAGCGTGGTACCCAAAAGCAGGCATGACCACATTCTTCGCCCACGCGGGCCACCACCAGATGCGCGTCGCTGGTGGGTGCAGAAAAAAACCATTTATGCCCACGCAGCAGATACGCCGCGCCACGCCCACCCGCACCGATGGGTGTCGCCATGGTGGTGTTGGCACGTACGTCAGAGCCACCTTGTTTCTCCGTCATGCCCATCCCCAGCCAGACAGATTTTTTCACTGCAATCGGGGCATCGGCAGCGTCATAGGCATGGCTGAACAACGGCGCTTGCAGTGCTTGCCACAACGCCGCTTCTTTACGCAGCAAGGGAATGGCCGCCGTGGTCATCGTCGCCGGGCACAACGTACCCTGCTCGACCTGTCCATGCAGATAAAAACCGGCCGCCCAGGCGCTCCAGCGGCCCGGCTGCACGTTATCAAACGGCAAGCTGATCAGCCCCTGCGCACGGTACATGGCCATCAGTGCATGCCAGGCCGGGTGAAACTCCACCGCATCGATCACGCGCCCGCGTGCATCAAAACGCTGCAAAGCTGGCCCATGCTGGTTGGCCAAACGGGCCAGCTCCCAAGTATGCCGTGTACCCAACTGCTGCGCATAACCGTGCAGTTGCGGCAACCACGCCTGGGCACCCGCACGTTCTAAGGCTGCACGCAGCGCGGGATCGGCGTTGAGCAGATTCACATCCGTCAGCTCATCGACCTGGTTGTGAACTTCGTGGGTGTCCCAAGGGTTCATCACACGCCTCCTTTGTAGAGCAATCCCAGTCTAGGAGGCACCGAACCCTGCACCAACAGGGTCAACGCTAGCTGCTAGTTAGCTCAGCCCCACTACGCGCAGCACTTCCTGCCCGTAGGCTTCGAGTTTTTTCGCACCAATGCCGCTGATGCCTTGCAGGTCGTCCGGTGTTTGCGGGTTGCGCTCAGCAATGCCCACCAAGGTGGCGTCGTTGAAGATGACGTAAGCGGGCAGATCGTGCGCCTTGGCCACCTCGGCGCGCCAGGCTTTGAGGTTGATGAAGCGCACCTGTGCATCCGGCCCAAGATTGATGGCCGCAGCGCTGGTTGGTGATGTGCGCTTGCTGTTGCGCGTGCGTGTGGCAGCCACCGATTCACGCAGCAGCACCGGCACACCGCCGCGCAGCACCACACGCGATTGCGGCGTGAGCGTGAGTGTGTCGAACACGTGGCCGTTGTTCTCGCTGGTGACCTTGTGCAAGCCCAAGGCCCCGGTCGCCAGCAACTGGCGCATGACACCACGCAGCTGCTGTTCTGAATATTCCTTGCCAATGCCGAAAGTCGAAATCTTGTCGTGCAGATACTGCGTGACCTTGTCCGTCACCTTGCCGCGCAGCACATCCATGATGTGGCCTGCGCCAAAGGTCAGCTGGCTCATTTCATGCACGCGAAAGATGGTGGACAGCAGCTTGCGCGCAGCGTCGGTGCCGTCCCAGATGGCGGGCGGGTTCAGGCAGTTGTCGCAATTGCCACAGGGCTGCGATGCCTCACCAAAGTACTGCAGCAGGCGCTGGCGGCGGCAGTCCGTGGCCTCGGCCAGCGTCAGCAAGGCATCGAGCTTGCCGCGCAATGCGGCCTTGAATGCTTCATCGGCATTGCCCTCGTCAATCATGCGCCGCTGGTTGAGCACATCCGAGATGCCATAGGCCATCCACGCGTGTGCTGGCAGACCATCGCGCCCGCCGCGGCCGGTTTCCTGGTAGTAGCCTTCGATGTTGCGCGGCATGTCCACATGTGCCACAAAACGCACATCGGGCTTGTCAATGCCCATGCCAAACGCAATGGTGGCCACCACCACAATGCCGTCTTCACGCAAGAAGCGGTTTTGGTGCAGCTGGCGCATTTCCGAAGGCAGGCCCGCGTGGTAAGGCAAGGCGTTGATGCCGTTGTCCTGTAACGTCTGCGCCAGCTCCTCCACCCGGCGACGCGAGAGGCAATAGACCACACCGGCTTCGCCTTCATGGTCATTCTTGATCAAGCGCACCAGCTGGTTGGTCACGTCTTTTTTCTCGACGATGGTGTAGCGGATGTTGGGCCGGTCAAAGCTGCTGACAAACTGCTCTGCCTGCTCCAGATGCAGACGCTCCACGATGTCAGCGCGTGTCAGGTCGTCTGCCGTCGCCGTCAGTGCTATGCGTGGCACGCCCGCATAGCGCTCGTGCAGCACGCTCAAGGCGCGGTATTCGGGCCTGAAGTCGTGCCCCCACTGGCTCACGCAGTGCGCTTCGTCAATCGCAAACAGGGCCAGCTGGCCCTGCGCGAACAAGTCATCCAGCAGGCCCAGAAAACGAGGGGTGACCAGGCGCTCTGGGGCCACATACAGCAGCGTCAACTGGCCACTTTGCATTTGCCATTCCACATCCTGCGCCTGCTGCCAGTCGAGCGAGGAGTTGAGGAACGCCGCTTTGACGCCCGCCTCATGCAGGGCCCCCACCTGATCGTGCATGAGTGCAATCAGGGGTGAGACCACGATGGCCACGCCATGGCCTTGCTGCTGGCGCACGATGGCCGGTATCTGGTAACACAGGCTTTTGCCGCCGCCTGTTGGCATCAGCACCAGGGCATCGCCTCCCGCCGTCACATGCTCCACGATGGCTTGCTGCGGCCCGCGAAAGGCGTCATAGCCAAAGGTATCTTTCAAAACGGAGTGAACGGCGGACACAGAGCGACCCAATCAAACAACAAAACAAACATCAAGGGCAGTCAGCCCGCCAGGCGCTTATTGTGCGCTGAGGTGCACTTTGCTGAAGGCAAACACAGATTTATGGTTTTTCGGCCATGCTTTGTCGAATTCGGCTTGCAGAAAATTGGGTTTTGCATGGCCAAGATTTGACTGTCTTTCCATAAAACACAGTGCTTCGCTTTGCCGGCTGAGCGCACAAAGGAGAAATAGATATGGCCTACAAGTCTTTCATGATGGCTTCGGCGGGGTTGCTGTGGGCGGCCTCGGCACTGGCACAGACCGCTCCGGCCCCGACGATGTACCTGCAGGCCGGCGCTGGCGACCACAACAGCGCAGCACTCACCGTCGGTGCCACCTTGCCCTGGCGCAACTGGTCATGGAGCCTGGGCAGCGGCACCGTCAGAGGCCATTGGGATGCGTATGTGGGCGGCTGGTCTGGCAAAGATCTGTCGGATCACCGCTTTACCACGGCAGTGATCGGCATCGGACCCAGCCTGCGCTGGCGGGGCGCGCAAGGGACATCGCCCTGGTTTTTTGAAGCGGGCACCAGCCTGATGGTTTCCAACAAATATTTTTACAACGGCGACGAACGCATGGGAACGCGCTGGAACTTTGCATCGCACCTGGGTCTGGGGCGCAACTTCGGCTCGGCTTCTCAGCATGAGCTGTCGCTGCGCGTTCAGCATGCATCGAATGCGGGAATCAAAAAACCCAACCCCGGCATTAACTTTCTACAGCTGCGTTACGCACGGGCGTTCTGAGAAACTGTCACACAGTTAACAACAACGCCACCGACAACGCCGCATGATGCGGCGTTGTTGCTTTGGAGAACATGTGTATGTCGATCTGGCTCAAACCCACCCAACTGGATGAAATCAACGCCCGCAGCGCCAATACGGCCGTTGCGCATCTGGGCATTGAAGTGACCGAGGTTGGAGACGACTTTCTGGTCGGCCGCGTCCCGGTGGACCACCGCACCAAACAGCCTTTTGGTTTGCTGCACGGTGGTGTCAGCGTGGTGCTGGCAGAAACGCTAGGATCGATTGCGGCCTACCACGCCAGCCCCGAAGGGCATGCCGCCGTCGGCCTGGACATCAACGCCAACCACCTGCGCGCGGCACGCAGCGGCTGGGTGACTGGCACCGCACGCCCGGTACACATCGGAAAAACTACTCATGTCTGGCAAATCGACATGGTGGATGACAGCGGAAAACTCACCTGCGTGTCACGCATCACCATGGCCATTCTTGCTCCCAAAGACTGACACAGCAGCTGCGCTTCGTCACTAAAAAAGTTTCGCATGCGAAACTTTTTTGATGGATGACGGCTAGCCTTTGCTAGCGCTCATAGGCCTGCTTGGCCAGGGCCTGGGCCAGTATCCAGGCGGGGTCAATCAGCTGCGCACCCTGGGCTTGCGTTGCCTGTGGCAATGCCAGTGGAATTTCGGTGCACCCCATGATCACTGGCACATCGCCGTAGCGCGCGTGCATGGTGGCTAGTACATCACCAAAACACTGCCTCGCCAGTGCCAAGTCTGCGCATTTCACGCCGTCATAAATGCCCTGCATCAGCCGCGCAATGCCCTCAGCGTCAGGCACCAGCGGGGCAATGCCGCAAGCGGTCAAGGCCTGGTCATACAGGCCTGTCTGGTAAGTGCCTGCCGTAGCCAGCACTATGGCTTGCTGCGCCCTTTGTGCCTGCAGATGCCGCGCCGTCTCCTGGGCAATGTGCAGCACCTGCAACTGCGGAAACTGGGCCTGCAGTTGCCCATGCCAGACATGGGCCGTGTTGCAGGCCACCGCCACACTGCCAACCCCCAGCGCAGCCAGACGCCCCATGCCTTGCAGCATGTGCAGGGCAGGCCCGGCTGGGCCTTGCGGGTCTGTACGCAGGGCCTGCGTGCGGTCTGGTATGGGCATTTGCACCAACCAGTGTTCAGGGAATGCCTGATCGCGCACCGCATGCCCATGCGTGTGCAGATACGTCGTGCACGCCTGCACAAACAGGCGCACAAAGTCGGCTCCGGCAGCAGGCCCCATCCCCCCCAAAATACCAACACTGCGAACGGGGAACCCGCTACCAGAAGCCATTTTTAGAACGCAGCCTTGTCGCTCAGCTCCACCAGGTTCTTCTTGAGCGCATCGCTCATTGGCAGGCCCAGTGCAGAGTTGGTGGGAGGAATCGGCTTCATGAACCATTTGTCATACATGGCGGTGAACTTGCCCGACTTCATCATGTCGCCAATCACGCCATCGACCAGGGTTTTGAACTTGGGGTCGTCTTTGCGCAGCATGCAGGCATAGGGCTCCACCTGCAGCGCATCGGCCACCACTTCGTAAGCCGCTGGATTTTTGGCGTTGGCAATCAGGCCGAACAGCAAAATGTCATCCATGCCAAAGGCCACGGCGCGGTCGTTTTCCACCAGCAAGAAGGCATCGGCATGGTCTTTGGGCATGACCACTTCCATGCCCCATTTGTTTTCAGCGTTGGCCTTGCGCAGCACCTGCAAGTTGGTGGTGCCTGAAGTCACAGCCACTGTCTTGCCGTTGAGGTCGCTGTAGTTTTTGATGCCTGAGGTTTTCTTCACCAGCAAGCGGGTGCCGGTGTAGAAATGGTTGATGGCAAAGTCCACATCTTTGGCGCGTGTGGTGTTGTTGGTGGTGGAGCCGCACTCCATGTCAATCGTGCCGTTGACCAGCAAGGGAATGCGGTTTTGCGAGGTCACAGCCTGCCAGTTGACTTTCAGATCCTTCTTGCCTGTGGCTTGCTTGACCGCTTCCACAATGGCATTGCTGATATCGACGGTGATACCCACCGGTTTGCCGCCATCCAGATAGCTAAAGGGAATGGACGATTCACGGTAGGCCACGGTGATCTGACCACGCTCACTGATTTTGGCCAGGGTATCGGCATGCGCTGTGGCGAGACAAGCCAGACCCATGCTGGCGCAAAGCAAAGTGGTACGAAATTTCATGCAATTTCCCTTGTGATGGCTACGAATTGATAGGCCAGTGTAGGAACGACATCGCTGCGTGTGTGATGCCATTTGCACGCCAACCCATGCCCACAAATTATGGATATGGAAGGGTTTTCACCATGCAGGTGCAGCTATGGATCATCACAGTGCCCACCGCACAAATCTGGGCATCTTTGATAAAGCGATTGCCACCCAACTCATAACATCAGGGCATACCCTAGATCGCAAACGCCATGCCCTGCCCTGCCTGCGTGGGCCTACAGTTTGGCCAGCAAGGGAGAAACGAAAAATGCATGTGTGTATCGTGGGCGCCGGCATCACCGGCTTGGCAACAGCGTATGTTTTGCAGCAGGCGGGCTACCGCGTCACCGTGGTCGATCGCGGCTCGGTGCCTGCCGCAGGCGCCAGCGGCGGCAATGGTGCGCAGTTGAGCTTTGCCTACGTGCAACCGCTGGCAGACCCGGGCATCTGGAAGATGCTGCCCAAGCTGCTGACAGAGAAAGATTCGCCCCTGCGTTTTCGCCTGAAGGCCGATCCCGCGCAGTGGCGTTGGGGCCTCGGTTTTTTACAGGCATGCAACAGTGCCACTTCGCAGGCCAGCACGCAGTCTTTGCTCAATCTGGCCGCAGAAAGCCGCATGGCTTTTGAGCAAATGCTGCAACAAGAGTCGCTGGATTGCGACCACAAAACCCCCGGCAAACTGGTGCTCTACCCCACGCAGGAAGCGCTAGATACCGCAGCCCAGCAAGTGGCCCTGCAAGCCCGCATGGGTGGTGCCACGCAGCACATCATGAATGCCGCCCAAGTGGCACGCATTGAGCCCGCGCTTGGCAGCTATGCCCCGCGCATGGCCGGTGCGGTCTACACCCCCAGCGAAAGCGTGGTGGACTGCCGTGTGCTGTGCGAGCAATTGGCCACCCTTTTGCAGCAGCGCGGCGCAGACATGCGCTTTGACACCACGGTGAACGGTTTTGACGTGCAGGGGGGCAGCATTCATGCACTACGCACCGCCACCGGCGTCTTGCAGGCCGATCACTTTGTGCTGGCCAGCGGCTGGGACAGCGCGCAGCACGCCCGTCAGCTGGGCCTGCGCATTGCGGTCTACCCGCTCAAGGGGTACAGCATCACGATGGATACGGCGCAACAAGCCCACGCAGCGCCGCAGGTCAGCGTGACGGACACCACGCGCAAAGTGGTGTTTGCGCGCATTGGAGAGCGCCTGCGTGTCGCGGGCATGGTGGAAATTGTGGGCGCCGACACCACGTTGCACACCGACCGCATTGCCAGCCTGCAGCAATCGACACGTGAAGTGTTTCCACAGCTCAACCAGGCGGCAGATGTGCAGCCGTGGACGGGTATGCGCCCCGCCACCCCTACGGGTTTGCCCATCACCGGCCGCCACAGCGACGGGCCCAGTAATCTGTGGCTGCAAACCGGGCACGGGGCGCTGGGACTGACGCTGGCCTTTGGCTCTGCCCAGCGTTTGCTGCAACAAATGCAGACGGCGTAAACCGCTGCCCGCCAGCTTTTAACTGCCCAGAATTTCTTTCAGCGCCTTGCGCATTTCCTGCGTCATGGCGCGCGCCAGCACAGAGCTGGGCCGCTGCGCCAGATGCAGCGCATTCACACTCACCGTGATGCGCGGCAGCAGCGGCACCACGTGCACCTTGCGCAGATCTGCGGCAGAGGCCGTGCAGCCATCCACAATGGCGGCCCCCAGGCCGTACTCCGCCATTGACAAGGCCGCGTGGTAGGTCTGCACCGTCACCACCGGTGACAAGCCCACACCATGCTCACGGCAGGCCTGGTTGATGCGCATGCCCAGCGGATCTTTCACATCCAGCGCCACCAGCGGCACATCAATCAAATCCTCCAGCGTCATGCCCTGGGTGTGGATGCGCGATGGCGGCAGCAGTCCCTTGGGCAGCACGCAGTGCATATCGACCTCGGCCAGCGTTTCGTGCTCCAGCGCGGGCTGGCCAACAGAGCTGATGACAAAGCCCACATCGGCCTCTTGCAGCAGCAAGGCAGAGACCACCTGCGGCGTATGCAGTGCCTGCACGTTGACTTGCACCTGCGGGTACTTTTGCCGAAAACGCGCCACCGCATGCGGCAGCACTTCGCGGCTGAGCGCAAACACGCTCAGCACCTGCAGTTTGTCGCTGGCATGGCCGTGGCGCAAATTGGCAGCCAGACGCTGCACCTCATCGAGCTGCTCGTACAGCCGTTCCACCAGCGGAAAGAGCGCCATGGCTTCATTGGTGGGCGTGAGGCGGCCACGCACACGCTCAAACAGTGGGAAACCCAGTTGCAGCTCCGCATGCTGCAGCGTGCGGCTGACGGCCGGCTGCGTCACATTGGTCAAGCGCGCAGCGGCACTGACGCTGCCGGTCTGCATCACCGCATGAAACACCTCAATGTGCCGTAAACGCATAACCGTCCAACTCCTTACAAGGGCCGTGTTTTCTACTAGGGCTTTGAGCAACATGCATGCCCGTATCACAAAAAAGAGCGCCTAGCGCTTGTCAGCCAATGATTTCAGATGTTAAACACCGTGAAACCAATTGTGTATGCGCGCTATGCGCTCTTTTTTTAGCGTTTCCACCAATGCTTTGCTCACCGGCTTATGCGCCCTCTTGCAGCTTGGCCAGGCGGTCGCTTTTCCAGTACACATCATCGCCACCATCCACGCGGTTGAGCACGCGGGCCAGCACAAACATCAGATCTGACAGGCGATTGAGGTACTGGCGCGGCGCGGCACGCATGGTCTCCACCTCTTGCAGCGCCACCACACTGCGCTCTGCGCGGCGGGCCACAGTGCGGCAGACGTGCGCCTGCGACGCCGCACGCGTGCCAGCGGGCAAGATGAACTCCAGCAGGCGCGGCAACTGCGCGTTGTAGTGGGCCAGCGCTTCATCCAGGCGCAGCAGTGCATCGTCCTTGAGCAGTTCATAGCCGGGGATGGATATTTCTCCTCCCAGATTGAACAGCTCATGCTGCACATCCACCAGCACAGCGCGCACGCCGTCGGGCAGCGTCTCGCACAGCAGCAAGCCGATGTGCGAGTTCAGCTCATCCACATCGCCCATGGCGTGAGGGCGTGCGCTGCTCTTGGAAACGCGGGTGTTATCGCCCAGCCCGGTGCTGCCGTCATCCCCGGTGCGGGTGGCGATTTGTGAAAGGCGATTACCCATAAAAACTCCTGGTGGCGCACGCAAGCAACACGTGCAAACGGGCATTGTGCGTTACATGGTGCTGGCAGATGTTGGTGGGGGAAACAGCCGGCAAAAAGCGTGGACATCACTCACCGCATGCTTTGCAATGGAGCCATGTTGAATACGACAAGGACTCTTGCCATGAACACTACCGCACGCAAACCCCACACCTTTGACATGCGCAGCCTGCTGCTGTTTGCCAGCTTGACGGTGGGTGGTACCTCTGCGGTTTTGGCTCAGACGCCGAATACGCCCTCCTCGCAAGCCCCCACCAATACAGCACCTGCGCCTGTTGCTCCGGCTATACAACCCATCACTCCCTCCGAAGCATTCATGCGCGCCGACCAGAACCGCGACGGTCAGCTGTCGCGCCAGGAAGCAGAACACCTGCCCAGCGTAGCGGCCCAGTTTGAACAATGGGACCGCGATGGCAATGGCAGCCTGTCGATGGAAGAGTTCTTGCTGGGCGTTCAAAAACACAAGTAACCACCATGGCGCAGCGGCGATGCCAGACCCCGGCTCCACCGCTGCGCGGCGAATGCAGCGCCCCCTATTTACGGGGGCCACAACGGGGTCTGAGGTGGTATTCTTTTTGGCTGCCTTTGGAGCCCTACGATGAATGCACCCACCACCTCGCAGCACCTGCTGCCCCGCGCCATTCCCCCTGAATTTCTGCAAGCACTGACAGCCCGTTTTGGCACGCAATGCTCCACCGCGCAGGCCGTGCGCGAGCAGCATGGCCGCGACGAAGGCTCCATCCAGGCCCCCCCTCCTGCGGCCGTCGTTTACGCGCACAACACCCAGGATGTGGCCGATACCGTCAAGCTGGCTGCGCAGTACAACGTACCCGTGATTGCGTATGGTGCAGGCTCGTCGCTCGAAGGGCATTTGCTGGCCGTACAAGGCGGTATCAGCCTGGACGTCAGCCGCATGAACCAGGTACTGCGCATCAACGCCGAAGACATGACGGTGACCGTGCAGCCCGGCATTTTGCGCAAGCAGTTGAACGACGCCATCAAAGACCAGGGCTTGTTTTTCCCCATCGATCCCGGCGCTGACGCATCGATTGGCGGCATGGCCGCCACACGCGCCAGCGGCACCAATGCCGTGCGCTACGGCACCATGCGCGAGACCGTGCTGGCGCTAGAGGTGGTGACTGCCAGCGGCGACATCATCCGCACCGGCAACCGCGCCAAAAAGAGCGCAGCAGGCTACGACCTGACGCGTCTGATGGTGGGCAGCGAAGGCACGCTGGGCATCTTCACCGAGATCACGCTGCGCCTGTTCCCGCTGCCGGAAGCGGTGAGCGCCGCCGTGTGTTCCTTCCCCACGATTGCCGACGCCGTGCATACCGTGATCCAGACCATCCAGATGGGCGTGCCGATTGCCCGCGTGGAGCTGGTGGACGCCGCCACCGTGGCCATGGTCAACAAGCACAGCAACCTCACGCTGCGCGAAGAACCCATGCTGCTAATGGAGTTCCACGGCAGCCCCAACGGCGTGAAAGAGCAGACCGAACTGGTGCAGGACATTGCGGGCGAATTCAACGCCCAGGGCTTTGAATGGGCCGACACCCCCGAAGAGCGCACACGCCTTTTCACCGCCCGCCACAACGCCTACTTTGCCGGCATTCAAAGCCGCCCGGGTTGCCGCGCCATCACCACAGACACCTGCGTGCCCATCAGCCGTCTGGCGGACTGCTTGCTCGAGTCAATCGATGAAGTAAACGCCAGCGGCATTCCGTACTTTTTAGTCGGCCACGTGGGCGACGGCAACTTCCACTTTGGCTACCTGATCGATCCCGATGACGCCGAGGAACGCGCCCGTGCCGAAGCGCTCAACCACCGACTGGTGCACCGCGCCATCGCCATGGAAGGCACTTGCACGGGTGAGCATGGCATTGGCATTCACAAGCAAGATTTCTTGATCGAAGAGTGCGGCGAAGGCGCGATTGCCATGATGCGTGCCATCAAGCAGGCGCTGGATCCGCAGAACATCCTGAACCCGGGCAAAGTCTTTGCACTATAAAAAACAAAGCTGTCAGCGCTTGCACATGCTTGGTTTCAAAGTGTTTTATACCTAAGAACAAGCATAGATAAGCGCTAGCAGCTCCTAAAACAAAAAAGGCCGTATCTGCGGCCTTTTTTTCAGTGGATGGATTGCACACCCGCTCGCTTACCGCACTCAGGCCGCAGCGCCCACCGCCACGCGCTTTTGGTGCAATTGCACGCCCACCGCGCTGGCTGCCAGCACACTCACCGCCAGGGCC
Organism: uncultured Comamonas sp.; assembly: GCA_963520865.1. GTDB lineage: Bacteria > Pseudomonadota > Gammaproteobacteria > Burkholderiales > Burkholderiaceae_C > Comamonas. Next base: position 145,858 of record CAUQST010000001.1, read on the forward strand.
AGCGCTGCGCCAAAAAACACCTGGCTGTGCATCTGTTGGTCCATCATCCAGCCAAAGATGGGGGCCGCCACGGCAAACCCCGTATCCAGGCCCGAATACACGGTGCCATACACACGCCCGGTGGCACCTGAAGGGGTGGCCCGCTTGATCAGCATGTCACGCGAGGGGCCCGCCAAGCCGTGGCCAAAACCTGCGGCAGAGGCCAAAATCAAAGCCGCTGTACCGGGCAGCCAGCCCGTGGCCACGATGGCCAGACAGGCTGCGGCAATCAGCAAGAAGGTGGCAATGATTTTTTCCAGCCGCTGCACGCGCTGCGCCAAAAAGCCACCACCCACCATACCCATGGCACCGCACAGCATGAAGCCAGTGACCACCAGTGCCGTCTGCGTCAGCGGCAGGCCATACATCAAGTGCAAAGCGGTGCTGGTGTAGTTCTGAATGGCACTCAGCGCCACGGTGCTAAAGAAAAAGAAAGCAAAACACATCCACACCGCAGGCAGCTTCAAATACGCAAACGGGCTTTCTGCAGAGGTGGCTACCGCAGCGTGTGCCTTGGCAGTGGCGCCAACCTCGTCAAACGCTTTGTCATCCAGCCAGCGTCGATTGATCCACATGGTGAGCAAGACCGTGGCGGCAAATAGCGCACCGCACACACAGGCAATGCGCCAGGAACCCGTCCACGTGGTGATGCCCAGCATGAACACCGGCGCCATGGCCCAGCCCAGGTTGCCGGAGATGCCGTGCACCGAAAACGCATGGCCAATGTTCTTGGGCGTCACACGTTTGTTCAAGATGGTGAAATCGACCGGGTGAAACGGTGCATTGCCCAGCCCCGCAAAGAACGACGCGGCCAGCAGCATGGCGTAGTTCTGCGCCACCGCCGCCAGCAACCCGGCGACAACAAAGCTGCTTAATGCCGCAAACAGCACGCGCTGTGCGCCCACTTTGTCCACCAGAAAGCCTGCCAGCATCTGCCCGGTGCCCGAGACAATGAAGAACAGCGACACCATCACGCCCAGCTGCGAGTAGCTGGTGTCAAATTCCGCAATCAGCCACGGAAACAGCGGCGGCAGCAGCAGGTGGAAAAAGTGGGAAGAACCGTGGGCCAGGCCCACCAGGCCAATGGTGCGCGCATCACGGCGCTGAGGGGCAGCAGAAGCAATCACAGAAGCAGTCATGCTGCGCATCTTAGGCAGCAGCGCGGCGGCAGGTATGCGATAGTCGGCCAAAAGCTATCGCAAAACTGCCAATTCGCATGCCATGCCCAAACCCATCGCTTTGCCTGCCGTTGCAGCAGGCGTAAATCCACACCGCAACGCACGCACGCTGGCGCAAATCCCCATCCTGGATCCACTGCTCTACCAGCCGCACGCGCAGCGCCCTGTGCGCTCCAAAATGCGGGAGCTGGACAAAGACACACTGATCATGCCCCACACCCATCCGTGGGCGCAGTTGGCCCTGTCCACGGGCGGGGTGATACGGCTGTCATTGGCCAACGCCACCTACATCGTGCCGCCGCACCGCGCCGTGTGGGTGCCGCCTGGCGTGCAGCACGCCGTGACCATGGTGGAGACGGCACGCCTGTACACCTTGTACTTTTTGCCCGACACGCATGGGGGCGGCGTCCAGGCACGCTGGATGAATGACCCCATCTGGCAGGAATGCCGCGTCATGGAAGCTTCTGCGCTGCTGCGCGCTTTGGTGGTGGAGATGGACATTGGCAGCGACAAGTCGCTCCCTCTAACGCCTGCCCAGCAAGAGCGCGAGCTGCACTTGAGCGCCCTGGTCTGCGACGAGCTTTGCCGCGCGCCCGTGATTCATCTGGGCATCCGGCTGCCCAAAGACAAGCGCCTGAAAAACCTCTGCGAGGCCGTGCTGGAAGATCCCACACGCCACGAAACGCTGGAGCAATGGATCCTGGATACCGGGGCCAGCCTGCGCACCGTGGCCCGCCTGTTTCGCAGTGAACTGGGCTGCACTTTCACCCAATGGCGCCAGCAAGTCGTGCTGGCGCACGCGGTAGCACTGGCTGCACAGCAACTGCCGATTGCACACATCGCTGCAGAGCTGGGCTACACACCCAGCGCGTTCAGTGCCTTGGTCCGCCGCACCGTGGGCATGACGGCAGCCACCTTTTTAGGGCAACAGCAACCTGCGCCCCCCGCCCCCTAGTGCCTGTGCAGATTGCCTCCAGGGCGGCCTTTGCGCGGGTACAGGCTCTGGCCTTGCACCACAATGCCCTGCGGGCGCAGAGGCAACATGCCCGCGATTTCGTCGCTCAGCACACTGTCGTAGTCCACCTCAGCCAAAGGGGCCTGATAGGCATAGACCTCGCGGCCATCTTCCAGCTCAGCAACGTAGGCTGGTGCCACATCCGGGATGGGAAAGTTCAAGCTCACCAGCCACGAACCAGGACGCATTTCACCCAATGATTTAACGGCAGCCCGGCTCATGCTCTCCGGGCGCTGAAACAGATAGACCAGCTCAAAATCACCCCAGCTGCTTTGCCATAAATCACCCCTGCGCACCACCGCCCAGGGACAGCGCAGCGCACTCAGCCAGCGCAGCGGCCAGCTCCACTCCACACCATAAATACGCGCCTGCGGCCAGGCGCTGCGCAAGGCTTTCAAGCCATCGCCCGCCCCGCAACCAGCATCCAGCACGTGCGCGCCCTCGGCCAGTGCAATGTGCGCAGCCAACCCGTCCAGAGCGCCTTTGGGTGTCGGGAACACCGGCGCATCGCGCCAGGCATTGATGGGGTACACCAGCAACAGCAGCGCCAGCGGCAGCAGCCACAACCACGCGGGAAAGCTGCCTGCTGCCAGCACCATCCATGACAGCGGAAAGCCCAAAGCGATCATCACGCGGCGCCACCATGTGCGCCCCCACAGGCTGGTTGCCAGAGCGCAGGTACAGGCAACACACAGCGCCCCCCACCATGGCAACCAAATCTGGCCCACGGCAAAGCTGGCCCAAGCAAGGCCCCAGGCCAGTAATGCGGGGATTGGCCATATCAGCTTGTTCAGAAAATGCATGCCGCGATATTGCCCGAAAGATCAATGCCACAGCACCTGCAGGCAGCAACCGTGACCATGCACAACGCACATTAATTACCCTATGACTTTCCACAAAGAATAGTAAGAATCTTTCAACAAGCTTCTAAAAGAAACAAAGTATCCTTTTCACAAGAAAAACCACAAAATTACGCTATTTACATAAATGAGAGAAAGAGGGGGGAGAGCTATGTCCAAATCTTTTGGATGGTATGTACTGCCTGCGTTCATCTTGGCAGGCTGCGCAGCACAGCCACCGGCAGAGCAATTGTCTCGTCCAGAAACCGTTCGCGTCTGCACAGGCAGCCAGTGTGTTGACCAGCACCGCAACACCGTGACTGCCGTCAGCCCGCCCTCCGATCCAGAGGCGGAACGCAGGCTCGCTGCCTTGAGCCAGCTGGCAGAGAAAAACCCCAAAGCAGCCTATGACCTGGCACTGCGCTTTCTGCGCGGCGACGGCGTAGAGCGCAACAGCTTCCAAGCCATAGAGTGGCTGCGCAACGCTGGCGATCAGGGCCTGGTCGAAGCGCAATTTGCGCTGGGCCGTCTGTATCTGCTCGGCTTTGAGGAGATGGGCTCAGACCCCGCTGAGGCGGAAGCCTGGCTCTCGCGCGCAGCGGCCAAAGGCCATAAAGAGGCCCTGCGCCTGTTGCCCCAAGCCCAGGCCGCCAAGAAAAATGAACACGCGCAGTACCAGGTCCGCGAGGCGGATCGCAAATCATGGGGAGCCTGGTACACCACAGCACCGTATTACTGGCACTGGAGAGGCTCCAGCTGGTACTTGCATTGAGCTGCACCGCACCCGTTTTGTTATCTGTTTTTATTGACTGAAAGAGACCTCATCCATGTCCAAGAAGACTTTGACTTTGCTGGCAGCCGCCAGCACCCTGGTTCTGACTGCCTGCGTGACCCCCGGTGGTGGCCAGATCACCACAGGTAATGCAGCCACAGCCGCCACAGGTGCTGCAGGCGGTGCCGCAAGCGTCAACGCCAATTCATCTCTGGAACGCTGCGATGCCCCCTTGGGCACGCTGGCTGTTGACGACGGCCGCGGCAAGGAATGGTTTGCCAGCTTTGGCCAGGCCACACAAGTGACCAATATCGAGCCCCTGATCCGTCTGGCGGTCCAGCAGTCCAACTGCTTTGTGATCACCTCCATTGGCAATAGCCGCACGGAAGGCAAGCTCTCGGCCATCACAGACAAGCAACGCAATTCCGGCGAATTCCGTGCCGGCTCGCGCCAGCAAAAGGGCCAGCGCGTTGCCGCCGATTACTACCTGGAACCCGCCATCATCATCAACAACGAATCGGTAGGTGGTCTGGCAGCAGGTCTGGGTGGTTTGTTCGGTGGCGTAGCGGGCGCACTGGCAGGCAACCTGCAAAGCAAGCAGTCGGTGGTCACCATGACCATGTTTGACATCCGCTCCGGTGTGCAGCTGTCCATCTCCGAAGGCAATGCCACTGCCACCAACTATGGCGCGGCGCTGGGTGCGTTTGGTGGTGGCGCTGCAGCAGGTCTGGGTGGGTTCTCGCGCACCCCAGAAGGCAAGGCAACGGTCGCCGCCTTTATGGATGCCTACAACAACATGGTGGTGTCTCTGCGCAACTACAAGGCTCAGGAAGTCAAGGGCGGCTTGGGCCGTGGCGGCCAGCTGAAAGTTGGCAAGTAAGCAGCGCTGACTGACTACAAAAAAGGGCTTCCGAGGAAGCCCTTTTTACATGCAGTGCAGGCGTTAGCCGCGCAGTTTTTCGATCAAGCCATTGAGCTCTTCCAGTGAGCCAAACTGAATGGCCAGCTCCCCCATGTCCTGCAGCTTGCCGTGGCGTTTCACGCGCTTTTTCACACGCACCTCCACCTGGGCCATCAACAGGTCAGAAAGCTCTTCTTCCACACGCTGCACATCGCGCGATTTGGCTACTTTTTTGCCCTTGGCTGCTGCCGTACCGTCATTGCTTTCAGCAATTTTTTTGACCAGACTTTCAGTCTCTCGCACTGACAACTTCTTGCCTGCAATCTGGTTGCCTGCGCTGATCTGCTCGGCCTTATCCAAAGCCAGCAGCGCGCGTGCGTGGCCCATGTCGATGTCACCGGCCATCAGCATGGTCTGCACAGGCTCTGCCAGGTTCAGCAAGCGCAGCAGGTTGGATGCCGCAGAACGCGAGCGCCCCACGGACTGGGCCGCTTGCTCGTGCGTGTAATTGAACTCTTTGACCAAGCGCGCCAGGCCCTGTGCTTCTTCCAGCGGATTGAGGTCTTCGCGCTGAATATTTTCAATCAGCGCCATGGCGGCAGCAGCTTCGTCCGGCACATCGCGCACCAGCACGGGCACGCTGTCTAAACCCGCAATTTTGGAGGCCCGAAACCGGCGCTCTCCGGCAATGATTTCATACTTGCCCGCGTGCTCACCCTTGAGTAGTCTGCGCACCAAAATGGGCTGCATGATGCCCTGCACCTTGATGCTCTCAGCCAGCTCATACAGCGCGCCTTCATCCATGCGCGTGCGTGGCTGGTACTGCCCAGCCACCATCTCGGTGACCGGCAAACTACTGGGCACATCCGAGGATGCGGCAACAGTTGCCTCGTCTACTTTGGGCCCCAGCAAGGCTTCCAAACCACGTCCGAGTCCTTTGGGTTTCTTGGTCACCATGGTTTTAATCTTTCATCAGTGATAGCAGCAAAGCATGGCCATCGTTCCAATCGCCCAGCCCGCTGTCGGTATTGATATGGCCCGCACAACCGAGGTCCACAAATTTCGATCCCCACCCCTGTGCCATCTGCTGCGTGCGCGCCAGCGCGCAATACGGGTCATCCTGGCTGCCCACCAGCACACTGGGAAATGGCAGGCGCTGCATCATCAGCGGTGACCAGCCGGGCAACACATTGCGGATCTGCTCTTGCTCCACATCCGCCGGGGCAACCAGCAAAGCAGCCTGCACGCGGGTTTTGGCCAAAGGGGAATGCGCTGCCCACCATGCGGTCAATATGCAGCCCAGACTGTGCGCCACCAGCACCACGGGCTGGGCGCTGTCGACCACGGTGTCTTGCAAGCGTGCAGACCAGTCTCCGCGCAGCGGGCGCTGCCAGTCATGCTGCTGTACACGCTCGTAGCCATACAGCGCTTCCCAGCGGCTTTGCCAGTGGCCGGCATCAGAGTTTTGCCAACCAGGCAACAGCAATACACGGGGGGAGGTCACAGAATCAGTCACTTGCTTTTTCGTAGCTATTAGCGCTTTTTGTAGCTGCCTCAGAGGCGGTTTTCCTTGAAGAATTACTTCTTATCAATGCGTTTGACCATCTCTTTGGCAAAGTCGATAAACGCTTTGCTGCCCTTGGCGGAGGGGTCAAACACCACGCCGGGCACGCCGTAGCTGGGGGCTTCTGCCAGACGCACATTGCGAGGAATCACGGTGTCAAACACTTTGTCTCCAAAGTGGGCTTTGAGCTGGTCACTCACCTGCTGCTGCAAGGTGGTGCGCGGGTCAAACATCACACGCAGCAAGCCAATGATCTTCAGCTCTTTGTTCATGTTGGCGTGCACCTGCTTGATGGTGTTGACCAGATCGGTCAGGCCTTCCAGCGCAAAGTACTCGCACTGCATGGGCACGATCACGCCATGGGCCGAACACAAGCCATTGAGCGTGAGCATGGACAGGCTCGGTGGGCAATCAATGAGCACAAAATCAAAGTCGTTTTTGACCGCATCCAGCGCAGTTTTGAGGCGCTCATTGCGCCGCTCCAGCGCCACCAGTTCAATCTCGGCACCACTCAATTCACGGTTGGCACCCAGCACGTGGTAACCGCATTTTTCAGACAAAACGGCGGCCTCCTGAATAGAGGCAGACTCCAGCAGTACGTCGTACACACTCAGCTCTAAAGCACGCTTGTCAACGCCCGAACCCATGGTGGCATTGCCCTGTGGGTCCAGGTCCACCAGCAATACCCGCTGGCCGACTTTGGCCAAGCCTGCGGCCAGATTCACTGCTGTTGTTGTTTTGCCGACGCCACCCTTTTGGTTGGCTATACAGAAAATTTGGGCCATGAGAAAAAGCTGGTGAAGGGCGCCATGCGCTCTTTATGAAACACCCTTTGTGCTGCAAAGCGTTGCTTCACAAAGGAAAAAGGCCAAGCGTTTAAGCTTTGGCCTTTCAATGCGGCACACAGGGCATGCCGTGTAACTTGCCAACGCCACCCCGCATTGAAAACTCAATTTCGCAAAAATAAGATTTCGCGAAAACCCGAGTTTATGCGAGGAGCGCTGTCAGTGCCGGTTCAAAGTGTGTCTGCGACGGGTTTCGCCCACACGATGCACCGTTCAGCATCCAGGCCAGGAACGGACAAAGGTTCCACGTGAAACACATGCACGTTGCTGCCCAGCGCATCAATTTCATCTTGTGGGTGCTTGCCCTTCATGGCAAACCAGACACCATCTGCCGCAATCGCAGCACGCGACCAGGTGGTGAAATCCACCAATGATGCAAAGGCGCGGCAACTGACAATGTCATACGGGCCATGAAGTGTTTCTACGCGTGCGTGAATGCCTTTGAGGTTGGGCAACTTCAACGCCACAGCCGCTTGCTGCAAGAAGGCGGCCTTCTTGCCCACGGTGTCTACACAGTGGATGTCCACCTCGGGGCAACACACTGCAAACACCACGCCAGGCAGACCACCGCCAGAGCCAACATCCAGCTGCATCACCCGCTCACCCGCAGGCTTGCCCAACGCAGTCAGATGGCGGCGCAGCGCTGGCACTGCCGCCAGGCTGTCCAGCATGTGCAACGACATCATCTCTTGCGGGTCACGCACTGAGGTCAGGTTGTAGACCTTGTTCCACTTTTGCAGCAGATCAAGAAAGCCCATGAGCTTATCAAGCTGCTCTGTCGACAAGTTCAGCGCCAGCTTTGTGGCGCCCTGCTCTAGCTGCTTGCGCAATTCCATGCTCATGCCGATTCCTTCAAAGGAGCAAAGTCTTTGAAGCCACCTTTTTTCAGGTGAATCAGCAGCAGAGAAACCGCTGCCGGGGTCACCCCTGAAATGCGCGAGGCTTGTCCCAATGTTTCGGGGCGGTGCTTTTGCAGCTTTTGGCGCACCTCGATCGACAAGGCCGCCACCTGCGTGTAATCCAGTTCGGCAGGCAGCTTCAGTGTTTCATAGTGAGCGGCACGTTCGACCTCGTCTTTTTGACGATCAATGTAGCCCGAGTACTTGGCTGCAATCTCAATCTGCTCGATCACTGCGGCGTGCAGGTCGCCCAGTGTTTCACGTGAAACTTCGGCGGATTGATACTTGCCTTCACTCATCTGAGCCAAGGCGGGGTAAGACACACCGGGACGACGGAGCAAGTCAAACAGGCTGTACTCATGCTCAATGCTCTTACCCAGCACACGCTCCGCTTCTGCGGCGGGGAGGCTGCGGGGATTCACCCACGTGGCTTTCAGGCGCTCTGTTTCACGTGAAACAGCGTCACGCTTGCGGTTGAACATCTCCCACTGTTCATCACCCACTACACCCAGCTTGCGACCAATTTCCGTCAAGCGCATGTCGGCGTTGTCTTCACGCAGTTGCAGACGGAACTCTGCACGGCTGGTGAACATGCGGTAAGGCTCCGTCACGCCTTGCGTGGTCAGGTCATCAACCAGCACGCCCAGGTACGCCTCATCGCGGCGGGGCGACCAGGCGTCCATCTCGCGCGCTTGCAAGCCAGCGTTGATACCGGCGAACATACCTTGGGCCGCAGCCTCTTCGTACCCTGTTGTGCCGTTGATTTGGCCGGCAAAGAACAAGCCGTTGATCTGGCGGGTTTCAAAGCTGGACTTCAGACCACGTGGGTCAAAGTAGTCGTATTCAATGGCGTAGCCGGGGCGCAAGATGTGGGCGTTCTCCAGCCCTTTCATGGAACGCACCAACGCATACTGAATATCAAAAGGCAGCGATGTAGAGATACCGTTGGGGTAGAACTCGTGCGTGGTCAGCCCTTCTGGCTCCAGAAAGATCTGGTGGCTGTCTTTGTCGGCAAAGCGGTTGATCTTGTCTTCCACGCTGGGGCAGTAGCGCGGGCCCACGCCTTCAATCTTGCCGGTGAACATGGGGCTGCGGTCAAACCCGCTGCGAATGATCTCGTGCGTGCGCTCGTTGGTATGCGTGACCCAGCACGGCATTTGTCGTGGGTGCATGTCTGCGTGGCCGCGGTAGCTGAACACAGGCACATGGCCTTCATTCATGCCACCGGGCATGCCATCGCCGGGCTGCTCGGTGCACTGGCTGAAGTCAATCGAGCGGCCATCAATACGCGGAGGGGTTCCGGTTTTGAGGCGGCCCTGGGGCAGCTTGAGCTCTTTGAGGCGCGCAGACAGTGAAACGGCTGGCGGATCGCCCGCGCGGCCTGCAGCGTAGTTGTCCAGGCCCACGTGGATTTTTCCGTCCAGGAAGGTGCCTGCCGTCAACACCACGGTCTTGGATCTGAACTGAATGCCCACCTGCGTCACGGCGCCGACCACGCGGTCGCCCTCCACCATCAGGTCATCTACGGCCTGCTGAAACAGCCACAGATTGGGCTGGTTTTCCAGCATTTCGCGGATGGCCGCCTTGTACAGAATACGGTCTGCCTGTGCACGGGTAGCGCGCACAGCCGGGCCTTTGGAGCTATTCAGAATACGGAACTGGATACCGCCGATATCGGTGGCCAGCGCCATGGCACCGCCCATGGCGTCGACTTCCTTGACCAGGTGGCCTTTGCCAATACCGCCAATGGAAGGGTTGCACGACATCTGACCCAAGGTCTCAATGTTGTGCGTCAACAGCAAAGTTTTGCAGCCCATCCGGGCTGCGGCCAGCGCCGCTTCGGTGCCAGCGTGACCGCCGCCGACGACGATCACATCAAATTCTTGGGGGTACAGCATGGTTCTCTCCGTCGCAGGCGGTGTGGTGGTTCACCCGCCCTTCGCAACCGTTGCAGGCGTGCGCTTGATGCAGCCCGCGCGCCACCAAAAACTTTCAGGCGCAGGCAAACCCCCAATTTTCCCATCCTTTGCTTATCTTGTCTTGGCGTGGCATGCCACCGCGTCTGAGGTACGGCTTCTCGTCGCCACGCCCGCGCACCACAAGGCGTAGCATGGCTCTGCCCTTATCGTCCAGCATTGCAAGAAAGGTTCGAGAAACATGAAGCTTTATTTCAGCCCAGGTGCCTGCTCTTTGTCACCCCACATCGTTGCCGAAGAGGCCGGCATTGCCTGCGAATACATTCTGACCAGCACCAAAACCCACCAACTGCCAGATGGCACCGATTTCTACACCATCAATCCGCTGGGCTATGTACCTTTTCTGGTGCTCGATGATGGTCAGAGCCTGCGAGAAGGCCCGGTGATCGTGCAATACCTGGCTGACCGGGCACCCGAGAAAAAGCTCTTGCCTGCCGTGGGCACGATGGAGCGTTACCGCGTGCTGGAATGGCTCAACTTTATTGGCACCGAGCTGCACAAGAGCTTTGGCCCGCTGTTTAAACCCAGTACCCCCGAGGCATACAAGCCCACGGTGCGCCAAGCGCTGCGTGGCCGCTTTGAATGGGTAGAGCAACAATTGGCAGGCAAGGATTACCTGATGGGCAGCCACTTCACGGTGGCCGATGCCTACCTGTTCACGATCACTAACTGGGGAAAAGTGGTGGGCCTGGATCTGTCTGACCTGCCCAACCTGCAGGCTTACCAGCAACGTGTAGCCGCCCGCCCTGCGGTTCAAGCCGCACTGCGCGCCGAAGGTCTACTCAAGCCTTAAGCAAACCCCGCTGCTGCGCTGCATGCAAAAAGGGCTTCCGTATGGAAGCCCTTTTTTGGCAGCGTAACACTTTAATCATAGCTACCAGCGCTTTACTGGTTTTCTTTTCAATACATAAAGTATCTGAAAACAAAGCTGTATAAGCGCAGGAAGCTATCTTTTATTTAACTCAACAATGCTTGTGCAGGTTTGCGCAGTGCCTGTGGCTGCGCCACGCCAGAAAAACCTGCGTGGGGCTGTGCATAGCCTGCGCTGGCCTGGTGGTCGAGCTTGAACTGCTGCACCACGCCCGCCAGACGCGCTGCTTGCTCCTTGAGCGATTCGGCCGCTGCTGCAGACTCTTCCACCAAGGCGGCGTTTTGTTGCGTCATGCGGTCAATATCTCCCACGGCCTGGTTCACCTGCGAAATGCCACCCGACTGTTCGTTGGCTGCTGCGGTGATCTCGCCAATGATGTCGCCTACACGCTGAATGCTGCCCACAACTTCCTGCATGGTTTTGCCAGCAGATTCCACGTGTTTCACACCACCATCCACCGCGTTCACGCTGCTTTGAATCAACCGCTTGATATCGCTGGCCGCTTCGGCACTGCGCCGTGCCAGCAAGCGCACTTCACCAGCCACCACGGCAAAGCCACGGCCTTGTTCACCGGCACGCGCCGCTTCCACCGCGGCATTCAGCGCCAGGATGTTGGTCTGGAAAGCAATGGAGTCAATCAAGCCAATGATGTCGCCAATCTTGCGGCTCGATGCTGCAATCTCATGCATGCTCTCGACCGCCTGCGCAACAACCGTTCCGCCTTGCGTCGCTGTATGCGAGGCCGATGCAGACAGTTGATTGGCCGTCTGCGCCGACGATGCCGTCTGCTGCACGGTGGATGTCAGCTGCAGCAGCGACGCCACGGTCTGCTGCAGGTTGCTGGCCGTTTGTTCCGTGCGCGCCGACAAGTCGCCGTTGCCCGTGGCAATTTCCTGGCTTGCAGTGGCGATGTTGCCGCTGGCATCGCGCACACGCCCCACCATGCTGTTGAGGTTGGTCTGCATGGTCTTGAGTGCATTTTGTAGATCAGAGACCTCGTCTTTACCCACCACATCCAGCTTCTCGGTCAAATCGCCTTGGGCAATGGCATCTGCCAGCCTTTTCGCGTCTTGCAGCGGGCGGCAAATGGACACCATGTTCAACAGGGTCAGCGGAGCGACCACTGCCGTGGTAATGATCAGCGCCAAAATAAACAGCCACTGTGTTTGTGACGCCACCTGAACACCACGCGCCTGTGCCTCCTGCGCCTGCGTTTGCAAAAGCTGCTCCAGCGCTTGCAGCTGCTTTTCAGCCTCTACAAGCTCTGCACTGGCACGGCGCCCTACGCGCTGTGCCACCGTGGCACTGTCGTAACCACCTGCGAGCAGCTGGCGCGCCACAGGCACAAACAGCTCCTGGTATTGGTCCAGGTGCTTGATCAAGGTTTGAATTACCTGCACATCTTGCTGCGGCGCAGCTTTGGCAAATTCCTCGCCTGCGGCACGTACCGCCTGCAAGCTGGACTGCCAGTCTGTATGGGTCTTTTGGAGCTGCTCGGGCTGCTCGTACTGAATCACCATGTCTTTTTCCAGAGAACGCACCAATGCCAAGCTGGTTTGCACCTTGGTCATCAGGCCCATCTGCTGAAAAGGTCCGTTCAGAAAACTCTGGTTCAAGTCATGCAGGCGAAACATGCCAAACATGCCTGCCCCACCCAAAAGACCCAGCAACACCAGCACCACGGCAATGGCACCCAACATGCGCACCTTGATCGTGAACATCCGCATCAGCGCAAACAGATCCATGATCTGAATTCCTCTCTATCGCTCACACTTACAAAGACGGAAAGCCTTGGTATCGCTACCAAGGCATCTTGTTCACCATCTTTCCCAGGTGCAGAGCTGGACACACAGGCAATAGGAACAGTCCGTCAAGTTTGCCAGACAAGTCTGACAAACAAGCCTAAAGAAAACCCCTTCTTGGGGCTACTTCTCGGGACTCGAAGCTGCTATGGCTAAGCAGGTCCGCCACTCACCCGGCGTTCCACGTGAAACACATGCACGTTGCGCGGTACATTTACCCGCATCTCGAACCATTGAAAGCCGACCATGGAACATGTATTTCAAGTGCAAGGAATGACTTGCGGCCACTGCGAACGCGCTGTCCAGCAAGCCATCAGCCAGGTAGATGCTCAAGCCCAGACGACCATTGACCGCGCCACGGGCCAGGTGGTGGTGCACAGCGATAGCCAGCGTGAAGTGTTGGCCAGTGCAATCCGCGAAGAAGGCTACACCGTCGCCTGAACCCGGCAGCCATGACCGCCGCCTGTGCAGGTGACGTCGGCTGCGCGTTGTCTCTGTCGCACGCACGATTGGCAATTGGTTGCTGCAAACGCACAATGGTTGTCAGCTTTGCCTAAACAACGATTGGAGACAACGCATGAGCACCCGTGAAATTTTTGTCGTCAGCGCTGCGCGTACAGCCATTGGCACTTTTGGTGGTGCCCTCAAAGACGTACCCAACACCCAGCTGGCCACCATAGCCGTCAAGGCCGCCATGGAGCGCGCTGGCATTTCCCCCGATGTGGTGGGCCACGTGGTCATGGGCAATGTCATCCCCACAGACACCAAAGATGCCTATCTGGCACGCGTGGCAGCCATTGATGCAGGCTGCCCCATCGAGACTCCCGCCTTCAACGTGAACCGCCTGTGTGGCTCTGCCCTGCAAGCCATTGTGTCTGCAGCCCAGTCCATTGCACTGGGGGACTGTGACGTGGCCATTGCCGGGGGTTCTGAATCCATGAGCCGTGGCCCTTACTTTGACACCGCATCGCGCTGGGGTGCACGCATGGGCGATGCCAAGAGCGTGGATTACATGCTGGGCATCTTGCATGACCCTTGGCAAAAAATGCACATGGGCGTTACGGCTGAGAACGTGGCGGATCGCTACAAAATCAGCCGCAAGATGCAAGACGAGCTGGCCGTGCTCAGCCAAACACGCGCCGCCGCCGCCATTGCCGCTGGCTACTTCAAAGAACAAATCGTTCCCGTGGAAATTGCCTCGCGCAAAGGCACCATCGTGTTTGACACCGATGAGCACGTGCGCGGCAGCACCACAGTGGATACTCTGGCGGCCATGAAACCTGCCTTCAAGAAAGAAGGCGGCAGCGTCACTGCAGGCAACTCCTCTGGCATCAACGACGGCGCAGCCGCAGTCACCTTGGTGGCCGGCGACCGCCTGCAAGCCCTGGGAGTGAAACCTCTGGCCCGCCTGGTGGGCTACGCGCACGCTGGGGTTGACCCAGCCTACATGGGCATTGGCCCTGTACCCGCCACACAAAAAGTGCTGGCGCGCACTGGCCTGAAGATTCAGGACATGGATGTTATTGAGGCCAACGAAGCCTTCGCGGCCCAAGCCTGCGCGGTCATTCAGGAGCTAGGGTTGGACCCCGCCAAGGTCAATCCCAATGGCTCCGGCATCTCGCTGGGCCACCCCGTGGGAGCCACCGGCGCCATCATCACCACCAAGGCAATTTATGAGCTGCACCGTACGGGTGGCCGCTACGCACTGGTGACCATGTGCATCGGTGGTGGCCAAGGAATTGCTGCCATTTTTGAACGCGTGTAAGGCCAGCGCAGGGCTAGCAATCTTCTGGACTGCTAGCCCTTTTTACATCTGCGTGGATCGCGCCTCTTTTCTTGAATGCGTATCTCCACGCGTCTTTACCAGACCGCCCCTTTGGTGCAAAGTCACGTCCATTTTTTGCATCCAAAAGTCGCATCAAAAAAGATTGATCTGTGCCGTTGCTTGAATGGATTTTGTGCGCTTTTTCAGCGTGGGCTGCACCACCTTGACGGCGACTGAATTGGGGGCCTCTGTGATCAGTTGCACTGAGCCAGTCAGCGGCACATCGGCCGCTAAAGGGGCTGTAAACACCTCGCTGGGTAGCATTGAAATTTGAGCAGTAACAGCAAGACAAGAAGGCTGCACAGCAGGTTCTGCCAGCGCAGACTGGTCCGCTGCCCCCCCCAGACGCTTGCGCCCTGCCAGCCGATCACTGCGCGGCCGCTCGGTCGATGGCACTGACTCCGCCTTGCGAGATTGCAAAGGCCGGTGCTGCGCACAAAGCAGCGCAATCAAACTGTTGACATGGGCCTTGGGCAAACTCAGCACCACGCCTTCCAGCGCACGCAGCCATACCGCTACTTGCGTGACTGAAGTGGCCGCCGATGCCAGCCCTTTTTCCAGAATGCTGCGCTGCTGGTGCATGTGCTGGGCAGATGCAGCGGGTAGCTCCCACTCATCAATGCGCACCATGCACCACCCAAAATCCGTAGAAAGCACGCGCGCATAAGCCTTCAGAGCAGCTTCAAGACCGGCCTCTCCTGCCGATTGCAGGGCTTCACGCACTCCTTCAATCGCTTGCTGAAAACCGGCCAGCGCACAGGCTTGCACCAGCTCCGATTTGCTGCGCACGTAGTAGTACAGCGTCGGTTTGGTAATGCCCAGCTGTGCGGCCATCTGATCCAGCGAAGCCGATGCAAACCCCTGCTGCTTAAACAGCCGGGCTGCGGTGACAAGCAACGCATCTCGCTTGTTGCGACGCTGGGCCACGCGCTGAACAGGGGTTCCCCAAGGGGAAGGAGCAGCAACGGGATCCATTGCTTGTGAAGAAATTACTGTCAAAACTCAAAACCGATAGCAAACACTCAAGGCATTCTATGGAATACAGCATGGCCTCGTGTTTTATCGAGCACTTGACGCGCTCACACAAAAACAATGAAACCGACCCAGCGGAAAGCATCCAAACATTCAGCAACACTGGCATCACAAAGTAGACAAACTCTGCCTTCATAACCCCGCAAAGCGGCCTATGCTTTCAGTGTTGCCATGCACCTGAAAACCGCTCAAGAACGCCTGTGACACAGTACTTTTTCATTCTTCTTTCTTCACTGTTTGACCATGGATAACCTGCTGACAAGCCTCTCTCAATCTTTGAAGCTCGCCAAAAGCCAAGAAGATTTGGTTCGCCCACTGCTTGAAATGCTCGGGCAGGTCACGCAACTGGAGTCCACCTACCTGACCACCATCGACTTCGAGCAAGCGCTGCAGCATGTGCTGTATGCCCGCAATACACAGCAGATGCAGATTCCCGAAGGGTTGACCGTTCCCTGGAACGACACGCTGTGTCAGCGCGCTTTGGCAGAGGGGCGCATGTGTACCAGCAATGTGCAGGAGCACTGGGGCGATTCGCAGGCCGCACAGGCGCTGGGTATTCGCACCTACGTCAGTGCACCCGTGCACATGTCTGATGGCAGCGTTTATGGCACCTTGTGTGCCGCCAGCGCCAGCGATGCCACGCTCCCCTCTGAAACAGAAGTGGTGCTGCAGCTGTTTGCCCAGCTCATCGGCCACCATGTAGAAAGAGAGCAACTGCTTGAGCTGCTGAAAGCGCGCAATTCACTGCTGACACACCTGGCATTGACTGACCCACTCACCCAGTTGCCCAACCGCACGGCCTTGATCAATGAGTTGCAGCGTCTGCTGGCACGCGCACAGCGCAGTGGAGAGTCTGTTTTGGTCGCTTTCGTGGATCTGGACGGCTTCAAGCAAATCAACGATGAGCATGGCCACGCCGCAGGCGACCGGCTGTTGTGCCAACTGGCACAGCGCCTGCAACACAGCCTGCGCGGCGGCGACATGGTGGCACGCATGGGCGGTGATGAGTTTGTGGTGGTCACGCCAGGGCCTGCCCCTGCCGATGAAGGTCTTGAGCCAGCACTCAAAGCCGTAGAAGCACGCCTGAGAGAAGCCTCTGCCTGCGAGGTCACTCTTGATGATGGTCACCCCCTGCACTACCCAGGAGCCAGCGTGGGTCTGGTCCATGTTTCGGGCTTTACCAGCGTCGATGAGGCCTTTCATCGGGCCGATATGGCCATGTATGCCGACAAAGAGCGCCGTCGAGCACTGAGCATCGCCCCCCTGCCTAAAAAGCGGATACAGCCTACAAGCTAGGGCATGTTTTGCCGTTGAGATACATACAGACACATTTCTTGTCTGTTGTTATCTAAGGCATCGCCATGACTCCCCTGCTCCCAGACTTTTTTACGGCCTATGGCATGGCCTGCCTGTCTGCTTTCGTGGTGGTGTGGGTCATGTGGGCCTTGGGCCGCCAATACTGGCAACAAGGCATGGCTTTGACCCTTGCAAGCACTGTGCTCAGTGCGCTGGTCTACGGCCTGCTTGCCCTGCAAACCAAATGGGACTTGGTCGCACTCCACGCGGCCTCTCAAGCACTCTTGAGCATGGCTATTGGCGTGTTCACTCTGGCCATCCAGCGCTTCAGGCAAAGCAGCGACAGGGGCCGCGATGCCACCACCGTACTGCTACCCACAGGGGTAACCATGCTGCTGGCGGCATGGCTGCTCCCTCAGGACCTGGCGCGTTTTCACCTGCTGCATGCAGCGATGGTTGGGCTGCAACTGGGTTTGGCCGTGGTGGTACTGCTGCGCATGCGTACAAGTACCCCCGGCAGGGGCTGGATTTTGGTCACAGGCGCAGTGCTGGTGCACATGCTCGCGATCTTGCCCGTGGAGCTTTTCAGAACAACCGCCCTCTTTGACGACGCCGCCAGTACCTCGCTGACAAACACGCTGCTGCTATGGGCACTGTGCCTGGGGGTATTGCTCCAGTTGAGTGTTCGCAGCATTGGTTTTTTGATCATGCTGCGGGATCGGGAGACCGTGATGGAGCAAGGCAAAGCCCAGCTTGACCCGCTCACCCAGTTGCCCAACCGTGCAGCTTTGGTGCAGATCTTGCAGCACGCCATTGAAGCGGCTGCGCAGCAGGGGCAGCCACTGTCCATCATGGTGCTGGATATCGACCACTTCAAAAGCGTCAATGACAGCTATGGGCACCTGGTGGGTGACTATGTCATTCAAAGCATTGCGCGCACCGTCATACAACATCGGCGCACCAGCGATTTTGCAGCCCGCTATGGTGGTGAAGAGTTTGTCGTCGTCTTACCCAATACGCACGCCCGTGAGGCATTTCATCTGGCTGAGCGCCTGTGCCAGGCGGTGCGCAAATTTCCCATGCCATTGCCCAACGGCAAGCTGCTGCACACCACCATCAGCGTTGGGGTGTATGCAGGCACGCCCACGCATGGCAGCTCGTGGGAGCGCCTGGTCAGCGCGGCGGATGAAGCCATGTACGTAGCCAAACGCAATGGCCGCGACCGCGTAGCCATGTCGGCCACTGTGCACACCATGCAGTCGCACACAGCAGCCGCAATGCCTTAGCCTTAGAAGGGAGCGTCTTGCGGGTCTGTGTCTTCCGGGGCACGGGCCGGGCCTGTCACGGCACCTTTGCCTGCCACCCGTACTGCCAGAGTTTCGGCGCCTGGTGTGGGCTGGCCAATCTCGGTGCGGCCTTCGCCACCCAAGGCTTCAATCAAGTCCGGAATCAGCTTGGACAGCTCGCCCGTGGCAATGGCCACATCGGTGTCAAAGCCACCTTCATCACCGGCTTGATCCAACACCGTGTCAGTGAATGCAATCTTCTTGATTTGCAGACTGTCAGAGAGCAAAAAGCTCACGCGATCGTCCCACGTCATGGCCAGCTTGGTTGGCAGTTTTCCGTGCTCCACATGCTGCTTGACCTCATCAATATCCAGCGGATGGCGGGCATAGCGCACCACGGCCTTGGATTCATCGGCCGCCTTCAGTTCGCACTCGCGGTCAATGCTGAAACCCACGGGTGCTTCCTGCGTCAACAGCCAATGGGCCATGGCCGCCTGGGCACTGGTTTGTGTATCCAACAGGGCCACGCCAAAACCTTTAAGGCCTTCTACCAGCAGCGTGACTACTTCGTCAGCCTTGCCCTGGGCACCGGTATCCAGCACCAAAAATTTGGCTTGCGGATCGATCCACGCCCAAATGCTGCTTTGCTTGGTGAAGGCCATGGGCAGTAAGTCCAGCTTGGCCTCGTCTTTGAGGTCGCGCTTTTCTTTCTTGCCCGGTTTGCGGCCAAACTCTTTTTCAATCGCGTCAGCCTTCTCTTGCACCTTGCGATTGAGCACGCTGGCGGGCAGCATTTTGGACTCGCTCATAAAGCGCAAGATCCACTGGCCGCCAACACTTTCAGCCAGCAGGCCATGCTCATCACCACGTGGCGGCACCCAGCCTGCCGATTGTTCCTGGGTAGCGCCGCAAGCCATGAAAGGCGTCTTTTGCAGAGCCTCTTCCACCTGCTCCAGCGAGCCTTCCCATTGCGCCGCCATGCGGTACACGATCATGTTCTTGAACACGCAGCCACCTCTTCCTGATTCATTCAAACAAAACCAAGACAGGCCCAGCACGGGTGGGCCTGTCTTATCAATTTATGAGCTGCTTGCGTTGACACCATATGCATTAGAGAGCAAAAACACGCTTCAACCTTCATACAGTGCCACACGCAGCTTTGTATTACTTTACACAGCAGCAGCAAAGCATCACCTGCGCCTTACATAGTGCCCTCAAACTTGCATTCAAGGACACAGCAAACGCTTGTCTCACCGCAACCCCGCTTGAAAGGAACTTGTGATGAAACGCTTCCAACGTACTTTGACCGCCACTGTCGCCGCTGCTGCTTTGGCTGGCACGTTTGCCCTCAGCGCCAACGCACAGCCCGCACAACCTGCTGAATCGGCCCCCGCCCATGCGGCAGGCCAGCACAGCCCACGCCATGCTGCGCCAGACTTTGCCAAGTTTCAGGCAGAACGCACAGAGCGCCTGAAAACACTTTTGCAGATCCAGCCTAACCAACAGGCAGCCTGGGACAAATATGCCAAGGCGATCACTCCAGAGCCCCGCACTAAGGCCCAGGGCGATCGATCCGATCTGCGCAAGCTGACAACACCGGAGCGCTTGGACCTGGCGCAAAAGTTGCGCAAGGAAAGGACCGCTAAAGCCGAACAGCGCGACCAAGCCACGCGCAGTTTTTACAGCAGCCTTAACCCCAGCCAGCAAAAAGCGTTTGATGAGCTGACAGCACGCCACGCAGGCAAGCACCATGCAGGCCCTGGCGGACAGCGCATGGATGGCAAGCGTGGTCACCACGGCCATGGTCCGGCAGGCCATGCACCAGTGACAGCTGCACCCGCTACTTAAACGTTAGCGCATTTCCCACAAGCAGGCTTCGGCCTGCTTTTTTTGTGTCTGAAAAGAATCTTTCATTGTTCACAGCCCTGCAATTGCATCCACATGCCCTGTGCGCGTAGCGGCCGTACACACCACAGCACGGGCGAGCAAGGCCACGGCTGGATTCCCTTGGAACAAGCAGCAGCTGCAGGAGAACACTTTCAATGTGTGTGTTCACCCACATCGGTTACATCAAAAAATAAAAGCAAAAACAATCACTTAAGCATCAAATTCAGCAATTCATGTAACCAAGGGTTTACCCGGTAATTCAGTTACATCGCCACTTTGCTCACTTTTTGTAACGCAGTTACCTGCATCAAAGTTCTGCACGAAAAACACGGCGCAGCGCAGCCATGGCCTGTGCATAACTTTGTGTGAAAAAAAAGAGCAACTGCATACTTATCCACACCGAACTGCCATGCGCTGAACTTGTACCCAAAAGCGTGACCATTCATCCCGCCTTGCACCACATACTTTGAAATTTTGTAACGCGTTGATCTGAAAAAGCGTTTTCACGTTATCCACAGAAGCACGCCATCCTTACTATTACTACTAATTAAAAATAGAAAATATAAAGAATAACAACCGCGCGAAAGAATTCGCGCAAATGAAGCCTCTATTCAAGACTTGTTCCGTTTTTTCAATGGCTTTCTTTCCTTTCCCCTGGGTTTCGGGATGTTCACAGGAAGGTTCACTTGATGAGAATTGCTGCTTTAAAAGTTATTCACATCAAATTTTGTAGCGTAAAACGCTTATTTCATAAGTGATGCATAGATAAAACTAAGTTACATCAGAGAGAGGAAGTACTTGTGGATAGTTCATTGAAGAAAACATAGATATCCACAAAAATTCAAAAATTTTGGAAGTTATCCCTGTTGGCACGACAACAGCAACAGGGTGTGGCCCACATGATTTGGCCCACGGCAAGTGCTTGATATCAGGTCTCAATGTGAAGTTATCCACAAAAAAAGACGTGCTCTACTACTACCTACTATTCTTATAAAAAATAAAAAAGAACAAGTCAGTTCAAACTCAAAACCAAAAGACAAGAACAGATCACATGTGTTTTAAAGGCTTGTCAGACATTGAAAAAAACCATTCGCAGATCTGAAAACGCGTTAAACACTATGCTTGCTTGAGTGAAAAGTTGTTTTCAATGTCAAAACAGCCGACGAGACAAAGTTGTTCTTCGATGCAAATTTATCCACAGGATGTTATGCACAGCAGTGGACAGAGTTTGAAACCTTCGTCGGCGCTTTCCAAGAAGCATTCAAAAATATTCAATGATCAACAAGATGTCAGTGCTCAAAGCACGATGAACATTCAAATCACGTTCAAACTGGCTTGCCTTCATTGCGGCAGATCACTCAGCACAGCGGGCATTTGCAGCTATCAATTCAGGGAAATCGCAGAAATCGATTTTTTTGAAGATGCAAGATGCAAGATGCAAGATGCAAAGAGCCATGAGGGACGATCTCCCCAAGCGGTAACTTGCGGGTGGGGTGTGCAAGAACAAGCAGCCAATGCTGGCCAGCCCTTTTACCGCCTTGTCTGCCGCAGCGAAGCAAGCCTGTGCGTGCCTCTGTGCGGTTGTTGTGCTGCCAGCAAGCCCCCTACCCCCTGTTGTGCCGGCGCAGGCCCACCAGGGGGCTGTGGCATGGCCCAGGCTGCGGGCTTGAGGCAAGGCTGCGTGCATTCGTGCGCACTCGCATGCTTTCAAGGCGAGGCTGGATAGAGGGCGGCATCAGTACTGATGTTGTATACAGAGCGGCTATCTTTGAGTGGCATACAGGCAAGCAACTGGCGGAGCTTGGCGTACAGCACAGACGGACGGATGAATGGGCTGTGTGAAGGAATGGGCGAAAAAAAGCCAAAAAAAGGCAAAAAAAAGCCTTTTCAAACACTCCCTAAAGAGGTTGAAAAGGCCTTGTATGCAGGGCCGAGTGCATCAGCCCTGCGCATGAAGCATGCTTACTTCTTGAGTTTGTAGGCGATCACGTAGTCACCCGCCTTGGTGCCGATGGAGCCGTGACCACCGGCCACCAGCACCACGATCTGCTCGCCCTGGCTGTTCAGGTACGTCATGGGGGTGGCTTGGCCACCTGCAGGCAGACGGGCATTCCACAGCACGTCGCCCGTGGCAACGTCATAGGCGCGGAAGTTGTTGTCCACTGCTGCGCCCAAGAAGGCAACGCCAGAAGCGGTCATCAAAGGGCCGCCGATACCGGGGACACCTACCTTGATGGGCAACGGGATGGGCGACAGATCGCGGATGGTGCCGTTGCGGTACTGGTAGGCAATCTTGCCGGTACGCAAATCAGCCGCTGCCACAGTCCCCCATGGAGGAGTCTGGCAAGGCACGCCCATGGGCGACAGGAAGGGGTGCATCTTGACTGCGTAGCCAGCGCCTTCGTTGGCGTTGATACCTTGTTCACCCAGATTCATCACGGTGTCGCCCTTGAGCTGGTCGCGGGGGATCAGTGTGGAGACGAATGCCAGGTAGGTTGGCATGCCAAACATTACCTGACGCTGCGGATCCACCGCCACGGAACCCCAGTTGAAGGTGCCGAAGTTGCCGGGATACACCAGTGTGCCTTGCAGTGAAGGGGCGGTGTAGCGGCCTTCGTAGCGCAGTTTTTTGAACTGAATACGGCACATCATCTGGTCGATCAAGCTGGCACCCCACATGTCTGACTCGGTCAGCTTAGGGGGCTCAAAGCTCAAAGCCGAAACAGGCTGTGTGGGCACGGTGTGCTCACCGGGCACGTCGGTGCCCTGAGGTGCTGGGCGCTCGGTGACCGCATGAATGGGGGTGCCGTCACGGCGATCGAGCACATATACATCGCCTTGCTTGGTGGGCAGTACCAGCGCAGGTGTACGGCCCTTGGGCAGATCCAGATCCAGCAGCACGGGCTGCGATCCCAGATCCATGTCCCACAGGTCGTGGTGCACGGTCTGCTGGTACCAGCGCAGCTTGCCGGTCTTCAAGTCCAGCGCCACGATAGCGGCGGTGTATTTTTCTTCGTCTGCGTTGCGGTATTGACCCAGCTGGTCAGGCACACGGTTGCCCATGGGCACGTAGACCATGCCCAGTTCGGTGTCGGCGGAGAACACGGTCCAGCTGTTGGGTGAAGAGGCTTTGTAGACCTGGTTGGGGTTTGCAGGATCAAAAGGCTCGGTGGCATCAGGGTTGCCCGAGTCCCAGTTCCACAGCAGTTTGCCGCTGTGTACGTCGTACGCACGGATGACGCCCGAGGGGGATTCCACGGCGTAGTTGTCGTTCACCGATGCGCCAATGATCAGCGTATCGCCAGCAATCACGGGCGGTGATGTGGGGTTCAGATAACCCGGCTGCTTGTTAGGCATGTTGTGCGTCAGATCGATCGCACCCTTGTCACCGAAGTCTTCACACAGCTTGCCGGTTTCGGCATCCAGCGCATAGAGCTTGGCGTTGGAAGATGGCAGGAAGATGCGGTGCTTGCACTGTGCTGCACTGGCTGTCGCAGTCGTCGATGCCACTGCAGTTGCAGCAGAAGCAGCTGGCGCATCTGCATGGAAAGCAACGCCCCGGCAGGTCTGGTGCTGTCGGTTTGATTCCATGCCCGCTTGCGGATCAAAGCGCCATTTTTCGGCACCCGTATCGGCATCCAGCGCAATGGCCAGGCTGTGCGGGGTGCACAGGTACAGGCTGTCGCCAATTTTCAGGGGTGTGGCCTGGTAGGTGGTTTCACCCACGTCGCCCGGGCCCTTCATGTCACCTGTGCGGATCTGCCAGGCCACATCCAGCTGGTTCACGTTGTCAGGCGTGATCTGCTTGAGCTTGGAAAAGCGCTGGCCATGGTGTGACCCTGCGTAGGCAGTCCAGTCACCTTCAGCGGCGGGGGTATCGCCGGTTTTGGCATCGGGATTGACCACTTCCATCGACAGCTTGCCGGCAGTCTCATGGAGGTGAAAAGGAATACCGATGAAGGCAATCACTGCCGAGAGGATGGAGGCTGCCAGCACAGGCATGCCCGCTGCGAAAGGCGCTGCGCCCGCAGCACTGCGGCGCGAAGCGGGAATCGCCATGATGAAGCCGATGATGGCAGGCAGACCCAGACGGGTTGCCAGTGGCCACCAGTGCAGGCCAGATTCCCACAGGGACCAGGCCAGCAACACCAGCAACCAGATGGCGTATACCGGTGTAGCCCAGCGCTTGCGCTTGAGAACACCAAACGCCGTGATCAGTACGACCACACCGCTGAACAGGTAAAAAGGGCTGCCGCCCAAGGCAAGCAGGTAGCTGCCGCCAAAAGTCAGTGGCAGGCCAAGAATGGCTAAGAGCAGGAGTGTCAATGCACGCATGGCAGCAGCTCCTGAGGTGTCAGTTGGATCACGCTTGTCATGATTTGATATATGGTTTTTTAGGGATAAAAAAACCGACGGCGCCGGTACTGACAGTGTCTTGCGCAAAAGGGGGAGCACAAGTCAGAGAAAGTAGCGGTTGGCCGTCGGGGGCGTCATCGTATGTCGCACAGCGAATGCTTGCTGGCGATAGTTAGCGCTAACGTTTATTTTTGGAAAAGGCACACCATTTTTGTTGTGAAAATGATTGCATCCAGTTTTGAAAACTTCTTTGTTTACAGTTGGTTAGCGCACACGATGCGGAATGCGGTCACCACAAAAAACCATGATTTGCGAATGGGCGCCGTCCTGTGCATGGCAGGTGTTCAATGGGCCCCAATTGGCCTACAGAGCGAGGCAGTGGCGCTGAAGGCTTTAGAAAAATCGCCTTTACGGCGAAGGGCATCTGCGCTGATGCACCTTCGCAAATTCAGCACAGATGGCTGCGGCTTTATGCCTTTTTCAAGAACTCAGATTTCAGAATAAAAGGGCCTTGGTCGGTCTTGCAATCCACGTCGTGGTCGCCGTTGTCATAGACCAGACGAATGCCTTTGATCTTGCTGCCCTTCTTGATCACGGTGGACGATCCCTTGACCTTCAAATCCTTGACCAGCAACACCGTATCGCCATCGGTCAAAGGGGTGCCATTGGCATCTTTGATCACGCGGGGGCCATCATCTTCATCACTAGCGCCAGCCTGGTCTGACCACTCATGGGCACAGTCAGGGCAGATGAACAGCGCTGCGTCAGGGTAGGTATTGTCTTGGCCGCATTGGGGGCAGGATGGGAAAGTCGTGGTGCTCAAGAGATGTCTTTCATTCAATGGAGTTTTTAAAAAATGAGCTGTTAGCGCTTTGCTAGTCTATGTTTCAAAATTAAATGACTTTGAAAGCAAGCGTTGAAAAGCGCTTGCAGCTCCTTTAATTGTGCTTGTGCACGCTCACGCGGCGCGTTTTTCCAGCGTGAATGGTGGCAGGCCTTTGAGCAACTGTGCTCCGTAGCTGGTGGCCACCAAACGGCGATCGTAGCAATAGACGTGGGCCTGGTCTTCTTCGGTACGAATGGCGCGGCCCACCCATTGAGCCAGTCGAATGGCTGTGGCGGGCACCACCAGCTCGTTGAACGGGTTGCGCCCGCTGCTGCGCAGCCATTCAGCGCGCGACTCTCCCACGGGGTCATCGGGCGGTGAAAACGGCAGCTTGGTGATGAACAGCGACTCACACAGTGCCCCGGGTAAATCCAGCCCTTCACCAAACGACTGCATGCCAAAGATGATGGAAGGCAAGCCCTGCTCTACCCGCGCACGGTGATCGGCCAGCAGCATGGAGCGCGGCATGGCCGTTTGCACCAGCACGTAATTGCGCATGGCGCTGGGCAGTGCATCCACAGCCTGGCGCATCTGGTCACGCGAGGTAAACAGCACCAGCGCACCGGCTTGCACGCGGCTCAAATCGTGGAGCAATCGCTCCACCATCTCACGGGTAAACGCAGCGGCTTCGCGCGGATCGGCCTGCGTCTGGTGGGCCACCAAAGTGCCTTGGGCGGCATAGTCAAACGGGCTGGCTACTTCCAGCGTCTGCACTGCTGCATCGCCATGCAAACCGGCCTCTCGCAAGAAGAAATCAAAACCGCCACAACTGGTCAGCGTGGCGCTGGTCAACACCGCGCCGCGCACCTGGCTCCACAAGTGGTGGCGCAGTGTGGCTCCGGGCAAGATGGGGCTGGCGTGGCCTTTGACCACGATGTAGTCGCCATCTATTTCCAGCGTGAACCATTTGGCATTGGGCACGCTTGGAGAGCCGTCTTCGCGGGTTTCAGGCTGCTGGCTCAGCAACTGGGCGGTGTCGTGCACGGCCTCCAGGCGCGGGGCCAGCGTGCCCACCTGGGCGTATAGCGCAGACAGGCGCTGCGCCTCATCGGGTTTGTCTTTGATCTCTGCCTTCAGCGCCTTGGCAATGGCGCGCAATACATCCAGAAAGCCACTGGCGTTGTGCATGACTTGTGCCAAAGGCTCCAGCAAGGGTTCTGGCAAATCACCGCGTGGCACGCGCACCCGTGCAGGGCCCCAGCTGTCTTTTTGGCCCTTGAGCTGCTCGCCATACAGCTCCATGACCAGACGCGCCAGCTCGGTCAGTTGCTCACGCAACCCGCTGCTGTAACCGGCAATGTCGGCAATCTCATCAACCTCCATCAGCTGGCCGACACGCAATGCACGGCTGGCCAGCTTGTCTATCCATGTCAGCCGGCTCATGTCCATGTCACACGCAAATTGCGACAGCGCGGTTTGGGGCAAATGGTGGGCTTCGTCCAGGATGAGCAAGCTGTTGTCCAGCTCTGGCAGCAGGCGTGCCCCCAGACTGGAGAGCAACAAATCATGATTGGCCACAATGACTTGCGCGGCCACCATCTCTTTGCGGCGCTCGTAGTACGTGCAGTTGTCAAAGGCCGGGCAATGGCGCCCTGTGCAAGAGCTGCCTTCGGCGGCCAGTGGTGCCCAGGCCTCGGCTTCAGGGGGCGGGGTCAGGCTGTCGCGGTCGCCATTCCACTGGCCGCTGGCCAGCGCGTCGGCCATCGATGTGTAGAACTGCATGCGCGCCTCGGTCTCTGCCTTGGGGCGTGTTTTGCGCTGTTCTGTGGCTTCTTCGGCAAACAAATCATCTACTTCGTCGCTGTTTTCCCCTGAGCTGGCCAAGCGCTCCAGCTTCAGCTTGCAGACAAAACGGCCTCGGCCCTTGGCCAGTGCAAATTTGAAAGGTGTGGGCAGCTGCTGGGCCAGCGCGGGCAAATCTTTGTTGACCAGCTGCTCTTGCAAAGCCACGGTGGCCGTAGAAATCAGCACGCGTGTGCCTCGTGCCAAAGCCATGGCAATGGCAGGCGCTGCATATGCCAGTGATTTGCCCACACCGGTTCCAGCCTGAATGACCGCGATAGCGCGCTGCGGGTCTGCAGCGCCCTCTTCCACCTTGCCCAACTGCGCATTGGAGAGCGTTTGCGCAATTTGGGCGGCCATTTTTCGCTGTCCCTCGCGGAGGCGAAAACCCGGGATGGATGCGACCACGGAATCAAAGGAATCCAAGGCCTGCGTGGCCCATTTTTTTTGACTCATTGTGAGGTTTTGAACGAAAAGTTTGTGCTGAAAGATGTGAAAAATTATTTTCAATACAAGTTCAACGCATGCATTTCATCTTTTTATTTATTTCTTGGATGGTTGGCATGCGCAAATTTGTTGAAAATTTAAGCAATATTCCGTAGTTTTTCTGAATGAATGGCAACAAATTCAAGCAGTTCAACGCTGTGGAAAATTCATTATAGATTGTGGATGAGCGGGGTGGTTTGCCAAGGGAATCACTGCGTACGCATCCCCTGAATCTTCAAGATAAGTATGTGGAAAAGCAAATAATAGAGGCGATGAGGGTGTTGAAAATATCTTTTCAATCAGCACTCACTTACGCACAGCCTGGTGGAAAATCAATACTGTGGATAAGTACGGTTTGGCAGGTATTGCCGCTGCAAAAAACTATCCACAATTTTTAGAAGCAAGTTATGCACAGGCTGTGTGCAATGCTTGCTGAAAAAGCCACGCCTCTTGAGCTCCAAGGCAAACATCCAAGCCAGATTTCATGCCGAACTTATTCGTATTAAAAGATATTTATCTACAAAAAACTGGTCAGTGATGGCACGTAAAGCCCCAGATAGAAGTGTTTTTAAGCATTTTTGAAGCAATGAAATGTATTTTTTATTATTTAAAAATGGGTTGAATGCTGGATTTATGTAAAAAAACATGCATCCAAAGGGTAGTGAGCAGCGATGTATCAAAAATCGATCTTGCAGATGCTGTGAGCCCCCTTGCTGACTGGTCTGATCTGGCTGCATCCCGTTGCACATGTGTGTATGTGCGCGTGTGAGCCCTTGTAGCGCCACACTGGCGGCAGTGACTAAGAAGCGCTGGCGCTACACTGCTGGACTGCTTTTTTGATGGTTCACCCACTTACGCTATGCATGCCACCTTTGGATGGCTGGACGCGATCATTCTTGGATTGGTCCAAGGCTTGACCGAGTTTTTGCCTATTTCTTCCAGCGCTCACCTGCGCATTCTTGGTCCCTTGCTTCCTGGCGGTGCAGATCCAGGGGCTGCTTTCACAGCCATCACCCAGCTAGGCACAGAGCTGGCTGTGCTGATTTACTTTCGCAAAGATGTGATGCGCATGCTGCTGGCATGGTTTGCCAGCCTGCCTTGGATTGGCAGCCGCAAAAGCGGCGAGGCCTTGAACACCGACGCCAAGCTGGCGTGGCTGGTTATTTTGGGCACCATCCCTATCTGTGTGCTGGGCCTGCTCTTGCGTGACTGGATTGAAACTTCATTCAGAACGCTGGCGGTGACAGCCACCATGCTGATCGTGTTTGGCCTGCTGCTGGGCTGGGCTGAAAAGCGCGGCACACAAACCCGCCAGATTGGTCATCTGGGCTGGAAAGATGGCGTTTTGCTGGGGCTGGCACAGGCTATGGCGCTGGTTCCGGGCGTTTCGCGCTCAGGTGGCACGATTACTGCTGCCCTTTTGCTGGGTATGACCCGCGAGGCTGCGGCACGCTTTTCGTTCCTGCTGGCCATTCCTGCGGTGCTGATGTCTGGCTTTTACATGCTGCTTTTCAAGCGCGAGCCCATGACCTCTGAGCAGTGGGGCATGACGCTGGCGGCCACCGTGATTGCCTTCCTGGTGGGCTACGCGGTCATCGTCTGGTTCATGCGTCTGATCTCCAGCAAGGGCTTCGGATTCTTCGTGATCTACCGCGTTCTTTTGGGGGTTGCAATCTTGCTGGGCCTGTACTTTGGTTTTATCCAGTAATCTCTAACTGTTATTGTTTGCAATAGAGCGACGTTGAAAGGACGCTCAACACCATCATGGAAATTCCTATACTTATCGCCCTCATCATCTTGAACGGCGTCTTTGCCATGTCCGAAATCGCGCTGGTCACAGCACGCAGGGCACGGCTTCAAAAGCTGATAGATGAGGGCGATACTGCTGCTGCTGCCGCGCTGCAGCTGGGCGAAAACCCCACACGTTTTCTCTCCACCATCCAAATTGGCATCACCTCTATTGGTGTGCTGAACGGTATTTTTGGTGAGGCAGCCCTGGCACAGCCCTTGTCCATGTGGATGGTTGAACAAGGGATGGCGCTCAAATACGCCAGCACCCTGTCCACTGCCATTGTGGTCGTGCTGATCACCTATGTATCGATTGTGGTTGGTGAGCTGGTGCCCAAGCGTTTGGGGCAAACCAACCCCGAAAGCATTGCCCGCCTGGTGGCCAAGCCCATCAATTTGCTGGCCAAAATCACCAAGCCATTCGTCATGTTGTTGACCTCCTCCACCCACGGCTTGCTCAAGCTGCTGGGGGTGCGCGAGAACAATGACTCCACCGTGACAGAAGATGAAATTCATGCCGTGCTGGCTGAAGGCACTACATCGGGTGCGATTGAGCAAAACGAGCACACCATGATCCGCAACCTGTTCCGTTTGGACGATCGCCAGATCTCCTCACTGATGGTGCCGCGCTCTGATGTGGTGTGCCTGGACGTGAACCTGCCGTTTGCAGAAAACATGGCGATTGTGGAATCGCACGACCATGCACGCTACCCCGTGATTGACGGCAGCTTTGAAAATCTGCTGGGCGTAATCAATTCGCGCCAGTGGCTGGCCAATGCCTTGAAGGGCCAGCGCGAGTTGCTGGAATCCAAGGACCTGATTCACAAGCCGATCTACATTCCGGAAACCATCACCGGCATGGAACTGCTGGAGAGCTTCAAGCTGTCTGGTGCGCCCATGGCGTTTGTGATTGATGAATACGGCGAAATGCAGGGAATTGTGACGGTGCGCGATTTGACCGAAGCCATCACTGGCGAATTCGTGACCGAAGACCCCAGCGATGCATGGGCCGTGCAGCGCACAGATGGCTCCTGGCTGCTGGATGGCCACATCCCGATCGTTGAACTCAAAGACCGCCTGGGCCTTAGATCGGTGCCGGAAGAAGAAAAGGGCCGCTACCAAACCTTGAGCGGCATGATGATGCTGCTGACCGGCAAATTGCCTGCAGAAACAGACAAAGTGGTCTGGGAAAACTGGGAGTTTGAGGTGGTAGACATGGATGGCAAGATCATTGACAAAATCCAGGCCACCAAGCTGGATGACCTACAGGTTGAACTGTCAGGCGAGTCATAAACCACTGAGGATTTATTCCTGAAAAAAGCAGCTGTGAGGCTGCTTTTTTTATGGCCTGGTTGATGGCCTCGCTTATGGCATGTTTGGCCTAAAAATCACTCCTTGCTATGCCGTGGCTTTGCCTTGTCAGCGCTTTGCATCTATACGGTCTGTGGTGCAAAGTGGTGGTTGGATGGCGGCGTGATTGGCTTTTAAAAACAAGCGCGAAATGTCACAGGATCGAGCTGGCAGTGCTCTGTAATGGCACCTTTCAAGGTGAACAGCTTGGGCTGCTGTCGAAACTCAAAGATGCGGTACAGGTGAAAGCGCTCAGCGGCTTGCTGCGACACATCCAGTTCATTGCGCGAAACAAAAAACGGCGTGTCTTTGGCAAAGCGGGTGGTTTTTACCTCAATCATTTGCTCATTGCCTTGGGCATCAAAGGAGCGAATGTCAAAGCCCAGTCCATCGCCTAGCGTTTGCGAGACATGTTCAACACGCAGTGCCAGACCCGGCAAACCTTGCCGATGTAAGCGCCATTGCTCGTAAGCCACAGCGAACTGCTCACCCGCCAGCCCCAGCGATTGATTGCGCGCTTCCTGTGCAAGGTAGTCACGTTTGACGGGGCTGCGCACGGCATATTGCGCAAGTGCTTCACTGACTTGGTGGGTTTTAGAAGGCGGCGACTGGAGTGCTTGCTCAAACTTGGGTGCCATCGGTTCTGCCGCCGGTTGCTCGACAGCAGCTTGCACAATGGCCGATAACTGCGGGTACAGCGGAATTTGCCGCTCTACCTCTTGCATTAAACTTTTTTGAAAGTTGATGCGGCGCTTGTAGCCATTGATGCTGGGGTAATGCAGCAACTGCAAAACTGCGCTGATGTTGCAGTATTTGAACTCAATCGAAGCGTGCGATCTTCCCCCTGCCAATGCATCAAACAGCAGCTGTCTGCATGCTGATTTGTTGTAGCGCTGGCCTGCCAGCTCTTGAACCAGCATGTCCAGATAACTGCGAACCGTGGCCTGTACTTCGGTGGGGTTCCAGGGGGTATGTGGGGTGTGCAAAGGCATGGCGATATCTTGCCAGGCCTGTCTTGTCATTCCAAGCTGTGGCCATCAACGCATGCGCTGGTCACCATAGGCGCACCAGCCCGGTTTTGGGCCTTTTTTGGGGTGCAGGCGGCAGGTCTCGGGGCGCTTGTCGTACACCGTGCAGCGGCGGGTTTGTGCATCTAAAAAGCTGCAGTCACCACTGGCACGACGGGCCATGGTGAAAATATTGTGCCGGGGGTTGTAGTGGTCAATCAGCTTGGCTTTGAGCAATCGCTTGGCAATCAGTTTGGGCTCGATGTTGTCTACCTCAAAGGGATCGACCAGCCCCAGACGTACCAAGTCTGGCAATTGCACTTCCAGTGGCATGGTGCAGCAGTTGGCGCCACAGGTGTCGCACATGCCGGGTTTGTATTTGCTCCAGGTTTCGAGGCGGTCAACGTCCACGATGCGGATGGCAGATTTCATGGCGCGGGCACTGCAGCCTGGCTGCTTGAGTAATAAAAAGGAGCGTATTGCGCTTACCAGGAAACGTTTTCAAATATAAAACTATCTAAAAACGTTGACTGGTAAGCGCTAAAAGCTATTGTTTTAAAGGAATTTGCAAGAATGAACAAAGCGGTCAGCCGCCAGCGCTTGCAATGGCAAGTGCTATGGCAATGGCAATGGCAATGGCAATCGCCCGTGCTGGTCCACCTTTATGCATGGTTGCGGGCCGCACTATAGCCCGCCGCACCCAGGCGTTTGTATTGACGTAAAAAAGCCTGTGCACCGGGCACAGGCTTGTACAGTGGCCTGAAGGGTCAGGCAGCGTGTTTAGTCTGGTTTGGCGCGCAGAATTTTGCCGCTGATGGCATCCACTTTGATTGCCATGACGGTGTGGTCAGCCTTGAGCACATCGACCTCATAGCTGACGTTGCCCCAGTGGTTGTCCAGCTCGGCTTTAACAGGCTTGCCGGGCGTATGTGCGGTGGCTGCCTGAATGGCTTGCACGATGCTGATTTTGGCGGTTTTGGCGCGCTCTGCATCGCGGCGCTTGGCCTTGCCGTCGTTTTCATGCATGCGGGCCTGGCCGGTTACACCGTCCACCCACACTTCTACGCTTTCGCCTTGTGGGGTCAGTACCTGGGCTTCATAGCGTACGCCAGCGCCATCTCCGTCGTCCAGATCAATCTCAATGACAGTGCCTGGCACGGCTTGCGTGGTGTTGGCAATCGCTTGCTCCAGGTTGACTTTCAACGGAGCGGTCAGTGCCTGCCATTGCGCGGGGGTATCTGCATGGGCGCTCAAGCCAAGAGACAGGGCGAGCAAGGCGGCGGAAGTGGTCGTACGAAGATGGAACATGGTGCTTTGCGTGCTGGAGCACGTATCCGTGAAGAGGGGTTAACCATAGCGCATGCCGGGGGCCATGGTGGTGGGTGTTTTCTGTATCTGTTGTCCGAATGTCATCCAACATCGGTTTTGGCACGGAACATTGCAGCGTGCAAAAAGCAATGTGCTTCAAAAAGACAGAGGCAATGACAACTTGCGCACGAGCACTGCCATGACCGCCACACTGCTTGCCAGAGCGGCGATGGCCATGGTTGCGATAAAAAAACCAGAGGGTGAAATCGCCGCACCAGTGTGCAGCATTGCATTGCGCCGCGCCTTACCAAGCATGCAGGTAAATACGAAACCGATCAGCAAGCAGGAACCAAAGATCGAGATTTCTGGCCCATGCAGCTGTGCCCCGCTTTTCAGCGATATTGCCGCAGTTACCAGCATGCTCAATGTGGTTCTGGACCACGCCAATGCTGTGCGCTCAGGCTGCAGCCCCGGATCTCTCATAAATGGCTGGCCAAAACAGTGACCACCACGATGGCTGCAGCCATGAACCCGAGAGCGATCCACACCATGAAGATGGATGAGGGCAGTGGCCGATCATTGCGCATTGCTATTTCATTTTCTTTCCAGCGGACAAGGGCTACCACGCACATGGCGGCAGCGGCTGCACTGGCGAAGACCGCAAGATATGAGACATAGTGGTGACCAGAAAACCGCGCCGAAACTTGGTCCAGCAAAACCGCCCCCGCCAAAAGAGCCATGGCGGTTCGAATCCACGCCAGGAACGTTCGTTCATTGGCCAATGAAAATCTGTAGTCCGGCTCTTTGCCTTGGCGTTGCCATGAAGGTCGATACATATTTGGATGAGATAACGTTGAATGCAGTGCCAATCAGACGAGCTACTACCAGTACCTATAAATAGAGGGTTCGCGCGCTGATTCAGCAGGGCTATTGGTTCGCGTTTTCCCAGATCAGATCGGCGGCTTTTTCACCAATCGCAATCGATGCGGCATTCGTGTTGGATGAGGGCATGGTCGGCATGATGGAAGAGTCCACGACACGCAAGCCCTGTGTGCCACGTACCCGTAAGGCGGAATCAACCACGGCGTTTGGATCGGTGTCTGGCCCCATCTTGCAAGTGCCAATCGGGTGCCAGGAGGTCTGCCCGCAACTGCGGATGTATTGCAGCAACTCATCCTCTGATTGCACGTCAATGCCAGGGCGTGTTTCGCGTTTGACAAAGCTGGCCAGCGATGGCTGTTGCGCCACTTTTCGGGCCAGGCGCAGCGCTGAAAGCATGACTTCCACGTCATCGGCAGCTTTCAAGTAGCAAGGGTCCATGGCCGGGTCATCCAGCGCCGATGGCGACTTCGCATGAATCCAGCCGCGCGAGCTTGGCCGCAACTGAAACAGACCGATGCCAAACCCCGGGAACAGATCTGCCCCTGCGCCCTTGGTGCGTGAGTAGCGATCGGCACCGCTGAGGTGGTGCATCTGAATCTTCACCATGGGCCGGTTTTGTTCCGGGGCGGTGCGTGCCAATGCGTGCGCCGTGGCCGATGGCGAAGTCATCATGCCGCGTCGCGTGAGCAGGTATTGCGCCCCCATCAGCGCTTGGCGCCAAGGGCTCGAGATGACTTCATTGAGCGTGACGCGCTGGCTCGACTCAAAAGTGATGCGTGCTTGCAGGTGATCAATCAGGTTTTCACCAACGCCAGGGCAATCGCTGACCACTGGCACCCCCAGTGCCTGAAGGTGGTCACCCTGGCCTACGCCAGACAGCTCCAGCAGCTGGGGGGATTTGATGGGGCCAGCAGACAAGATGACTTCTGAGCGCGCACGCACCTCTTGGCGTTGCCCGCCTTGCAGGTATTCCACGCCCACCGCGCGATTACCTTCGAAAAGAATGCGCAAAACCTGCGCCTCTGTGCGCAGCTCAAGCTTGGCGGGCATGTCTGAACCCAGATAGCCGCGTGCCGTACTGCAGCGTTGGCCAGAGCGTGTGCTCAACTGAAGAAACGAAGCCCCTTCATAGGCGCGACCGTTGTAATCCGACGTTCGAGGAATGCCGGCCTGTTCGCAGGCCTGCACAAAAGCGGCACCCAGCGGGTGCGGGTCATCAGCCAAGTTGGTGATGCTGATGGGGCCACTGCGGCCTCTGACTGCCGCATCGCCAAAGCGATAGGACTCCATCCGCTGAAAGTAGGGCAGCAAGTCGTCGTACCCCCATCCTGCGTTGCCTAATTCGCGCCAATGGTCAAATTCTCGTGGCTCACCGCGCACAAAAATCATGCCGTTGACGGAGCTTGAACCCCCAGGCATACGGCCTCGGGGCCAGTAAATGGATTGGCCACCCAGTTGAGGCTGCGGCTCGGTATGGAAAGGCCAGACGTATTTGGGGTTCGTCAAAAGTTTGCCAATCCCCAGTGGCACGCGAACCCAGAAGTCTTTGTGGCGCGCAGCACCGGCTTCCAGCAACAGTACGCTGGTATCTGGGCGCTCAGCCAAGCGGCGTGCAACAGCAGCCCCTGAAGAGCCAGCGCCAATGACGATGTAGTCGAAGCATTCGGACTCTGACATCACAGCACCTCCGCATTCAGCAACTGCTGCATGGCGCGTGCTTCGATGCCCATGCGCTGAAATTGATAGTCTGGCATTTCTGCCTGCTTGAAGCCTGGCTCAGCACGGCTGGGTGCTGGCTCGACGATCAGCTCAACGAAGACAGGGCCCGCCAGTTTTTGAATCTCTGCAAAGCGCTCCATCCAGGTGTTGGCATCGTCGAAGGTGTACACATGCCTGTATCCAGCATTGCGTGCAGCTTCTGCGAAATTGAAATTTGGAGCCGGTGCATCCAGATTGGCCAAGCCCGTGAACTGGGCACCATTCTTGATCACCAGGTGAAGCACATTACCCGCAGCGGCCTGGGCCACGGTGACAAGACTGCTCAGCTCCATCAGCAAGCTGGCATCTCCATCCACCACGATCACTTTGCGCTCTGGCCGTGCCAGTGCCAACCCCAGCCCCAGTCCTGCAGCCCCGCCCATGAGCGGTACGGAGCTGAGTCTGGCCGCCTTGGGAGTGGGGTGGATAGAGGCCGGGTCGGCTTCGATCAGATCAAAGGCGCGCATGGCACCCATGGTGGCGATGAGCAGGGAATTTTCACTGCGCTGCGCGGCGACCACACCGCAGGCTTGTTGCATATTCATCATGATGATTTATCTCCAGGACATGGGGGCGCCGACAAGCAGAACCGAGGCCGTGCGCCGTTGGTGTGCAATCGCGTAGGCTTTTTCGATCTGGCTGACATCTGCATCGGTGTCCATGCGGATCCAGGGAACCTCCAGCGCATCAAGCACTGGTTCCATGATGCGAACCATGGTGCGGCGCGATTGCTTGGGGTCTTGGCCAATGTTGCTGAACTCGCGCCCGAACTGCCCCACCATGAAGACCAGCGGGATTTGCGCATCCAGGCAAACAGCACGCAGCGTGTTGATGCAGTTGTAGAGCCCCTGGTTTTGCATAACCAGCAGCGGCTTGCGACCGGCTATTGTCAAACCTGCTGCTGTGGTGACGCATTGGTTCTCATTGCAGGCATTGAGCACGCGAATGCCCGATGCGTTGTGCAGGTGGGAGTGCAGTGATAATTGCACCCAGTCAGGAACGGTGACTACATGATCAACGCCCGCACGCTGTAGTGCACTAACGGCCACGGAGGCTGTAATGGAGGGAAATGTTGAGGTCACGGATGCTTGTCGCTGAGTTGAAGGTCAGCGCAGTATGCGAACGCCATCTTTCTCAGTCAGTCGGTCCTCCGACACAGCCATTGAGGGTTTGTTCGTAATGCATGAAGCAACGGTTCGCATCAATAAGGCCCTGGCCAACGTCTCTTGGCTGAACGCCTGCAGTGAAGCCGCTCTCCAGTACCTTGCTGCACATGCAACGCTGGAACAGGTGGCCGATGGAACCACAGTGAGCTGGCGCGGCCACCAGATGACGCACTTGCTGATTCCTGCGCAAGGCGTTCTGGAGCTGAGCATCACCAACGCACAGGGCAAGCGCCATGTCATCACCCGGCTGGAGCCGGGCCAGGTTTTTGGCCTGATTCCGGTGCTGGAAGACTCAGAGGCTATCCATGATGCGGTGGCGCG
Organism: uncultured Comamonas sp.; assembly: GCA_963520865.1. Classification (GTDB taxonomy): domain Bacteria; phylum Pseudomonadota; class Gammaproteobacteria; order Burkholderiales; family Burkholderiaceae_C; genus Comamonas. The sequence goes on from CAUQST010000001.1 coordinate 182,975, forward strand.
CGGTGCCTGTGAAGTCGTACGTGTTCCGCAGACTGAGCTACGCCTGGCCATGCGCGCTTACCCTGAGCTGAACGACCAGATCATTCGACTGCTCTGCGCAAGAGCGCGCGTGACCTACCAGGCCTTGGCGGCACAGTCACTCATGGCAATGCCTAGTCGTCTTGCACGTGTGCTGCTGTCACAGGTTCGAGGCCCCGGCCCTCACACCTTGGTCCTGACCCAGGCCGATCTGGCCGATATGCTCGGTATTACCAGACAGAGCCTGAATGTGGAGCTCAAGAGGCTGGAGCGCAAGGGCATGGTCGGCCTTGGGCGAGGCCGCATCGACATCCAAGATCAAGCTCAGTTGGCACAATTGGCTAACTATTTGGAGTGAAGGCCGGTTGCGGCCTATGGGCCTATGGTTTGTACTCAAGCGCTTTGTCGGGTTGCCGACTGACGCATCTGGTCAGGGTGTCGAGACTGCTCTGCACAGCAAGCAATCTTCTCGTCGGGGTAGCCTGAAATTCTCTGGCTTGGCGAGATCGGCTTGAAAGGAGAACACCTTGGCAATGACTCGACGCCGCTCTTTGATCGCCACGGCATTGGCATTTCAGGCTATCCCTCGCATGGCTTGGTCTCAATCAAGCGCTTTTAACCGCCCTTTAAAAATCATTGTTCCCTTGCAAGCAGGCGGCTCAGCAGATGTAGGTACACGTCAGATTGCGCATAGCTTGACAAGCAGGCTCAAGCAGCCTGTCATTGTGGAAAACAAGCCCGGTGGCAGCTTTGTCATTGGCATGCAGGCGCTCACCCGGGCTCCAGCCGATGGACAGACGCTCATCTCCATCAATACAGGGATGGTGGCTGCGCAGGTCACGATGAAGCGCTATGACATGCTGAAGTCTCTGGCTCCGATAACGCTATCTAGCAACACGGCAACGCTTTTCGTAGTTTCTGCGCAGTCGCGGTTTAAAACGTTGACCGAGCTGATTGCGTTTGCCAAAAACAACCCAGGAAAGCTGAATTACGGCTCGGTAGGCACAGGGGGGCTGGAGCATCTGTGGGTCACCATGCTTGGTCGAGCCATCGGAGCCGAGTTCACCCATATTCCGTTCAAGGGAATGCCTGATGCCATTACCGCTTTGGTGCAGGCAGAGCTGGACTTTGTGCCTTGTGTAATGTCTTCTGCCCTGCCATTTGTGCAAAAAGGCATGCTGCGCGCACTGTGTGTTTTGTCCGATGAGCGAAGCCCTTTCATGCCAGAGCTTGCCAGCATGAGAGAGCAAGGCGTCAACGTACCACCCATGGAGTTTTGGAGTGGGCTGGCGGCTCCTAAGGGAACCCCTTTGCCCGTGATTGAGAAACTGCGGCAGGACATTGTGAGCGTTATGGCAGAGCCGGACATGAAGCTGAGCATGGACGAAAGAGGCTCCACGATCGCCACAAGCGCCAATACTGGCGAATTTTCAAGCTTGATAAAGGCTGAGTGGGCATGGATGAGCCGTGCTGCCAAAGAGGCTGACATTCGCGTCGAATAGCTTGGAATGTGCAGCGCCTCAGGAGGGGGTTCATGCGTTTCCGTGGGGTTAGCCCACAGACCTGGAGAGCTGGCGTTGCTGGCAGCTCCCAGATTGTGTGGTGATACCTACTGGCCCTGGGGCAGTCCTGCGGCGCTGAATGACTCTGGTCGCCGCGCCAGCAGGTGAGACAGTCGGTAAAGGCCCGCCCGCAGGCGTGCACGGTCTTTGATGCTGCCCAGTGATATCCGGATGGCATTCACAGATTCGCTGCCCGTGGCGAATGCCTGCACCGGCGTGACGGCTATGCCTTCGCTTTCGGCGGCATGCGCCAGCTGTGCGCAGCTCCAATACCCAGGCAACTCCAGCCAGACATGCAGGCCATCTCCAGCGCCGCTGTAGCGCCCCGCCAGAATATCTCTGGCCATCCTGTGGCGCACACGTGCCTCCTTGCGTACACCTTCCATCAATTGGGTAGCCGATCCATCCAAAATCCACTGCGTGGTCAGTGCAGCCGTCAGAGGTGCAACCATCAGCGCAAATGAGCGCAGCGCGACCAGAAAACGCTCACGTTCATGCCGATCACGGATGAGCACGAAGGCAACACGCAGGCCGGGCGTCAGGCATTTGGACAGGGTGGAGATGTAGACCACCTGCTGCGGGGCCAACGTGGCAATCGGTGGAGGTGGCGCATCGGCAAGGAGCCAGTAGGGGTCATCCTCAACCATGCGTACATTGCAGCGCTTGGCGGTGCTGGCAAGCGCCTTGCGCCGGCTTGCTGGCATGGTGATGGCGGTCGGGTTCTGCAGCGTCGGGTTCAGATAGACCAGCCCCGGTTTGTGCTGGCGGCATGCTTGCTCAAGCATCTCAGGCAGCATGCCCTGCTCGTCCGCAGGCACTGCAATGATGCGCCTGCCAAACTGACTCGCTGCGGCCAGCAAGCCGGGGTAAGTGAGTGGTTCTGCCAGGATCACGTCGCCAGGCTTGGTCAGCGCAAGGATCAATGCGGCAATTGCCGCTTGCGCTCCCGGGCAGACCACCAGTTGCTCTGGATCCAGATGTCCAAACATCGGCTCCAGCCATTGGGCTGCAGCCTTGCGGTCTGAATCGCTGCCACCACCCAGGTGGTAAGTCATCAGCAATTCAGCATCTGTCCGCATCAATACCTGCGACAAGCCTTGCTTGAGCATGTCGTCGAAGTCCACGCCATCCGGCGGCGGCGGGGTATTCATGCTCAGATCAAGGACAGAGGTCAATTCGACTTTGGGTGCCGCGACATAAGTGCCCCTAGCGCCTCGGCCCTCCAGCAAGTGGCGGCGTCTGGCTTCATCGTATGCGCGCGTGACCGTCGTCAGGTCAACGCCCAGCTGTGCGGCCAACTGGCGCTGCGGTGGCAGGCGATCACCCGGGGCCAAAGAGCCGTTGGCCACTGCGGCCTGCAACGCATCTGCGATCTGCAAAAAACGTGTCCCGCCCTGCACGGATAATCGCGGCAACCAGATAGGCAAATTGTCGTCTTGCATGGTTTTTAAGGGCGATGTTTCGTCTCGATGTATGGAAATTGCTTTTAAGTAATATGTCCCGGAGCGTGCAGCAACCTCATCCTTGTATGGCAGCCGCTGACGTTTGCGCCCCTCTGATCTGGGAGGCCGCGCTCCTTGCGATAGACAGTGTTAAGTCATAGGCTGGAATTTTCAAAATGATCGATTGGGTCCCCGTAGTCTTCGTTACGTTCAAAGTCCTCATGTTTGGCACGTGCATGTTCTTCGCCATCAAGTGGCACTACGACCAAGGCAAGAAGGGCGCTGACAGGCGCGTATTGCTGCGCAAGAGCGCCATGGTGGTCGCCATCTTCTTGGTCGCGCTGCTGCTCGTCGGGCTCTTCACCTTTGGCCTTGCCAATATGCTCGGTATGGACTTGAACCTGTGATGATGGCAATGCGCCTTGCGTCGCTGCTACCACTTGAAAATTATTATTTAGCGATAAGTTCAGGCGTCGTAATTTCAGAATAAAAAAGCCCGGCAATGCCGGGCTTTTTTAGTCGCAACGATTGAGAGTCGTTGCGGGGCTTCTGAGAACCTACAAGGTCAGACGTCAATATTGCCTGCGCGCAGCGCGTTGGCTTCAATGAAGTTACGGCGAGGCTCAACCTCATCACCCATCAGCATGGTGAACACGCGGTCGGCCTCAATGGTGTCGCCGATTTGCACTTGCAGCAGGCTGCGTACATTCGGGTCCATGGTGGTTTCCCACAGCTGGGCTGGGTTCATTTCGCCCAAGCCCTTGTAGCGCTGGCGGCCTGTGGTGCGCTCGGCTTCAGAGATCAACCAGCGCATGGCCTGGCGGAAATCTGCCACTTTCTCTGTCTTGGCCTTGTCGCCTTCACCGCGGGTGACTCTGGCACCTTCAGACAACAAGCCGTTGAAGTGCTGGGCTTCGTCGGCCAAAGCGGCGTAGTCGCTGCTGCGCACAAAGTCTTGCGTCAGGATGGAGCTCTTGATGTTGCCGTGGTGGTGGCGGCTGATACGCAGGATGGGGTTTTCCGTTTGCGGATCGATCTCGGCGGTCACTGCGGCAGGAATGCCGGTGGTGGTCAGTTCGCGCAGCTTGGCTTCCAGCACGGGGGCGCAGGCCTGGGCTTCTTCCAGCGTGTCCAGCTTGATTTGTACGCCGTCAGCAATGGCGCGCAGGGCTTCTGCGTCCATGAAGTTGGACAGGCGCTCAATCACGTTTTCGGCAGCCAAATGCATGTTTGCCAGCTTGCCCAGCTCTTCGCCTTCCAGCACGCGGGCGTTGGCGCCGCCTGTGGAAACCGAGGCGTTGTTCAGCGCAATTTTCAGCAGGTACTTGTTCAGCGCGGGGCCGTCCTTCAAATACAGCTCTTCCTTGCCGTTCTTGACCTTGTACAGCGGTGGCTGCGCAATGTAGATGTGGCCGCGCTCGACCAGCTCAGGCATCTGGCGGTAAAAGAAGGTGAGCAGCAGCGTACGAATGTGCGCACCGTCCACGTCCGCGTCAGTCATGATGATGATGCGGTGGTAGCGCAGCTTGTCTGGGTTGTAGTCGTCCGAGTTGCTCTTGCCTGAATCGGCGCTCACCTTGCCAATGCCGGTGCCCAGGGCGGTAATCAGGGTGATGATTTCCTGGCTGGACAGCAGTTTTTCGTAGCGGGCTTTTTCCACGTTCAGGATCTTGCCGCGCAGGGGCAGGATGGCCTGGAACTTACGGTCGCGGCCCTGCTTGGCAGAGCCACCGGCGGAGTCACCCTCGACAATGTAGATTTCGCACAGCGCCGGGTCTTTTTCCTGGCAGTCGGCCAGTTTGCCGGGCAGGCCCATGCCGTCCAGCACGCCCTTGCGGCGTGTCATTTCGCGGGCCTTACGGGCGGCTTCGCGGGCGCGGGCCGCTTCAATGATCTTGCCGCACAGCAGCTTGGCGTCGTTGGGGTTTTCTTCCAGATAGTCTGACAGCAGCTTGCCGACGATGTCTTCCACGGGCGCACGCACTTCCGAGCTGACCAGCTTGTCCTTGGTCTGGCTGGAGAACTTGGGCTCTGGCACCTTCACGCTCAGCACGCAGCACAGGCCTTCGCGCATGTCATCGCCCGAGACTTCAACCTTGGCCTTCTTGGCCAGATCGTTTTGGTCGATGTATTTACCAATCACGCGGGTCATGGCCGCGCGCAGGCCGGTCAGGTGGGTGCCGCCATCGCGCTGGGGGATGTTGTTGGTAAAGCACAGTACTTGCTCGTTGTAGCCGTCGTTCCACTGCATGGCTACTTCCACACCGATTTCGGTGCCGGGAATGCCGCCATAAGTTTCTGCAGGGCGCGAGCCTTCGGCGTAGAACGCTGTGGGGTGCAGTACTTTCTTGTTGGTGTTGATAAAGCCAACAAAACCGCGCACGCCGCCAGCGCCCGAGAAGTCGTCTTCCTTGCCGTCGCGCTCGTCTTTAAGGCGAATGCGCACGCCGTTGTTCAGGAAGGACAGCTCGCGCAGGCGCTTGGCCAGGATCTCGTAACGGAACTCGAAGTTTTCCTTGAAGATTTCCTGGTCAGGCAGAAAGTGCACCTTGGTGCCGCGCTTGTCAGAGTCACCAATGACGCGCATGGGCGAAATTTCAAACCCGTCCACCACCTCGATCAGACGGTTTTGCACAAAGCCGCGCGAGAAATCGATCTCATGCACCTTGCCGTCGCGGCGCACGGTCAGCTTCAGCCAGATGGACAGCGCGTTCACGCAAGACACGCCCACGCCGTGCAGGCCACCAGAGACCTTGTAGCTGTTTTGGTTGAACTTACCGCCAGCGTGCAGTTCGGTCAGGGCGATTTCAGCGGCCGAGCGCTTGGGCTCGTGCTTGTCGTCCATCTTCACGCCCGTGGGAATGCCGCGGCCGTTGTCAATGACAGACAGGGATCCATCGGCGTGGATGGTGACCAGGATGTCATCGCAGTGACCCGCCAGGGCTTCATCGATGGAGTTGTCCACCACCTCGAACACCAGATGGTGCAGGCCGGTGCCGTCTGACGTGTCGCCAATGTACATGCCGGGGCGCTTGCGCACGGCTTCCAGGCCTTCCAAAATCTGGATCGAACCTTCGCCATAGCCTGTGTCTGCGGGGGCGCTTACAGCGGGAATGGTTTGGTTTTCTGGCTTGTTCTCGTCGGTCATGAAGGTGCCTTGCTGCTGCAAATACAAGAGCTGTTAACGCTTGTATTGCCTGGGGTATACCAATAAATCACTTTGAAAAGGGCTGCCAGCTTGCGCTAGCAGCTCCCTTTTTAGCCGCAAGCGGCTGGTTGGTTGGCGGGTGTGCCAGCGCCTTAAATGCGCATGGGCATGACGACGTACTTGAAGTTGTCGTTGCCGGGAATGCTGACCAGTGCAGAGCTGTTGCCGTCGGCCAGCTCAATCTTGACCATGTCTTGCGACATATTGGCCAGCACGTCCAGCAGGTACGTTACGTTGAAGCCGATGTCGATGGCATCACCGCCGTAGTCGATATCGAGTTCATCCACCGCCTCTTCTTGGTCGGCGTTGTTCGAGGCCACACGCAAAGTGCCGGGCTCGATCGTCAGGCGCACGCCCTTGAATTTGTCGCTGGTCATGATGGCCGTGCGCTGCAGGCTGGCCAGCAGTGGTGCGCGGCCCAGCGTTACGCTGTTGCCGTGGTTGCGAGGAATGACGCGGTTGTAGTCAGGGAACTTGCCCTCAACCAGCTTGGTCACAAACTCCATGCCCGCAAAGGTGAACTTGGCCTGGTTGTTGGCAAACTGCATCTCGATGCGCGGCGAGTTCTCACCACCCACATCGCTGAGCAGGCGCTGCAGCTCCAGCACGGTCTTGCGCGGCAAGATCACTTCTTGCTTGTCACCCACATCCACGTCCAGCTCCGAGCTGGCAAACGCCAGACGGTGGCCATCGGTAGCGACCAGGCTCAAGGTGTTGCCTTCGGCAACAAACAAGATGCCGTTGAGGTAGTAGCGAATATCTTGCACTGCCATGGCAAACGAGACCTGCCCCATCAGATCTTTCAGCACCTTTTGTGGCACGCTGAAGGCGGGGCCAAAGTTGGCGGCCTCTTGCACCAGCGGAAAGTCTTCTGCGGGCAGCGACTGCATGGTGAAGCGGCTCTTGCCACCCTTCAAGATCATCTTGCTTTGCTGTGACTCCAGCGACACGGTCTGGTCGCCAGGCATGGTCTTCAAGATATCGATCAGCTTGCGTGCACCAATGGTGGTGGCGAAATCTCCCGTGTCACCGCCCAGCTCGGCAGTGGTGCGGATCTGGATTTCCAGGTCACTGGTGGTGAACTGCAAGGCGTTGCCGGTCTTTTTGACCAGTACGTTCGCCAAAATGGGCAAGGTGTGACGGCGCTCAACGATGCCGGACACCGATTGCAGGACCGCGAGAACTTTGTCTTGTGTGGCTTTCAGGACGATCATGTCAACCTCTATGTTTCAGTAGCGGGTCTCTTTAGGAATGAGTGGCGGCGCATCTTCTCACGCCCCCTCGTGCCACTCAAACCCCCTCATTTTGCTCCGCAAGGCTGGAGCCGGGCGAGGGGAAAATCCATCAGCCTTTGAGCGTTTGCTCCAGCACATGCAATTGCTGATTCAGCTCAGTCAGTTGTTGGCGTTCTGCCGCAATCTTGCGCACAGCGTGCAGCACTGTGGTGTGATCGCGGCCACCAAAAAGCTCGCCAATCTCAGGCAGGCTCTTTTGGGTCAGCTCCTTGGCCAGATACATGGCGATCTGGCGCGGACGGGCAATCGACGCTGGGCGCTTCTTGCTGTACATGTCCGCCACTTTGATCTTGTAGTAATCGGCCACGGTTTTCTGGATGTTCTCTACGCTGATCTGCCGGTTTTGAATGCTCAGCAGATCGCGCAGCGCTTCACGCGCCAGCTGGATCGACACTTCTTTTTGGTTGAAGCGCGAGTAAGCCAAAATTTTGCGCAGCGCGCCTTCCAGCTCTCGCACGTTGGAGCGCACGTTCTTGGCCACAAAGAAGGCGACTTCTTCGGGCATCTCGGCGTTCTCGGCGCGGGCCTTGTTGATCAGAATGGCCACGCGCATTTCCAGCTCGGGTGGCTCAATCGCTACGGTCAGGCCAGAGTCAAAACGCGAAACCAGGCGCTCGTGGATGTTGGTCAGACCCTTGGGATAGGTGTCTGAGGTCATCACGATGTGGCTCTTTTTGGCCAGCAAGGCCTCAAAGGCGTTAAAGAACTCTTCTTGCGTACGGTCTTTGTTGGCAAAGAACTGGACGTCATCAATCAACAAAAGATCGAGCGAGTGGTAGCGTTCTTTGAACTCATCAAACGTGCGGCGCTGGTAGGCCTTGACCACATCTGAAACAAATTGTTCAGCGTGGATGTAAAGAATCTTGGCGTCAGGCTTGTCTTTGAGTAACTGGTTACCCACAGCATGTACCAAGTGGGTTTTACCCAGGCCGACTCCGCCATAAATAAACAGCGGGTTGTACAGATGGCCGGGCGACCCTGCTACGTGCATGGCAGCCGAGCGGGCCATGCGGTTGGCCGTGCCCTCCACCAGCGTTTCAAACGTCAAGGCGGAGTTCAGGCGGTTGCGAAATGCGGGCGCAGAAGCTTCTTCAGCACTGGCGCTGACGGGCAGCATCGTGGGGGCATCTGAAGGGGAACTGCGTTCTGCCTGATAAGGGCGAACGTAAGTGCGGGTAACACTTTCTCTGTGAGCAAGCGCTAACTCCAGTGTGACGGGTTGGCCGTACAAATCTTCCAGCAGCCCCGAAATGCGGGCGGCGTACTGGGCGCGAATCCAATCGAGCTTGAAGCGGTTGGCCACGTAGACCGTCACCTTAGAGAAGTCTTCGGCCACGACGGCGGTCAAAGGCTTGATCCAGGTGTTGAACTGTTGTTCGGGCAGGTCTTGGCTGAGCTGCTCAACGCATGCCAGCCACAGGCCTAGGCCAGCGTCGTTGGAGGGTTCCTCTGTCATTTCAATGGGAGTACTTTTTGTGGATAGGAGGAACGGTTTCGGGGCTGTGATTGTAGCTTTTCAAACGGTTATCCACAAACACATCGCGCTTTTCCAGCGTGCGATTCATGGGGCTTATTCTGGGCCATGTTTAGAGGGTCATTGCAAGAGATGCACAACACTGAGATAATTTCGGGTTTCCCTGAATGTGTTCAGGGTGATAAGCCCCGCGTGAAGCTTTTATTTGCGGGCATCGGCCATGTGGCGGGTGCGTTTTGCAGGCATGCTTGGCCGGGGGGAAATTGGGTACTGCACATCCATGAGGGATGTCAGGCCAGTAAGAAACTGAACTTTCTCAAGGAACGAACATGAAGCGTACATACCAACCCTCCAAGACCAAGCGCGCTCGCACCCACGGTTTCCTGGTGCGCATGAAGACCAAGGGCGGCCGTGCCGTCATCAACGCTCGCCGCGCCAAGGGCCGTAAGCGTCTGGCCGTCTAAGGTCAGCTCGCTTGGCCGACTGCCTGACACCATCCCCTGTGCATAGCCAGGGCTTGCTGTGATGCAACGGCTGCAAACGCGCCCCCAATTTCAGGCGACGATGTCCGGGGGAACCATTTCCCGGACAGCACACTTTGCTTTGCACCGTTTGGTGCTCAGTGGGGTAGATGTTGCCAAGGACGCTGAGCCAACAGGGCCCGGTGCTACGCCTTCACAGGCAGCACCGCAGGCCCTGTTTGTCGTGCCTGGGTGTAAAGTGCCGCAGGTGTGGATGGGCCCTTTGGTGCCCAAGCGCTGGGCCAAACGCTCGGTGACGCGCCACAGCATCAAGCGGCAAATTTATGCCGTTGCCAGTGAGTTTGACGCCCAGCTGCAGTCTTTGCCGCCAGCGGCTTACGTGGTGCGCTTGCGCGCCGGGTTTGACCGCAAACAATTCATCAGCGCCACGTCAGAGCCCCTCAAGCAGGCGGTGCGCGCGGAGCTGATGCAGCTTTTGAACCACGCCACACGGCGCAAGAGCCCGAAACCTGTGGCGCAAGCCAATACCACGCAGCCCCAGGATGTGGCTGTCGAGGGGGCAGGATAAGCCCATGGTGAAGGCGCTGCTCATGGCATTAGTTCGTGGCTATCGCCTCACTTTGAGCCCATGGCTGGGCTCGGCTTGCCGTTTTGAACCGACCTGTTCGGCCTACTCTTTGAAGGCTTTAGAGCAGCACGGTGCAGCGGCTGGCACTTATTTGACACTGCGGCGACTGGTACGTTGCCAACCGTGGTGTGATGGCGGGCATGATCCCGTGCCTGACAAAGCGCCCAAGCTGTTTACCGGTTTGACCTCCTCTTCCTCACCAAAGAAGTCTTCATGAACGACATTCGCCGCACCATTTTGTGGGTGATATTTGGCTTTTCCATGGTTTTGCTGTGGGACCAATGGCAAATCCACAATGGCAAACAAGCCACGTTCTTCCCTTCGGCGCCCAAAGCCACGGCCACTGCGCCTGCCGAGAGCAAGCCTGCCGATGTGCCTGATGCCCTGACCGCCGCGTCTGCTACTGCCGATGTGCTGGCCAGCAATGTGCCGGGTGTTGCTGATGCAGCCCCCGTGGCACAGGAAAAAGTGACTGTCACCACCGATGTGATGCGCCTGACCTTTGATGGCCAAGGCGGTGCACTGGTGCATGCAGAGCTGCTCAAGTACGGCAGCGATGCAGACAAGTCCCAGCCTTTCGTGCTGTTTGACGACAGCAAACAGCGCGTGTACCAGGCACAAACCGGTCTGATTGGTGGCAATTACCCCACCCACAAGACCGTGATGACCGTGCAGCCCGGTGAGCGTGAGCTCAAAGACGGACAAAACGAACTGCAAGTGCGTTTTGAGTCGCCCGTGCAAGATGGCGTCAAGCTGGTCAAGACATTCACCGTCAAGCGCGGCGCTTACGACATTGCGGTCAAGCACGACGTGGTGAACGCCGGTGCCACCGCAATTACGCCTCAGCTGTATCTGCAGTTGCTGCGTGACGGCAATGCAGTGGATGGTGGCAATGCTTTTTACTCGACCTTCACCGGCCCTGCGATCTACACCGATACGGCCAAGTACCAGAAGGTGGAGTTCAAGGACATCGACAAGGACAAGGCAAAGTTTGAAAAGACTGCCACCAGCGGCTATGTGGCCATGGTGCAGCATTACTTTGCCAGCGCCTGGTTGCTGGGCGACGGCATTCAGCGCGACAACTATGCGCGCAAGGTGGGCGAGAACCTGTACGCCGCCGGCATGATCACGCCTTTGGGCACTTTGCAGCCCGGCGAGACCAAGGCCGTTGAAGCCCGCCTGTTTGCAGGCCCGCAGCTCGAAAAGACGCTGGAGTCGCTGGCTCCCGGTCTGGAGCTGGTCAAGGACTATGGCTGGCTGACCATTTTGGCCAAGCCGCTGTACTGGCTGCTGGACAAGATCCACGGCATTTTGGGCAACTGGGGCTGGTCGATTGTCGGTCTGGTGCTGTTCCTGAAGATCTTGTTCTACTGGTTGAACGCCAAGGCCTACGGCTCGATGGCCAAGATGAAGGCCATCAACCCCAAGATCATGGAAATGCGCGAGCGTCTGAAGGGCAACCCCCAGCAGATGCAGCAAGAGATGATGCGCATCTACCGTGAGGAGAAGGTCAACCCCATGGGTGGTTGCTTCCCCATCATGATCCAGATCCCCGTGTTCATCGCCTTGTACTGGGTGCTGCTGTCGTCGGTCGAAATTCGCCATGCACCATGGATCTTGTGGATCACTGACCTGTCGGCCAAGGATCCCTTCTATGTCTTGCCGCTGCTGATGACTGCGTCCTCGCTGCTGCAAACCGCACTGAACCCCGTGCCACCAGACCCGATGCAAGCCAAGATGATGTGGTTCATGCCCCTGATCTTCAGTGTCATGTTCTTCATGTTCCCTGCTGGTCTGGTGCTGTACTGGCTGACCAACAACATCTTGTCGATTGCACAGCAGTGGGTGATCAACACCCGCATGGGCGTACCTCCGCAGTTCAATCTGCCAAGCTTCAAGAAGGCCGACGCTGCGGTAACGGACGTCAAAGCCAAGAAGAAGTAAGCCACATACGGCTTGCTGAACCCCTCAAAGGCCGCGCAAGCGGCCTTTGATGTTTCAACACACTGCTTTTTAAAACAAGAGCGGTTAGCGCTTGACTACACTGGTTTTTAGATAGTTTTGTATCTGAAAGCGACTAACTATAAGCGTTGACAGCTCCTGTTTTTGAAATCTGTTTGAGGCCGCCCATGGCTATCATGGTCGGCTGCCCACCTAAGGATGTGAAGCCATGCTTGCCCGCCATACCGATCCCATCGTTGCCATTGCCACCGCCCCCGGGCGCGGGGCCGTGGGCATTGTGCGTGTCTCAGGCAAGCAGATTGCAGGTTTTGTGCAGCACCTGCTGGGCAAAGCGCTCAAGCCACGTGAAGCCACTTACCTGCCCTTTAAAGATGGCAAAGGCGCACCCATTGACCACGGCCTGGCGCTCTACTTTCCTGGCCCCAACAGCTACACCGGTGAAGACGTGCTGGAGTTGCAGGCCCACGGCGGCCCCGTGGTGCTGCAGTTGCTGCTGGCGCGCTGCCTTGAAGCTGCACAGGAAGTAGCTGCGGGTTCATCTACTGCCGTATTGCCCGGCTTGCGGCTGGCCCAGCCCGGTGAATTTACCGAGCGCGCTTTCCTGAACGACAAGATCGACCTGGCTCAGGCCGAAGCGATTGCCGATCTGATTGACGCCAGCACCGAGGCCGCCGCACGCAGCGCCAGCCGCTCGCTCTCGGGCGATTTCTCGCGCGAGATTGGCGAGCTGCGCCAAGCGCTGGTGCACCTGCGCATGCTGGTAGAGGCCACGCTGGATTTTCCGGAAGAAGAAATCGACTTTCTGAAAAAAGCCGATGCCTATGGGCAGCTTGATGGCCTGCGCGACCAGCTCGGCCAGGTGCTGGCACGCACCCAGCAAGGTGCGTTGCTGCGCGAGGGCATCAAGGTGGTGATTGCGGGTCAGCCCAATGCGGGCAAAAGCTCGCTGCTCAATGCGCTGGCGGGGGCCGAGCTGGCCATCGTCACCCCCATTGCAGGCACCACGCGCGACAAGGTACAGCAGACCATTCAGATCGACGGCGTACCGCTGCACGTGATTGATACTGCCGGTCTGCGCGACAGCGACGACGAGGTCGAGCGCATTGGCATTGCCCGCGCCTGGGAAGAAATTGCTGGTGCCGATGCCGTACTGTTTTTGCACGACCTCTCGCGCATGACAGAGGCGGGTTACGTGGAAGCGGATCTGGACATTGCCCGCACGCTGGCCGAACGCATTTTGCCCAGCGTGCCCGTGATTGACTTGTGGAACAAGACCGATCTGGCCGCACCTGGTGCGGACATGCAGCCGCTGGCCCCGCTGGCTGGCCGCAAGGGCAGCGAGCAAAGCCTGAGCCTGTCGGCCCGCACAGGACAGGGGCTGGATGCTGTGCGCCAGCGCCTGTTGCAAGTGGCGGGCTGGCAGTCGGCGGCCGAAGGTTTGTACATTGCCCGTGCGCGCCATGTGGAGGCCTTGCAGGCCGTGGGTGCGCACCTGGATGAGGCGCACGCCCAGCTGAACGTGCCCGGCCCGGCGCTGGACATTCTGGCCGAAGAGCTGCGCCTGTCGCAGACCGCACTCAACAGCATTACGGGTGAATTTACGTCAGACGATTTGCTGGGCGTGATCTTCTCCAGCTTTTGCATCGGCAAGTAAGGCGGCTGCGCTGCCAGAGAAAAAAGGACTTCACGCCTTGTGCGGCGCAAGTCCTTTTTTCCTTTGTGCAGACAGCGCTTTTCTAGATGTGCCGGGCGCTGTCGAGTGCGACCACGCTGCGCCGACGCAGCAGGTAGATATCCATGATCCAGCCATGCTGCGCTCGTGCTGCGGCGCGTGCGGCGAGGATGCGCGGGCCTGCCTCGGTCAGCGGGCCGTGGTCCAGCACCTGCTGGGTCATACCCACGTAGGCTCCCCACCAGATATCCACCTCCTGCGCCAACACGGGCGGTAGGCTGGTAAAGCTGCATTGCCCATCCAGCATGACGACCACGGTGTCCACGCCTGTAGGCCAGCCGTGGTCACGCAGCTGGCGGCCCGTGGTCACGGTGAAGGGCTGGCCAATCTCGTTCACTGCCAGCGCGTGGGCGGCTGTCAGCGCCTGCACGGCTGTGATGCCCGCGACCACCTGCACCTGCACCGGCGCGGGCTGCATGCGCGCCGCAATGCGCAGGGTGCTGTCGTACAGCGAAGGGTCGCCCCATACCAGCAGTGCTACGTGCAAGCAGCCATCGGTTTGGCGGGGCTGCAGCCCGTTGGCCAGCGCCTGGGCCATTGTTGCCTGCCAGCAGGCAGTGATAGCGGTATGCCATTCATCTACCTGTGCCAGATAGTCGTCGCCCTGGCTGCGGCGCACGGGCATGTCAAAACCGGCCACACGCGGCGGCGCAGGCGTGTCGGCCAGCACGGCATCGCACAGCGACTGGCGCAGCGCGGCCAGCTCGGCCTTGTCTTCACCCTTGTGCGGCAGCAGGATCAGGTCGGCCATGCACATGGCCCGCATGGCCTGGCGCGTGAGGTGGTCCGGGTTGCCGGTGCCAATGCCGATCAGCGTCAGGGCAATCGGGGGCAGGGTGCGGCTCATGCCGCGTCGCTGCCCAGTGGGCGGTCGGTGGCCGTGTCCACGGCGGTGCCTGCACCGGGAAAGCGCGGTTCGGTCCCCAAGGGACGGTAGCGGCGGTCGTAGTCGGCCGCATAGAGGCGGCTTTCGCCAAAGTCTTCAGCGCTGATGCTGCGCCCCACCAACATGATGGCAGTGCGCTCCATGCGGCTGGAGACGGCTTGCGCCAATTGGCCCACTGTGGTGCGCACCACGGTTTCATCCGGCCAGCTGGCACGCCAGACGATGGCTGCGGGGCAGTCAGCGCCGTAGTGGGGCAGCAGCTCGTTCTGCACCTTTTCGGCCACGTGGATGGACAGGTGAATGGCCAGCACCGCGCCGGTGGCGGCAAAGGCTGCCAGGTTTTCGCCCGCAGGCATGGCGGTAGCACGGCCCGAGGTGCGCGTCAGCACCAGCGACTGGCACAAGCCCGGCAGCGTCAGCTCGGCACCCAGTGTGGCCGCAGCAGCAGCGAACGAGGGCACACCGGGCGTGACGCTGTAGCCAATGCCCAGCTCGCGCAGGCGGCGCAGTTGCTCGCCCATGGCCGACCAGACGGACAAATCACCTGAATGCAGGCGGGCCACGTCGTGGCCTAGGGCTTCAGCAGCCTGGATTTCTTCAATGATCTGGTCCAGATCCATCGATGCGGTGTTGACGATGCGTGCGCCCGGTGGGCAGTGCGCAAGCAGCTCACGCGGGATCAGCGAACCGGCATACAGGCACACCGGGCAGCGGGCCATCAGGTCGCGTCCGCGAACGGTAATCAGGTCGGCGGCACCGGGGCCAGCGCCGATGAAATGCACGGTCATGCCGTTACTCCTCAAGCGGAGAGGCCATGGCCCCTCCAGATACAAAATCAAAAGGTGGTGCCGCGCAGGCCAGTGCCAGCGTGGCACAGCCGTCTGGAGCCACCAGTCGGGGCAGCCACAGTCGGGCACCAGGGCCTGCGGCGGCCAGCGCGGCGGCTTCCGCCACACTGCCCGTGCCATAGAGGGCCAACAGGCGTGGCGATTGGGTGTGCACAGCTTGGGCTGCCAGCCGCTCAGGCGGTACGGCCACCAGGCGTGTGGCAAACGGCAGTTGTGCTTGCCACGCCAGCAGCGCCGGGTGCTGGGCTTTGTGCGTCAGCACGGCCACGGTGGTGCAGAAAGGGCTAGTGCTACTGGGCCAGCCGGGTTGCTGGATAAACCAAGCGCAGGCCTGCAGCCACAGTGCGTGCAAGCTGTCCACGCTGGCTGTGGCGCGCAGCCCCAGGCCTGCCACCAAGGGCATGCTGGTGCTTACCGTTGCCATATCCATTGCACCAGCGGGCGTGCCGCTTTCCAGCTGCGCATGCGACCCAAAGCTTCGACGCTTGACAACTCCAGCCGTTGCAGTTGACCGCCATGGCTGGCGTGCAGTTGTACCAGCAGGGCCTGGGTTTCCAAAGTCACGCCATTCACCACCAGACGGCAGCCTGCAGGCATGGCGGCCTGCAATGGCTCAAACAGGGCTGCATCAAAACCGCCGCCCACAAACACGGCATTCGGTGGCGGCAGATTTTGTAAGGCCTGCGGTGCCGTGCCATGGATGCAGCGCAGCGCCTGCTGCAAACCAAAACGCTGGGCGTTGCGCTGGATGTTGGCCACGCGTGTGGCGTGCTGCTCGATGGTGATGGCTTGGCCTCCCGCCAAGCACCACTCCACCGAGACTGAACCAGATCCCCCGCCAATGTCCCACAGGCATTGCCCATGGCGGGGTGCCAGGGCCGCTAGCGTCAGGGCGCGAATTGGGGCCTTGGTGATCTGGCCGTCATGGGCATACCAGTCATCGGGGCGGCCCGGTGTGGTGGGCAGGCCTTCTTGCTGCGTACTTTGTGCCAGCAAGGCCACGCAGACGGGGGATTGCGTGGGGTCATCGGCCAAGGCGGTGGCTACAGCATCTGCAGGCAGCATGCGACAGCGTTCGCGCGGGCCACCAACGGCCTCCAGTACCCACAGCGTGCTACGGCCCCAGCCTTCGGTATGCAGCCAATGGGCAAAGTCGGCCACGGCAGCGCCGTCGCGCAGCAGCACCATCAGTTGGCGATTCGCGCGCAATTGCGGCAGCACCTGTGCCATGGGGCTGGCGTGCAGGCCCAGGCACACGGTATGTTCCAGCCGCCAGCCCAGGCGGGCAGCAACCAGCGAGAATGTGGCACTTTGGGCATGGCAGCACCATTCGTGGGGCTGCAAATGCTGGGCCAACGTACCTCCGGCCCCAAACCAGAACGGGTCACCCGATGCCAGTACCACCACTGGTTGCCCACGCAGGGCCAGTAAAGGTGCTGGATCAAAGGGGATGGGCCAAGGGCGGCCCCGCTCACCGGCCTGGGCCAGCTCCAGGTGGCGCGGCGCACCGAAAATGGTGCGGGCCGCGTCAACGGCCCGGCGGGCTGGGACACTCAACCCTTCCAGCCCATCTTCGTTCATTCCAACCAAGGTCAGCCACGGATCAGCCATGACACATGTTCTCCTGTTGGGGGGTACCAGCGATGCCAGCCTGCTGGCCCGCCGTTTGCACCAAGATGCCGTGCCCGCCGTGTTTTCGTATGCGGGCGCTACCCGCAGTCCGGCAGCCCAGCCCTTGCCCACACGCAGCGGTGGTTTTGGGGGGGTGCCAGGGCTGGTGCAGTTCATCCGCACGCATGGCATCAGCCATGTGGTGGATGCCACCCACCCATTTGCCGCGCAAATGAGCCGCAATGCCTGCGCCGCCTGTGCGCAAACCGGGATCCCCTTGCTGGCGCTGGAGCGCCCCGCTTGGCAGCCCGAGGCGGGTGACCGCTGGGTGACGGTGGCCAACATGGATGCCGCAGCCCGCGCCTTGCCCGCAGCGCCTGCCCGTGTCTTTCTGGCGGTGGGGCGCAAGCAACTGGCAGCGTTTGCCCACCTCGTGCAGCACCGCTACTTGTTGCGGGTGGTAGATGTACCAGAACCCGGCAGCCTGCCTGTGCAGGGTGCTACGGTGTTGGTAGCGCGCGGCCCTTTTGGGGCGGAGGGTGAGCGCGCCTTGTTGACCGAGCACCATATCGAATGGCTGGTGACCAAGAATGCGGGTGGCGAGGCCACCCGCGGCAAACTGGAGGCGGCGCGGGCTTTGGGCCTGCCCGTCATCATGGTGCAGCGCCCAGATGTGCCAGCCCGCCGCAGCACGGGCAGTGTGGACAGTGTGATGCACTGGCTGGCTCATGAAGGAGTGGCTGGCGCAATGTTATCGATGCCGTAAGAGCGCGGGGTATAGACCCAGGGGCCGACGCGGCGCGTGGTGCTGTTGCCAACCAGCACCACGGTGCGCATGTCGGCCATCTCGGGCTGCACGTCCTGTAAAGCGCATACCGTCAGCTTTTCTTCGGGCGTGGAGACGGCGCGGGCAAAGATCACCAGGCGCGCGGGCTCGCAATGCATACGCAGCAGCGCCAGCAGACGGTTGAAGCCTTCGGGCCTGCTGTGGGAGCGCGGGTTGTAGAAGGCCATGGCAAAGTCGGCCTCGGCGGCCAATTGCACGCGTTTGGCAATCACGGACCAGGGTTTGAGGTTGTCCGACAGGTTGATGCAGCAAAAGTCATGGCCCAGCGGCGCACCGGCGCGGGCGGCGGCGGCCAGCATGGCCGTGATGCCGGGCAACACCTGGATATCCAGCGTGTGCCACACAGCGGCTTCGGCAGGCGTGGCATGGTCCACGGCCTCCAAAACGGCGCTGGCCATGGCAAAAACGCCGGGATCTCCCGAGGACACCACCACCACGCGGTGGCCTTGTGCGGCCAGTGCCAGTGCATGGCGCGAGCGGTCGATTTCGACCCGGTTGTCTGAGGCGTGGAAGCGGGTGGTGCTTGCGCCATCAACTGCGGCAAAGCCTCGGGCGTGCAGCAGAGCGCGGGCACGCTCCACATACGGTACATAGCCAATCACATCGGTGGCCTGCGCCAAGGCGCTGGCCACTTCGGGCGTGATCTGTGACAAGGTGCCGGGGCCCAGGCCCACGATGCTCAGGCGGCCAGCAGGCATCACCATGCGGCCTCCGGGCGGCGGCCTTGTCCGTGCACCAGCACGATGGCGAAGTAAGGACAGGCATCATCGCCCACCTCTTGCAAGCGCTTGACCTGTTGCTGGGCAGTGGTGCCGTTTTCCACTAGCCAGGCTGCCTCGGTGCGGCCACAGCGTTGCAGTGCGCGGCGGATGCGCGGCAGATTGCGGCCCACTTTCATGATGACCAGCGCGTCGGCCGTCTGCATGCGGCGCACCAGTTCGTCTTCAGACAGCGTACCGGTCATGACGCTTAATACGTCATCGCCCCAGGTGATGGGTGTGCCTGTGGCATGCCAGCAGCCCACCATGCCGGGAATGCCGGGTACCACGTCGATGGGCACATCACCTCGTGCCTGTAGGCGGGTGTAGAGGTGCATGAAAGAGCCGTAGAGGAAGGGGTCGCCCTCGCACAGCACCACCACTTGCGTTTGCTGCGCCAGTTGGGCCAGTTGCTCGCACCATTGGTCGTAGAAACTGGACAGCTGTTGCACGTAGCCATGGCTGTCCACCGGCAGCTCGGTGGTGACCGGGTATTCCATGGCGTACTCGACCACGTCTGCGGTGAGCATGCCTTGGACGGCCTGGCGTGCCTTGCCGGGGCGGCCGGCCTTGCGAAAGAAGGCGACATGCCGCGCCTGACGCACCAAGCGGTCGGCCTTGACGCTCATGAGTTCTGGGTCGCCCGGGCCCAGACCCACGCAGATCACGCCGGTGGGTGTGTTTATCTCGGGCTTATTCAACATGGCTGGCCAAGGCGTTGATGGCGGCCACAGTCATGGCAGAGCCACCCAGGCGACCACGCACGATCATCGACGGTACGGGCAAGTCCTGCATCAGTGCCGCTTTGGATTCGGCGGCGCCGATGAAGCCTACAGGGCAACCAATGATGGCGGCAGGGCGCGGGCAGTCGGGTTGCTGCAACATGTTCAGCAGGTGGAACAGTGCGGTGGGGGCATTGCCAATCGCGACAACGGCACCCGCCAAGTGAGGGCGCCACAGCTCGACCGCTGCGGCGCTGCGGGTGTTGTGCATTTCTGCGGCCAGTTCGGCCACGCCAGGGGCCTGCAGGGTGCAGATGACCGCGTTGTTGGCGGGCAGGCGTGAGCGTGTGATGCCCTCGCTGACCATGCGCACATCGCACAGGATGGGGGCGCCAGCCTGCAGGGCTTGCTGCGCCGCTTCAAACAGGGATGCAGAGAACTGGATGTGGGGGGCCAGTTCCACCATGCCTGTGGCGTGGATCATGCGCACGGCAACGCGCTCTTCACCGGGGGTGAAGCGCTTCAGGTCGGCTTCGCGGCGGATGGTGGCAAAGGACTGGCGGTAGATTTCGGCGCCATGGGTTTCGTAGACGTGAGCCATTCAATCTTTTCGGAGAACAAGCGGGGATTGTCGCGCAGGTCGGATGCCAATAGCTCCGAGGCGGTGACATCGCTGGCCGTGCCCTCGTGGATGACGGCAAAGCGGTGGCTTGGGACGCTCTCGGCATTGCAAGCGCGCAGGGTCAGGGTGGCGGGGCGCTGGCGTGCACAGCCCTTGGCGCAACCTGAAACGTGCAAGTGACTGCCGGGCGGTACTTGGGGCGCCAGTTCCAGCGCCAGTGCCATGGTGGGTGCAAGTGCTTGGTTGCAACCGGGAGCCCCCACGCAGGCAGAGATGCGCAGGCGAGGATCGGCAGGGGCGGTGATCCAGTCTGTCGTGTTGTCTAGGCCTGCTTGCTGCATCCAAGGTGAGTGTGTGCCTTCCAAGGGGGGTGTCACTCCGTCGATGAGCAGCATGCGCCACGGGGTGATACGCAGACCAGCGTTGGTCCTCGTTTGCTGCAGTGCTTGTGCCAAGCGGGCCAGCACGGCGGCTGGAATACGCCCCAGCGGGGCTGCCAGCAGATAGCCCGTGGCTGGGGCTGTATGGTTTTGCCAGCCCGGAGCAGGCTCTGTTGCTGCGGATGTAGGCGCGGGGACCAAGTCTTGCCAGAGCACACCATCAGGCAGCGGCCAGACCGGCAGGTGCTCATGGCGGGCTTGGTAGGCCGCCAGCTGGCTGGCCATGCGGCCTGGGTGTTGCCCGTGTGCCCGGCGTTCGCGCGCCTGTTCGGCACACCAGCGGGTAAGCAGCAGTGCGCAGGCGATGGCGCTGTCCAGGGTCGGAGCGGCCATGGCCCTATCCAGACCATCTGGCTGTACCAGCCAGTGATGGGGCACCGCAGCGCTGGCTTGTGCAGGCAGACACAGCAGGCGCACATCGGCCGAAACGCTGGCCAGCAGCGTGTGCTGGTGGCCAGCGACCAGCCAGCCAAACTTGGCTGGTAAGCCAGCCAACGCATCGGCTGGGGTCTGCTGCAGCGCGTATTGCAAAGCCTGAGCGCTGCTCAGTACGCCGTCACCCAGGTGGTGCAGGGGGTCAATCACGATGGCGCGCAACTGCTCTTGCCGGGCGTCGACATCCAGCAAACCTGCCGCTGCCAAGGCCTGTAGAACGGCACCATGCAGCTGCGGGTCAACACCGCGCAGCTGCACATTGGCGCGGTTTGACAGCTCCAGTGTTGCGCTGCCATAGCGGGTTGCCAGATCGGCCAGCACCAGGGCTTGTGCTGCGCTCAATCTACCCAGCGGTGGGCGCACGCGCACGACGAGGCCATCGCCAGAGGCCATGGGCTGCCAGGCGCCCGGGCACCAGCCTTTGATGAGGGGGGCGGCTGTGGGTGAAGAGGGCATCATGCGGTATGCCGGTCTAGAAAATTTTGAAGTGATTTCATTGTCTAGCCCTTTACCTGTATGGACTTATGGCCTACTTTTTTTGATTGTCTGGTAGCAATTGGTTATGCAGAATGCGCCGGATTTCCACGATGGCGCGGGGGTGCTCCTGCACGCTGTGGCTGAACGGCACGATCAGCTCAGAGGCCGCGCCCTCCAGGTGTGCGCTGCGGTAGGGCACGATGCCGTCACTGCTTTCATCCAGCGGTTTATCAGGTGTGTGGTTGCCAATGATGGAGTGGTAGCGCACGCGGGGGTCAATGGGCAACTGAGCTGCCAAGCGGACATAGGCATCTTCGTCGCTCAGGTTGTCGATGCTATTGGGAATGCGCAGCAGCGATTGCTTGCCAATACGTGGTGAGGCATGGGCCAGGCCGCGCGTGATGTCGGCAAATTGCTCCACCATGGAAAACGGCAGCGTAATCAGGTTGGAAACCCAGCGGGCCACGCGATTGTTGGCAAAGTCGGTGCCGCGGTGAGGGGCTGCAATAAAGATGGCGCTGCTGACCTGGGGCACGGCTTCAAACTCAAGGTAGGGACGCAACTTCTCGCCCCAGTTTTCGTCGCTGGCGGGTTCGATGCCGTAGGTGTTTGTAATGGCGGTCAGCATCTGTCCCTGGGTGTTGCTGACCAGCAAGCGTGAGAGCACGCCCCCCATGCTGTGGCCCACCAGCGTAATGTTTTGTGAGGCGCGTGCCGTGCCTTGCGGGTCAAAGTGCTGCAGCGTGCGCTGCAAGGCCTGACGGATGGCGTAATTGTTCAAGGCCAGCGGGGCATTGGTGGGGTAGTACACCTGCCAGACCTGGTAGTTGCGGCGCAGGGTTTCGTCACCCAGTACCTCGTTGGCCACATTGATCCAGGCTTCCGGGCTGCTGGCCAGACCATGCAGCATGATGATGGTGCGCCGGTTCGGGTCGTACGGCTGCATCAGGTAGATAGTGGGCTGGGTAATGCCGTTGCTCAGCCCCACCAGCGTGCGCAGCGCCTGGGTGGAAAAGCCCGAGCGCGCCAGCCACAGGCCGTAGCCTGATGAAAAGTTGCCAGCCAGCGGTACGCGCGTGTTGGCCATTTCAACCTGACGGAAGCGATAGGGGTCCAGCGCCTGCAGCTCGACCTGGTGGGTGGAGAGCACTTCCTGCATGGTGTTCCCGCCAAAGCGCAGCAGTACCGTGACCGCAGGAAAGAGCGATTCTTGGAAGGGCGGCTGAGGGGGGCCTTCTAGGCTGCCGCTGGCGACGAACAACTGCTGGGCATCTTCTGCGCTTTGAAAGACAGAGACCAGTTCTGCGCCAAAGCCATCACGCCGATATTGGTTGCGTAAGCCGGAAAAACGCAGCGAAGTGGCTGGCACCAACTCGTGTGGCATGCCTTTGTTGGCAGGCAGCCAGAGCCCAGAAAAATCGGTAGTCAGTTGCCAGCTGCCAAATTGCTCTGGAATGTTCTGCAGGTCGTGCCGGCGCAGCTCAAACAAGCCGGTCACCGCTTGCTGCACGGCGTAGTTGTAATAGTCACGCACCTGCACTTGGCGATCTTCGAAGGCTCGGTCACTGGGCTTGCGCTCAGTGAAAAACAGATACGCCCAGGCGTGGCGCGCGGCCTCCAGCCACGCTTCGACTTCGGCCTGGGTGCGTGTGCCCGGCAGCGATGGTATTTTTTGAGCGACACGCGCCTGCAGCGTCCACAGCTCGGCCAGCGAGGCCATGCGCTGCTCGTCATACAGGCCTGTGGCGGTGGCCAGCGTGTAGTGGCATTTTGGGACGTCGGCCATGCACGTTTTGGTGTCCAGATCCAAAACACGCAATGCCTCCTGCGTGGCCGGGCTGAGCTCGCCAGAGGTCAGTACATCACTGCGTCGCTCGGCCAAGTAGGTGGCGGGGTCTGCAGTGCGCACAGTCACGCCGGCACACCCGGTCAGCAAGACGGACAGGAGTAGTGCAAGGAACCAGCGGGGCGAGGAAGTCGGCGTCATAGCCAGCGAGTGTAGGGCGCAGTGGTGATGTACGCCGATGGTTTTGAAGCTTGGCCGCAAGGCAGGACGGCCCTTGTCGCAGTCAGTGCTGGGCAGTGCTATGGGTCTTGGCGAATATGGCGGGAAAAATCTGCGCTGGCAGCGGTATCGTTCAAACCTGCAGGGGGTTGCCAGTTTTGTGCGCGCTGCGTGATGTCGCTGCTGGCGCGCAGGGTTGCCAAGGGCTGCATGGATTGCAGTGCCCCGACATCGCGCAGATATTCAGGCAGATAACCCGATGCCAGCAAGCGCCAGTCGGTGGGCAAGGCCTGCCCAATGCGCCGCGCCAGCTGCCAGACAATGGTGGTGCAGTTGGCCGTTAGCGTGTGATAAAAGCGCGGCGCGTATTCCAGTTGGCTGGCTTGGTAGGCATAGGCGAGGAATAAATCTCGCATGCTGTCTTGCGGCATGTCGATGCGGTACAGGTGCACTTGTTCACCTCGCGCATTGGTGCGGACAGCCAAAATATCTCGCTCGTCAGCGGCTACCAAAGCCATTTCATACTGCTTGAAAAAGCCCGCCAGTGCGTCAAATTGTTCGTGCTGCTCTTTGCGAATTTCGATAGAGAACACAACGTGCTGGCCATCGGCAAAACCAAACGACACCAAGGTGTGGGCAATGGCTGGCCCCATCCAGTACGACAGGGCCACATCCACGCTGCGAAGTTGTGTCAGGTCATAGCTGCGTGTTTCCCAGCGGGGGGTGAAGTCGGTTTCACTGCGCCATATGAAGTTGCGCACGTTGTGCAGGTGCACCCGAGAGGGGTTGTCTTTGTCCGGCTCGACACGCACTAGCTGCGCCACATCTGCAGCCCATTGCCGCTCGGCACTGGGCTCGATGGTGCCCCACCAGGCCAGCAGCGCCAGCATCAAAACCAGCCCCCCCGCCAAGATAGGCAAGATGCGCCGCTGCAACATGCCATAGCCAAACAAGATCACCCAAGCAAAGCACCAGACCATAGCTATTGCAGCAGCCATGTTGTTGCGCTGTGGCACGTGTGCTTGCAATGCCATGTAGCCCCAGGCGGCACACAGCAGCACAAGCATGGCCACGATGACCCAGGCAACGTAGCCCAAGCAGCGTCGCCACGCGGGAGTGACGGGCATCAGGTTATTGCGCGAGGGCTTGGGCATGTGGATAGATCGGTGGGACTCAGAGCTGTTACATCCGTGAGTTTGCCGTGACAAGAGTGCAGAAGTTGTGTCTGTATGTGTCTTTGAGACAAATTGTCGTGTTTCACACAGAAATAAAAAAGCCGGCACATGCCGGCTTGAACACTATGGAGTGGCGCTGCTTTAGAACCGTCAACACAAGCTTTGATACGTCGTTGTTTCGCCTTGTCGTACTTAAGTACAGCCTTCGGCTTCACGCCTCGTCTCAAACGTAAACCTTCGGTTTACTGGGTGGTGTTAGCAGCTCTTAGTGGCCTTCAAAGTCCACCAGTGTGAACAGAGGAAGCTTGCCAACTTCTTGCAGCAGCTTGGAGCCACCAAGCTCAGGCAGATCGACGATGGCAGCGCCTTCCATCACGGTAGCGCCCAATTTTTCCAGCAGTTTCTTGCCCGCCATCATGGTGCCGCCTGTGGCGATCAAATCGTCAATCAGCAGCACCTTGTCACCAGGCTTGACCGCGTCGGTATGCAGCTCCACCGTGGCGCTGCCATATTCCAGCTCGTAGGTTTCTTCTACGGTCGTGAATGGCAGCTTGCCTTTTTTACGAATGGGAACAAAGCCAACGTTCAGCTCGTAGGCGATCACGGCACCCAGGATAAAGCCGCGGGCATCCAGGCCTGCCACCACGTCGGGGCGCTTGTCAGCGTCCATGTACCGGTGGACAAACGCATCAATCAGAATGCGGAAAACCTTGGGGTCTTGCAGCAAAGGGGTGATGTCGCGGAACTGAACGCCAGGCGCCGGCCAGTTGGAGACGGTGCGGATGTGCTGGCGAAGGTAATCGTTGACGCTGGTGGAGTACATGGGGGTGTTCAGTTCAAGGCCGCTGCATGCATGGTGGATGCGGCACAGGGCCATCAATCAAAGGGAGCAAGGGCTGCAGGCATTCACGGGCATGGCCCAAGCAAATGCGGTTCATGGTGAAAAGTGTAATCAGTGGCCAGTGTTTGCGCGCATGCCGGGGTCATCCCAACGTTTCAATTTTGAACGCCTGATGAGCGGTAGATCGAGGGGGACTCTTTTGTTGCTTCCTCACCGCTTTGTGGCGGTGCACAAAGCAGTGCCTTGAGCAGGCCTTCAGTTGCTCTTGTCATTGGAGGTCAAACAGCGAGGGGAAACAAGCAATATGCATGGGATTGAATGCCTGTTTGCATGAACTTGTCCGTGCCGCACGGCGTGGTCTTGCCGGCATCGATAAAATCAGCCCATGAATACCCCCATGCAGACCACGCCCGTTCTGGGTGCTACACAGGCGCTGGCAACTGCGCGTGAAACCCTGGCCATTGAAATTCAAGCGTTGCAAACGTTGGCGCAGCGGTTGGACGACACCTTTGTGCAGGTGGCGCAGGCCATGCTGGAGACGCCCGGGCGTGTGGTGGTCATGGGGATGGGCAAAAGTGGCCACATTGGCCGAAAAATAGCGGCCACCTTGGCATCGACCGGCACCCCCGCTTTTTTTGTACACCCCGCAGAAGCCAGCCATGGCGACTTGGGGATGGTGACGCAAAAAGACATGGTGCTGGCGATTTCCAACAGCGGTGAAAGCCATGAGCTGACATCGCTGCTGCCTGCGCTGAAACGACAGGGCGTACGCATTGCGGCCATGACCGGCGGTTTGTCTTCCAGCTTGGCCAAGCATGCAGACTGGGTGCTGAATACCAGCGTGGAGCGTGAAGCCTGCCCTTTGAATTTGGCTCCAACGGCCAGTACAACGGTGCAACTGGCATTGGGTGATGCCCTTGCCTCGGCGCTGCTCGATGCCCGTGGCTTTAAAGCCGAAGACTTTGCACTGTCACACCCTGGTGGCTCTTTGGGCCGCAAATTGCTGACCCATGTGCGTGATGTCATGCGCAGCGGCGATGATGTGCCCCGTGTGCAGGTCAACGATGGTTTTGACCGTCTGATGCGTGAAATCAGCGCCAAGAACATGGGTGCGAGTGCGGTCGTGGATGCCGATAACCGCGTGGTTGGCATTTTTACCGACGGAGATTTGCGCCGCCGCATCGAGGACGGCGCAGACTTGCGCAACGCCAGGGCTGCAGAGCTGATGCACAGCCAGCCGCGGACGATTTCCTCTGATGCCCTGGCAGTAGATGCTGCGCAACTGATGGAACAGCACGGCATTACTTCAGTGCTGGTGGTGGATGCCCAGGCCCACCTAGTGGGGATGGTGCATATTCGCGACCTGATGGTTGCCAAGGTCATCTGATGCCTCAAACCCATACAACGCCCACGCAGCGATTTTCTTCAGAACTGCTGGAGCGCGCCCAGGGTATCCGTGTCGTGTTTTTCGATGTGGACGGCGTGCTGACGGATGGTGGCCTGCACTTTACCGAGCACGGTGAGAGCATCAAACGCTTTAATACGCTGGATGGCCATGGCATCAAACTGCTGCAAAAGGCCGGCATTGTTCCGGCGGTAGTTACCGGACGTGATTCCGCGCCCTTGCGCTTGCGCTTGCAGCAACTGGGCGTGCAGCATGTGGTGTACGGAACGGAAGACAAAGTGCCTGCTGCGCAGTCCATCCTCAGTGCGCTGGGTCTGGCCTGGAATCAGGCTGCAGCCATGGGCGACGATTGGCCTGATCTACCCATGATGCAGCGCAGCGCACTGGCATGCGCACCTTGCAACGCCCATGTTGAAAATCTTGCGGTGGCAGATTTTGTGACCAGTGCTATGGGCGGCCATGGCGCAGTGCGCCAGCTGTGTGACTTGCTGTTAACTGCCAATGGTCACTATGCAGGTTTGTTGGAGGCTTATCAACGATGAAAAAGTCCTTGCAGCGCCTTAGTGAGCGCGTCTCTATTTACCTGCCTGTGCTGCTCATGGCGTTGTTGGCAATGGGTACATGGTGGCTGGTGCGCAATGCACCCAAACCCATCCTTGGTGATGTGGATCGGGTGGTGTCTGATGCACCTGACTACACGATGGAGAAGTTTTCAGTCCATCAGTTTGATGGGACAGGGCGCTTGCAAAGCGTGATGACGGGTGATGAAGCCCGCCACTTTCCGAAGACAGATACCTTGGAGGTCGATGCTGTACACACACGCAGTATTGCCGCTGATGGGGTGGTGACGCTGTCTTCTGCAAAGCGAGGCATCAGCAACTCCGACTCTTCGGAAGTGCAGCTGGTTGGGGCGGCCAAGGTGGTGCGACAGTTCCCGAACCAGCCCGGCCAGACTATGCAATTTTCTGGGGAGTTTTTGCATGCTTGGCCCAATGAAGAGCGTGTGCAGTCACATTTGCCGGTGGTTTTGACGCGAGGAAATAATCAATTCTCCGGAGACCGTATGAACTACGACAACCTTTCTCAAGTCGTAGAGTTAAAAGGCCGTGTCAAGGGTATTATTCATCCGGCAAATAAATAAGAATAAATCTATTAATCTTGTAGGAGATTTTTAACAAAAAGGCCTGAGAAGGCCTTTTTGTTTTTTGTTTCGATGCATTAATCATTGCGATAAGGGTTATCGCCATGATTAACGGGGTTGTGTCCGGTATTTTGTCGATTACGCGGCCCGGTGCCATAGGGGCTGCGGAAACTGCCTTCATTTCTGCCTGCGTAGCCGCCGTTATTCTGGGATTGAAAGCCCCCACCATACCCGCCTGTGCGAGGCGCTCGTGGCTCCATCGGGCGAGCTTCATTGACCAAAAGACTGCGCCCCCCCAGAGGTTGGCCGTTCATGCCTTGAATAGCGGCACTGGCTTCGCTGTCGCTGCCCATCTCGACAAAGCCAAAGCCTTTGGAGCGCCCTGTGTCACGTTCGATCATGACTTTGGTGCTGATCACTGAGCCAAATTGCGCAAAGGCTTGTTGCAAGTCCTGCTCACGAACTCCATAAGGCAAATTGCCCACATACAACTTACTACCCATTACGGACTCCTCTGCTTCAAAATAAGTGCATTATTTAAAGTGTTACAGCATAGAAATTTCTAATTACAGGCAATGCATAACCTGTCTAAATATTATTGATGGAGAGATTGAAAAATAACAACTATTTCTTTGAAAGATAAAACCTGAAAATAAAAAAAGGAACCCGAAGGTTCCTTTTTTTGTTCCAAAGCGCTGATGAAAGCGCTAGAGGATTGGCTTAGTAACCGCCGCGGCCACCGCCGTAGCCGCCACCGCCGTTACCACGGCCGCCGCCGAAGCCGCCGCCGCCATTGCCGCCGCCGAAGCCACCGCTACGGGGAGGACGTGGCTCCATAGGACGGGCTTCGTTGACCACCAGGTCACGACCGCCGTAGTTTTGGCCGTGCAGACCTTGGATGGCAGCTTGTGCTTCAGCATCGCTACCCATTTCCACAAAGCCGAAGCCCTTGGAACGGCCAGTGTCACGCTCCATCATGACCTTAGCGCTTTGCACAGCGCCGAATTCGGAGAACGCCTGCTCGAGGTCGTTGTCGCGGAAAGAGTAAGGCAGGTTGCCTACGTACAGTTTGTTGCCCATGGAGGACTCCTAGAAAAAATACTTGAAACGCGATGGAGCCCTAACCGAAAGCCAACTTATCGTGACCTACCTTAGAGACGCAAACGCACTTGCTCATGTGCTCTCGCACCCGTGAGCGAGGCCATTATGATGCAAGCTTTCACGCAGACAATGGGGTTTTTGTCAAATTTGTGCTCCTATACAACAAAGCCCCGGGGTAACCCGAGCTATCCCCCCGGCGGAAGATAGTTATTGCCAATTGATACAATAGCAAAGTCCTTGGGGAGTAGTTCGTTTGGTGTGCAACGCACCAAAAGCTTGCATCAACATACTTGGCGCTCAGCGCTATGGTGCCGGCGGTTTGAAAAAGCTGAACAAGACCATTGACCATCACCGTATCCATGGCTGGACGCGGCGACGGTCAATGCGTGTTGAGTCCAGCCTACATATAACAACTCCCGATCCACATGGAAGCTTTCCTCGTCTCTACAGGCATCGTCGCTTTGGCTGAAATGGGCGACAAAACGCAGTTGCTCGCTCTGGTACTTGCCGCACGTTTTCGCAAACCCTGGCCCATCGTTTTAGGCATCTTTACTGCCACGGTGGTCAACCATGGTTTGGCCGGTGCAGTGGGTGCATGGGTGAACACCATGATTGGCCCCGATGTGCTGCGCTGGATTTTGGGCCTGTCCTTTATCGGAATGGCCATCTGGATGCTGATTCCAGACAAGCTGGACGATGACGGTGTGTCAGAGCAATCGCGCTGGGGTGTGTTTGGTACCACAGTGGTGGCCTTTTTCCTGGCTGAGATGGGCGACAAAACACAAATTGCGACGGTGATGCTGGCCGCGCAGTACAACGCCTACCTGTGGGTGGTGCTGGGAACCACTTTGGGCATGATGCTGGCCAATGCACCCGTGGTGTGGCTGGGCGACAAACTGGTCAAGAAAGTTCCGATCCGCATGGTGCATATCATTTCAGCGGTGATTTTCCTGGTGCTGGGTGTGGTGGCTTTGCTCGCCAAAGGGGTGCCGGGTTTGGCATAATGAACTTCATGCGCTGATTTGCTTCTGCTTGCGGGCGCTTTACAAATACTGCTAAAGACGAAACCGCATCTCCAAACCCGGCCTCGTTTTTAGCGATGCCGGGTTTTTTTATGTCCTTCATCGCCACACCACAATCCATGCACTTTCCGGATGCCTTGCCGCTGCAAAGCGGCAAAAGCATTCGCGACTACACCCTTGCCTACGAGACGTACGGCCAGCTCAATGCCGACAAGTCCAACGCCATCCTTGTCTGTCATGCCCTGAATGCGTCGCACCACGTTGCGGGTGTTTACGAGGGGCAGGCCAAAAGCGAAGGCTGGTGGGACAACATGATTGGCCCGGGCAAGGCGGTGGATACCAACAAGTTCTTTGTCATTGGCGTCAACAACCTGGGCTCGTGCTTTGGCTCCACCGGGCCCATGCACACCAATCCGGATTCGGGTGTGGTGTACGGCTCCAGCTTTCCGGTGCTGACCGTGGAAGACTGGGTGAATGCGCAGGCGCTGTTGCTGGACCGTTTGGGTGTGCAGCAGATGGCGGCGGTACTGGGCGGAAGCCTGGGCGGTATGCAAGCGCTGAGCTGGACGCTGCAGTACCCCGAGCGCATGCGCCATGCGGTGGTGGTGGCCAGTGCCCCCAACTTGAATGCCGAGAACATTGCCTTCAA
This sequence comes from uncultured Comamonas sp., assembly GCA_963520865.1. Classification (GTDB taxonomy): domain Bacteria; phylum Pseudomonadota; class Gammaproteobacteria; order Burkholderiales; family Burkholderiaceae_C; genus Comamonas. Next base: position 213,763 of record CAUQST010000001.1, read on the forward strand.
CGAAGTGGCACGGCGCGCCATCGTCACCGATCCGGACTTTCATGGCGGCGATTTTTATGCCCACAACGTGGTGCCCAAACGTGGCCTGCGCATTGCCCGCATGATTGGTCACATCACGTACCTGAGTGATGACGTGATGAACCAGAAGTTTGGCCGCGCTCTGCGCGATGGCCCCAACATCAAATTCACTACGCAAGACATTGAATTTGAGATTGAAAGCTACCTGCGCTACCAGGGCGACAAGTTCAGCGGGTACTTTGATGCCAATACCTACTTGTTGATCACGCGCGCGCTGGATTACTTTGACCCGGCCAAGAAGTACGGCGGCAGCTTGAAAGACGCTTTGGCGCGCAGCATTGCCAAGTTCTTCCTGGTGAGCTTTACCACCGACTGGCGTTTCGCACCCAACCGCAGCCGCGAGATGGTGCAGGCATTGCTGCAAAACGGCCGCGATGTGAGCTACGCCGAAATTGATGCACCCCACGGTCACGACGCTTTTTTGCTGGATGACCCACGTTATCTGGGTGCCATGCGCGCCTACTTTGAAGGTATTGCCAAGGAGTTCGCAGCATGACCGTTACCCCCACGATGCAAGCATTGGCTCAACTGGTGCCGCAAGGCGCGCGGGTACTGGATTTGGGCTGTGGAGATGGCAGCTTTCTGGAGTATTTGCAGCGCGCGCGCGGCTGTACGGGCTATGGCGTAGAGATTGATGACGCCAACGTGCTGGCTTGCGTCAAGCGTGGCATCAACGTGCTGCAGCTCAATTTGGATGAAGGGCTGGCCATTTTTGAGGACAGCAGCTTTGACATGGTGCTGCAAATCAACACGCTGCAGCACTTGCGCAATGCGGAAACCATGCTGCGTGAAACGGCGCGCGTGGGCCGCATGAGCGTGGTCAGTTTTCCCAACTTTGCACACTGGCCTAACCGCTTCTCGGTATTGCGCGGGCGCATGCCTGTGACGCGCCATTTGCCTTACCAGTGGTATGACACGCCCAACATCCGCGTGGGTACGTTCAAAGACTTTGAGGTGCTGGCGCACAAGAATCGCCTGAACGTAGTGGATGCATTTGGCTTGAAGGAAGGTCAAGTCATTCGCACTTTGGTCAACCTGCGGGCCAGTACGTCGGTTTTCTGCCTCGAACGCGGTTGATGGCTGGGCGGGACCGTCTGCTGGGCGTGAAGTTTTCATAATGCACCCATGCCCCGATTTGCTGCCAACCTGTCGCTGATGTACACCGAGTTGCCCTTTCTGGCCCGCTTTGCGGCGGCTGCCAGAGATGGGTTCAGGGCGGTGGAATACCTTTTCCCCTATGCCTATCCGGCACAAGAGCTGGCAGAGGTGCTGGACAAGCACGGCCTGCAGCAAGTGCTGTTTAACGCACCACCGGGAGGGAGCAATCTGCAGGAGATGGCGGGTGCGTGGGATCTGGGCATGCGTGGCACCCTGTGCATTCCGGGCCAAGAAGACTGTTTCCGCAATGGTGTGTGGCAAGCCTTGCGCTATGCGCAAGTGCTCAAGTGCCCGCGCATTCATGTGATGAGTGGCTTGATTCCCCGCAACGCTGCGCGTTACGCCCTGCGCAGCCGGGTGCTGTCTAACTTGCGCTGGGCAGCGCAGGCGGCGGCCGATGTGGGGGTGGATATCTTGATCGAACCGATTAACGGGCGAGATATGCCGGGCTACTACCTGCAAACGCAGGATCAGGCGCACAGTCTGGTGCAAACCGTGGCGGCGCTCAACCTCAAGGTGCAGATGGACCTGTACCACTGCCAGGTCATGGAGGGCGATGTGGCCGCCAAGCTGCGCAAATACCTGCCGACCGGGCGCGTGGGCCACATTCAGATTGCGGGCGTGCCTGAGCGCCATGAACCCGATGTGGGTGAACTGCACTACCCCTACCTGTTCGATGTGATCGACACCCTGGGCTATGCGGGCTGGGTAGGGTGCGAGTACCGACCGCGCAATGGCACCAGCCAAGGGCTGGGCTGGATGGCCCGCTGAGGCTTGAACGTTGAGGGTTCAGCGTTACGGCGTGCTGTGCGGTGATGAATTCATTTAAAGGGAGTGCCTAGCGCTTGATGGGCTTGGTTTTCAAATACTTTCGATGCTGAAAACCAACGCCAGTAAGCGCTGGTAGCTCCTTTTTTGTGTCTGTCGTTATCTGAGCCAGCCGCGTTTGCGGAAATAAATCATGGGGCCCAGTGCACTGGCAATCATCAGCGCAATCACATACACGTAGCCGTATTCCCATTCCAGCTCGGGCATGACGCGAAAGTTCATGCCATACACGCTGGCAATCAATGTGGGCGGCAGCAATGCCACGCTGGCTACCGAGAAGATCTTGATGATCTTGTTTTGGTTGATGCTCAGAAAACCCACCGTGGCGTCCATCAAGAAGTTGATCTTGTCGAACAGAAACTGCGTGTGGCTGTCCAGTGATTCAATGTCGCGCAGAATCTGGCGCGCATCTTCAAACTGCTCGGCGTTGAGCATCTTGCTGCGCATCATGAAGCTGACAGCGCGGCGCGTGTCCAGCATGTTGCGGCGGATGCGGCCGTTCAAGTCTTCCTGGCGGGCAATATCGGCCAGCACGGTCTGCGCATCGCTGTCGGTTACGTTGCCGTCCAGCACTTGGGCGCTGACTTTTTTAAGGTCGTCGTAAATGCCTTCCAGCGTATCGGCGGAGTACTCGGCGTCGGCGTCAAACAGCTTGAGCAGCACTTCCTTGGCCTCTTCAATCAGACCAGGAGCGCGGCGTGCGCGCAGGCGCAGCAGGCGGAAAACGGGAATGTCTTCTTCGTGGATGGAAAACAGCACGCCGCAGGAGTTGAGCTCGGTGTTGTGCTGATTCAGGATAAACGCCACGCGCACGCTGCGGGGGTCATCTTCATCGTCCACCAGAAAGTCGCTGCGAATGTGCAGCTCGCCGTTGTCTTCTTCGTAGAAGCGGGCCGACTCTTCAATGTCTTCGTCGGTGGCATCTTCCGGAATCGACAGGCCGTAGTGCTGCTTGATCCAGCGCTTTTCTTCCAGCGTGGGCGACTCCAGATCCACCCAGATGGGCTGGAACTGCGTGAGTTCTTCCAGCGATTCGATTTCTTCCTGAACCAAACGGCCGTTGGACAGCGAGAAGATATTGAGCATACGGCTCTCCCAAATGTTGTTGTGGCTTTAGCAGGGGAATGGTGGGGTGCGCTTCCCATCCTTTCACCTGCAGCACAAGGCCCGGGGGAGAGGAAGGAAGCTACCGACTAGGGCAGGTTTCCACAGAGATATCTCGAGAAGATGACAAGCCCGCGATTATGCCGGGCATGCGCAAGCTGTGCATGAGGCGTACTTGGCGGGAGGGGCAATTAAACGGCTGGGGGAGGGTGCAGCGCATGGGCGCGGCACAAGTCGGCCCAGGCTGCAGGTTTGGCGTGCGGAGAGCGCAGCAAATAGGCGGGGTCATAGCTGACCACAGCGGGAATACGGTGGATCTGGTGCACCTGGGCACGCAAGCGTCCCAGTGCCTCCTGGCTGCCGAGCACCGCACGGGCGGTGTGCATGCCCAGCACCAGCACGCGCGCTGGGCGGGTTTGCTGCACGCTGCTCAGCAAGCACGATGCCAGTGGCTGCCAGTCGACAGGCGCTGCTGGCAGGCTGGCCACAGGCACGTCTTCTTGCCCGGGGCGCTGAACACTGGCAATCCAGACATGCGGGCTGTGGTGCAGGCGCAGGGCGCGCAGCATGTTGTTGAGCAGCTTGCCGGTGTCCCCTTGCAGCGGTGTGGCGGGGTTGGCGCACTCCCAGATCACCAGCCAGGCATTGTCGGCACTGCCGCCTGTGGCCTGAGGGTAGGCCTGCACGGCGGGCGACATGCGCCATTCGACAAAGGCCGCTGCTTCGGGCGCTGTGGCTGCGGCAGGAGTTGCAGGGGCACTAGGAGCAGCAGGGCGTGTGGCCGGTGCTGCTGGCGCTGCAGTTGTTGCCGTGACTGGCACCTCGACCGCAGGTTGCGCAGGTGTTGTCTGCACGGGGGCGGGCATGGCCTGTACCGCCGTAGCGGCTATCGCTTCGCGCTGCACGGCTGCGGGCAAGCTCACCACCGCAGGGGCGGTCGTGGGGACAGCAGATTTGGGCAGCCAGACGGTAATGCCCATTTCCTGCAGCATGGCGCGTTGGCGAGTGTCGAGGGTCAGGGCCATAGGGGAAGATTCATCAAGATGGCGGTCTCACGTTCGCCATGGTGCACCGGATAGTACTTCTTACGGGCGCCCACTTGGGTAAAGCCATAGCGTTCGTAGAGGTGGCGGGCGCGGGTGTTGCTCTCGCGCACCTCCAGCCACAGCCACTGGGCATGGGCGGTGTGACGGCACCAGTGGGCCAGAGCGTCAAGCAGCTCATGGGCCAGTCCTTGGCCCTGGTGAATGGGTGACACCGTGATGTTGAGCAAATGCACTTCATCGAGGATTTGCATGGCGATGAAATAGCCCAGCACTTCGTCCCCTTGCATCAGCACGCGGGCGAGGTAGCCGCTGCGCAATGCGTCGGCAAAGTTACCGGGTGACCAGGGGTGGCTGAACGCCACGTTTTCAATGGCCAGCACGGTCTCCAGCAACTCTTCAGTCAACGCAACCAATTGGTGACCTGCAGCGACAGGCGACAGCTCCGTGCTGGCGTCGACGGTGGCTGCTGCAAAAGAAGATGGAGCGTGGCTGTGCATCATGCTTGGGGAGAAGCTTCGGCAGCTTGGCGCTCTGCCTCGCGTTCTGCGGTGGTTTTTGCCACCTTATCGCGGATGTACAGCGGCAGTGCGTAGGAAGCATCGACCAAGTGACCGTCGGCAATCAGCCGAGGTGCCATACGCAGCAGTGCCGTGGCCGTGGGCAGTGCGTGCAGATGCTGCGCAGCAGGCGCCAGGCGGTCTGGATAGGCGGCGTGAGCGTTGCCTGCGACAGCCATGCCAGCAGGAATGGGCAGGGCATCCGGTGCGCACAGACCGAGCTCGTGCGTGGCTTGCCACGAGCCATCCGCCCAGCGGTAACCGGCGTGGTAGACCTCTGACATGCGGGCATCCAGCACGGCCATCACGTGGGTGACGCCGTGCTGGTGGCGTGCTTCTTCTGCCACGGCCAGCAAGGTGTCAATGGGCAGCAGGGGCAGGTCTGCGCCCATGGCAAGCCCCTGGGCAATGGCACACGAAGTGCGCAGGCCGGTGAAAGAGCCGGGGCCACGGCCAAAGACGATGGCCGTCAGGTCAGAGAACTTCAAGCCCAGCGCTTGCAGACCTTGCTGAATGCTGGGAATCAACGTGGCCGAAGAGTTGGCTCCGCCTGCCGCCTGGTGTTGCCACAGCTGATCGCCACGCTGAATGGCGATGAATAAGGTGTCGGTGCTGGTGTCAAAAGCAAGCAAATTCATGGGGCAGGCTGCAAAAAAGGCCGGGCGCACCAAGGCGCCAAAGCGTTCAATTATCGGTCGCAGCGCCGGGCTGCGTGCAGGGGCGTTGCCAAAACCGCGCAGGCCACCTCTACACTTGGCAGCTATGTCTCAAACCCTGTTGTGGCGCAGCCTGCGCCTTTGTGTGGCTGCAGCGGCGCTGGCAAGTGCTGGTGGTGCGCTGGCCCAGCCGCTGCCTGCCCCGGTCGAAGCCGCCTTGGCGCGTGCCCAGATCCCCCGCGAATCCGTGTCTTTTTACGTTGCCCCGGTCGAGGGGCGCAAGCCCGTGCGCATGGCCTGGCAGGCGGCAACGCCGATGAATCCAGCCTCTGTGATGAAGCTGGTCACCACCTACGCTGCGCTGGAGCAGCTGGGCCCCACATATGTCTGGCGTACGCCGGTGTACCTGGATGGGGTGCTCGACAAAGGGGCCTTTCGAGGCACGGTGTATATCAAGGGCTCAGGGGATCCAAAGCTGGTGTCCGAGCGCCTGTGGCTGATGCTGGGCCGCTTGCAGGGCATGGGCGTGAAAGTGATTGTGGGCGACATCGTCATTGATCGCACCGCCTTTCAGGTCAATGGGCACGACCCCGCCGCATTTGATGGGGAGCCATTTCGTCCCTACAACGCCGGGCCAGATGCGCTGCTGGTGAACTACAAAACACAGGTGCTGGGCTTTATTCCAGACCCCGCAGCTGGCGTGGCACGCATTCACTATGAATTGCCCATGGGGCAACTGCAGGCCCCCGCCAGTGTGCCGCTGGCACCACAAGGCACGGCCTGTGGCGACTGGCGCACGCAGTTGCAAGCCGACTGGAGTGACCCGCAGCGCATCCAGCTGGGCGGGCGCTACCCAGCCAGCTGTGGCGACAAAAACTGGCCCGTTGCGCTGCCAGACCCCAACAGTTTTGCCCTCAAAGCCGTTGAAGGCATGTGGCGCAACATGGGCGGTCAAATCACGGGCAGCGTGCGCGATGGGGTTGTGCCACCGGGCTTGAAACCGGCCTGGGAGAACCAGTCGCCAGCGTTGGCCGAGGTGGTGCGCGACATCAACAAGTTCAGCAACAACGTCATGACGCAGCAGGTGCTGCTGACGCTGGGCAAGGAGCGCCTGGGCAGCGGCAGCTTTGACGCGGGGCGCACGGCACTGTCACAGTGGTGGCAAATGCGCTGGCCAGTGACGGACATGCCAGTGGTGGAAAACGGCGCGGGCCTGAGCCGCAGTGCCCGCATTAGTGCGCAGGCGCTGGGCCGCATGCTGCAGGCGGCATGGGCATCGTCGGTGATGCCGGAGTTTGTCTCCTCCATGCCGATTTCCGGCATGGACGGCACCTTGCGCCGCAGCAAAGCCAGTGCCAATGCGCACCTGAAAACCGGCTCACTGCGCGACACCAATGCGCTGGGGGGCTACGTCTTGGGCAACAGCGGCCAGCGGTATGTGCTGGTGGCCATGGTGAACCACGCCAACGCGGGCGCAGCGCGGCCAGTGATGGATGCGCTGGTGGACTGGGTGGCGCAAGACTGAGAATTCACCCCCTGAGGCGCTGCGCGCCTTCCCCCTCTTTAAGCGCTTTGCGCGTGAAGGGGGCGCCACCTTCGCTGCGGGGCGGCTCTTGCTCGGCGTCTCTGGCTTGAGGCGCGCCAGCGTCCAGAAAGCTGTGTGCTGCGCAAGGTGGTGCATAGAAAAAACCGGTACACCCTAGAAGGGCGCTGCCGGTTTTTTGCCGATAGTTGGGGTGCTGAATTTAGCCTGCCGCTGCGGCACGCTGCAAACGGTCGCGCACGCCTTCCCAGTCGCTGGTGTCCGGCGGGGTTTCAATCCAGATGAGCTGGGTGCCCAGCTCATCAAAGTCACGCAGCGTGCCAAACAGTTCACGCGCGGCGGCCAGTGCTTGCTGGGGCATGGCCCGCAGGTGCACGCCTTTGGAGGCAGATGTGAGCGCACTGCGGTGGTAGACCGCAATGTGCTTGCCGTCTGCACCCAGCAGGTCAAGGGCCGACTGCAGCTGCTTGGCGGGCATTAAACGCACTTTGGCGTTTGGAGCGTAGTGGGCCAAAAGGGTGCCAGAGGCACGTGGGGTATCCGCTTGCAGCTCTTCTTTGGAGAGCGGCCTTTGGCCGCAGGCGCGCGCAATATCGTCACGTGTGATGGCACCGGGGCGCAGCAGCACGGGCACGCCGCGTGTGCAGTCAACGATGGTGGATTCAATGCCGACCTCGCAGGCGCCGCCATCCAGCACCAGCAAGTCGTCCCCAAATTCGGTGGCTACATGCTGTGCGGTGGTGGGGCTGACGCGGCCAAACTTGTTGGCGCTGGGGGCCGAGACGCCCCAAACCGGAGGGTTCAGTTGCTGGCAGGCCTTGAGCACCGCATGTGCCACCGGGTGCGAAGGGCAGCGCAGGCCCACGCTGTCTTGCCCGCCGGTGGAGGCTTTGGCCGCCTCGGGCAGGCGTGGCAGGATCAGGGTGAGTGGGCCGGGCCAGAACGCATCGATGAGTTGCTGCGCAAACAGCGGCACTGCTTTGGCGTAGTGCGTGATGGCCTGGGCATCGGCCACATGCACGATGAGTGGGTGGTTGGCAGGGCGCCCCTTGGCTGTAAAAATCTGAGCCACGGCGCTGTCGTTGTCGGCATCGGCCGCCAGACCGTAAACCGTTTCCGTGGGCAGGCCCAGTAGCTCACCGCGCTGCAGGGCAGCGGCGGCGGCTTGCGCTGAGGCGTCCAGCGTTCCATCCAAAATCACGTGCTGTCCTCTTAAAACGCTGCAATGCCGAGAATGTCGGCAGCTTTAAGTGCCGTGGCGCGCACTTGCTCGGACGTGGCGGCAGTGATGTTCAAGTGCCCCATCTTGCGGGCGCGCTTGGCATCAACCTTGCCGTACAGGTGCAGGTGGCAGCCTGGCAGGGCCAAAATTTGATCCCATGCGGGGGCTTGGGCCGTGTTGCTGTCCTTGAACCACAGATCACCCAGCAGGTTGAGCATGATGGTGGCACTGTGCTGGCGCGGCTGCACCAGCGGCAGGTTGGTCATGCTGCGCACCTGCAGCTCAAACTGCGACACATCCATGGCGTTTTGGCTGTAGTGGCCGCTGTTGTGCGGGCGTGGAGCAATTTCGTTGACCACCAGCTGGCCGTTGTCCAGCACAAAGAACTCGACGCACAGCACACCGACATAGTCCAGGCCGATGGCGACCGATTTCGCTGCCGTAATCGCTTGCTCGACCTGTGTGGCAGGCAGGTTGCCCTCATACACCTCGGTCACAGCCAGAATGCCGTCGCGGTGCAGGTTGCGCTGCACGGGCAGGTTCACGATGGTGCCGTCACGGCCACGCGCCACGATGACAGAGCATTCGTGGGCCAGTGGCAGCATTTTTTCCAGCACACAGGCCACGCGACCCAGCTCTTCCCAGCCAGCCACCAGTTCAGCGCGGGTTTTGACGCGAATCTGGCCCTTGCCGTCATAGCCCATGCGGGCCGTTTTCAAGATGCCGGGCAGCAGCGCGTCGTTCACGGCGGCCAGTTGCTCGGGCGACTCAATCACGGCGTAGGGCGCGCAGGGCACGCCGCACTTCACAAAATGGGCTTTTTCAGCAGCACGGTCCTGGGCGATGGCCACCGATGCACCGGCGGGCGACACGGGCAGGCTGGCTGCCAACTGGTTGAGCGCACCCGCAGGTACGTTTTCAAACTCGGTGGTGACGGCTGCGCACAGTTGCGCCAGCTCGGTCAGGCCCTGCGGGTCTTCATAACCAGTGCGCACGTGGTGGTGGCTGACCAGCCCTGCAGGGCTGGTGGCGTCCTGATCCAGCACGGCGGTGAAATAGCCCATGGCTTGCGCGGCGTGCGCAAACATGCGGCCCAGCTGGCCGCCACCCAGAACGCCTAAAGTGGCACCGGGCAGGATCACCTTGTGGGTGTCGACAGGGGTGTTCATACGGCGACGGGGGGCAAAGTCATGGCGCGGGCTGCGGCTGTTTGCTCGGCGCGAAAGGCCTCCAGCTTGGCGCGCAGTGCGGGGTCTTCGTTGGCCAGCAGGGCCACGGCAAACAAGGCTGCATTGGCTGCGCCTGCAGCACCAATGGCGAAAGTGGCCACAGGCACGCCCTTGGGCATTTGGACGATGGAGTGCAGTGAATCCACGCCTTGCAGGTGGCGGCTGGCCACGGGCACACCCAGCACGGGTACGGGGGTTTTGGCGGCAATCATGCCGGGCAGGTGGGCAGCGCCGCCAGCCCCTGCAATGATGGCTTTGAGGCCACGGCCCGCAGCGGCCTCTGCGTAGCGGAACATGTCGTCAGGCATGCGGTGGGCCGAAACCACTTGCGCTTCGTGGGCGATACCGAATTGCTGGAGGATGGCAACTGCGTGCTGCATGGTGTCCCAGTCGCTGCTGGAACCCATGACCACACCGATCTGGATGGAGTTCATGTTCTCTCTCGAGGGCGCTTGCGGCCCGGCCTAGTGGAACCAGCGATTTTACGGGTAAGCCCCAGACACACAGGGTTGCGGGGTCGTCTGCCCCTGCGCGGGCTTGAAATCTGGTGCCGGGCGCTTATCTCTGTAGCTCGCTGGCACGAATGTGCACTTGAATTGCTAGAGAATGGCGCGTTGTACGCCTGCAAGGCGCTGATCAATGGCTTGCGCAGTGTGCGCACTGCACTGGGATGGATACATGATTGATATCACCGTAGAGAATTTTGAATCTGAGGTGGTTGCCGCCTCCATGGCAACGCCCGTGCTGGTCGATTTCTGGGCCACCTGGTGCGGCCCTTGCAAAACGCTGGTGCCCACGCTGGAAAAGCTGGAAGCTGCCTACGCAGGCCGTTTCAAGCTGGCCAAGGTGGATGTCGATGCCAACCAGCAAATTGCCGGCATGTTTGGCATCCGCAGCGTGCCCACCTGCGTGCTGATGGTGGGTGGCAAACCGGTGGATGGCTTCATGGGCGCACAGACCGAAGGTCAGGTGCGTGAATTTCTGGACAAGCACCTGCCCTCTGAGAGCGAGTTGATGGCTGAGTCCGAGGTGGACGAGGCCCAGCAACTGATCGAATCGGGTGACACCCAGGCGGCCCTGCAAAAGCTGGCCGATGCACTGACCGCTGACCCCGGCAACGACGATGCGCGCTTTGACTATGTGCGCCTGCTGATTGCCAGCGGCGACTACGATCAGGCTGCATCCTTGCTGCACGAGCCGCTCAAGCGCATCCCCAAACCACTGCAATTTGAAGCCCTGCAGCACTGGTTGCAGTGCATGCTGTTTGTGCAGCAAGACGAGCGCGGCAACTGGGAGCTGGCGCAGTTTGATGCCGCCATTGCGCAAAACAAGCGCGACTTTGACACCCGTTTTGCCAAGGCCCAGGTGCTGGCGGCAGAAGGCCAGTGGACGGCTGCCATGGACGAGCTGCTGGAGATCATCATGCGCGACAAGGAATGGAACGGCCAGGCTGCGCGCAAGCTGTTTGTGGGCATTCTGGAGCTGCTGGCCCCGGCCAAGCCCAAAAAGCCCGATGCCGTACCCGGCAAGACAGCCGGTGGCATTGAACTGCTGGGCAAGAACACTGCCGAACAAGACCAGGCCACGGCGCTGGTCAACAGCTACCGCCGCAAATTGAGCATGGCACTGAACTGACGCTGGCGCTGCCAGACGCGCAGCCTGCCCAGCACTTGCGCTGCGCACAACAAAAAGGCCACCTGCAGGTGGCCTTTTTGTTTGTCAAACCAGTGTGTACGCGTGGGTATTAGCGCGCTTTGGCGGTTTGTACGGTGCTGCCCAGCACCAAGGCCCAGCGTTGCTGCTCGTGCTGCACCAGCTGTGCAAAGTCTTGCGGGCGTTCGGGTGCCTGAGCCTGCAAGGCGGCATAGCGCTGCAGCAGTGCAGGCTGGGCCTGTACTTGCGCAATGGCAGCCTGCAGGTGGGCCACGATGGCCTCGGGTGTGCCAGCGGGGGCCATGAAGCCGCTCCATGGCACGACCGTGGCATCGCTCAGGCCCAGCTCGCTCAGCGTGGGCACTTGGGCCAGCGCCGTCAGGCGTGTGGGCGCCGCCACAGCCAGGGCGCGCAGCTTGCCACTTTGGATGTGTGGCAAGGCCAGCGTTGCGGTCAGCGGGGCGATATGTAGCTGGCCATTGATCAAGTCGGTAATGAACGGGGGCTGACCCTGGTAGTTGATCTGCGTCAGCTGTATGCCCGCCGTGGCAGCCAGACGCTCCAGCCCCAGGTGGTTAGAGCTGCCCTGCCCCGGGTTGGCCACGTTGAAGGCCCCGGGCTGCTGGCGTGCCTGTGCAAGAAAATCCTGCAGTGTGTGCCATGGGGCGGTGGCTGGCACCACCCACACATTGGGCGTGCTGCCGATGCTGGCCACGGGGACAAAGTCGCTGGTGCGGTAACGGGTGCTGCTATCGGTCAGTGGGTTGATGACCGTGAACATGGAACCGATCAGCAGCGTGTAACCGTCGGGTGCGGCCTGGTGCACCGCCTGGGCACCCAGATTGCCATTGGCTCCGGGGCGGTTTTCTACGATGACCGGCTGGCCCCAGCGCTGTGCCAGCGCATCGGTGACTGCGCGGGCGGTGACATCAATCACACCGCCTGCAGGGTAAGGCACGATCACTTTCACGGGACGTGCGGGGTAGGTGGCTGCTTGCTTGGCCTGGGCGGACAGCGGCAGGCCCAGACCTGCAACGGTGAAAGCCGTGCTGGCCGCTATGGCGCTGTGCAGCCAGCTGCGGCGCGAGAGTGTGCGCTGGGCGCTTGGGGCAAAGAGTTGGGAGGGCATGTCAACGGGCTCCTCAGAAGGCGGCGCCGGGGGCCAGAATGCCGGCATAGCTGGAGCGAGATTGCACGCCCCAATGCCCGTTGTGCAAGGTCACTACATACAGCGCCTGGTAGGACTGCTGGGCGCGATGGTGCGTGTCATAGCGGGTGAACTGCAGCGCAAAGTGCACTTTGGTGGCGTCGGCCTGTACCGGGCGAATGAAGTCCCAGCGGCTGTAGGCCCAGCCGGTTGCAGACAGCGGAGCCAGATCGTTGCTGGCGGCATAGTCGAGCGCGTTGTTCCAGACGGTGACTTGCTCCCCCGCAAAACGCACATGGGGGTAGTTCATGACTTGGGCCCATGCCTGGGCGTCACGGGCGTTGAAGGTGCGCAGAAATTCCTGCAGCACCTGCAGACCTGCGTGCACGGCAGCCTGTGCTTCTGGGGCTGTAATGCCTTGGCTGGCCAGCAGCAGAGACAGGGTGTCAGGAGTGGGCAACTGGGCATCGCGGTCAGTCATCAGGCGCTTCTTTCGGCTGGAAATATCAATGAATGCCACTGTAAGAAGCCACTGTGTTTTCTAAAACGAATGATTTTTTGTTTGCTCATGAGGCAAACATCTGAGGCTGGCGCGGGGCACTGAATTGATTTTTCTGCCCTTGTGTTGTGAAGGAGCCCTTGCGGCCCCTTTTTCATGCCCGCTATGCTGTCCAGCCAACAAAGGGAGCAGGCATGGCGACAGTGTTGCAGCAGGTGCAGGGAGTGTTATGGATGTGGGTGGCGCTGGCCGTTGGCGTGACGCTGCTGACCGGGGTGCTGCGTTCGCCCCGGTTCAAGGGCTGGTGGGGCGAGCGCAAGGTGCAGCAATGGCTGGCGCGGGATCTGAATCCGCAGCATTACCACTGCGTGCACAACATCACCCTGCGCCTGGCTGATGGCAATACCACCCAGATTGACCATGTGGTGGTGTCGCCGTACGGCCTGTTTGTGCTGGAGACCAAGCACATGCAGGGCTGGATTTTTGGCTCAGAAAAACAAAAGAAATGGACGCAATCCATCTACAGGCACCGCGTCACCTTTCAAAACCCGCTGCACCAGAACTGGCTCCACATCAAAGCCTTGCAGGAGGTGCTGCAGGTGCCGTTGCAGCACCTGCACTCGGTGGTGGTGTTTACGGGCCACAGTCACTTCAAGACCGAGATGCCTGCGTGTGTCACGCAGGGGCGCGATTGCGTGGCTTTTATTCAGAGCCACACCGAGGTGGTCTGGACTGCGCAGGAGGTGGCGCAGTGGGTGCAGGCGCTGTCGCAAAAAAGGCTGCAAGCCACACGTGCCACGCACCGGGCGCACGTGGAAAATGTGCGTGCGCGCCATGCGCCGGCGCAGCCCAGGGGGCAAAGCCGCAAGACCGCCGCAACGACGGCACCTGCTGCCGCAGCAAGCCCGCTGCGCAGCATCGAGCCTGTGCCGCGCATCGAACCTGTCGCGCCGCCAGTGGCGCAAGCTGCTTCGGAGCAATCCGCAGATTGCCCGCAGTGCGGCAGTGATCTGGTGCACCGCAGCTTGCCGGACCCTGAAGGCGCAGCGCGCTATTTCTGGCGCTGTGCGCGGTTTCCGCATTGCCGGTTCATGCGCGCAGAACTGCCTGAGGTGGTTTGAAAAAGAGAGCTGCTAGCGCTTGCAGCACAAGCACTTCAGCATTGAATGATGCGCAAGTGCTTTATAGGTAAGCGTTGATAGCTCTCTTTTATTTGAGGCTGGAGAGCAGGTCCTGCGTATGTGGCGTAGGTTCTGGCACGCTGTAGATGCTGGGGTCGGCCTGAATCAGGCTGACATCAAAGCGCTGCCCTGCCAGATAGTCGCGCACCGATTGCAGCACCACGGGGCTGCGGTGCAGGTGGGCGCTGGCGTGCAGCTCCTCCAGCGAAAGCCATACGGTGCGCACAATGCCTTCATCGAGTTTGCGGTGCGCGTGGTACATGCCCAGCTCACCGGTGAATGCAAAGCGCATGTAGGTGATGTCGGAGCCGGTGCGGGTGCGAATGAACCGGTTCATGTAGATGCCGACCAGCGCCGTGGGTGTGAAGCTGTGGGCTGTCTCTTCCAGCACTTCGCGCACGCAGGCCTGCACAGGGGTTTCGGCGGGGTCCAGATGGCCGGCGGGGGTATTGAGGCGCAGGCCATCGGCCGTGTGCTCTTCCACCAGCAAGAATCGCTGATCACGCTCGATCACGGCCGAGACCGTGACATTGGGTTTCCATCGGTTTGGCATGCGCGCATTATGGCGATGCCATTTGCTGCGCTTGTCAGTCAAACACGTAACTGTCAGAAATTAGAGCGTTGCCGTCATGTATAGAGCGCCATCGCCATAGGTTTTAAGGTGCATGGACTGTTGCTCATCCATCACGGGGCATACAGAAAAACCTTGACGTTCCCAATAAGCCCGTGAGCCCTGTACCGATACCAGCGCAGCGTGCTGCAGGCGGCGCTGGCGTGCATGGGCAAAAAGGTGCTGCACCAGATGGCGCGCTACGCCTTGGCCAGCCAGTTGCGGCAGCACCGACATATCGTGCAGGTACAGCACCTGCGTGGCGGTGGCTGGGGGTGTGAAAACGCCGTCCAAAGGGGTGATCTTGCCGGGGCTGGACCAGTAGGCCGCCAGGTAGGCGCTCAACGTTTGCTCGCCAGCGCGCACCACGCCAATGGAGCACTGGTGCGGGCACTCCAGGCGCTGGGCGAAGACCTCGCGGCTTTCCAGAAAATCATCGCCATAGCAAATGGTTTGCACGTGCAGCAGGCGATCGACATCGTGCGCGTTCAAAGGGCGCACCGTCCAGGAAGAAGGCTGGGCAGACACAGTCATGCCCTGCATTATCCAAGGCAGTCGGCAATCACGGGTTCTGGCGCTTCGTCTTTCCAGCGCTGGCGAATGGTTTCCAGCTGCTCGCGCAGGGACAGGAAGACGGGAACCAGATCAGGGTCAAAGTGCAGGCCCGCCTGGCCCTGGATGTGTGCCATGGCATCGTCGACCGACCATGCGCGCTTGTAGGGGCGCACAGAGGTCAGGGCGTCAAAGACATCGGCAATGGCCACAATGCGGGCCGCCAGCGGGATGGCGTTGCCGCTCAGACCTGCCGGGTAGCCCGAGCCATCCCACTTTTCATGGTGGGTCAGTGCAATGCTGCGCGCCAGTTGCAAAATGCCGCTGTCGTCTTCACCCAGAATTTCAGCACCAATGGCCGGGTGCTGGCGCATGATCTGCCACTCGCTGTCGGTCAGTGGGCCCGGTTTGAGCAGCACCGCATCTGGAATGCCAATCTTGCCCACATCGTGCATGGGCGCAGCATGCAGCAGCTCGTCGGCCCACTCGGGGCTGCAGCCAATGGCCAGCGCCAAGGCGTGCGCAAAGTGGCTCATGCGCAGCACATGCATGCCGGTTTCGTTGTCTTTGTATTCGGCGGCACGGCCCAGGCGCTGCACGATGTGCAGGCGTGACTGGCGCAGGGCTTCGGTTCTGACCAGCGACAGGTGCGTGCGCACACGCGCCCGGACGATGGGGGCACGCACAGGCTTGACGATGTAGTCCACCCCGCCGACATCAAAGCCTTCGGCTTCATCGCCCATCTCGGACAGGGCCGAGACAAAAATCACCGGAATATTCTGCGTCTGCGCGCTTGCCTTGAGCTGGCGGCAGACTTCATAGCCGCTGAGCGTGGGCATCATGATGTCCAGCAAGATCAGGTCGGGCTTTTGCTGCTGCACCAGTTGCAGGGCCTTGGCGCCGTCGGTGGCAAATTGCAGGCGGTAGGAGGTGCCCAGAATCTGGCGCAGCACATGCAAATTGGTGGGTTCATCATCGACCAGCAGCAGGCGGGGCCTGCGGTCTTCATGGCTGGGCAGCATCGGCCGTGTTCCTGAGGTGGTGGGGTGTGGGGGGCAGCGATTGCGCCAGTGCACGCACACAGTGCAAGGCATGGTCCAGATCAAAAATATCTAACGCAGCTTGCAGCGCTGCGGTGTCTGCACTGGGCAGCAGCAGGCATAAATGCTGCAGCGCCTGGCCATCGATTTCGCCGGCCTGTAATGCGCAGGCGATGCGCTCAAGTGCCTCACCCATTTGCGCGCGGGCAGGGGTTGAGAGGGCCGAGAGGGCTTTCAGGGAAGCGGGCGCAGCGCTGGTGTGTGCTGAAGCAGCGTGCTCTGTGGCGCGCAGCAAGGCTTCCACATGTGCCAGCGCGGCAACCAGATTGGGCAGCTGTTTTTCGAAAGCCACTGTGTCGCTGTTGCGGCTGTCGTGTTCCATCTGCTCGAGCACGGCGTGCAACTGCAGCAATGCCAGATTGCCAGAAGCGCCGCGCATGCGGTGAATGATGGCGGCAACCGTTGTCCAGTCGCCATCCTGCGAGAGGCTGTGCAGCTCTGGCACACGGTTTTGCTGCTCTGCCATGAAGCGTGCCCATGCGGCGCGCAAGGGGCCGGGGCCGCCCCACAGTTGCAGCCCGGTGCGCCAGTCTGCCACCGTGCCATCCATGGGGTGGTGCGTGTGCACAGGCGCCTGGGCTGTGGTGGCTGTGTCGCTGCGTGGGTCTGTGCGGGCGTGCAGCACACGCGCAATTTCCTGCATGAGTTTGTGCGGCTCCAGCGGCTTGGCCGCAAAGCCATTCATGCCCGCTTCATCGGAGGCGCGGCGGTCTTGCTCCAAAACGCTGGCAGACAGCGCAATGATGGGGATGGCGGTGTGCGTGTGTGCAGCTTCCCAGGCGCGGATGGTGCGTGAAGCTTCCAGCCCATCCATGTGGGGCATCTGCAAGTCCATCAAGATGAGGTCAAACACTTGCGTTTGACGCAGATGCACGGCTTCCAGCCCGTTGTGCGCAAGGTCCACCGTGTGGCCGTAGCGACGCATGACCACCTGCAGCAATTCCAGGTTTTGCGGCACATCGTCCACACACAGAATGTGCAGCGCAGGCAATGGCGCAATGCTGGCGGGCACCATGCTTTGGGGCGCTTCCCCGACTAGCAGCGGCAGACGGACATGAAATTGCGTGCCTTCACCCACGCGGCTGCGTATGCCGATGTCGCCTCCCATCAATTGGGCCAGCTGGCGGGAGATGGTGGTGCCCAGCCCGGTGCCGCCATAGCGGCGGGTGGTGGAGGCGTCGGCTTGCGCGAAAGGGGCAAAAATGTGCTCCAGCTTGTCTTGTGCAATGCCAATGCCCGTGTCCTGAATGTGCAGGTGCAGCAAGCCTTGGTCGTAAGTCACATCCAGGCGCACATGGCCGTGCTCGGTGAACTTGACGGCATTACCCATCAGGTTGGTCACGATCTGCTGAATCCGCAGGGCATCGCCACGCAGATAGCGGGGCACGTCAGAGCGAATGTCCAGCTGCAGCTGCAAGCCTTTCTTTTCGGCCTCAATGCGCTGGGCACCAACCACCAGATTGCACATGTCGGCCACAGAGAAATCATCGATCTCTATCTGCACGGCGCCCTTGTCCAGCTTGGCGGTGTCCAGAATGTCGTTGAGCAGGCGCAGCATGGAGCGGGCAGAGCGGTACACCGTCTCCACATAGCGCTCTTGGGTGGGGCGCAGGGGAGTGTCCAGCAAGGCTTCTGAGAACCCGATGATGGCATTCATGGGGGTGCGGATTTCGTGGCTCATATTGGCCAGAAAGGTGCTGCGGGCGGCGGCGGCGGCCTCGGCTTTTTCCTTGGCTTGCAGCAGCTCCTGGGCCAGCGTGCGGCTGGCGGTGATGTCTGTGAGCAGCTGGGTGATGCGCAGCGGCTTGCCACTGGCATCCAGCAAGGGGCTGAATGTGGTCTGTACCCACAGCAAGCTGCCATCCTTGCTGCGTGCCTGACACTCTAAGCTGACATGTTCGCCACGCTGCAGGGCTAGCCAGATGTCCGCGTCTTGCGCCTGCACCTGCGGCGAGTCGACACAGAACATGCTGAAGTGCTCGCCCTGTACATCGTCGAGCGTGTAGCCAAAGAGTTGGAGAAAGTTGGGGTTGGCGGTCAGGACGTAGCCATCCAGGCTGTAGTCAATGACGGCCACGGCCCGGTTGATGGCGGCGACCGTTCCTTCGAACTCTGCGTTGCGCGCCTTGGTCTCGGTGTGGTCGATCAGTACCCCGTCAATCCAGCGCGCCTGGCCCTGGTCGTCATAGACACAGCGACCGCTTTCGGTCACCCAGCGCAGACTGCCGTCGCGGTGGCGCAGCCTGTATTCGTGGGAGTAGGCCAGGCCAGATTCCAGTGCTTCACTGACCGTGCGGTGCAGACCGGCAATATCTGCCTGTACCAGCAGGTGCTCCATGCGCTGGGTTTGGGCCATCAGGGCTTCGGCTGGCCAGCCCGTCAGGGCCTCGACAGGGGTGCTCAGGAACAGGGGTTGCCAGGACGTATGGGGTGCGCGGCGGAACGTGACGCCCGGAATATTGCTGATCAGTGTGCGCAGTTGCTCTTCGCTTTGGCGTAGCGACTTTTCCATGGCGTTGCGCTGACGCATGTCCGTCAGAAAGCCCACAAACAGGGGTTGATCGGCCATGGTGGCACGGCCCACCGCCAGCCGCACCTCAATCAAATCGCCGTTCTTGTGCAGAGCGTGTACTTCCCGGCCGGAACCGATGATGCTGGTGTGACCGGTTGCCAGGTGGTGCTGCAGGTAACCATCGTGTGCTTGCTGGTGGGGTGCAGGCATCAGGGTGTTGACATTGCGGCCAATCACTTCTTCGGCCTGCCAGCCCAGCAGGCGCTCTGCAGCAGGATTGAAGGCTCCAATGCGGCCATTGCCTTCAATCATGACGATGCCGTCCACCGCGGTATCAACCACAGCCTGCAGGCGTGCTTCACTGCGCTGAATTTGCGCAAACATCTGGCGCCAGCGCAGGGCAATATGGCCGATCAAGATGAGCAAGCCCATCAGCAAACCAATGGCAGCGGTGGTGGTGAGCAGCGTCCAGGGGCCATCCAGCGGCACGGTGCCTAAAGGGTCTGGGCCCACCGGCAGGTAGATGGCATCCATCGCGATGTAGTGCAGGCTGGCAGTGGCAAGACCCAGCACGGCGCCGCTGAGCAGCGTGATGTGCAGCGGCTGGGCACCAATGTCTTGCATGCGGCGGTACACCACCACGGAGAACACGGCAATGGCGGTGCCCAGCGCCAGTGCCAGTGCCAGGCCCAGTGGGGAGTAGTACATCGAATCTGAAGCTTCAGACGAAGCCATACCCCAAAAGTGCATGGCCGCCACCCCCAGGCCCAGCCCCACGCCACTCAGGAGCACTGCGCTCCATGGTGGGTTTTTGCGTTGCAGGGTGTGTACAAGCAGCCATGCGGCCGCCATGCTGGGAAGCGCAGACAGGGCGCGGTGCAGCGTGGAAAAGTCACTGGTGGCGCATGGAGTAAAAGCCAGCATGCCGATGAAGTGCATGGCCCATACACCGCCGCCCAGCATGACGGCTCCGGCTGCCTTCAGGAGCTGGCCTGTCCATCTCTTTGCTGCCTGTTGTGCCAAACCTGCAAGGTGCAGAGCCAGCATGGCAGTCATGATGGCTACCGCGACAGACAGTGCAACGAGTGGTGGGTCCATCCACGCCCATTGCATGGGCACGTAGGCAGTGTCGTCAGTGAGGAAACGGATCCACATACAGGGGCAGACAGGGCAGAAAGATGCAGGATATTGCCTCGTTTTTCCTTCGGTGTAGGAGTTAACTTACAAAGAAAACAAGGGCATTCACTGATTTGTCGCAATGTTGCACAGGCATGGAGCATAGGAAAAGCAGATGATGGAGATTGAAACTCTCAAATTCACATCTCAATCACGAATAATTATCATTTGGGAATGCCATCGAAAAACAATGCCATGACCAATCTCTACCGCCTGCTGCAAAAAAACGAAACCGCCTTGTTTAAAACGGCCAGCTATTACGTGGTTCACATTGGGGTAGCTGCTGTGGTGACCTATGCGGTGACCGGCAGCTGGTGGGTGGCACTCACGCTCAGTTTGCTGGAGCCCAGCGTGCAGGCCGTGGTGTATTTTGTGCACGATAAAGCCTGGGCGCGCGCGCCTTTGCAGCGCTTTCGTACCTTGGTGAAAACCGGCAGCTATTACGTGGTGCACCTGGTGGTTGCTGCTGGCGTGGCGTATGCCGTGACCGGGGATGCGGTGGCCGCGTTGACGCTGAGCTTGCTGGAGCCCACGGTGCAGATGCTGTTCTTTTTTCTGCACGAGAAAATCTGGGAGAAAAAGACGCAAGGCCTTGGTCGTGCAGCGTGCTGCGCACCACCCACGGTTTTGCAGCACAACGCCTGAGTCAGTCAACGCACGAAGGAGCTGAACATGTTGACTTCTGGATGGACGATGTTTGAGCAATGGCTATTGCAGCGGCTGGCCAGCATGGGGCAGTATCACATCTAAAAAAGGAGCTGTTGACGATTGCCTACAGGTGTTTTCATTATTAAATGTATTTGAAAGCGCCTTTTGGTAAGCGCTAAGTGCTCATAAAAAAATCCCCTGCAACTGAGGCTGCAGGGGATTTTTTTTATGCAACGAGCAATGCTCAGTCCAGCGTGATTTTCGCGGTCTTCACCACTTCGTTCCACTTGGCAATTTCATTGCGCAGGAAAGTGTTGGATGCCTTGGGGCTCAGGCCCGCAGGCAGCACGCCCACGGAGTCCAGCTTGGACTTGACGTCTTCTTGCGGCAAGATTTTGGCGATCTCGCTGTACAGTCGATCCACAATAGGCTGCGGTGTGCCAGCAGGCACGGCGGCCATGAACCAGGCGTCGGCCATGAAGCCTTTCAGGCCTGCTTCATTCATGGTGGGCACATCGGGCATGGCGGGCAGGCGGCTGTCATGGGCCACCGCCAGCGCGCGCAGATTGCCTGCCTTGAGCTGGGCGTTGATGGTGACTGCTGTCAGGAAACCAAAGTCAGTTTCGCCTGCCACCAGTGACACCACGGAGGGTGCGCTGCCCTTGTAAGGCACGTGCGTAACCTTCACATTGGCCTGCATGGCATACAGCTCACCGCCCATGTGGTTGGGACCGCCGGTGCCAGAGGAGGGGTAGTTGAGCTTGAAGGGCTCGGCCTTGGCCGCTGCGGTCAGCTCTTTCAGCGATTTCAGCGGGCTGTTGTTGCCCACGGTCAGTACCAGCGGGCTGCGGCCCACCAGGCTCACGGGGATCAGATCCTTCATCGGCTGGTAAGGCAGCTTGGGGTAGAGGCTGGGCGAGATCGCCAGGCCGCCGACGTCACCCAGCACAATGGTGTAACCGTCGGGTGCAGCCTTGGCCACGCGGTCCACACCGATCGTGCCATTGGCACCAGGCTTGTTCTCCACAATCACGCTGGCATTCATGCTCTCGCCCAGCTTTTGCGCCAGCAAGCGGCCCAGAATGTCGGTCGAGCCACCCGCCGAATACGGAATCACCAGCGTAATGGGCTTGCTGGGGTAGTTGTCCGCTGCGTGTGCGGTGCCCGCCATGGTGGCTGCGGCCAGGGCCATCGTGCCCAGAGCGGCGCGCCAGATGGAGACAGAAGAATTCGCCAACTGCTTCATTAGAAATCCTAATCAGTGTTTAGTAGGGTTAATGGCGCAGAGCATAGCGGCTAAAACTTGGCGGGTATTGCAATGCGCCGTCTTTTTTCTGAATGGCTGGGGCCAGGATTGGGCACTATGCGGTTGCAAGTGTTTGACCCTAGCCAGCACCAGAGCACCCGCCCGTATTGGAGAGCCAGCCTCTACAATGGATTTTTGTTTTTCTGAGATTGCACCGCCCTAAAACAATAGCCGGGTGCAATCGCCACTTTTTGCGCCCTGGGAGACGAGACGACATGCCCGATAACAACACCCCCGCTTTGCCTGATAAACGTGCGCTGCTGCGCCAGTCTGCGCTGGAGTACCACGAGTTTCCCAAGCCCGGCAAAATCACTATTGCAGCCACCAAGCCCATGGCCAATCAGCACGATCTGGCGCTGGCTTACTCGCCCGGCGTGGCGGCCCCTTGCGAAGAGATTGTCAAAGACCCCGCTGCTGCGTTCAAGTACACCAGTCGTGGCAACTTGGTGGGCGTGATCTCCAACGGCACTGCGGTGCTGGGCCTAGGTGACATTGGCGCACTGGCTTCCAAGCCGGTGATGGAAGGCAAGGGCGTGCTGTTCAAGAAGTTCGCCGGCGTTGATGTCTTTGACATCGAAATCGACGAAAAAGACCCGCAAAAGCTGGTGGAAGTGATTGCCGCGCTGGAGCCCACCTTTGGTGCCATCAACCTGGAAGACATCAAGGCGCCCGAGTGCTTCTATGTGGAGCGCGAGTTGCGCAAGCGCATGAACATTCCGGTCTTTCACGATGACCAGCACGGCACTGCCATCACCGTGGCTGCGGCCATGGTCAACGCCCTGAAGGTTGCGGGCAAGGACATTGGCCAGGTCAAGCTGGTGACATCGGGTGCCGGTGCTGCGGCACTGGCTTGCCTGAACCTGCTGCTGGAAGTGGGCCTGAAGCGCGAGAACGTGTTTGTCACCGACATCGCAGGCGTGGTCTATGAAGGCCGCACCGAGCTGATGGACGAAGACAAAGCGCTGTTCGCGCAAAAAACGGCCCATCGCAAGCTCAGCGAAGTGATTGAAGGCGCAGACGTTTTCCTGGGCCTGTCGGCTGGCAATGTGCTGAAAAAGGACATGGTCGCCAAGATGGCCGGCAAGCCCGTCATCTTCGCGCTGGCCAATCCCAATCCAGAAATCCTGCCGGAAGACGTGAAGGCCGTACGCGACGATGCCATCATCGCCACGGGCCGCACGGATTACCCCAACCAGGTCAACAACGTCCTGTGCTTCCCCTACATCTTCCGTGGTGCGCTCGATTGCGGCGCCACCACCATCACCACTGAGATGGAAATTGCTGCCGTGCACGCCATTGCTGCGCTGGCAGAGGCTGAGCAATCGGAAGAAGTCGCCGCCGCCTATGTGGGCCACGACCTGAGCTTTGGCCCTGAATACCTGATCCCCAAGCCGTTCGACCCGCGCCTGATGCTGGTTGTGGCGGTGGCGGTGGCCAAGGCTGCAGCCGAGTGTGGTGTTGCACAGCGCCCCATCCAGGACATGGATGCTTACCGCGAGCACCTCAAGACGTTTGTCTACGCTTCGGGCACGGTCATGAAGCCCATCTTCATGGCCGCCAAGAAGGCCGCCAAGAAGCGCGTGGCTTACTCGGAAGGCGAAGAAGAGCGTGTGCTGCGCGCGGCGCAAATCGTGGTGGACGAGCGGATTGCCCGCCCCACTTTGATCGGCCGCCCCGCCATCATTGCGCAGCGCATTGAAAAATTTGGCCTGCGCTTGGAGCAAGGCAAAGACTACGACGTGGTGAACGTGGAAGACGATCCACGCTATCGCGACTTCTGGCAGACCTACCACCGCATGACTGAGCGCAAGGGTATTACCGCCCCGATCGCCAAGATCGAAATGCGTCGTCGCCTGACCCTGATCGGCTCCATGCTGCTGCACAAGGGTGAGGTTGATGGCCTGAT
This sequence comes from uncultured Comamonas sp., assembly GCA_963520865.1. Taxonomy (GTDB): domain Bacteria; phylum Pseudomonadota; class Gammaproteobacteria; order Burkholderiales; family Burkholderiaceae_C; genus Comamonas. Next base: position 237,474 of record CAUQST010000001.1, read on the forward strand.
CTGCGGAACCTGGCACAACACCCAGCTGCACCTGAACTACATTGATCAGGTGATTGGCAAACGTGCCGGAGCTACCACTTATGCCTGCATGAACGGGCTGATGCTGCCAGAGCGCCAGGTGTTCTTGGTGGACACCCATGTGAACTACGACCCGACGGCCGATCAATTGGCCGAGATCACCGTAATGGCTGCGGAAGAGATGATGCGCTTTGGCATCAAGCCCAAGGTTGCCTTGCTGAGCCACTCCAATTTCGGCTCCAGCAACCAGCCTAGCGCCGTCAAGATGCGCCAGACCTTGGAGCTGTTGCGCATTCAGGCGCCTTGGCTCGAAGTGGATGGCGAAATGCACGGTGACGTGGCGCTGGACGGTCCATCACGCCTGAAGCTCATGCCCAACAGCACCTTGATCGGTGCAGCCAACCTGTTGGTGCTGCCCAACATCGATGCAGCCAATATCTCCTACAACCTGCTCAAGCAGGCGGCAGGTGGCGGTATTGCCATTGGTCCCGTCTTGCTGGGGGCCAGCCAGCCAGTGCACGTGCTGACGCCAAGCACCACCGTGCGCCGTATCGTGAACATGACGGCGCTGACCGTAGCGGACGCAAACGTCGCCCGTTAATCGGTAAACCCATTAAAGGGCTGATCGCTGATCGCGATCAGCCCTTTTTTCTTGCAATTTACAGGGGGCTGCGTCACACTTGCGGATCGAATTTCTGGGGTGAACCAGAATTCCTGAAAGGTGTTGCGTGATGCTGGATGCGGTCGTCCACCAAGTGCTTCGGGCTGTTGGTGCTATAGCAATTGGTACAACGCTGTCGCTTTCTGCGCCGGCATTGCAGGCCCGAAGCCCACAGCAAGCAGAGTCTTACAGCGTGGTGTCTCTGGCGGAGCTACCGTCCCAAGCACGCACTACCTATCAGCTGATATTCAAGGGCGGCCCATTCCCCTACGACAAAGATGGCACTGTGTTTGGCAACCGTGAGCGCCTGTTACCCGTTCAAAAACGGGGCTACTACCGTGAATACACTGTCAAAACACCGTGGTCAAGAGATCGGGGGGCAAGGCGCATTGTGTGCGGTGGCCAGCCACCGACGCAGCCTGAGGCTTGTTACTACACCAGCGACCACTACAACAGTTTTCGGAAGATCACGCCATGAGCGCACTTGACCTGGATTGGAATCGCACCCATACCGCGTTAGGGAACTTGTGGGCCGGCGCGCTCTCCATTACTCCCTCTGCCTCCGTTTTGAGTGGGCAGCTACGAGCTATAGAAAGAATTACGGAGATGGACATTACGTCTTGTCCCGAACCCCAGAACCTTTTGCGAGGTGTGCGCAGCAACATTGTGCAATCCATTCGCGCGTTCCGCATTGCGGATCTGCAGCAAGCGGCAGAAACGACGGGTCAGCACTTCCTGTATGCTAACTTGGCACATGCGCAAACCAAGCAAGACGCGCTGGATCTGATTGCCGTGCAGTTCCACTTTCCAGCGCATTTTGGTAAAAACTTCGATGCTCTGTACGACTGTTTGACCGATCCGCTGCACAAGGCCGGCCCGCAGCCGGGGTTTGTCGTCGTGCTGGATCAATTGCCCCTAGCCCACAAATTTGATAAAGAAGTGCGCGAGCAGTTTCTGGATTGTTTCCGCGATGCAGCAGACTACTGGGCGGAACGCAAGATTGCATTCCGCTGCTTTTACTCATTTTTGTGAGCATTAAGGCAGTTCATAAAAAAAGCGCCAAGTGAGGCGCTTTTTTTATGAAGGAAAATGACTGCAACGCAGATAAACCAAGCGTTGTTAGCTCTTCTTTTGAGACAGCTGTGCAGCCAGCACTTCGTACTCGGCCACGGGCACTTCTTCGGCACGGCGCTGCACGTCGAATTCGCCAGAAAATCCCTTTTCTTCCAGCCATTTACCCAGCGTGTTGCGCAAAATTTTGCGGCGTTGACTGAACGCGACCCGTACCAGCTCTTCCAGCAGTTGCGGGTTCAAGTCTGCAGGCTGGGCGCGGGGCACCATGCGCACTACCGCGCTATTGACCTTGGGTGGTGGGTCAAAACTCTCGGGTGGCACGAACAGCACGTTCTCCATGGCATAGCGCCACTGGAGCATGACGGAAAGGCGACCGTAGTCCGAGTTACCCGCATCAGCCACCATGCGGTCAATCACTTCTTTTTGCAGCATGAAGTGCTGGTCTTGCACCACGTCCACGTGTTCCAGCAAGTGAAACAAGATGGGCGAGGAGATGTTGTAGGGCAAATTGCCTGCAACGCGTAGCTTGGGCACCCCCAGTTCCTGGGCCAGCGCAGTGAAGTTCACTTTGAGGACATCGGACTCAATGACGCGCAGCTGTGGCTTGGTACGCAGGCGGGCTGCCAAATCGCGGTCTAGCTCAATGACCGTAATCTGACCAGCGCGCTCCACCAGAGGCTGTGTCAGCGCCATCAAGCCAGGGCCAATCTCGACCAGAGGTTGGCCTGACTTGGGGTCGATGGCATCTACGATGGATTCGATGATGCCTTGATCGGTCAAAAAATTCTGACCGAAACGTTTGCGAGGGATATGTTTCACGCGAGGAAAAATTATTGAGGTGGCTCGCGGTATTCCACATAGGCTTGACCGCGAAGTTCTTGCAGCCAGTTAGCGTGGGCTTTCTCGAGCTTCTCTTCACGGACCACGTCACGTAGCATCTCGCGCTGCTCACGGGGGGTCAATGTGGCTTGGCGGCGCTCCACCAGTTGGATCAGGTGCACACCAAAGCGTGAAGCCACAGGCTGGCTCACTTCTCCTGGTTGCAAAGCGTTGAGCGCTTGCTCAAATTCAGGCACATAACGGCCAGGACCTGCCCAGCCCAAGTCACCGCCCATGGAGGCGCTGCCATCTTCTGAATATTGGCGGGCCAATTCTTCAAAGCTGGCGCCACCTTCGATGCGTTGGCGCAATTCAGAAAGGCGTTGGGCTGCTTCACGCTCGCTCAATTGTGCCGAAGTCCGCAACAAGATGTGGCGTGCATGGTTTTGTGTCACTACGGCAGCTACGCCGCTGGCGCTTTTGTCGATTACTTTCAAAATGTGAAAGCCTGCGGCAGAACGGATTGGACCCACGATGCCACCAACGGGGGTGGACGCTACGGATTCGATGAACAAGCTGGGGTAGCGGTTGGCAGGGCGCATGCCCAAAATGGCTTGACCACCTTCAGAAAAACGCTGGGCGACGGCAGAAAAATCTGCCTCAGTGCGCGCTGCTTCCAGCGCTTGCTGGGCACGCGCTTGGCGTTGAGCCACTTCTGCCTGGCTGGCGCGCTCAGGTACCGTAATCAGGATGTGGCCTAAATTGATGGCTGTGGTTGCCATGTCTGTCTGGCCGTTTTGACGGCGCTGCTCAGCCAGATGCTGGTCAATGTCATGTTCGGTCACACGCACACGACCATCGACTTCACGATTTTGCAGGCGCTGCATGAGCAACTGGTTGCGAATTTCTTCGCGAAACATGTTTTCTGTCAGGCCTTGCTGTTGCATTTCACGGCGCATGGCCTCGGGACTGAGGCCATTTTGTTGTGCCAGGTTCTGAATGGCCTGGTCCACAGCCAAGTCGTCGACCTTGATACCGGTTTCCTTAGCCGTTTGAATCTGGGCTTTTTCAACAATCAAACGTTCTAGAACTTCACGCGTCAGCTGGTCTTGGGGCGGAATTTGCCGCACACCTTGGGTTTGCATGGTCTGCAGAACGCGCTGGACGCGTGCCCGGACTTCATTGTTGGTGACGGGCTCGGCATTGACGACCGCCACAATGTAGTCGGCAGAACGCAGACCTTGTGTGGGGGCGGAAACGGCTGCCGGCTGTGCAGAATCGGACAAAGCGCGGGACAGCGTTTTGTCGCCACTGGCCTGGCGCAAGCCCTGCGCCTGGACAGACCATGTCGAGAAAACGGCTGCACAAAAGAGCCCAAGAGCAATGTGACGTGGCGTAGGAAGCAGGTGGCGCATAGAAGACATTAGTCGTAATTACTGAAACGGCTGGGCATAGTAGTGCCAGTGCGGTCGCGCAGTGGGCGGTAGCCAGGAACAAATTCCTGCAGGCTACGCAGAGGATCTGCGCCCAAGCTCAGGCGAGACAGACCCACAAACTCGATTTGAAACAGTAGCCGGGTATTGGAGTCGCTGCGGCTATTTTGCATGCGTTCCACAACGACTCGGCCAATCCAGCAGCAGCTGTCGTATTCAAAGCCGACGATGGCATCGACCAGCTTTTTATCGTACATGCTGTAGTTCAGGCGTCCCACGCTGTACCAGCGCCCGCCACCCGTGGCCTCTCCAAAGGCATTTTGCCGCCCGGCATTGAGTGGCCACTGCCAGCCAAAATCAACTTGCTCGCTGCCCTGATTGGCGATTTGCAAGCTGTTCTCACGCTGAAAACGGTAAGCAGCACTCAGTGTTTTGTAGGGCCCCGGTGTGTAGCGCGCGCTGATGGAGGAGCGTGCGGTACGCTGTGTGTCGCGGTTGTACTGGACGAGGCCATCGGTACTCCAGCGGGCGTTCCAGGTGATGCCGCCACCCACCAGAATGTCTGACCAGCCTTTTTTCCCCAAAGCGTCATAGCCCAGTCCAACGCGCTGGTCCTCAAAACGCAGGCGCTGGGCAACACCCAGGCGGGCAACTTCCGAGCCGTCTTCAGGCTTGAGGTAGCGGGTCGTTACACCGATCGTGAGCAAGTGGTTGTCTGCAATGCGATCGCGGCCTGTGTAACTGTTTTCGCTGTAAATAGAGCCAAAGTTGAAGTCGGTCAGTGCCGTGTCGTACAGCGGAACCATGCTTTGGTCCCGATAAGGCGTGTAGGTATAGAAAGCGCGGGGCTCCAAAGTCTGCGTATAGCCGCGACCCCGCAGCGTGGTGTCGCGCTCGTAAACCAGGCCGCTGTCCAGGCTCAAGGTGGGTATGGCAAACGATTTGCTGCGAGGGCGTGTGGCAGAAAAATCTTCAAATTGATAATTGCTGGTATGCAACTGCACCTTGGGTGTCACAAAACCGCCTGAGAGCAGCACCGGGCGGCTCACTTGCAGCAATCCGAAGCTGCGCTGTCCGTTGTCCTGGTGCTTGCTTCCATCCCAGGTGTCGGCTTCAAAGCGGGTCGTTTCTGCCATCACGTTCACATCCCAGCCTTTGGCGGCCCAAGCGTCGGTGTTGTAGCGCCATTGCAGCTGGGGCATGCGGTTGAAAGGAGGGGCAATTGGTGCGTCAATGTCTTGCAGGACTTGCCACTTTTGTGCGTAAAGTGACACGCTGTGCTTGCCAGATGTCCAGAACAGGCGGCCGTCACTGCTCAATAAGCGTTGCTTCGATTGACCGAAAGAGTCGTTGCTGCCTGGCATGCGGCTGAAGTCGCGCCAATAGTTGTCATCGCTGACGCGGGTCAGGTTCCAGTTCAAGCCGAGCCCCCCGATGGGCGTGGTCAAAGCGGTGGCGTGTTTCCAGTTATAGGCCCAGCGGTCACGGTCCCGGAGTTTGTCATTCGGCGTGAACTCCATATCCAGCGCACCGCTATAGGTGGGCTCCAGATATCGAAACTCTGTACCCAGGCTGACGCCTCGCTTGGACATGAGGGTGGGCGTGATGGTGGCATCCCGGTTGGGCGCAATGTTCCAGTAATACGGCTGGCTATATTCCAGACCACTGACGCTGTCGATGCCAATCGTTGGCGGCAGCAAGCCGGACTTGCGTTTGTCCGACAGAGGAAAGCTCATGGCAGGAACCGGAATGATGGGGACACCCTTGAATTCCAGCGTGCCGCCATAGGCGATGCCCACGTCTTCTACACGGTCCAGCTCAATGCGCTTGGCGCGGATCACCCAGTCAGGCGTCCAGCTGGCGGCATCATCGCGCAGGCAGGTGGTGTAGGTGGCCTGGTAGACGATCGTGTTATCCCGGTCAATAAACTCAATGCGATCGGCGTTGCCATGGCCCTGTGTCTCTAGAAACTGGTAAGTGGCGTCGGTGAAATTACCTTGAAAAGCATCCACTTGCAGTTTCAGGGCGGTGCCCTGGTAGACATTGCCACCGCGGTTGATGTGCACATTGCCCTGGGCATTGACGGTGTCGTCGGCGACGGTGTATTCCACACGGTCTGCGCGGATCACGGTGTCTGCACGGCGTAATTCAGCGCCGCCTTCCAAGACCGAATTGATGTCGGCCTGGCCAGAGATTTGTTCGGCCTTGATGTAGGAGGGCAGTTGATCGCGCAAGGCGGGCGCAATCACTTCTTCCAGCCGTGTGCTTGATTTCAGCTGCAGGGCGGGCATTGCCGCATCCCACAGGCTGCTTTCTTTGCTCTGCGCCTGTGCGTTGTGCGCAGTAGTGGCGGCCCATGCCATGGCCAATGACGCTGCCAGCGGGCGTAGGCGGTACGAGGAGAGTGGCGAGGTCAAAGAAAAAGCGTGTGGGCTCACAGGCGCATTCAGTCAAGGCGGAGATAAAGGACAAGCGCGGAGGGAATCCATGCCGTTTGTAGAATCGGATTATCCATGAGCGATCCTATTTTCCCCACATCTCCCGTTGTTTGGGCCGACGCCGCTCGCCAAACATTGTTTGAACAATGGCTGGCCGGCTTGACGCAGCCTCATGCGCTGCGGCCTGACAGTCTACGCGCAGCCTCGGCAGACGCAAGCTTTCGGCGTTACTTGCGTATAGATACGCAAAGCGGTCAAAGCCTGATTGTCATGGATGCGCCCCCGGACAAGGAAAACTGCCAGCCGTTTGTGCACGTGCAAAGCCTGATGACCCAGGCAGGATTGCCCGTGCCGCAGGTGCTGGCATGGGATGAGGTCAACGGCTTCATGTTGTTGACCGATATGGGCAGCCGCACGCTGATTGAGGTGCTGAACCCCGAAAAACCACGCGATGCCGAAGCCTGGTACCGCGAGGCTACGGATTTGCTGCTGCGCTGGCAGCTGGCTTCCAAGCCCGGAGTGCTGCCTGCCTATGACGAGGCCCTGCTGCGCCGCGAGATACAACTGTTTCCGGACTGGTACATCGACAAGCACCGTCAGTTCAGCCTGAACGGCACCCAGCAAGCCACTTTATCCAAGGCGTTTGATGCCATCGTTGCGCACAACTTAGCGGCCCCCAGCGTCTATGTGCACCGCGATTTCATGACGCGCAACCTGATGCTGCCCGCGCAAGAGCGCGGTGGACTGTCGATTCTGGACTTCCAGGATGCCGTCTATGGCCCTGTGACGTATGACATTGCCAGCTTGCTGCGCGATGCCTTCATCACGTGGGAAGAAGATTTTGTCATCGACATTACCGTGCGTTACTGGGAGAAGGCCCGCAAGGCTGGTTTGGTGGGCGCCACCAGCGCCAGCGGCTGGGGCGATGACTTTAGCGAGTTTTACCGCGGTGTGGAGTGGATGGGCTTGCAGCGTCACCTGAAAGTGGCTGGTATTTTTGCGCGCCTGACGCTGCGCGACGGCAAGCCCAAGTACCTGGCCGATGCGCCGCGCTTTATTCACTACATCCGCACCACCTGCGACCGCTATCGCCAGCTGGGCCCCATGCTCAAGGTGATCGACGAGATCGAGAACATCCAGCCACAAGTTGGCTACGCCTACGGGCGAATGTAAAACAATAGCTTCTATCGCTTGCTGTATAAGGTTTTCAGATAGATAAATATCTGAAAACATTGTGTGATAAGCGCTAGCAGCTTCTTTTTTAGGTTGCTATGCCCCGTTTCCATTGCCCAATGCCGCTGGCTGCTGGTGCAGAAATTGATTTACCCGCAGGTGCGGCACGCCATGTGCAAGTGCTGCGCATGCAGCCGGGCGACACCATCACCTTGTTTGAAGGCCACCTAGACGGTGTGGGTGGTGAATGGCAGGCCACCATCTTGCGCATGGGCCGCAGCGATGTGCAGGTGCGCATTGACCACCATGTGCCCGTTGACCGCGAAAACCAGCGTCCCGTGCACTTGCTGGCAGGCATTACGGCCAATGAGCGCATGGACTGGCTGGTCGAAAAAGCAACCGAACTGGGCGTGACCAGCATCACCCCCATGCTGGCTGAGCGCAGTGTGCTTAAGCTCAAAGGCGAGCGTGGCGACAAAAAGCGTGCCCATTGGCAGGCTGTGGCCGTGGCCGCGTGTGAGCAGTGCGGGCGCAACCGCGTTCCGGTGATCCATGAGGCCGTCTCCCTGGCCCAGTGGCAGCAAAAGCATGCGCAGCCCCAGACCGATGGCAGTTTGCGTGCGGTACTGTCTTTGGCCGATGGCACACAGCCATTGCAGCAAGCGCTGGGCAACGGCCCAGACCGTGCAGTGGTCTTCCTGTCTGGCCCTGAAGGTGGATTGACTGGCGCAGAAGAAGCCCTTGCGCGTACCAGCGGTTTTGTGCCCGTTACCTTGGGGCCACGCACCTTGCGTGCAGAAACGGCACCACTGGCGGCCCTGGTGCTGTCCACCATGTAAGGCCCGGGCTGGCTGCGCAGGCCAGCCACGGGTTGTGCATTGGCGGGGAGATGACATTTATTGAAGATTGCCTAGAGGAAACCCGCAAACGCTGTACTTAGACTGAGTCCAAAATCAATTGTAACGAATGCTTACAAAACACATGCCCATGCACTGAGATTGACGTGGGTGTTTGATGACAGGACACCCTTTGCGTAGCCTTTTGCAGCGCAGTACCGATCTGCTGTTTTCAGCCGATCCGATGCTGCGCGTACGTTCCAGTATGGCGATGTTGGCAGTGCTGCTAATGGCGAGCAGCGCTGGAGTCATGCTGTGGCTGGCCTATGCCGGGTATGGCGCACCGGTCATGATTGCTTGGTGGGCGGGGATCTCGGTAGGCGGGCAACTGGTCATGGCCTGTATGGTGCGCTGCGGCTGGAGTGCCATGTGGCGAGACCCCTCCCTGACTTTTCAGCAAATTTTGTGGGCCATCACCTGCAGCGCGGTAGCCTATGTACTGGCCCATGAAGCCAAGGGCGTTGTCCCTGGCTTGCTGGCGGTGACATTGTTGTTTGCAGCGCTGAACTTAAAGGCCAAGCAAATTGTTGCGGTGTCTTTGTATGCCTTCGGTGCGTTTTCTTTGGCCATTTTGTTTGCCATGGAGCTGGCGCACGGACCCCAGCCAGAGCCCGCCATGGAAGTGGCCTATGCCGCCGTGCTGGTCATCATGCTGCTGGGCTGCATGCTGCTGAGCCTGCGCCTGTACCAGTTGCGTGGGCGTTTGCGCAAGCAGCGCCAGGAGCTGGCAACAGCCCTGGCCGAGAACCGGGAGCTGGCTTCGCGCGACTTGCTGACGGGCTTGATCAATCGTCGCCATATGCTGGAGCTGCTGCATCTGGAGCAGCGCCGTTGCCTGCGTGGTGTACGCGTGATGCTGCTGGCGCAGATGGATATTGACCATTTCAAAAGCATCAATGACACGTATGGTCATGGTGTGGGTGACCTGGCGTTGCAAACGTTTGCCGACGTGGTGCGCGAGAACATCCGCAGCTCAGATGTCCTGTCACGCTGGGGCGGTGAGGAGTTTGTCCTGCTGATCAGCGATACCGACCTGGACGGCGCCCTGCTGACCCTCAACCGCGTGCGGCTGGCTGTGCAGGCCGCCGAGGTGGAGGGCGGGCCTTCTGATCTGCAGATGACGGTGTCTATCGGGCTGGCTGCGCACATTGCCGGTGAGGCACTGGAGGTGACGCTGGACCGGGCAGACAAGGCGCTGTATTGCGCCAAGCGTGCGGGCCGCAATCAGGTGGTAGTGGGCGAGCGAGCGCCAGCGCACACCAGCCAGCAAGCAGGGCTGGTGAACGGCGGATGGACATGAAAAATGAGCATTCAGCGCAGCATTCATCAGTCACTGGATGGTGAATGACTCTGAAACAAAGAAAGCACCTGCGCTAGGTGCTTTCTTTTTGCTAAAAACCTTGAAGATTTACACCGCAGCAGCCTCGGCCTGGGTCTCAGACTTGGTAACGGGCATGGCCGCAATCACCTGGGCTACGGCAGCGGTCAGCTTCTTGGCGTAGGGCACATGCAGGAACTCATTGGGGCCGTGGGCATTGCTCTTGGGGCCGAGTACACCGCAGACCATCATTTGCGCCTTGGGGAAGCCCTGGCTGAGTAAATTCATCAGCGGGATCGTGCCGCCTTGGCCAATGTAGCCGCAGTCCGAGCCAAAGTGCGCGCGGCTGGCTGCGTTGAGCGCACCTTCAAACCAGGGAGTCATGCCCGGGGCATTCCAGCCGCTGGAGCTGGACAGCCCTTCCCACGTTACCTTGGCCTGATAGGGCGCATTGTCTTCCAGCAGTCGCTTCATCTCCTGCACGCAAGAGGCCGCATCCACCAGGGGTGGCAGACGCAGGCTGAGCTTGAAGGCGGTGTAGGGGCGCAGCACGTTGCCTGCGTTTTGCAGCGTTGGAAAGCCTTCAGCGCCCGTGACGCTTAAGGTCGGCTCCCAGGTGCGCTTGAGCAGTGCTTGCACCGGGTCTGTGGTGGTGGGCAGGGCAACCAGGGTGGAGCCGCCGCAGTCGTGGTGCGCCCAAGGAAAGCGGCTGTAAGTGGCATCGCCCAGAATGCCTGCCGTAGCCTTGGCCTGCGCCAGACGCTCGGCGGGCACATCACAGTGAAAGCTGGCGGGCAGCATGCGCCCGGTGGTGCTGTCTTCCAGACGGTCGAGCACCTGGCGCATGATGCGAAACGAGGAGGGCACCAGACCCGATGCGTCGCCGGAGTGAATGCCCTCCGTGAGAATTTCCACCTTCAGCGTGCCGCTGGCCATGCCGCGCAGGCTGGTGGTCAGCCACAGCTGGTCGTAGTTGCCAGCCCCGCTGTCCAGACAAATTACCAGCTCAACCTGACCGAGGCGGTGTCGCAATGCATCCACATAAGGCAGCAGGTCACGGGAGCCACTTTCTTCGGCCGTTTCGATGATGCCAACGATGCGCGGGTGGGGTACGTTCTGGCTTTTCAGCGCCTGCACCGCCGCAATGCTGGCATAGACCGCGTAGCCATCGTCCGCGCCACCGCGGCCGTACAGCTTGCCGTCTTCGTACTTGGGTGTCCAGGGGCCCAGATCGCTGCGCCAGCCCTCAAACTCAGGTTGCTTGTCTAGGTGGCCATACATCAGCACCGTAGGGCTGGTAGCTGCATTCGCGTTGGGCTGTGTGCCTTCAACCTCGAAAAACAGCACAGGTGTGCGGCCTTGCATGCGCACAATTTCCAGCTTCAGTCCCTGCACCTTCTGGGCTTCTACCCACGCGGCGGCATTGCGCAACACCGTATCCAGCAGTCCCAGCTCGGCCCAGTCGGGTGCAAACATGGGCGATTTGGCGGGAATGGCAATGTAGTCCTTGAGCTGGCCAACAATGTCGTTGTCCCACTTTTGGCTAACTTGTTCCAGTGCCTGGGTGGTGTTTAAAGCATGGGGCGGAATGCGTGCGTTCATGGCGAACCTCCGAAAACATGGCGGCGCAGGGGCTGCAGATGTAGGCATTGTGCGTCAATCAAAAAGCCCATTCAGCGAGGAGCAGGAGGGCTTGAGAAGAACGCGCCTGTTTAGTGCTGCGGCAAGGCTGGATAGGCAGCGGTAAGAACGCTCTCGTCGGTTTGAGCGTGTTCAGAGAGTTTGAACACACTGACGGAGTCTTCCAGCCGCGTTGCCTGCTCGCGCATGCTTTGTGATGCGGCGGCAGACTCTTCCACCAGCGCTGCGTTTTGCTGGGTCATCTGGTCCAGTTGCGCCACGTCCTGGTTGACTTGGCTGATGCGCGTGGACTGCTCGGTCGCTGCAGCAGATATCTCGCCAATGATGTCACCCACACGCTGCACAGAACCGACGATTTCCTCCATGGTGTTGCCTGCGTTTTGCACCAGACGGGCACCGGATTCCACCTTGTTGACTGAGGCGCTGATCAAGGTCTTGATCTCTTTGGCTGCCTCTGCGCTGCGTTGCGCCAGGGTGCGCACTTCGGCGGCCACCACGGCAAAGCCCCGGCCCTGCTCGCCGGCACGGGCGGCCTCTACCGCTGCATTCAGCGCCAGGATGTTGGTCTGGAAGGCAATGCCATCAATCACGCCAATGATGTCGCCAATCTTGCGGCTGCTGTCATTGATCTCGCCCATGGTGCTGACCACATCACCCACAACCTGCCCGCCGCGAGAGGCCACTTCGGCCGCAGACACTGACAGTGCATGGGCTTGCTGGGCGGCCACGGCAGACTGGTGAACGCCGTGCGTGACTTCTTCAATGCTTTGGGCGGAGCGCGCCAAGCTGCTGGCGGTGTTTTCGGTGCGTTCTGCCAAATCCGCATTGCCTTGGGCGATTTGGCTGCTGGCTGTGGCAATGTTGTGCGCGGCCGTGTTCACTTGCTGGAGCATGCCAACATAGCGCTGGCGCATGCCCTCGACTTCACGCACCAGATCACCAATTTCGTCGCGGCGCTGGCTGTGAAAAGGCCGGGTTAGATCGCCTTGGGCAATCAAGGTGATGGCCTGGGTCAGCTCGCGCAAAGGTGCAGTCACACCACGGCGCAGGGTGAACAGCAGCCCGGCGGCCAGCACGGACAGCGCCACCGCCATGGCCACCCACAAAAGAACCAAGGCTTTGCGTTGTGCAGCCATGGCCTCGTCGTCTGACACCTCGGTAATCACCCACCAGCCGGTTTGCGTCTTGCGCAGAACGGCCCAGGGATGAAGGCCTTGGTCGGGCAATAACGCAACGACATCGCGGGCAAAACCGCCTGCATCTGCAGCCAGATGTTCCAGCGATGCACGTGCCTGCGGATACAGCTCCAGCACTTTCTTGCCCGCATGCGTGCGGTGTGCCACGAACACGGCCTGCTCCAGGCTGGCTCCGGGTGCAATCACCATGGCACCACCATGTTCAAACAAGCGGGTGTTGGCCACTTGCTGCTGCATGCCTTCTTGAAAGGCGCTCAGATCGGTGCCCACAAACAAAATGCCCACCACTTGGCCGGACGCGTCGCGCATGGGCTCGTACGCTGTCATATAGGGTTTGCCAAACAAGTTGGCACGACCCACATACGGTTTCCCCTCCAGCATGAGCGTGTAGGCGGGGTGGGTGCGATCCAGCAGGGTGTGCATGACCCGCTCGCCCTGCAGATTGCGCAGCGAGGTGGTGATGCGCACAAAGTCGTCACCCTTGCGCGCAAACACGGTGGCCACACCACCGGTGTCATCACTGAATTTGTCGACCACACCAAAGTTTTCATTCAGCGCTGTTTCCGCTACGGACAGCACACCAGTAGACGTATCCAGGTGCACAGTGCCGGTGAAATAGCGGCCAAAAGCGGCGGAAGCGCGCTCAACCAGACGGCGGTTGGCTTGCTCCACTGTGTCGATGGAGGCCACCAGACCCTCCGTCGCGTGGGTCACGCTGGCTTGCAACTGCTCACGGGCGGTCTGGGTGCTGATGTAAGACACAGCCAGACTCAAGGCCAGCAGTACCACAGCCATCATGCCAATACCAATCGCGGTGACCCGGCGTGCGACAGATCGGCCGTTTGAAGCCGATTGAATGGAAGTGCGGGCAGCGCTTGTAGACAAAGAGTTCATGGATGGCCTGGGAGATGAAGGTGTAGCCCCAAAGGCCGCAAGACACTGCGCTGGTGGGTGGTGACTGAAGTCCTTGCGACCGTTTAGTGGTGGACGGGCATTGTAAGAAAAGATGAAAGAGCTGTGCGTGCGGCTTAGAGCCACCCAAAGCAATAGGGCCTGTCAGGCTGAGCCAGTGCTTGCTTGGTTTTGCAACCAGTGCGCCATGATGTGCTGTGCATAGCGGCTGGCTACCGCGTTTACAAATGCCGGGAAATCCACGTGTGCGTTGTCATCGGCGCGGTCTGAAATGGTGCGCACTGCGGCAAAGGGTACCGCGTAATCTGCGCATGTCTGGGCAATGGCGGCGCCTTCCATCTCCACGGCCAGGGGCTGGTATCCAGCGGTTTGCAGATCGTGGCGAATCAGGTGGCTGGTCTGGGCAGACACAATGAATTGGTCGCCACTGGCAATCAAACCACAGTGGGCCCGCAGTTGCAGGCCAGCGAGCATGGGTTCTTGCCAGGTAGTAGCAGCGGCCACGCAATCTTGTGCCGCCCGCAGCAGGCCCTGCGTAAGGCTGGTGTCGCAGCCAAACGCAGGCGTGGCGTAGCCGGGGACTTGCCAGCGTGCAAACAGGGGGCGTGCATCCATATCGTGCTGCAAAAACTGCTCAGCCACCACGACATCGCCCACGTGCACATCTGCCCCCATTCCTCCGGCAACCCCGGTAAACACCAGGCGTTGTGCGCCAAAACGCTCGATCAACGCTGCCGTGGTGGTGGCAGCGGCCACTTTGCCAATGCCCGAGAGGGCCAGCACCACGGGCTGTCCATACAGTGCACCCACCTCAAACTGTCGGCCTGCATGCGTGATGGTCTGGCGCTGCTCCAAAGCGTGGGCCAAGCCCTGTTGTTCTTCGGCAAGTGCGCTCAAAATAGCAGTCGTCATGGGGGCAGATCATTCATAGGACATAGAAAACGGCCCCGAGGGGCCGTTGAATGCGTGCCAGTGTAGCGGCTGCTTTTTAGCGCAATTCGCGGCGCAAAATTTTCCCTACGGGTGTTTTGGGCAGTTCAGTGCGGAACTCAATGATCCGCGGCTGCTTGTAGCCCGTGAGGTTTTCTTTGCAGAACTTGCGCAGCGTTTCTTCGGTCAGACTGTCGTCTTTTTTGACGACCACCAGTTTCACTGCCTCTCCGGTCTTTTCGTCCGGAACGCCTACGACGGCACATTCCAGAACACCGGGGCACATAGCGACAACCTCTTCCACCTCGTTGGGGTAGACGTTGAACCCGCTGACCAGCACCATGTCCTTTTTGCGGTCCACGATCTTGATGAAGCTGCGTTCGTCAATGGTGCCGATGTCGCCTGTCAGGAAATAGCCATCAGCGGTCATGACCTTGGCGGTTTCGTCCGGGCGCTGCCAGTAGCCAGCCATCACTTGCGGGCCTTTGACGGCAATTTCGCCGTTCTTGCCCAATTCGGTCACGGTCTGGCCGTCATCGCTGACCAGTTTGACGTAGGTGCTCGGGAGCGGCACGCCAATGGTGCCGGTGAATTCTTTGGCAGTAACTGGGTTGCAGCTCACTACGGGGCTGGTTTCTGACAAGCCATAGCCTTCCACAATCGGGCAGCCGGTTTTCTCCAGCCACAGCTTGGCAACCGCCCCTTGCACTGCCATGCCGCCGCCGACGGACACCTTCAAGTGGCTCCAGTCCACAGAATTAAAGTCTGCGTGGTGCGCCAGGCCGTTGAACAGCGTGTTTACAGCTGGAAAGCTGTGAAACTTGTGATTGGACAGCTCCTTGAGCGTGGCTTTGATGTCACGCGGGTTGGGAATCAGAATATTTTTGCCCCCGGTGTGCATGGACAGCATCATGTTCACCGTGAACGCAAAGATGTGATAGAGCGGCAGCGCGCACACGCTGGTCACTTGCTCGCCGCTCTTGCGCAGGTCGATCACCACGGGGTTAAACCATGCTTCGCACTGCAAGGTGTTGGCAATGATGTGGCGGTGCAAGAGCACAGCGCCTTTGCTCACGCCTGTGGTGCCGCCGGTGTACTGAAGCACGGCAATATCGTTGGGGCCGACGCTGGGTTTCTTGAAATGGGCGCTGTTGCCACGGCGAATGGCATCTTTGTAGCGCACCGCCTTGGGCAGATCAAAGGCGGGCACCATCTTTTTGACATTGCGCACCACGTAGTTGACCAAGCAGCCTTTGAGTGTGCTCAGTTCATCGCCCATGGCGCAAAGCACCACGTGCTCTACAGCGGTTTTGGCGATGCATTGCTGCAAGGTGTGAGCGAAGTTTTCGATGATGACGATGGCCTTGGCACCAGAGTCTTTGAGCTGGTGTTCCAGCTCCCGTGCGGTGTACAGCGGATTGACGTTGACCACCACAAAACCAGCACGCAAGATGGCAGCGACGGCCACGGGGTACTGCGGCACGTTGGGCATCATGATGGCGATGCGGTCACCTGCTTGCAGGCCCAGGGACTGAAGGTACGCTGCGAAGGCCTGGCTTTGGCGGTCTACGTCGCCAAAGCTCATGTCCTTGCCCATGAAGGTGTAGGCGGAGCGTGGGGCATAGGCCTTGAATGCTTGCTCCATCAGCTCCACCAAGGAGTGATAGCTGCCGGGATCGATGTCTGCAGGTACGCCTTCAGGATAGGCTGTTAGCCATGGACGCTCACTCATGCTGTTGTCTCCGCTCAATTGTCGTTGTTAATCGGAAATTGACAGACATGGTGACGGATGGCACCTCCCCCATGCCCAGGGTCGAGGCCCTTTGCCAGAATTGTGGAGGGAGGGAGAAAAGGCACGTCTCTGTGCAAACCCTAGGTTTTTAGCGATTCAAATATCTAATTCGCTAAAAAACGAACGACAGTGCGTTTTTTGCATCGCGCTTTGATGGGTATCAATCACGGCAGGACTGACTGCGCATGAAAAAGCCCACATGGCTTGCGCAATGTGGGCGGGTGTGTGAAGCGTGTGTCTGGTGCTCAGGCGGCTTGTGCGGCGCGGTTCAGCGTGTCACGGGTGTCCATGGCTGCTTGGCGCGCAGCGGCTGCAAAGTCTGTGCCTTGCGAGGCATACAGTACGGCACGTGAGGAGTTGATGATGATGGGGCCACCCCCCATGCGCGCAGCCTTCACGGTGGCAACGGCGTCACCACCCTGTGCGCCGACACCAGGAATGAGCAGTGGCAGAGACGGAGCCACAGCCCGCACGCGCTCAATCTCATGGGGGCGTGTGGCACCAACCACCAGACCGAGCTGACCGTTGGTGTTCCAGGGGCCTTGCGCCAGTTTGGCCACGTGCTCGAACATGGCTGGCTGGCCTGGCAGATCGGCCAGGTGCTGGGCCTGCAGGTCGTCACCACCGGGGTTGGAGGTGCGGCACAGCAGGAAAGCGCCTTTGCCTTCGTACTTCAGGTAGGGCGTGATGGAGTCAAAGCCCATGAATGGCGAGAGCGTTACGGCATCGGCACCGTAGCGCTCAAAGGCTTCCTTGGCGTACTGCTCTGCGGTGGAGCCAATGTCGCCACGCTTGGCGTCCAAAATGACGGGCACGTGGGGCGCGACACGGCGCATGTGCTCCATCAGTTTTTCCAGCTGATCTTCAGCACGGTGTGCAGCGAAGTAGGCGATCTGGGGCTTGAAAGAGTTCACCAGATCGGCGGTGGCATCGACAATGGCAGCGCAGAAGTCGTAGATCTTGGAAGCATCGCCACGCATGGCTGCAGGGAACTTGGAAGGTTCAGGGTCCAGCCCCACGCAGAGCATGGAGTTGTTGCGCGTGGACGCGTCGCGCAGCATGTCGAGAAAAGTCATGAGCAGCAATTGTAGGTGGCAGGCACAATCTACAACCCTATGCCTTCCTTTACCCCCCGACAACTGATTCTTCTGGTGCTCCTTACGCTGATTTGGGGGGTGAACTGGCCCATCATGAAGCTGGGGGTGATGCACTTTCCGCCGCTGAGCTTCCGGGCGCTTTCGATGTGGATAGGGCTGGGCGTGGTCTTTTGCGTGCTGCTGCTGCAAAAGCAGCCTTTGCGCATTGCGCGTGAGCACTGGGGCACTTTGGCCAAGCTCACGTTTTTCAACATGGTGATCTGGCACTGTCTGGTGATTGTGGCCATGCCCATGGTCTCCAGCGGGCGCGCTGCCATCTTGGGCTACACCATGCCCATTTTTTCAGCAGTCATTGGCAGCCTTGTGTACCGCGATCGTCTGGTGGCCCGTGCCTGGTGTGGCGTAGGGGCGGCTTTGCTGGGTGTTTTACTGCTGCTGTGGCATGAGTTTGGTGCGCTGGGCAGCCGGCCCCTCGGGGCGCTCATGATTTTGTTTGCCGCGCTGTGCTGGGCCATTGGCACGCAAATGATGCGCCGTGCCGCCATGCCTGTGCCGGTGCTGACCATGGCTTTTTGGATGATGCTGATCACCGCCATCGTGCTCTCGCTGGCGGCAATCACGCTGGAGCAGCACCTGTGGCACATGCCAGACAGCGTGGCAGTGAGCACCATTTTGTTCAATGGCTTGCTGGTGGTAGGTTTTGCGCAAGTGGTCTGGTTTGTGCTGGCGCGCAGCCTGCCGCCCGTGGCCTCGACCCTGAGCGTGATGTTCATTCCTGTTCTGGGGGTGTTCAGCGGGGCGCTCTGGCTGGGTGAGGTGCTGCGCTGGCAAGACTGGACGGCCGTGTGCTTGATGGTGCTGGCAATTGCTTCTGTGCTGTGGCCACAGCGCAAAAGCGCGTAAGCGTGCAACTTTTGCAGCAGACGGTGCTCAGATGATTTTTAGTTTTTCACGCTGTTTGCGGCGTGCACACACACCATGCTGAGCCACCTGCTCACCTCACTGATTGACGACATCCACGGCGACACCATCACCTTGAAAGAGCTGCTGGAGCGAAGTGGCCGCCAAGGCATGCTGCTCATTTGCGCGCTGGCCACCTTGCCGTTTCTGATTCCGGTGTCCATCCCCGGGGTGTCGACGGTGTTTGGCGCAGCCATTGTCTTGCTGGCCGCTGCGCTGTTTTTGAACCGGCTGCCCTGGCTGCCCCAGCGCATATTGAATAAACCACTGGATGCCAAAAAGCTCGTGCCCGTTTTGCGCAAGGGCGTGGGCGTGGTCAGCAAGATTGACCGCTGGGTGCAGCCGCGCTGGCTGGGGTTGACCTCGGGCACGCTGCTGCGCCTCAATTGTGCGGCGGTGGTTTTTGGTGGTGTGCTGCTGATGGCACCGCTGGGGCCGATTCCGTTTTCCAACACGGCACCCGCCGTGGGCATCTTGCTGCTGACCGTGGGGCTGCTGCAGCGCGATGGGCTGTTTGTCATCCTCGGCTACCTGGGGCTGGTGCTGAGCGTGGTGTATTTCAGCGTGCTGGGCTATCTGGCCTGGACGGGCGGCACCTACCTGTTTGGTTGATGCTGCAAAGTGCCGCATACAAAAAAGCCCACAGCTGCATGCTGCGGGCTTTTTTTATAGCTACTAGCGCTTTGTATATAAGCGCTAGGGGCAAATTTGCCTAATATTTCTCAGCCTCAGGCCTTGCACCACTTAACCGTTGGCGCGTTTTTGCAAAATTTCAAATGCGGGCAGGGTCTTGCCTTCCAGCACTTCCAGGAATGCACCGCCGCCAGTGGAGATGTAGCCCACCTTGTCTTCAATGCCGTACTTGGCAATGGCCGCCAGCGTGTCGCCCCCACCGGCAATGCTGAACGCGGGGGATTCGGCAATCGCCTGGGCAATCACCTTGGTTCCGTTTTCAAACGCGGCAAACTCAAACACGCCCACGGGGCCGTTCCAGACGATGGTGCCGGCTTTCTTGAGCTGGACAGCCAGTTTGGCGGCGGTCTCGGGGCCGATGTCCAAAATCAGGTCGTCGTCTTGCACCTCGGTGGCCTTCTTCACCGTAGCAACAGCGTCGGCCGAAAAAGTCTTGGCGGTGACCACATCGGTGGGCACGGGCACGTCCGCACCGCGGGCGGCCATGGCGTCGATCACTGCTTTGGCATCGGCCACCAGATCAGGCTCGGCCAGGCTTTTGCCGATCTTCAGACCCGCAGCCAGCATGAAGGTGTTGGCAATGCCACCGCCGACGATGAGCTGGTCCACCTTGTCGGCCAGCGACTTGAGGATGGTCAGCTTGGTTGACACCTTGGAGCCCGCCACGATGGCGGCCAGGGGGCGCGCAGGTGCAGCCAGCGCCTTGTTCAGGGCATCAATCTCGGCCGACAGCAGCGGGCCAGCGCAGGCAATCGGCGCGTACTCGGCAATGCCGTAGGTGGTGCCTTCGGCGCGGTGGGCGGTGCCAAAGGCATCGTTGACGAAGATGTCGCACAGCTTGGCCATTTTCTGGGCCAGCTCGGGCTTGTTTTTCTTTTCGCCCACGTTCACGCGGCAGTTCTCCAGCAATACCACCTGTCCGGGGGCTACTTGCACGCCATCCACCCAGTTGGCAATCAGCGGCACTTCGCGGCCCAGCAGCTCAGACAGGCGCTGCGCCACTGCGACCAGCGAGTCGGCGGGCTTGAATTCACCTTCGGTGGGGCGCCCCAGGTGGCTGGTCACCATCACGGCAGCACCCGCCTTCAGTGCCATCTCAATGGCAGGCACCGAGGCGCGCACGCGCGTGTCTTCGGTGATTTCACCGGTGTCGCTCAAAGGTACGTTCAGATCCGCACGGATGAAAACGCGTTGGCCTTGGACTTTGCCCTGGGCGCACAGATCAGAAAAGCGAATGATGTTCATGGCGTCAAACCGTCAAGTCTTATAGAAGTGTGAAAACTGCGCCGCATTGTAGGCGGCGCAACTTTGCCTGCGCTTATTTCCAGCGAATGGGCTCTACCACCACGCTGCCCTTGTCACTGGACAAGGTGAGCTGGCCTTCCTGAATGGTGGCTTGCAGCTGCATGCTGCGCTCGGCCAGGCTGCCCAGTTGCTGGGCGACTTCGGAGTCGATGTAGAGCACTTGCAGCTTGCTTTGGCGGTTGACCTTGCCTTCCAGACCCTTCCACCAGATGTTGGCGGCATGGTTGAAGGGGTAGACCAACACGTGGTCAGACTTGTTGCAGGCCTTGGAGATCGGTTTTTCTTCGGGCTGGCCAACTTCAATCCACAGGCGTTTTTGACCGGTGTAGTCGGTGATGTGCACGTCTGGATCGTCCGGATCGCTCAGGCCCACGCCGAAGGAGAGCGTGCCGTCGCCATTGCACAGGGCTTGCAGTTGCCAGGCATTCAGCGCCAGCGCCACCAGGCGCACCATCATGCGGTCGTCGGTTTCGCTGGGGTGGCGTGCCAGCGTCATGTTGTGGTCGCCGTAGTAGCCGTGGTCAATGTCTGCAATCTGCAGGTTGACTTTGAAAATGGTGGACTTGATCGCCATGGGCACGCTGCCCGGAGGCAGTCCTTTTTGAGAATATATAAAAACAAGAGCTGCCAGCGCTGGTGTTTCCTCGCTTTGGCAGCTCTTTAATGCTGAAACGCTGACTGCATCAGCGCTAACAGCTATGGTTTGCGTGGTTTAAACGCGGCGGGCCAGTTCGGCAGCCTTGCCGATGTACGAAGCTGGGGTCATGGCCAGCAGGCGATCCTTGTCGGCCTGGGGGATTTCCAAACCATTGATCAGCTTATGCAGATCGGCCGCCTGCACGGTCTTGCCACGGGTCACTTCCTTGAGCTTCTCGTAAGCGCCTTGCACGCCGTAGCGGCGCATGACGGTTTGAATCGGCTCGGCCAGCACTTCCCAGGCGTGGTCCAGATCTTCTTGCAGGCGCTCTTCGTTCAGCTCCAGCTTGTTCAGACCGGTCATCAGCGAGGTGTAGGCCAGTGTGGCGTAACCCAGTGCCACGCCAATGTTGCGCAACACGGTGGAGTCGGTCAGGTCACGCTGCCAGCGGCTGACGGGCAGCTTTTCAGACAGGTGCTTGAGGATGGCGTTGGCCAGGCCCAGGTTGCCTTCGGCATTCTCAAAGTCAATCGGATTGACCTTGTGCGGCATGGTGGACGAGCCGATTTCACCGGCTTTGAGGCGCTGCTTGAAGTAACCCAGCGATACATAGCCCCAGATGTCACGCGAGAAGTCAATCAAGATGGTGTTGGCACGGGCCACGGCGTCAAACACCTCAGCCATGTAGTCGTGCGGCTCGATCTGGATCGAGTAAGGCTGGAACGTCAGGCCCAGGCCCTTGGGCTCTGGCGACTCAATCACATTCTTGGCAAACGCTTCCCAGTCGAAATCTGGCCAGGCCGACAGGTGGGCGTTGTAGTTGCCCACAGCGCCGTTCATCTTGCCCAGCGTCTTGACGTTGGCAATGTTGTCCACGGCCTTTTGCAGGCGCACCAGTACGTTGGCAATTTCCTTGCCCACGGTGGTGGGCGAGGCAGTTTGGCCGTGTGTGCGGCTGAGCATGGGCACATCGGCAAACTGGTGTGCCATCTCGCGCAGCTTCAGCGTGATGCGATCCAGCGCGGGCAGCACCACCATGTCGCGGCCCACGCGGATTTGCAGGGCGTGGCTGGTGTTGTTGATGTCTTCGCTGGTGCAGGCAAAGTGCACAAACTCAGCGGCTTTTTGCAGCTCTGGGCGGCCGTCAAATTTGGCCTTGATCCAGTACTCCACGGCTTTCACGTCGTGGTTGGTCGTCTTCTCGATCTCCTTGATCGCCTCGGCATCGGCTTCGGAGAAATTGCTCACCAGACCATGCAGATAGGTACGCGCACCTTCGGACAGCGCTGGGAATTCGGCGAAACCGGCATCCGAAAGCGCAATGAACCAAGTGATTTCCACTTGGACACGGCGGTGCATGTAACCCTGTTCGCTCATGATGGGGCGCAGGGCGGAGAGCTTGGCGGCGTAGCGGCCGTCAAGGGGGGAGAGGGCGGAGATGGAAGACAGGCTCATGGCCCGTGATTGTAGGTGGCGCCGGCAGTGCGTGCACTGTATGGCTACATATGCAACTGCAGGAGACCCGGAAACGAGCAAGGGCACCCGTAGGTGCCCTTGTCGGGAATAAAAAGGCTGCGAAGCGTCTTGAAGTGAATTAAGAGAGGGAGGGAGGAGATGCACCCCAAGACGGTCAACCACACGAAGTGGATCGGCTTCGCAACACTAAAACTGGCCGGGTTTACAACCCTGACGATGCTTTCTGACTTTTCGAATTTGGGAAAGTTCCCAGATTTTTCAAGGCCATCGGGCAGCGCTTTTGTAAATCATAGGGCCAGCAATTTTTCCAGTGGTAGGCGAACGCGCACTTCTTTGTGTGCGACTGGACTGACAATTTTCCAGGCTGGCTGAGCGGTGTCCCGAGGGATAGGCTCGCCTGTTGGCATGCCCGATCGGTTCAGCAGCACAGCAACGCGCGGCGCTGAGGCCGAAGCACCACGGCGGATGACAACTCCGACCTCCTCGCTGGCCAGCTTGACCCAGGCCCCGGGAGGGTAAATGCCCAGTGCCTTGACCAGTGCGGCGCCTGCTTCGTCCATCGACTTGGTCTCGTCGTAGTAGCTGGCTTGCATGGCAGACGTGACAGACATGGGCTCTCGGTTGGCACGGGGGGCGATGCGAGCGCCAAAAATGTCGGCACGCTGAATCAGGCGCGCCATTTGCTGGCCCAGGGTTTTTTCGGCCAGTTTGCCGGGTGCGCGGTGGTGGTGGGTCTTGACGGCGTCCAGCCACAAAGGATCGGTAATGCCCATTGCGCGCAAGATGCTGACGGATGCATCGGAATGCTGATCAACCTCTTGGGCCTGTTGGGGGGTCAGGGGCGTGGATTGCTGTGCAAGGTCGTCTTGCAGCCGTGCCATGCCCATGTTCATGCTCAACGCAGCACGTCCCAGAGGCAAGATGCGGTTTTCTGGCCAGCGCAGGGTCTCGCGTGCAACGGTCATGCAGATCACGCTGACCAGCATGGCATGTGTGGCGCTGTAGTAACGCGTTTCTTCTGCCGACATCTGCATCAGCGCCAGCAAGGCCCCGTCGGGGTTTTTGATCAGGTAATTGTTGAGCGCCGAGAAAAGGTCTTCAAAACGCGGCGCGAAATCACTGCTGTCTGGGCTGCGCAAGAGCTGCGTAAGACCCAGTTGCCACTCGCGCCAGGCAGGAGGCCCCATGTCCTGGGGCACTTCCACTGCTGTCGCAGCGGATTGCATGGTCATGCTGGTGATTTTGTTCAGCGGCTTGTCGGACAGCAGCAAAGATTGCAGCTGCGCCAAAAATGCGCGGTAGCTTTCGCCTGATTCATCCGTATCGACGTACAGCGTTTGGCCTCGGGCAAGCAAGACGCGTAAATCGTCTGCCGAGCGAATGACAAAACCTTTGTTCGCGAGCAGACTGCCGCCGACTCCGCGCAGGGCGAAGGGGATAGGCTGGCCAAAGGAGATGGTCGAAAGATTTAGTTCAACGAGTTTCATTGCAATTCAAGCGCGGTTGAACACATTTTTACATTTTGAATGCCACTCGACCACCACCCAGCCCCAGGGCCCATAGGCGTATCGGTCGATCAGTTAGAAAACACAGCTTCCCACAAGGCCAAAACCGCATCACGGTGGGCGGCAATCGAGGTAGGCACCACCAGACCATTACCCTCATCCAGACGCGATTTGTGCTGAATACGGCGCAACTCGCGATAAGCCGTGGCTGCTGCCTGCCCGATCTGGGGCGGCAGCAGCCCTGCCGCTTCTGCACGTTGCAGCAAGGCGATGTTACCGACATTGCCCAGCAGCTCTGGATTCTGCGCAGATTGCGACAGCACCAGAAACTGCACAGCGAACTCTGCATCAACCATGCCTCCTTGGCTGTGTTTGACATCAAAAAGATCGCCACGCACAGGGTGTGCACTGCGCACCCGTTCGCGCATGCTCACAATTTCGGCCTTGAGCGACTGCGCATCGCGCGGCGCTGAGATGACCGCTTCGCGGACGCTGTCAAAGCGTTTGCCTAAATCTGCATTGCCCAGCACAAACCGCGCGCGCGTCATAGCTTGGTGCTCCCACGTCCACGCGGTGTTGCTGCCGCGTTGCTGCTGGTAGTCCGCGTAGGATTTGAAGCTGGTGACAAGCAAGCCAGAGTTGCCGTTGGGGCGCAGGGCGGTGTCGATTTCATATAAATCGCCTTCGCCGGTTTTGACCGTGAGCCAGTTGATGAGCTTGCGCACCCATGCGGTGTAAATCTCGGGGGCGTTCTCGTCTTCGTCATCAAAGATGAACACAATGTCCAGATCACTGCCATAGCCCAGCTCTTTACCGCCGAGCTTGCCGTAGCCGATGATGCCAAAGAGTGGGTCTTCGCGGTGGCGCTGCTTGAGGCGTTTCCAGCACCATTGCGCCGTGACGCGCAGCACGCTGTCTGCCAGTGCACTCAAGTCATCGGCGACCTGCTCGACGGTGATGAACCCCTCTACGTCGCGTGCCAGCGTGCGGAATGTTTCTGCATGTTGCGCACGGCGCAGCAGGTTCAGCAAATTCTCGTCATCGTCTTCGCCAGTGCTCTCCAGAGCGGCCAGGCGCAAGGCCATTTCCTGCTCGAAATCAGCGGCGTTAAAGCGCTCAGTGAACAGCTGGTCGCTGGCCAGCTCGTCGATCACTCCGGGGTGTTGCTGCAAATAGCGGGCAGGCCATTTGGCTGCACCTAAAAGGTGCAGCAACCGCTCTAGTACCGAGGGCCGTTCCAGTAAAAGTGCCAGATAGCTTTCGCGGCGCAGCAGGGGCTCCAGCCAAGCGATGAAGCGGATGGCATTGGTCTCTTCCAGTGAACCTTGACTGACCCGCTGTGCTGCTTGCTGCACCAGACGAAAGAGTCGTGCCCGGGCTTCATCGCGCAGGCCACGCACTTTGGGGTTTTCACGCCATTCAATTAAGCGCTGCGCCATGAGAGGTGGCAACTGCTCAATCAGGCTTTCAAGATCGGGGGCGCTAGAGACGCCGCTGACTGTGCGCGGGCCATTGCACATGCCGGACTGACACGTTTGATTGCCACCGAGCAGGGTGTCAAATTCTTGTGCGACCAGCTCGCGGTGCGTGTCCAGTTGCCGCAAGAAGCTGTGCGTATCTGTGTAATCCATGGTGCGCGCAATCCATTCCAGATCGTCGTCGCGTGTGGGCAGAACATGGGTTTGCTGATCGTCGAGGTACTGAATGCGGTGCTCAACATTGCGCAGGAATGTGTAGGCCTGTGCAAGCTGCTCTGCGGTTTCTTGCGGCATGAGGTTGGCACGTGCCAGGCGTTGCAATGCCTCCAGCGTGGGGCGGCAGCGCAGTTCAGGAAATTGCCCGCCGCGTACCACTTGCAGCAACTGGACCGTGAATTCAATTTCACGGATGCCGCCCCGTGACAGCTTCACATCGTTGGCGCGCTCCGGGTGGCCGGCACTGCGGCGAGCTGCGTGCTCGCGAATTTGCCGGTGCAGTGTGCGCAAGGAGTCAAAAACGTTGTAGTCGAGGTATTTGCGAAAAACAAAGGGCAGGACCACGGAGCGCAAGGCTTGAACGTTGGGGGCCTGAATTTCCGAGCGTGGAGCCACGACACGGCTTTTCAGCCAGGCAAAGCGCTCCCACTCCCGGCCGTGCACCTGGAGGTAGTCTTCCAGCGATGAAAGGCTGACCGCAGCAGGGCCAGAGTTACCGTGGGGGCGCAGGGCCAGATCGACGCGAAAGACAAAGCCGTGCTCTGTGGTGTCACCAATCAGTGCATAGATGGCTTTGACGGCTTTGCCAAAGTATTCATGGTTGCTGATTTTGCCGCGGCCATCTGCAAGGCCTTGCGTTTCGCCTTCGTGCTCATAGACGTAAATAAGGTCAATGTCGCTGGAGACATTGAGCTCGCGTGCGCCAAACTTGCCCATGCCGATGATCCACAGAGGAACAGGTTGACCGTCGGGGCTGGTAGGCGCTCCATGCCGGGTGTCCAGCTCTTGGCGCACGTGCAGGCAGGCGCGATCCAGTACCAGCTCTGCCAGAACGGTGACTGCGCTGGTAACCGCATGCAGATCAGCCTTGCGGTCACAGTCCAGCACCATGAGCCGTTCCATGACCAGTTGCCGCAAAACACGCAGTGCAGCAGATAAATCCAGGCCTTGATGCTGCAGCGTTTGCAGGGCCATCTCCATCGCTGCGCGATCGGGAACCCCTGGGGTCAATATGCCCAGCATGTCGGCATACCGGCGATGCAGGCGCTGCCAAAAGCGAGAGTGGGCGGCGGATGGGCTGGCAACGGGCGTCTGAATATGGTCTGCGATCTGCATGCTTGGCACTGGTTGGTGCGAGTTCACAGAACCTTGAGGCTGTTCCCCTTGGGGTCATACCCCGAGCTGGGTAAGCGGGCGATAATTCCTGCCACCTGTGAACCCACGAATGATCGATCCGAGCTCTATCCCATCACGCCAGTTGCGCATTTTTGCCCGCTTTGCCCGTTGGTCATTGGGGCTGGTGCTGGCTTTCTGGCTATTGCTGGCGCTGGTATGGGGGGCTCTTCATGGAATCATTGTGCCGCGAATTGGAGAGTGGCGGGTCGAGGTAGAGCGCTTAGCGACGCAAGCGCTGGGGGCTCCGGTACGTGTAGATGCCATTGAGGCTAAATCGGAAGGGTTGTTTCCGACAGTGCACCTTTCAGGGGTGTCCGTTTTAGATTCCCAAGGGCGTGAGGCGCTCAAGCTTCACAGCGTAGTGGCCACCGTGTCAGCACGCTCGGTATTGCGGCTGGGGCTGGAGCAGTTGTATATCGATGCGCCTGAACTGGATATCCGGCATCTGGCGGATGGGCGATGGCAAGTTGCAGGCCTGGATGTGGTTCAAAGCGATGCCTCAGAAAGCCCCGCGCTGGAGTGGCTGCTTGCACAACCTGAGCTGGTGATCCAAAAAGGCGTGCTGTTGTTCACAGATGAACAGCGAGCAGTGCCCACCGTGCGTTTGCACGATGTGGATTTGGTGCTGCGCAACCGCCACTGGAACCATGTCGTTCGCCTGGATGCCACACCTGAAGCGGCAGATGGCGAACGCATGCAGGTGGTGGGCGCTTTTCGCCAGCCCCTGCTGCCATCGTCCAAGGCACCCTGGACCCGCTGGAGCGGGCAGTGGTATGCCTCTTTTCAGCTGCATCGAGTGCCCTCTCTGCCGTGGCCCGAGGCGTGGGGTGTGCGGGCGTTGCAAGGCAATGGTGCCGCGCGGGCATGGATCGATGTGCAGCAAGGCAAGCTGGCAGGCATGGCCGTGGATTTGGCGCTGCCCCAGGCGTTGGTGCAGTGGCAAGACGCAGGGGTTGCGGATCTGGATGTGCGTGCACTGCAGGGCCGTATAGAGGCAAATTGGCAAGCGCAGGCACTAAGCCTCAAAGGGCAGCACTTTAGCTTTATGCAAGCGGACGGCGATGACTGGCCCAGCAGCAATTGGGATGTACGTGTCCTGGGGCGTGAGGGGCACCCACACAGCGCAAAAATTGCCTTGGACTATGCAGATTTGGCGATGGCCTCTCAGGTGGCGCAAACCTTGCCACTGCCAGCGCAATGGCGCGAGTCCATGGCGCAATGGACCCCTCAAGGTGAACTGCGGCAACTGCAGCTGCAATGGCAGGACGGCGGTGCTTACCGGGCCAGTGGGCGTGTAGCGGGTTTGACGTTGCAGCCGCAACCTGTCGAGCAAGGCGTAGGCGTTCCGGGGTTGCAGGGGCTGGATGCCAAATTTGAGCTGACAGAAGGGGGCGGTAACGCGCAACTGCACATGCAGTCCGGGGTGTTGCATTTTCCCGGGGTGTTTGAAGAGCCCGCCATTCCTATGGATGAGCTGCAAGCACAAGTTCGCTGGAGTGTGAAAAGCGGCCACGTCAAAGTTGATGTGCCGCAGGTCATTTTTGCCAATGCAGATGCCCAGGGCACCTTGCATGGTTCTTGGGAGATGGGCCAGCAAGCGCAAGACCGGTTGCCCGGGAATCTGCAACTTCAGGGTCTGCTTGAGCGTGCGAATGGTGCGCGGGTGCACCGCTATTTGCCGTTAGAAATTCCGGAAATGGCCCGCCACTACTTGCGCGATAGTGTTCAGCAGGGGCAAGGCAGCAAAGTCGAGTTTGAGGTGAAAGGCAACTTGCGGGATATGCCTTTTGACCGACCGGGCACAGGGCGTTTTTTCATCAAGGCACCGGTCAAGAATGTGATTTATGAGTTTGCCCCTGTCTCGGTGCAGACGCCGGGAGAGCCAGCATGGCCCGCTCTGACAGATTTGAGTGGCACTTTGATTTTTGAGGGTGCCGGTATGACGGTGCAGCAAGCGAGCACCGGGTTTGCCGGGCATCCAAAGCTGCGCATGGGCTCTGTCGCTGCGCACATCCCTGATCTTGAGCATCCCCGTTTAACTGTGAATGCTTTAGGGCAGACGGATTTGAATGCAGCGCTGGCTCTGGTGAAGCGCTCTCCTTTGGCCGTCTTTACCAGCCATGCCCTGGATGCCACGCAGGCGCAAGGTGATGCCAGTATTGCCTTTGATTTGGAGCTGCCCATTGACCACTTGGATCAGGCCAAAGTGCGTGGCCGGGTTGGTTTTCAAAACAATGGCTTGCAATTCAATGAAGAGGCCCCGCCGCTGCGCCAGTTGCAAGGTGCGGTGCAGTTCCATGACCAGGGGTTTGAGCTGCTCAACGTGCGCGGGCAAAGCCTGGGCGGCAGTATCAAGGTGGAAGGCGGCATGCCGTCGCTCAAACAAGGCGTACGCATCTTGGCGCGTGGCACAGCCACTGCGCAGGGGCTGCAAAAACACAACGGTATTCCGCTAGTGGCGCAGATTGCAGCGCATGGGCAAGGGCAGGTTGCTTATACGGTCGATGTGAATGCACGCAATGGGACGCAGGATGTCACGGTGCGCTCAGACTTGCGTGGCATGGCACTGAATTTACCAGCACCTTTTAGCAAGCAAAGCGATGAAGTCTTGCCTTTGACCGTGCAGCAAACGCTGTCTGAGCAACAAATGCAAGAGTTGCGGGTTGACGTTCAGGGGCGCGCCCAAGTGAGCTACACGCGCAACTTGTCGGTGGTGCCTGCACAAGTGGTGCAGGGGCGCATTGTGGTCGGTGAGCTTGCAAACAATGAGCCATTAGAGCGCGGCGTTTCTGCGTACGTGCAATTGCCAGAACTGGATGTGGATGCGTGGAGCAAAGTGCTATCCACCAAGGCTGCCAATACCGAGAGCGAAACCGCTGCGCAAGCACAGGCTTATATGCCACAGCGACTGAAGCTTTCTGTGGACCGGTTGCTCGTTAAACAGCGGGAACTGCAGTCGGTCAAGGCAGATTTTGCCCAAGCCAGCGGAGTGTGGCGCGGGCGCTTGAATGCCAAGCATTTCGCAGGCCAGGTGGAGTACCGGCTGCCCAGTGCATCAGACCCTTCCGGGCGCTTGTTTGCACGTTTGTCTCACCTCTCGATCCCCAAGTCAGAGGCCTTGCTGCTGAACCAGGCGACAAGCGATGAAACTTCGTCTGAGCCTGAAACCTTGCCGGCACTGGATATTGAAGTGGAGCGCTTTGAAATTGCTGGAAAAGCGTTGGGCAAACTGCAGTTGCAGGCACGCAATAGCATGGGGCCATCGGGGCGAGACTGGTTGCTGGAGCAGTTTTATTTGACAACGCCAGAAGCGCGCTGGAAAGCGAATGGCTATTGGGGTGCTCCATCACGCGGAGCTCCCCGCACGACGCACCTGAGCTTTCTGCTAGAGCTCGATAGCTCAGGCAAATTGCTGGAACGTTTTGGCATGCCCGGCGTGATTCGTGATGGGCAAGGTCGCTTGAGCGGAAATATCGCGTGGCAGGGTGCGCCCATTACGCCCCACTGGCAGAGCATGGATGGCGGTGTGCACATGCAGGTGGACAAGGGGCAGTTTTTGAAGGTAGAGCCAGGCATGGGCAAGCTGTTGAGTGTGCTCAGCTTGCAGTCGTTGACCCGCCGGGTCGCACTCGATTTTCGAGATGTGTTCAGCCAGGGTTTTGCATTTGACTATGTGCGTGGCGATATCAGTATTGAGCAAGGCGTAGCACGTACCAATAATTTGCAGATGAAGGGGCTCAATGCCGCGGTGCTGATGGAAGGCAAGGCCAGCTTGATTGATGAAACCCAGGACCTGACAGTGGTGGTTGTGCCCGAAATCAATGCCATGACCGCGTCGCTGGCTGCAACGGCCATCAACCCCGTGATCGGGCTGGGCAGTTTCTTGGCGCAAATGTTTTTGCGCGGACCGCTGATGGAGGCCGCAACGCGCACGTTCCATGTGCACGGCCCCTGGAGTGATCCCGTTGTGGACCCGGTCAGTAAAAAGACGGTTGAAAAAAAATCGACACCCAGCACAGAAGGAGCGGTGCCATGAAGGTTGCAGTTCTGCAGATGGTCTCTTCGCCTGATGTTGCGGGCAATTTGTCGTGTGCGCAGCAATTGATTGCGCAAGCCAGCGCGCAAGGGGCCGAGCTGCTGGTTTTGCCCGAATATTTTTGCGGCATGGGGTACAAAGACACCGACAAGCTGTCCTGGGCAGAGCCCTTGGGCAGCGGCCCCATTCAGGATGCCATGGCCGGGTGGGCAAAAGCCTATGGCATCTGGCTGGTGGGGGGGACAGTGCCTGTGCAATCTTGTGCTGCAGGCAAGGTGCGCAATACGTCGATGCTCTTTAACCCGCAGGGGGAGCGGGTGGCGCATTACGACAAAATTCACCTCTTTCGCTTTGCAACCGATACGGAGCGCTATGACGAAGCGGCGGTGATTGAAGCGGGACAAGTGCCTGTGGTGGCAGATATGGTGGACCGCAGCGGCCAGCAATGGCGGCTGGGGCTTAGCGTGTGCTACGACCTGCGTTTTCCGGAGCTGTACCGCCAGCATGTTGCCCAGGGTGCGCACATTTTGTTGGCTCCGTCCGCTTTCACCTACACCACCGGACTTGCGCATTGGGAGCTGTTGCTGCGCGCTCGTGCGGTGGAAAACCAGTGCTGGATGCTGGCAGCAGCACAAGGCGGCCAGCATGACAATGGCAGGCAGACCTGGGGGCACAGCATGGTCGTGGATCCGTGGGGGCAAATCGTTGCTGAGCAAGCATTGCCCGGTGCGGGTATCAGTTATGCAGTGCTAGATGCTGCGTTTATGCAGCAAGTGCGCCAGCGCTTGCCGGCTTTGGAGCACCGTTGTTTGTAAATCCGCTTCAGCCTTGGCCGTGGCAACGGTGGCACAGTGCATGGCGTCGCTGGTCACTGTGGACCATGCTGGTGGTGCTGGTGGTGGGCATGCTCATCATCATGGTGTGGCTGGCTGGCCGCTATGAAGCCTCGCAGGTGCAGGACAAGCTTGACCGAGATGCCGCCCAGGCGGTGGTGGAAATTCGTTCTGGGTTGAACCGCAACCTTCAAGACCTGCAAGCCATCAACCCTTTGCACGTGACGCCTGAGCAATGGAGCGTGCGTGTCGCGGAGCTGCTGCAGGTGCGCCGTGAGCTATTGCGGGTGGAGTGGCGCGGTGAAAACATGAACATTCGCCAAGTGGCAGAGACCCCTTATCGCTCGGTAGAGTGGGATGCAGATTTACGAGAAGAATCTTTCAGCCATGCAGTGACCGCGTGCTCGAATGCGCACCGCACGAACAGCCCTGCCTACTCTTCCAGCTACTTTCAAATTTTGGGTGGCACGATGGGTGCTGAGCTGATGGAGGTATGCCTGCCGCAAATGGAAGGGGGGCATGTCAGGGGGTTTATGGTGGCGACCTACTCGCTGCAACATATTCTGATTTCACAAGTCAGCAAGAACCTGACGCAGAACCAGGAGATCTCTTTTACAGAGCCTGATGGCACCCGGCTGGCCGTGCTGGGCGCTGCATGGCGCGGATCACGCGTGTTCACATCACAGCAACTGCTGGATTTGCCCGGCAACACGATGGTGCTGCGCATGGACAGCTGGCACCGGGCACCCAGCGTGTTTCCGAACGTGCTGACGGCACTGGTCACTGGCATGGCCATTGCCCTGGGCTCCGTCTTGGTGGTGCTGGTGCGCGATAACCGCCGCAGGCTGCGCGCCGAGCGTGATTTGGGAGATGCGCTGGCATTTCGCAAGGCCATGGAAGACTCACTCATCACCGGCCTGCGGGCGCGTGATTTGCAGGGGCGTATCAGCTACGTCAACCCGGCCTTTTGTGCCATGGTGGGTTTTAGCGCCGAAGAGCTGCTGGGCCAGAGCTTTGCACCCTATTGGCCTCCGGAGCTGGCTGAAGAGTATGTGCGCCGGCAGGCTCGGCGCTTGTCGGGTGCAGTGCCTCCTGCACGGGAAGGGCACGAGTCCGTATTTATGCGCAAAGATGGCACACGGTTTCCGGTGCTGATCTTTGAGGCGCCACTGATCAACGCGCAAGGACAGCAAACGGGCTGGATGAGTGCATTTATCGACATCACAGAGCAGCGCCGCATGGAGGATATGTCGCGTGCCTCGCATGAGCGGCTGCAGGCAACGGCGCGTTTGGCTACGGTGGGCGAAATGGCCTCCTTGCTGAGCCACGAACTCACACAGCCGCTGATGGCCATGTCCAGTTATGCCAACGGCTCACTCAATATGCTGCAGCATGACGGGGAGCTGGAGTTGCTGGACAAGGCCACCCTCATCCAGCGCTTGAATGACTTGAAGTCCGCAATGCAAAGGATCGCGTTTCAGGCCGACCGGGCAGGCAAGGTGATCAAGAGTGTGCGTGACTTTGTACGCCGCCGTAGCCAGACACACGACACGATTACCGCCGCTGAGCTGCTGGACGCGGTGATGCCGCTGGTGCGCATGCAGGCAACAAAGCTGGGTGTGAAAGTGCAGGTAGATGTGGAGCCCCGCCTGCCGCCCATGGTGTGTGACAGCACCATGATTGAGCAGGTGCTGCTGAATTTGGCGCGCAATGCCATGCAATCGATGGAAAATGTGGAGGCCGCGTACAAGAAGTTGACGATCAAAGCGCTGTGGGACGAGCCCTCAGGCAGGGTGGTTTTTAGCGTAGAAGATCAAGGTGCAGGCATTCCCCAAGAGGTGGCTGAGCAATTGTTCACCCCGTTTTTCACGACCAAGGCAGAGGGTATGGGGCTGGGTCTGAGCATGTGCCGCACGGTGATTGAGCAGCACTCTGGAGAATTGCGCTACAGCGTCAATGCCCCACGTGGTACGGTGTTTACCTTCAGCCTGCCTGTCGCAGGTGACCGAGAAAAGTTAAGCTGACCCCCATGGAACCAGTCACTAATGCCACGGTATATATCGTGGATGACGATGCGGATGTGCGCGACGCTTTGGCGTGGCTGCTGCGTTCGCGCCGTTTGTATAGCGAAAGTTTTGCCTGCGCCGAAGATTTCTTGGCCATGCTGACGCAGCGACCTGTGCCTCGGCATCCGCAATGCCTGCTGCTGGACGTCCGCATGACGGGCATGAGTGGCCTGTCTTTGTTTGCACAGCTCAAACAACTTGAGGGCGTGATTGAGACGGTGCCGGTGATTTTCCTGACCGGCCATGCCGACGTGCCCACCGCTGTGCAGACCGTCAAGCAAGGTGCTTTTGATTTCTGTGAAAAGCCGTTTTCAGACAACGTGCTGGTGGACCGTATCGAGCAGGCATTGCAGCAATCTGCGCAATACCTTGAAGAGACGGCATTGCGCCATGCCTTGCTCAACCGCCTGGCGGATCTGACGGAGCGCGAGCGCGGAGTGATGACGCTTGTGGTTGAAGGCGTGCCTAACAAGCTGATTGCGGACCAGCTGGACATCAGCGTGCGCACGGTAGAAGTGCACCGGGCGCGCGTGTTTGACAAGATGCAAGTGAAGTCAGCGGTAGAGCTGGCCAACGTGCTGCGCGCGCACGGCCAGCTGTAAGCGGCCTCTGGCAAGTACCCGGCAAGCCTCACAAACCGTCCACCAGGAGTTTGAGGGAGTGATGCCACATAAAAAAAGGCTCTGAATTTATTCAGAGCCTTTTTGCCTTCTAGCGCTTACCTGGTAAGCGCTGTTGGCTCGCTTTATTGTGCGCGTTCGCCCACAAAAATTTCAACACGGCGGTTGCGCGAACGGCCTTCTGCGGTGCTGTTGGAAGCGATAGGTTGGTAGGAGCCACGGCCTTCTGTAAAGATGCGGCTGCCGCTGACGCCACGCTGCATCAGATAGTCGCGGGTGCTGTTGGCGCGGTTCAGCGACAAGGGGTTGTTCACAGCATCAGAGCCTGTGCTGTCGGTGTGGCCCACGATGCGCACTTCTGCATTGGGGCTGCTGCGCAGGCCTTCCGCAAAGCGATCCAAAATGGGGGCAAAGTTGCTCTTGATGTCGTAGCGGCCGGTATCAAAAGAGATGTCGCTGGGGATTTCCATCTTCAGCTGGTTGTCGGCGGTTTGAACCACGTTCACGCCCGTGCCCTGGGTGGCCGCTTGCATTTCCTGTTTGCGCTTTTCCTGGTTGTTGGACCAGATGTAAGTGCCAAGACCGCCAAGGGCGGCGCCAGCAACAGCGCCGACACCAGCTTTACCGCCAGTGGCCGCACCGATGGCAGCACCAGCCAGCGCGCCGACACCCGCGCCGGTGGCGGTACGCTTGGTGGTGTCGGACATGCCATCCGTAGCGGCGCAGCCGGAAATTAAGAGTGCTGCAGCCACGGAGGCAGTAAGGATGAGATTTTTGCGCATGATTTTTCCTTTACGTTATGAGCGCTACAGCCGTAGCGGGCAGATATTCGATTGTGTGAAGTCTGGCTAAACGCTCTATCAGTCGTGCCAGATGCCTCGCGTAGGAAATTGCCGAGCCTCATCAATCTTTGTCTTGGTGCTGATCGGAAGGGGGGAGTTCCCCTTTCGAGCGACCATGGAACATGGTCCACCAGACAATCCCCACCAGAATCAACAAAGCGAGCAAAGCTTCAAGCAAAATCAGGCCCATGACCGTATCTCTCCTGCTTCGTGTTTCGATGGCGCTGATTGTAGGCACCCTCGCTGCCTGCTCTTCAGGCCCACGTGTGTCCGGCTCCTCTGGGGCTTCCAGTGGCGGCCCCAGCACAGGCTTTCCTACCGGCGAGGTGATCGATACCGCCCCCTTGGGGCCTCCCAGCTTTCGTGCGAAAAGCCGCTGGCTGCCTGTGCGCTGGGCAGAGTTGCCCGGTTTCCAAGACGATGCCCTGCATGAGGCGTGGAATGCCTGGCTGCGCAGTTGCGAGCGCCCGCCTGCGGCTTTGGCGGGGCTGTGTCAGGACGTGCGCCGTTTGAGTATTGCCAGCGCGCAGGAGCAAAGCCACTGGCTGCAATCGAACCTGCAGCCTTACCGCGTGGAGTCGCTGGATGGCAAGTCGCAAGGCATGCTGACTTCGTACTACGAGCCCGAGATGGTGGGCTCGCGCGTGCGCACGGCAGAGTTCAACATCCCGCTGTACCGCGCACCTGCCAGCTTGGGTGCGCGCAAGCCGTGGTTCTCGCGCCAGCAGATTGATACCCTGCCCGAAGCGCAGGCTGCCTTGGCCGGGCGCGAGATTGCGTGGCTGAACGACCCGATTGAAGCCTTGGTGCTGCACATTCAGGGCTCAGGCCGTTTGCGCATTACCGAGCCGGACGGCAGCGTGCGCCAGATTCGTCTGGCCTATGCCGCCACCAATGACCAGCCCTACAAAAGCGTGGGCCGCTGGCTGCTGGATCGCAATCTGATTACGGATGCCAGCTGGCCCGGTATCAGCGCATGGATTGCGGTGAACCCCGAGCGCGTGCAGGAGATGCTGTGGAGCAACCCGCGCTACGTGTTCTTCCGCGAGGAGGCGCTGGAAGGGCTGGACGCACAGTTCGGCCCCAAAGGCGCTCAAGGGGTACCGCTGACGCCGGGGCGCTCGATTGCGGTGGACCGTGGCAGCATTCCTTACGGCACGCCGGTGTGGATGTACTCCAAGGGCATGGAAGTGGAATACAAGCGCCTGGTGCTGGCGCAAGACACGGGCAGCGCCATTGTGGGCGCTGTGCGCGCCGACTACTTCATGGGCTGGGGCAAGCAGGCCGGTGATTTGGCCGGGCGCATCAAGCAGCCGCTGCGTCTGTGGGCCTTGTGGCCCAAGGGTATGCCTGTGCCTCAGTAAAAGTGAGCGTCTATCGCTTGCCAGTCAACGATTTCAAATAGTTTTGATGCTGAAGTCGTTGATGAGTAAGCACTGATAGCTCATTTATTAGAAAATGCAAGCTAACAAAAAGGCTGCAGTCATGCAGCCTTTTTGTTGCCCGCCGGGGCCTTAATCTGTCTCGAAATAGCGCATCACCCTGGGCGGTGTATCCAGTACGTGGAAAGCCAGCTTGCGCTCTCGCAAGGCCACATCGGCAGCGGTGACACGGTCAAAGCGGCGCAGGTGCTCAATCCAGGACTCATCCACAATTTCTTCCACATAGCGCTCAGGCCGCTCCATGCTGTGCAGCATGCGCCACGCCAGCGCGCCCTGGCGCATGCGGCTGCGGCGGCTTTCTTGCATCAGCGTGCGAAAGCGCTTGGACTTGGCCGGGTTGATGATGAATTCAATGTGCACCACCACGCGGCCCTCTTCGGGCTGGCTATGTTTGGGCGGCTCCCAGGCTTTGGAGGGGCTCAAATCTTCCAGGGCCTGGCGATCCAGAAAAACGCGCTGTACCACCAGCATGCAGAGCACACCGGTGATGGCTGCAACGATCAGGCTGGTAGGCACGGAGGTGAGCGATGCAATCTTGCCCCACAGCGCCGAGCCCAGCGCCATGCCGCCCATGATGGACATCTGGTAGGCCGACATGCCCCGCGCGCGCACCCAGTTGGGCAGTGCCATCTGGGCTTTCACGCCCAGCGTGTTGGCCGTAGACAGCAGCGACAGGCCGGCAATCATCATGCACACAATGGCCAGCGGCAAATTGGGAGCCAGTGCCACGCCAATGGTGGCTGCTGCCTGCAGGCAGGTGCCTGTCAGCACCAGCGCCTCGCCGGGCAAGGCCTGGCGGATGCGGGGCAAAAACATGGCCCCGATGATGGCCCCTGCGCCCATGGAAGCCAGCAGCACGGTGAACACGCCCGCGCCACTGATGAAGCCAATGCCATCAAAGCGTTTGGCGGTCAGCGGCAGCAAAGCCATGATGGCGGTGGACATGAAAAAGAACGACACGGTGCGCGCAATCACGGCGCGCATGCGTGGCGACTCTTTGACGAACTGCAGCCCCACGCGCATGGCGCTGGGCAGGCGCTCGCGCCCCAGAGGGTTGATTGCAGCCTGCTCCCGCTGCCAGCGCAGCAAGATGAATCCCGCCACGATGGACAGCAGCGCGTTGAGCACAAACACCCACAGCGTGCCTGCGCTGGCAATGATGGCGCCAGCCACCAGGGGGCCCACAATGCGCGAGGCATTCATGGCCACCGCATTGAGCGCCATGGCCGAGGGCAGCAGCGGCTTGTGGACCACCTCTGGAATCAGCGCAGAGAAAACCGGCCAGCGCATGGCCATGCCAATGCCGTTGGCAAAGGTCAAGGCCAGCAGCAGCGGGGCGCTCATGGCATCCAGAGCGACGGCTGCACACAGCAGCACCGCCACGATCGCCACCCAGAACTGCGTGAAGATGAAATAACGGCGCCGGTCCAGGATGTCGGCCAGAGCGCCGCTGGGCAGGCCCAGTAAAAACACGGGCAGCGTGGATGCCGTCTGTACCAAGGCCACCAGAACGGGGGATGTGGTCAGCGAGGTCATCATCCACGCGGCGGCCACATCGTTCATCCAGACGCAGATGTTGGCCACCAGCGTCACGCTCCACAGCAAGCGGAAGGTGGGGGTGCGCAGAGGTGCCCAGGTTGAATCAGGTTTGGGCGCTTGGGGCGCTGGTGCTGCTCCAGGTTCTTCTATAATGCGCCCAGGGGGCGTGGGCGGGAGGGGGGCTTGGTGGTCGGGCATCACCGTCAATTGTCAGCCCTCTTGCAGCTTCTTGCCGACTATTGCCTGCGGGCGATGGCTGCCATCTCACTTGGCACATGCCCGCAGTTCCAAAGTGCCCAGCTTGGCTACACGCCAGCGGCCGGCACGGGCGGCATGCTGGATTTCACCTCACCCAGCGAAAAGCTGGTGTGCATGTCCTTCACATTGGGCAAATTGAGCAGCACAGAGCGGGTGAAGTTGGAAAAACTCTCCAGATCCTTGGCAACCACCTGCAGCTCAAACATGCCCTTGCCGCTGATGTAGTGGCAGGAAATGACCTCGGGGATGGCGCAAATGGCCTCTTCCATCTCCCGGGTGCGCGCGCCGGAGCTGATTTCCGCATCAATGCGCACAAAGGCCAGCACACCCAGACCGATTTTGTGGCGATCAATTTCGGCGTGGTAGCCGCGGATATAGCCCAGCGTTTCCAGCGAACGCACACGCCGCCAGCACGGCGCGGCAGACAGGCCCACGCGCTGTGCCAGTTCAGCATTGGTCAGACGCCCATCGGCCTGCAAATGGGTCAGGATGGCGAGGTCAAATTTGTCCAGAGTATTCACGTTTTCCCTTGTTTGAGAAAGGATCTTGCGCAGGATCGGTATTTTGGAGCAAAAAAAGCAATCCCTTATCCCGCGCTCACTTCTACACTTGATTTGGGTCATCGCCCACAGACAAAGAGACCATCTCAACGCATGGTCCATACAAAGGAGACAACGATGAACGCCCCATGGAACGATGCAGTGAGCCCCGTGCTGACACCCGCCAGCCAAGGACGTGCGCTATGAAAGCACCCCTGAACGATGCAGTGCGCCTAGCGCTGGAAAACGTCACGCTGGACGACAAACTGCTGCGCGGTTTGCAACACAAATACACGGTGAGCAGCGAAGCTGGGCACAGTGGATGGGGCGTTCAGCGCTGCAAGCAAGGAGGTGTTCTATGAACGCACCCCTGAACGATGCTGTGCGCCTAGCGCTGGAAAACGTCACGCTGGACGACAAATACACCCTGGAAAGAGGCCGCGCCTTCATGAGTGGTGTGCAGGCACTGGTGCGATTGCCCATGCTGCAACGCCTGCGCGATGCGCAGCAGGGACTGAATACAGCGGGCTTCATCAGCGGCTACCGTGGCTCACCCCTGGGTACCTATGATCAGGCGCTGTGGGCAGCCCAAAAGCACCTGGAGACACAAAACATCGTCTTTAAGCCTGGTGTGAATGAGGAGCTGGCCGCCACCGCGCTGTGGGGTACGCAGCAGCTGGATTTGTATCCGCAGTCGCAAAAATTCGACGGTGTCTTTGGCATCTGGTATGGCAAAGGGCCGGGGGTTGACCGCTGCTCCGACGTGTTCAAGCACGCCAACATGGCCGGTACCGCGCAGCACGGCGGTGTCATTGCGCTGGCGGGGGATGACCACATCAGCAAAAGCTCCACGGCGGCCCACCAAAGCGATCACATTTTCAAGGCCTGTGGAACCCCTGTTTTCTTTCCCAGCAGCGTTCAGGAAATTCTGGACATGGGCTTGCATGCCTTTGCCATGAGCCGTTTTAGCGGGCTGTGGTCGGGCATGAAGACGATCCAGGAGGTGGTTGAATCCTCCAGCAGCGTCTGGGTAGACCCAGACCGCGTGAACATTGTCTTGCCCGAAGACTTCGCCATGCCTCCCGGTGGCCTGCACATTCGCTGGCCTGATGCCCCGCTGGAGCAAGAGCAGCGCTTGATGCACCACAAGTGGTACGCCGCTCTGGCCTATGTGCGCGCCAACAAGCTGAACTACAACGTGGTGCAAAGCAGCCAGGACCGCTTTGGCATCATGGCCAGCGGCAAGGCTTACAACGACATGCGCCAGGCCTTGGTCGACTTGGGGTTGGATGACGCTACCTGCCAGCGCGTTGGCATTCGGGTGCACAAAGTGAATGTGGTGTGGCCGCTGGAGGCCACGATCACACGCGACTTTGCACGCGGCCTGCAAGAGATTTTGGTGGTGGAAGAAAAGCGCCAGATCATTGAGTACCAGGTCAAAGAAGAGCTGTACAACTGGCGTGATGATGTGCGCCCCACCGTGGTGGGCAAGTTTGAAGACCGGGAAGGCGGCGAGTGGAGCAAGCCCAGCCACGCCAGTGGCGACTGGCTGCTGCGCGCCAACGCCGATCTGACCCCCGCGCTGATTGCACGCGCCATTGCCAAGCGTTTGAAAAAACTGGGTGTGCCCCAAGACGTGCTGGCACGCATGGACCAGCACCTGGCACTGCTGGATGCCTGTGAGCTGCAACAGACACAAGCCAATGCCCCTGCGGGTGACCGTACGCCGTGGTTTTGCAGTGGCTGCCCGCACAACACCAGCACCCGCGTGCCCGAAGGCAGCCGCGCCGTAGCCGGAATTGGCTGCCACTACATGACGGTGTGGATGGACCGCTCCACCAGCACTTTCACGCAAATGGGCGGCGAAGGGGTCAGCTGGGTGGGCCAGGCACCGTTCACCAAAGAGGCGCACGTGTTTGCCAACCTGGGTGATGGCACCTACTTTCACAGCGGGCTGCTGGCGATCCGCCAGAGCATTGCGGCGGGCGTCAACATTACCTACAAGCTGCTTTACAACGATGCTGTGGCCATGACGGGCGGGCAGCGTGTGGGAGAGCGGCCGGAAGGCCACTCGGTGCTGCAAATCATGCAAAGCTTGCTGGCAGAAGGTGTGCGCAAGCTGGTGATCGTGACCGATGAGCCCGCCAAATACCAAGGGGTGAGCCTGTCACCCGGCGTGACGGTGCACCACCGCGATGAGCTGGATCGCATTCAGCGTCAGTTCCGAGAGCTTGAAGGATGCACAGCCATCATTTACGACCAGACCTGCGCCACGGAAAAACGCCGTCGCCGCAAGCGCGGCACGCTGGCAACGCCTGCCAAGACCGTCATCATCAACGAACTGGTGTGTGAGGGCTGTGGTGATTGTTCGGTGCAGTCCAACTGCCTGTCGGTCGAGCCGGTGGAGACGCCGTTTGGCCGCAAGCGCCGTATCAACCAAAACAGCTGCAACAAAGATTTCTCTTGTGTCAAAGGCTTTTGCCCCAGCTTTGTCACCGTGGAAGGCGGGCAGCTCAAAAAACCCAAAAAGGAAAAAAAGGGCGATCTGTCTTTGCTGCCGCCCATTCCTGAGCCGGTGTTGCCCGATGCCACCCAAGCGTGGGGCATTGTGGTGGCCGGTGTGGGCGGTACCGGGGTGATCACCATCGGCTCGCTGCTTGGCATGGCGGCACACCTGGAAGGCAAGGGAGTCATCACCCAAGACGCTGCGGGCTTGGCGCAAAAGGGTGGCTCTACCTGGAGCCACATCCAGATTGCCAATACGCCAGAGGCCATCCACACCACCAAGGTGGATGTGGGCAAGGCCGATTTGGTGA
This sequence comes from uncultured Comamonas sp., assembly GCA_963520865.1. Classification (GTDB taxonomy): domain Bacteria; phylum Pseudomonadota; class Gammaproteobacteria; order Burkholderiales; family Burkholderiaceae_C; genus Comamonas. Next base: position 279,309 of record CAUQST010000001.1, read on the forward strand.
TTGGCTGCGATGCCATCGTGGCGGCGAACGCGGTGACCCTGGCATCCATGCAGTCTGGGCGAACCTTTGTGGCGTTGAACACCCATGGCACGCCGACGGCGGCCTTCGTACACAACCCTGATTGGCAGGCCCCAGGTGCGCAATGCGAAACCGCCATTGCCCACGCTGTGGGGGGCCAGGCCCATCTGGGTGTCTGGGATGCCGACGAAGTGGCTGTGAAGCTGTTGGGGGACAGCATCTACACCAACCCGCTGATGTTGGGCTATGCCTGGCAAAAGGGCCGTATCCCCCTTAGCCGTGAAACCCTGCTGCGCGCGATGGAGCTCAACGGCGTGCAAGTGGCCAACAACCAGGCTGCGTTTGAGTGGGGCCGTCGGTGTGCGCACAATCTGGAAGATGTGCAAGCCATTTACCGCACGGCACAAATTATTCAGTTTGTAAAGAAACCAGGGGTGCAAGAGCTGGTGGCCCAGCGTGAAGCGTTTTTGACCGACTACCAAAACGCGGCCTATGCCGCGCAATACCGTGGACTGGTCGATCAGGTGCAGGCTGCAGAAACTCAGCTGGGCGCTTCGACCAAGTTGACCGAAGCAGTGGCGCGTTACTTGTTCAAGCTCATGGCGTACAAGGATGAGTACGAGGTGGCGCGTCTGCACACAGACCCGGCTTTCACACAAAAGATTGCGGACATGTTTGAAGGCGACTACAAGCTGGTGCACCATCTGGCACCGCCCACAACTGCCTCGAAAGATGACCAAGGTCATTTGGTCAAAAAAGCGTATCCGCAGCGTATTCGCAGCTTGTTCAAGGTGCTGGCTGGCTTGAAGGGTTTGCGCGGCACGGCTTTGGATGTGTTCGGTCGCAACCCGGAGCGCAAAACCGAGCGCGCCTTGATTGCCGAGTACCGGGCGTGCATCGAAGGTTTGCTGCCGCAGCTGACGGTGGACAAGTTGCCGCTGGCCGTAGAGATTGCCCGCATCCCCGAAGACATCCGCGGTTATGGCCACGTGAAAGAACGGCATTTGCAGGCTGCACGCAGCAAGTGGCAGGCGCTGATGCAGCAGTGGCGGGCCCCGGCTGAAGCAAAATAACAGGCTCTTTGACAGCCAGTTATTTCTGAAAAGATAGCTGCTGACGCTTATCCAGTAAGCGCCAGCAGCTCATTTCTTTTAAAAGATATTCTGTGGCAAACACTGGCAGGTACTCAGGTTTAGCTGCGGCATATCACAAGGCGCACGCATACAATGCTTCGTTGACTTGCGCTCAGCTATGCTGTAGCGCTTGGCAGGCCCTGTGGCCTGTTCTTTTTTTTGACCCATTCCATCTTGGAGTTCGTCCGTGTTTATTTCTTCTGCTTTTGCCCAAACCGCTCCCGCAGCCGCTGCTGCTGAAGGCGGCATGATGTCTTCGCTCACCGGCATGCTGCCTCTGGTGCTGATGTTTGTGGTCTTGTACTTTGTGATGATTCGTCCCCAGATGAAGCGTCAAAAGGAACACCGCGCCATGGTGGAAGCCCTGTCCAAGGGTGACGACGTGGCAACTTCCGGCGGCATTCTGGGTCGCGTGGTCGATCTGGACGAGCAGTTTCTGTTCATCGAAATCGCTGCCGGCGTGAAGGTGCAAATCCAGCGTTCCGCCGTGGTGCAAGTGCTGCCCAAGGGCACCGTTAAGTAAGACCAGACTTTCTTCTGGTTGAGCGGGCCGGTGGGCTTGTCTGAAGGCATGCCGCGCCCTGTTTCTAGCGTGAGAGATAGAGCGCGATCATGAACCGATACCCGGTCTGGAAGTACGCGATCCTTGTGGTCGCGCTACTGGTAGGTGTGATCTACACCCTGCCCAACTTTTTCGGCGAGGCACCTGCAGTGCAGGTGTCTTCTGCCAAATCTTCCGTCAAGGTCGATGAGGGTGTACTCACCCGTGTCGAAAGCGCACTGCAAGCGGCCTCGTTGTCGCCAGACGTTCTGACTCTGGAAGGCAATTCTGTGCGCGCGCGTTTCAATACGCCCGACGAGCAGCTCAAAGCCAAGGACGTGATCGAACGTGCGTTGGTGACTGACCCTGCAGATCCTGCTTACATCGTGGCGCTGAACCTGGTTTCGCGCTCACCCCAGTGGCTGACATCCTTGGGCGCCAACCCCATGTACCTGGGCCTGGACTTGCGCGGTGGTGTGCACTTCATGCTGCAAGTGGACATGCAAGCCGCGTTGACCAAGCGTGCTGAATCTCTGGCGGGCGATCTGCGCACCATGATGCGCGACAAGAGCATTCGCCATGGCGGTATCAGCCGTGATGGTCAGGCCATTGAAGTGCGCCTGCGTGACGAAGCCAGTATGACTGCTGCGCGCAATCTGATTGCCGACCAGTTCCCCGATCTGCAAGTGGCAGAAGTGGGCACCGGTGCCGATGGTCGCCTGCGTGCCACCATCAAGCCTGAATCGCTGCGCAAGGTGCAAGAGCAGGCACTCAAGCAAAACATCACCACGCTGCACAACCGTATCAACGAGCTGGGTGTGGCAGAGCCCGTGATCCAGCAGCAGGGTCTGGACCGCATTGTGGTGCAGCTGCCGGGCGTGCAGGACACCGCCAAGGCCAAGGACATCTTGGGTCGTACCGCGACGCTGGAAGTGCGCTTGGTGGACGAATCCTCCGAGGGCCGCGCAGCTGAAATGGGCACGGGCAATGTGCCATTTGGCTCGGAGCGCTATCTGGACCGCAGCGGCAACCCGGTCATCGTCAAGAAACAAGTGATTTTGACGGGCGAGAATCTGACCGATGCCCAGCCTGGTTTTGACAGCCAGACCCAGGAGCCAACCGTGAACCTGGTGCTGGATGCCAAGGGCGCGCGCATCTTCAAGGACATCACGCGCGAGAACATCAACAAGCGCATGGCCATCATCTTGTTCGAAAAGGGCAAGGGCGAAGTGGTGACTGCGCCAGCGATCCGCTCTGAAATCGGAGGAGGTCGCGTGCAGATTTCGGGTCGCATGACGACCACGGAAGCCAACGATACCTCGCTGCTGCTGCGCGCAGGTTCGCTGGCTGCGCCGATGGAGATCATCGAGGAATACACCATTGGCCCTAGCTTGGGTGCTGACAACATTGAGCGTGGTATCAACTCCGTGGTGTGGGGCTTCATCGTTATCGCCATTTTCATGTGCGTGTACTACCACCTGTTTGGCGTGTTCTCTACGGTGGCGCTGGGCGTGAACGTGCTGTTGCTGATGGCAATTTTGTCCATGCTGCAAGCCACGCTGACATTGCCCGGCATCGCGGCGATGGCGCTGGCGATTGGTGTGGCCATTGACTCCAACGTGCTGATCAACGAGCGCATCCGGGAAGAGCTGCGCGCCGGCCTTTCGCCGCAGGCGGCTATCCACGCGGGCTATGACCGCGCATGGGCCACCATCCTGGACTCGAACCTGACCACCCTGATCGTGGGCTTGTCGCTGCTGGCCTTTGGTTCAGGCGCCGTGCGCGGTTTTGCCGTGGTGCACTGTATTGGTATTGCTACCAGCATGTTCTCTGCGGTGTTCTTCTCGCGTGGCTTGGCGAACCTGTGGTACGGCCGTCAAAAGAAACTCAAGAGCGTGTCCATTGGCACGATCTGGCGTCCCGACGGCACTGCCGTTGAAGAAGCGAAGTAAAGGAGGAAGATATGGAACTCTTCCGCATCCGAAAAGACATTCCGTTCATGAAATACGCGTTGGTGCTCAACGCGATTTCCATCATCACGTTTGTACTGGCCGTTTTCTTTCTGACCACCAAGGGCCTGCATCTGTCTGTGGAGTTCACGGGTGGCACGGTCATGGAAGTGGCCTACAGCCAGCCTGCTGATCTGGAGAAAGTGCGCAAAACCATCCAGGACAAGGGTTACAGCGATGTGACGGTGCAGAACTTCGGCACTGCACGGGATGTGATGATCCGCATGCCTGTGCAGCAGGGCGTGACTTCTGCGCAGCAAAGCGAAAGCGTCTTGCAGGCGCTGAAGGCGGCTGACCCTGAAGTCACATTGCGCCGCACCGAGTTCGTTGGCCCTTCCGTAGGGGAGGAGCTGGTCACCAATGGCCTGCTGGCGTTGGTTGTGGTGATGGTGGGCATCATCGTCTACTTGGCGTTCCGCTTTGAATGGAAGTTTGGCGTAGCCGCAGCGTTTGCCAACTTCCACGACGTGGTGATCATTCTGGGCTTTTTCGCGTTCTTCCAGTGGGAGTTCTCGTTGCCGGTGCTGGCCGGGGTGCTGGCGGTGCTGGGTTACTCCGTGAATGAGTCGGTGGTGGTGTTTGACCGTATTCGCGAAACCTTCCGCAGGCAGCGCAAGATGGATACGACGGCGGTCATCAACCACGCCATCACCTCCACCATGAGCCGCACGGTGATTACCCACGCATCGACCGAAGCCATGGTGCTGGCCATGTTCTTCTTTGGTGGCCCCAGCCTGCATTACTTCTCGCTGGCGCTGACCATTGGTATCGTGTTCGGTATTTACTCGTCCATCTTTGTGGGCGCGGCCATCGTGATGTGGCTGGGCGTCAAGCGTGAAGACTTGGTCAAGCCTTCCAAGCAGGAACAAGACCCTAACGATCCCAATTCTGGTGCTGTGGTCTGAGGGCACACACTGAAAATAAAAAGGGCACCTGAGGTGCCCTTTTTTTGTGCCGCTGGCTTCAGGCCTGGCCGGTGCGTTGAAACAGGCCGCCGGCGAGGCGGTGGACCCAGCCCTCTAATTCCAGCTCCAGCAACTGGGCTTGCAAATCTGCTGCGCTCCACCCCGTACGAGCAACGAGGGTGTCCAGATGGGCAGGGTCGTAGCCCATGGCTTTGAGCAGAGGGTGCTCGGTAGCGGTTGAGGCTGATGCCGCGGGTGGCTTGACCGTGTTTTTTGGCATGTGGTCACCCCATTCCTCCAGAATATCTTGCGCGCGCTCGACCAGTTTGGCGCCCTGCTGTATCAGTGCATGGCAGCCATGTGCTTGTGGGCTGTGGATGGAGCCAGGGATGGCAAATACTTCGCGCCCCTGCTCTGAGGCCGTGCGGGCTGTGATCAGGGAGCCAGATGCCAGGGCAGCTTCAACCACCAAGGTGCCCCGAGACAGCCCTGAAATAATGCGGTTGCGTTTAGGAAAATTGCTGGCAATGGGCGGGGTGCCCAAGGGGAACTCGCTGATGACCAGTCCGCAGTGGGCCAGTTGATGTGCCAGCTGCTTGTGCTGGCGGGGGTAGACGCGGTCTACGCCGGTGCCCACCACCGCAATCGTGGGCAGCGATGGGCTGCTGGCGGCCATGGCCCCTTCATGCGCTGCCGCATCAATACCCAGCGCCATGCCTGAAACAATGCACCAGCCTTGGCCTGCCAGATGGTGGGCAAATTGATAGGCGTTGTCAGCCCCCTGGGGAGTGGGGTTGCGTGAGCCAACAATGGCCAAACTGTGCTGCCAGTCCACCAAGGGCGTATGGCGCTCTAGCCAATAGCGAGAACCCATCACGTAGAGCATCAGCGGCGGGTCTGCGGTGTGCAGCAAGCTTTCGGGGTAACGCGGGTCACCGAGTGTGATCAGCGCATGTCCAAATTCCGGGTTGTTGGAATGCAGCCATTGCCAGGTGGTGTCGCATGCCGCAGAAAAGTTTTCAGGGTGATGGCGCAACTGGGCCGCCTGTGCCAAGCTCACGCAGGTTTGCAGCTCGGCCACTGACTCTGTGAAGATCGCTGTGGCTGAACCAAAGCGTGCAAGCAGGCGGCGGGCTGCAGCGTTGCCCACGCCCGGCGTCAGGGACAAGCGCAGCCATGCCTCTAGATCTGCACGCTCCCAGTGGGTGAGGTCCGCTGTCATTGCATGGATTAGCGTGGTGTTGCCAGCAAATCCCCGACTTGGACGCCGCGTTGAATGTCCATGATGAGGGCGTAGGAGACGCGGTCAAAACTGCGGAACACCATCGCCAGCCCGTTTTCTTCGCTGGGCAGCTGGACGGTGGCGCGTTGTGGATCGGTTTTGTCGACCAGCGTCTGTCCCGTGGTCATCAAGGCCAGCACCATGCCGGGAGCCATCCCATCTTGGGTGCCTTTGTTGATGGCTACCACCTGATATTGCGTGCCGTAGCGTACGGACGTGCTGCCGTAAATAGACACGACATGCGCCTGCACCGCAGTTTGCGGGGCATGGGGCGCGTAGCTTAGGTATTGGCGCGCAGGCTCAGGCAACAGGCGGTCACCCGGGCGTATTTCTTCCTTGACCTTGCGGATGTTGACCGTGCCAGGCACGTTGACGGGGAGCGCATCCTTTTGCGTCGCTATACCTGGCGTTTCACCGCGTTCCAGCTCGACCTGGCCCAGATACTGCGTTTCATAGCCGAGGATTTCTTTGGTGATGGGGTCGTGCAGCGGCGTTGCCTGACGGAACAGGCGGTAGCTGCGTGAGGCCCCTTCTGCATACACAAGCGGTGCTGTCGACGGCCCACGCACGTAGGCGCGGTCACCGGGAGAGAGCATGGAGCGGTCATCTTCGCCGGCGATGATGCGCGGCGCATTGGCAACCGTGTCGCTATCAATGACCAGTGGCTCGGCCAGAAATGCCTCAATGATGTGCATCTGCAGGGTTGGCAAGGCGAGGTCAGACAGACTTTCGCTGCGCACGCGCGGCGAGAGCTTGACAGTCGGTGAAGCGCCATTGCGCGCCGTGGTCAGGCGCGCATAGTCGCCGTCTTTTTCCAGATAGAGCACCTGGCCGGGGTAGATCAGGTGGGGGTTGGCAATCGATTGCAGATTCATGCCCCACAGCTCGGGCCAGCGCCATGGTTGGCGCAGAAACAGGCCGGAGATACGCCAAAGAGTGTCTCCACGTTGCACGGTATAGCTGGCGGGTGCGCTGGGGTTGAGCGCAGACAGTGGCACACCTTGCTGTGCCACTTGCTGGGCAGTGGCGCGTTGTCCTGCAGTCACCGGAAAGGACTGGGCCTGAGCAACACCCACAGTGCTGTACAGCGCAGTGGCCATGGCCAAAACACACGTGGTGGCAGTTCCCTTCATGCTCTTCCCTCTCTCTCTGATATTCAGGCGCAAGCGCCATTTTGTATAGACAATCCTTGCAGATTCTCATTCCAAGGCCTTGATTGGGCAATGCGTATCAACAACTTGTGCTGCGCGACTGTGCGAAAGTGGCGAAAATAGAGACACATTTCCTGAATTTGCCATGGCCTTACTTCCTATTCTTTGCTTTCCTGATCCTCGCCTGCACAAGGTAGCCAAGCCTGTTGAGCAGGTGGATGACCGTATTCGCAAGCAAATTGAGGACATGTTCGAGACCATGTACGACGCCCAGGGCATTGGTCTGGCAGCCACTCAAGTGGACTTCCATGAGCGCCTGATCGTTATTGATGTGTCGCAAGAGCATGACCAAAAACTTGTCTTGATCAACCCAGAAATTGTTTGGGCCAGCGAAGAAAAGCAGGTCAACGAAGAAGGTTGCCTGTCCGTGCCCGGTATTTACGACGGCGTGGAGCGCTCCACTTCGGTCAAGGTCAGGGCGCTGGACGAAAACGGCCAGGCGCGTGAAATCGAAGCTGAAGGCTTGCTGGCCATCTGCATCCAGCACGAGATGGACCATCTGATGGGCAAGGTGTTCGTGGAATACCTTTCTCCTTTGAAGCGCAACCGCATCAAGACCAAGATGGTCAAACTGCAAAAGCAGGCAGAACGCTGATGACCAAGCGCCCAGCGCTGTCTCGTCTGTGGCGCTGGGCTGCAATGCTTGTATGCACCGCCACTGTGATGGCGTGTGCTGTGCCCGAGTGGCAAAAGCCCGGAACACCCGCTGCGCAGTTGCTTGAGGACATGGGCAAGCCCCATGTGCGTGTGCCTTTGGCTGGTGGGGGTGAGCGCTGGGTCTACAGCCGCCAGCCTGCGGGTCAGCAGGTCTATCACATGCAGCTGGATGCCCAGCACCGGCTGGTGCGCGTAGAGCAAGTGCTGCAAGAAGCGCATTTCCAGAAATTGCAGCCGGGCCAAGACAATCGCCAAAGTGTTTTCAACTACTTTGGCAAGCCTGCACTGGTTGAGGGTGTGGGCAACTTCAAAGGCGATATCTGGACCTACCGGATTCGCGAAAATAGCATTGACCGGATGGCCCATGTTTTCATCGACCCGCAAGGCGTTGTGCGGCGGGTGATGTTTACTGACGAAATACGCAGCGACGACGACTCGCGCCCATGAAGGCGCTGGCAGTCTTGCACCTTGCAGACTGAGCGTCCTGTGTCAAACGCTGCATCTGCCCAGCCAATGGCAGAAGTTTTCTCCGGATGGAACGCATGAGAGTTATTTTTGCCGGCACGCCTGAGTTTGCGCGTGTGGCCTTAGAGCGCCTACTCAAGGCTGGTTTTGATGTCCCCCTGGTGCTGACCCAGCCAGACCGCCCTGCGGGCCGTGGCATGAAGCTGCAGGCCTCGCCCGTCAAGCAATGTGCGCTGGAGCACGGCATTGCCGTGGTGCAGCCCTTGAGCTTGCGTCTGGATGGCAAATACCCCGAAGATGCCGCAGCGGCGCGCCAGGCCTTGCTGGATGCGCAAGCTGACGTGATGGTGGTGGCCGCCTATGGCCTGATCTTGCCGCAGTGGGTGCTGGATTTGCCACCCAAAGGCTGCCTGAATATCCATGCCTCTCTCTTGCCTCGCTGGCGCGGGGCTGCGCCTATTCACCGTGCCATTGAAGCGGGTGATGCGCAAACGGGTGTGACCATCATGCAAATGGACATCGGTCTGGACACCGGTGACATGTGCCTGATAGAGCGCCTGCCCATTACCGCCACCGATACCACCGCCAGCATGCACGACAAGCTGGCTGATCTGGGTGGGCGCATGATTGTGGAGGCACTGGAGATGAGCGCCTGCGGCGGCCTGCCGCGCACGCCTCAGCCGGCTGAAGGCGTGACGTATGCGCACAAAATTGAAAAGGCCGAAAGCTGGATGGACTGGCGCTTGTCCGCCACCGAGCTGGACCGCCGCCTGCGCGCGTTCAATCCCTTTCCTGGCGGTGCAACGCAGTGCGGCACTGAGGTCATCAAGCTGTGGGCAGCCACCCCTGAGGCCTACGCAGGCAACGCCCAGCCGGGCACTGTGCTGGCCGCTGATGCCGATGGCGTGCTGGTGGCCTGTGGGGCAGGTGCGCTGCGCCTGATGCAGCTGCAGCGCGCTGGCGGCAAACGTCTGGCCGCAGCCGACTTTCTGCGTGGCTTTGAGCTGCCAGTCGGTGCCTTGCTGACATCGCCAGACACGGCAGCGGAGTAAGCCGTGCGTATACAAACTATTTGGCAGCGCGCCACGTCGATTGCGCGCGAGCCCGCTTTTGAGGCCGGTGGCCGTGCCGTCATGGCTACCATGCTGGGTATTGGTGCCTGGGGTCTGGTGACAGGCGTGGCCATGGTCAAGGCGGGCATGTCGGTGCCCCTGGCTATTTTCATGTCGCTGACCGTGTACGCAGGCAGCGCACAGCTGGCAGTGCTGCCGCTGATGATGGTGGGCGCGCCGCTGTGGGTGGTGTGGTTCACGGCAACCTGCGTCAACCTGCGGTTTGTGATTTTGAGCAGCATGTGGCGCCACTACTTTGGCCACCTGCGCCTGGCGCACCGCATCACGTTGGGCTACTTCAGCGGTGACATCATTTTTGTAGCCTTTGCGCAGCGCTACCCCACGCCTGAGAAAAAGCCTGAACAGCTGTCGTTTTTCTGGGGTGCAGCGGTGGGCAACTGGGTGTCTTGGCAGGTGGCCTCCATTGCGGGCATCTTGCTGGCCGACGTCATCCCGCTGGACTGGGGGCTGGGCTTTGCAGGGGTGCTGGCGTTGCTGGGCGTGCTGTATTCCATGCTCAAAGACAAGGCCACGTGGCTGGCCTGCGTGGTGGCCAGCGGTGCTGCAGTGGCCGCCTTTGCGTTGCCACTGAAGATGAATATCTTGGTCGCTATTGCGGCGGCTGTCACTGCCGGTTTGCTGATGGAAACCGCAGAGCGGCGCGCTGCGCGCTTGCGGCCACAGCCAGCGATTCGGCCCCCAGACCCCAGCAAGGGTGAAAAACATCCGGTGATGCCGCTGCCAGAGCGCGTCACAGACAAGGAGTCGGTATGAGTGGGCAGTGGAGCGGCGTATTGCCTTGGGTGGCAACTTTGGGGCTGGCCGTGGTGACCGTGGTCACGCGGGCGTTTTTCATGATTCCTGAGCGCGAAGTGCCTATGCCAGAGTGGTTCAAGCGGGGCCTGAAATACGCCCCGCTGGCGGCACTGGCAGCCGTGATTGCGCCAGAAATTTTGATGAGCCAAGGCGCACTGATCACCACGCTGGCAGATGCGCGCCTGCCCGCAGCGCTGTGCGCGTCCATCTACTTTGTCTGCAAGCGTGGCATTTTGGGCACCATCGTGGTGGGCATGGCCGTGTATTTGCCATTGCACATCATCTGGGGTTGGTAAAAATAAGAGCTGCCAGCGCTTACCCCTGCTTGTTTTTAGATGTAAAACTATCTGAAAACGTTGGTGGGTAAGCGTTAGGCGCTCTTTTTTATGATTTTTTCTCTAATGCTCGCTCGGCGTAGCGCGTAAAACGCCACGCCGTGCCTTCCGTGGTGATGCGCTGCCAGACGGCACGCTTGGCATAGGGGCTCATGCCGGGCCACAGCTGCACTTCCTCAAAACTGCGCCCGCAGCCTTTGCAGTGGTTGTCGCCCTGGCTGGTGGAGCAAATGGCAATGCACGGCGTGTCGGGCTGGGTGTCATACCAGGCCAGCCAGGCATACAAAGCGGCCTCTGGCATGTCTGACAGGGCAATGTGCGTGGCCTTGGTGCAAATCAAACCGGCATACACCTGGGCCAGATGGGCGGTTTCTGCGGCCAGTGCCAAGCCCGGCCCCTGCGCGGAACGGGCGCGCCAGAAGTTGATGGCGGCTTCCAGATCGGTAATGTGAATGCTTTCCATGAAGTGCCAAGCGTACGAGAGCCGCGGCAGGCACAAGATGCGTGCTGCGAACATCCGCAAAATCCACATGCACATTTATTCACACGGAACTTTGACTTGTGTTTAAATTACGGCCTTCAAAGGGGAGTAGCTCCCCGCTGGGCCGCACCATGCGGTAGCAAACCAGCGGATTGGCAAGTCGTCAGTACGAAACTTCGGTTTCCGGCTTGTCAGGTAAGATCCAACAGGATCTTGCGGGCAAGACCTTTGGGCGACTGATTACATGTGGTCCCCAAAGAAGCCCCCAAAGTGCGCTGGTCATCGATCACGCGCTTACAGACTTCCCAGGGTGAACACTCGTAAGTAACCGCTGCATGGCGCGTTAAGGTGCGTGCGGCTTCCTTTTGAGGTTTTATATGGATATGGATTTCCTGACCCATGCCCCCTTCTGGGTTGCACTGGGGCAAATCATCATCATCGACATCTTGCTCGGTGGCGATAACGCGGTCGTGATCGCGCTGGCATGCCGCAAGCTGCCTCCTGACCTGCGCCGCAAGGGCATCATCTACGGCACCGCCGGTGCCATCGTCTTGCGCGTGATCTTGATCGCGTTTGCCATGACGCTGCTGGCACTGCCAGCCCTGAAGCTGGTGGGCGCATTGCTGCTGGTGTGGATCGGTGTCAAGCTGCTTGCGCCAGACGACGAAGGCCACGACAACATCCAGGGCAGCGACAAGCTGTTTGCGGCCATCAAGACCATCATCGTGGCCGACTTGGTCATGTCGGTGGACAACGTGATTGCTATCGCTGGTGCTGCCCAAAGCTCGGGCGAACACCAGATGCTGCTGGTCGTGCTGGGTCTGCTGATCTCCATTCCGATCATCGTTTGGGGCTCGCAGCTGGTAATTACGCTGATGGAGCGTTTCCCTATGATCATCGTGGCTGGCGGCATGCTGCTGGGCTGGATCGCTGGCGGTATGCTGGTGACCGATCCGCTGTTCGTGAACCCCGACAAGTGGACATGGATGCCCAAGCTGGGCACGCTGGACGAGAATGGCCTGGCCCAGATCTCCAGCACGCTGTACTGGACGGCCCACATCGGTGGTGCACTGCTGGTGCTGGCGGTGGGTAAGCTGATCGCTTCCAAGAAGTCCGGCGGCCAAGCGGCCCACTAAACCAGCCAGGGCGCGGCATGGTCCGTGCCTTGTGCTTGGCTCAGCCCTGTTGTGGGTCACACCAAGGAACCAAATCCTCTGGTGGTAGTCACAGCAGGGCTTTTGTTTTTTTACGACCGCCTTCAACTTCTGTGACCGACTGAGGAAAGACATAGATGGAAACCATCATCGTATACGTGGACGACGCTGAGTACGCCCGGCGCTTGCTGCAAGCAACCGCGCAAGCGCCCCAGGCCAGCCGCGCGCACTGGGTGCTGGTGGCCTGTGCCCCTCGTATCACCCATCGTGTCAGCAAGTTTGTGAGCAATCGCTCTCGTGAGAACTGGCGCAACAAATGGGCAGATCGTCTGTTTCAGGACTGTGTTCCCATGCTCAATGCGCGTGGCGTGCAGGTCAGCACCGTGCTGGCGCGTGGCCCTTTGCCAGAATTGCTGGCCAGCTTGCAGGCAGAGCACGGCGCGCAGGCGCAAGTGATCGATATGCGCCGCCCCAAGATGCAGGAGCAAGAGGTGCAGCTAGCCCCAGCAGGGGTATCGCCTCTGCGCAAGCTGGCGGGCACCTTGGCCGGAATTGGCGCACTGTGGACCGTATTGATTGGCGAAACACTGGCTGCCTGAAATGGCTGGCAGAAATAAAAAGGGGCTTCAGGCCCCTTTTTTTAT
>CAUQST010000002.1:0-182404 GCA_963520865.1 uncultured Comamonas sp.
CCGCCAAAGCCACCTTCACGGCGTGGGCCACGGTCATCGCGCGGGCCAAAGGACTGGCCGCCGCGAGGACGATCATCCCCCCGGCGCTCGGTGCGTTCACCAGCAGGGCGGGCGGGACGGGAGGCGCCGTTAGACGATGGGCCTCGGGAATTGGGGTGGTCTTTGAAAGACATGCTCGGCTCTTGGAGTTAGGGCGCTATTGTCGCGCCCCTTGTACAGCCTTGCTAGCCGCTCAGACTATGCCCTCGCGCGTTACAGCTTCTGGTACAGAGACGCGCTTGCTGCTGGTGAAAAGTCCATCGCGCAAGGCCTGCAAATCCATCACTCGCAAGCCGCCATATTCCACCTGAATGGCGCCGTAGCTCTCTAAAGTGGACAAGGCTTCATTCACCCTTTGCCGCGACAAACCTACCAAGTACGCCAGCTCTTGCTGCGTAATTCGGAGCACCGCACCCACTGCCGGGTACAGCACCGGGTTAAACAATGCCGCCAGGCTGCGTGCCACACGCACATCAGGGTTGCTGATGCGGTCAATCTCCCGCGCGGCAATGAACTGGCCCAGCCGTTCGTTGAGCTGGTTCATGATGAAACGATTAAAGCCCAAAGAGTTGTCAAGCAACCACTGGAACGTCTCTACAGGAATGCCTGCAATCACACTTTTGCGCAGGGCCTGAATGTTGTAACGGTAGGTTTCGCGCTTGATGCATGTGCCCTCTCCAAACCAGCCCCCTGGAGGCACACCGGTAAAGGTCATGGTCAAGCCATCGACGTTGTCGGCGCTCATTTTCAGCAGCCCCTCGGTCAGACCCAGCCAAAAACTCACAGGCTTGCCAGCATGGCTGACATATTCACCAGCAGATGCTTGCGTTACCAGCAGCGTGGAGACGGCTCGCTCGCGCTCATGCGGCAGCAGCAGGCTGATCCATGGAATGGCATTGATCTCTTCAGGGGTAGCAGCACGGCGGCGTTGGTACAAAGAAGTGCTTGGACTCATAGGTCGCAAGCATGTGCGCAGACCCCTTTGTCGTGACATTGGGGTTTGCCACGACAAATGACAGTGCTGCACGGCACACGGCCTGATTCAAGTCAAATGTTGGCATTTATGGGATATATGCCGACAAATGCCGCGTATTAACCCGATTAGGTCTTTCCCGAGAATGTCGTTGAAAAGACAAGAAAACGTCAAACCACTGCCTAGTATTGCCTTCATTCGCTGAGTGGCGGTGCTTGATGACCGCGCTCACCAGTTGGCCCGAGGTTTGAATCTGTGAGGATCTGCAATGGCAACAACATTTCCGCATCTGCTGCTTAGGCATGCTGCCGAAAGGCCCGCGGCTGCTGCATTGCGCGAGAAGGAATACGGCATCTGGCAAACATGGAGCTGGGCAGACGCTGCCCGTGACGTGCGCCAGATGGCATGTGGCCTGGCTGCGCTGGGTTTGGCCAAGGGGCAAAATCTCGCCTTCATCAGCGACAACCGCCCCAGCCTTTACATGGGGTTCATTGCGGTGCAAAGCCTGGGCGCAGTCCCCATTCCGCTGTACCAGGATGCCGTCGCGCAAGAAATGCGTTTTGTCATCGAGGATGCCGAGGTTGCATTTGCATTTGCAGAGAACCAGGAGCAAGTCGACAAGCTGCTGGAAGTGCGTGAATCTGTACCCAGCATTCAGCACATCATTTACGACGACCCACGCGGCCTGCGCAAATACGACGCCCCCGGTCTGATCAGCATCGCGCAGCTCAAAGAGCTGGGCCAGGAGTGGGACCGCGATCACCCCGGCACCTGGGACGCCATGGTGCAAGCAGTGCAGCCTGAAGACGTATCCGTCATTTTGTACACCTCGGGGACCACCGGCAAACCCAAAGGCGTGTGCCAAACCCATGCCAGCTTTATCGGCTCAGCACAGGGGGGCGTGGAGGTGGATGGGCTGACCCCATCGGACAACGTGATCTCCTACCTGCCTCCAGCATGGGTGGGCGATCATTTGTTCTCAGTGGCCCAGTGGATGGTGGCGGGCTTTACGATCAACTGCCCAGAATCTGCCAGCACCATCAACATCGATCTGCGCGAAATTGGCCCCACGTATTACTTCGCTCCGCCCCGGGTCTTTGAAGGCATGCTGACCTCGGTATCCATCCGCATGGAAGACGCTGCCAAACCCAAGCAATGGCTGTATGAAAAGTGCATGCACTTAGCCCAGCGTGTGGGTGCCGACATCTTGGACGGCAAGCCTGTGGGCGCCTGGGATCGCTTCAAGTATTGCCTGGGTGACTTGTTTATCTATGGCCCACTGCGCAACGTCATGGGGCTGTCGCGTATCCGCGTGGCCTACACCGCGGGCGCGGCCATTGGCCCGGACTTGTTCAAGTTTTTCCGCTCCATTGGCATCAACCTCAAGCAGCTGTATGGCCAGACCGAGACCTGCGCCTATGTCTGCATCCAGAAAAATGGACAGGTCAAACTCAATACCGTAGGCCAGGCGGCCCCCGGCATTGAACTGAAGATTGCGGACAACGGTGAAGTACTGGTCAAAGGGGTGTCGGTACTCAAGGAGTACTACAAACGCCCGGATGCCACCGCAGAAGTCATTGATGCACAAGGCTACTTTCACACCGGCGACGCAGGCGTGCTGGATGAAGACGGCCACCTGCGCATCATTGACCGGGCCAAAGACGTGGGCAAAACCAACGCCGGGGCCATGTTTGCGCCGAACTATATAGAGAACAAGCTCAAGTTCTTCCCCCAGATCAAAGAGGCGGTGTGCTTTGGCAACCTGCGCGATGAAGTCTGCGCCTTCATCAATATCGATTACGAAGCGGTGGGCAGCCTGGCTGAGCGCCAAGGCATTCCTTATGGCGGCTATGTGGACTTGGCCTCCAAGCCACAGGTGCTGGAGCTGATTGGCGAGTGCATCAACCAAGTCAACGCGGGTCTGGCCACCGAAGCTGGCATGGCTGGCACCCAGGTTGCGCGCTTTTTGGTGCTGCACAAAGAGCTGGACCCGGACGACGATGAGCTCACCCGCACCCGCAAGGTACGGCGCAACTTCATTGGTGAAAAGTACGGCGTGCTCATTGAGGCGCTGTACAGCGACAAGACCGAGCAGTTCATTGAAACGCAGGTGAAGTTTGAGGACGGCCGCACAGGCAGCGTGAGCGCCACGCTGCAAATCATCAACGCCAAGACATTCCCGGCCACGCGTGCCGCTGCTTGATAGCCCGAACGAAAGACCAGCAGCCATGACAGACAAGAAGATTGGCGATGTCATTTTGGACATCCAGAACATCAGCCTGCGCTTTGGCGGAGTGAAAGCGCTGACTGACATTTCGTTCAACGTGCGTGAGCATGAGATCCGCTCCATCATCGGACCCAATGGCGCGGGCAAAAGCTCCATGCTCAATTGCATCAACGGGGTCTACACCCCTTCTGAAGGTTCCATCACCTTCAGAGGTCAGACCTTTAGCCACATGAACAGCCGTCAGGTCGCTGAAATGGGTGTGGCCCGGACGTTTCAGAACCTGGCACTGTTCAAAGGCATGAGCGTGATTGACAACATCATGACCGGCCGCAATCTCAAAATCAGGAGCAACGTGCTGATGCAGGCTCTGCGTGTAGGCCCTGCCCAGCGTGAAGAGATTCGCAACCGCGAGTTTGTCGAACACATCATCGACTTTCTTGAAATTCAGGCCTATCGCAAGATGCCCGTGGGCCAGTTGCCTTACGGTCTGCAAAAGCGCGTGGACTTGGGCCGCGCCCTGGCCATGGAGCCGCAGGTACTGCTGCTGGACGAGCCCATGGCAGGCATGAACGTCGAGGAAAAGCAGGACATGTGCCGTTTCATCCTGGATGTGAACGATGAATTTGGCACCACCATCGTGCTGATCGAACACGACATGGGCGTAGTGATGGACATTTCCGACCGCGTCGTGGTGCTCGATTACGGTAAGAAGATTGGCGACGGTGAACCCGAAGCAGTGCGCAATAACGAAGACGTGATCCGGGCCTATCTGGGCGCTGGCCACTAAGGAGCAGAAGCATGGGATTTTTTCTGGAAACCCTGTTCGGTGGACTCATGGTGGGCACGCTGTACGCGCTGATCGCCATTGGGTTTGTACTGATCTTCAAGGCCTCAGGTGTCTTCAACTTTGCACAAGGTGCCATGGTGCTGTTTTCAGCGCTGGCCATGGCACGCTTTTCGCAGTGGATTCCCGAATGGCTGGGCATTGAGCCCGGACTCGTGGGCAATCTGCTGGCCATCATCGTCGCGCTGCTGATCATGGTTGTGGTGGCATGGCTGATTGAGCGACTGGCCTTGCGCCATCTGGTCAACCAAGAACCCATCACGTTGCTGATGGCCACCCTGGGCATTGCCTACCTGCTGGACGGACTGGGTCCCATGATTTTTGGCAGCGCGGTCTACAGCATCAACGTGGGCATGCCCAAGGACCCTGTTTTCATCATGGACGGCCTGTTTCCAGGTGGCGTGATGATCAGCCTGGAAGACTTGTACGCCGCAGGCATTGCTGCCTTCATGGTGGTCTGCCTGAGCCTTTTCTTTCAAAAAACCAAAACCGGCCGCGCCCTGCGCGCCGTCGCTGATGACCACCAGGCCGCGCAATCCATCGGCATTCCGCTGTCGCGCATCTGGGTCATCGTCTGGTCGGTGGCGGGCGGTGTGGCTCTGGTGGTGGGCATCATCTGGGGCTCCAAGCTGGGGGTGCAGTACTCGCTGTCACTGGTTGCGCTCAAGGCCTTGCCGGTGGTGATTCTGGGTGGCCTGACTTCACTGCCCGGCGCCATCATCGGCGGACTGATCATTGGCGTTGGAGAAAAACTGTCCGAGGTCTATCTGGGCCCCATGGTGGGCGGTGGTATCGAGACCTGGTTTGCCTACGGCCTGGCCCTGTGCTTCCTGCTGGTCCGCCCTCAAGGGTTGTTCGGCGACAAAATTATCGACCGCGTCTGAAGCCGTAAGAAGAGGAAACCGACATGTTTTATCGTGAAAACGGCCAGTTCAAAACCAGCTACACGGCCGACCAGCAAATCTTCTCCGTGGCACAGGACCGCTACGCCGTTCTGCTGATTTTGGCAGTGGCCTTTCTGGTCATTCCTTTTGCAGCCAGTGACTACACCTTTCAGGCCGTCCTGATTCCCTTCGTCATCATGTCGCTGGGGGCCATGGGGCTCAATATTTTGGTGGGTTACTGCGGCCAAATTTCACTGGGCACTGCCGCCTTCATGGCTGTTGGCGCTTACGCCGCCTACAACCTGCAAGCCCGCATCGAAGGCATGCCACTGCTGCTGGCGTTGATCGGTGGCGGGCTTGTGGCGATGGTCTTTGGCATCGTGTTTGGCCTGCCCAGCCTGCGCATTCGTGGTCTGTATCTGGCCGTGGCTACGCTGGCAGCCCAGTTCTTTGTGGACTGGCTGACCACACGTGCCGCCTGGGTCACCAACAACTCCTCATCAGGCTCGGTCAGTGCCAAGCCGCTGGCCATCATGGGCTGGAACATTGACACCCCGGTAGAGAAATACCTGCTGTGTCTGGTCATTCTGTGTGTACTGGGTCTGGCCGCCAAAAACCTGGTGCGTGGTGCCATTGGCCGCGAATGGATGGCCATGCGCGACATGGATGTGGCCGCTGCGGTGATCGGCATCCGCCCCACCTACGCCAAGTTGTCAGCGTTTGCGGTCAGCTCCTTCATCGTCGGTATTGCTGGTGCACTTTGGGGGTTTGTGCATCTGGGAGCGTGGGAGCCCGCGGCCTTCAGCCTGGATCGCTCGCTGCAACTGCTGTTCATGATCATCATTGGTGGCCTGGGCTCCATTGTGGGCAGCATTTTTGGGGCCGCCTTCTTTGTATTGCTGCCGCTGTTTCTGACCCAGGTTCCGCACTGGCTGGGCCTGCCAATCTCTACGGCTACCGCCACCTATCTGGAACACATGATTTTTGGTGCGCTGATCGTGTTCTTCCTGATTGTGGAACCACACGGATTGGCCAAGCTGTGGGCCACAGCAAGACAGAAATTACGCGTCTGGCCATTTCCGCATTGATTCTTTAAGACACCGCAGAGTGCCTGCAACCGGGACGCCGTCCCATACAACCGAAGGAGACAGTTGATGATGTTCAAGAAAATTGCGATGGCTGCCGCTACTGTGGCAGCAAGCATGGGCGCTCTGATGACTGCGCCCGCTGTGCAGGCACAAGAGCAGTTTGTTCCGCTGCTGGTGTACCGCACCGGCCAGTTTGCGCCGCTGGGCATTCCATGGGGCGACGGCAAGCAGGACTATCTGAAGCTGGTGAACGCCAAGGGCGGCATCAATGGCGTGAAGATCAAGTTTGAAGAGTGCGAAACCGCGTACGACACCGCCAAGGGCGTGGAGTGCTATGAGCGCCTAAAGAACAAGGACGGTGGCGCCTCGGGCTTTGACACCCAATCGACCGGCATTACCTTTGCAGTGACCGACAAGGCCCCCGGCGACAAGGTGCCAGTGGTAACCCCCGGCTATGGCCTGTCTCAGTCTGTTGATGGCAAGGTGTTTGAGTGGAATTTCCCGCTGCTGGGCAATTACTGGACAGCTGCTGACTCCATGATTCAGGACATCCTGAAGAAGGAAAACGGCAACCTCAAGGGCAAGAAGATTGCACTGGTCTACCACGACTCACCTTATGGCAAGGAGCCTATTGCACTGCTGGAAAAGCGTGCTGCCAAGGACGGCTTTGAGCTGATCAAGCTGCCCGTGACAGCGCCCGGTGTAGAGCAAAAATCCACCTGGCTGCAGATTCGCCAGAGCCGCCCCGACTATGTGCTGCTGTGGTCCGCTGGTGTGATGACCCCCACCGCAGTGCGCGAGGCACAGGCCACGGGCTACCCACGCGAGAAGATGTACGCCATCTGGTGGGGCGGCTCTGACCATGATGTGAAAGACATCGGTGCAGGTGCCAAGGGCTACAACACCGTCACCATCCACAACACGGCCGAAAACGACAAGGTGCATGCCGACGTCAAAGCCATGCTCTACGACAAAGGCCAGGGCACAGCCCAGGACCCCAAAGAGCTGGGCCAGCTGGCACACACACGCGGCATGATGATTGCCATGCTGCAGGTGGAAGGCATTCGCACGGCGCAGGAAAAGTTTGGCAAAGGCAAGGTCATGACGCCCGAGCAAGTGCGCTGGGGCCTGGAAAACCTGAACCTCACACAAGAGCGTCTGAACGAGCTGGGCTTTGGCAAGATCATTCGCCCCTTCAAGACCAGCTGCGAAAACCACCTGGGTGCAGACTGGGCGCGCATTGCCACTTGGGATGGCAGCAAGTTCAAGGTGAACTCTGACTGGTACCAGGCGGACAAGTCTCTGGTCGATCCTCTGTACAAGGAATACGCAGAGCGCTACGCCAAGGAAAAGAACGTCAAGGTTCGTTCCTGCAACTGATGCACTGAAAACACGGCCCGCGCTTGACCGCAGCGGGCCGTGCAAAACTTTTGGCCAAATCAAGCTCTGGCGCTTACTCAGTAAGCGCAACCAGCTATTAATTTGAGTATTCAGGTGATTGCATGACCGATTCCTCCAACCGCATATCCACCCCTGCCAGCGCCGCGCCGCTGGTGGAAGTCAATGGCATCGAAGTCATCTACAACCACGTGATCTTGGTGCTCAAAGGCGTTTCACTTCAAGTGCCACACCAGAGCATTGTGGCTTTGCTGGGCGGCAATGGTGCCGGCAAGACCACCACGTTGCGGGCCATATCCAACCTGCTCAAGGGAGAGCGCGGCGAAGTCACCAAAGGCGGTGTCACGCTGGAAGGCGAGCAGATCCAGAATCTGTCCCCGGCTGAACTGGTCAAGCGTGGTGTCGTGCAGGTCATGGAAGGCCGTCACTGCTTTGCCCACCTGACCATCGAAGAAAACCTTCTCACAGGCAGCTACACCCGCACTGACAAGGGTGAGATCGCGGCCAATCTGGAGAAGGTCTACAACTACTTTCCGCGTCTCAAAACCCGGCGCACCAGCCAAGCCGCGTACACCTCCGGCGGTGAGCAGCAAATGTGCGCTATTGGCCGCGCCATCATGAGCAATCCGCGCATGGTGCTGCTCGATGAACCTTCCATGGGCCTGGCACCGCAGATCGTGGACGAGGTGTTCCACATCGTCAAAGACCTCAACAGCAAGGAAAAAGTCACCTTCCTGCTGGCCGAGCAAAACACCAACATGGCGCTGAAATATGCCGACTACGGCTACATCATGGAAAGCGGCCGCATTGTGATGGATGGCACCGCCAGCGACCTGGCTTCCAACGAAGACGTCAAGGAGTTTTACCTGGGCGTTGGCGGCAGCGAGCGCAAGAGTTTTCGCGACGTCAAAAGCTACAAACGTCGCAAACGCTGGCTGGCTTAACCACAGCTTCCAACATTTCAACTTTTTGGCGGTTGTAAGTGACCACCGCGTCTTGAGGAGTTCAGCATGTCTGAGCATTACGACAGTTTGGAAGTCCGTTCACCAGCAGCACGTGAAGCCGCTTTGATGGCCGCTCTTCCTGCGCATATTGCACATGCACAGGCACACTCCCCCGCGTTTGCGCAAATTCTCCAAGGCGTTGACGCCGCAGCCATTCACAGCCGCGCCGCACTGGCGCAGCTGCCGGTCACACGCAAATATGAACTGCTGGCCAAGCAACAGGCTGGGCGCGCCAGCAGCCCGTTTGGTGGATTCAACACACAGGCATTTGGCCCACACATGCCGCATGTCTTTGCCAGCCCGGGCACCATTTACGAGCCCGAGGGCACACGCCCGGATTACTGGCGCATGACGCGTGCAATTTATGCCGCAGGCTTTCGTTCGGGCGAGCTGATCCACAACTGCTTTAGCTACCACTTCGTGCCTGCCGGCTCGATGATGGAAACGGGCGCACATGCCCTAGGTTGCACAGTTTTCCCCGGCGGAACAGGCCAGACAGAGCAGCAAGTACAAGCGATGGCTGAGCTGTGCCCAGCGGGCTACATCGGTACGCCCAGCTTTCTCAAGCTGATTTTGGAAAAAGCACACAGCATGGGCACCCCCATCTCCAGCGTGCGCAAAGCGCTGGTCAGTGGCGAAGCATTCCCCCCCTCTTTGCGCGATTGGCTGCACACACAGGGCATTGATGGGTATCAGTGCTATGCCACTGCCGATTTGGGTCTGATTGCTTACGAAACATCAGCGCGCCAGGGCCTGGTCATCGATGAAGGCGTCATTGTCGAAATCGTGCGCCCCGGCACTGGTGAGCCCGTGCCAGATGGAGAGGTGGGTGAGCTGGTAGTCACCACGCTCAACCCCGACTACCCGCTGATCAGATTTGGCACGGGTGACTTGTCAGCCATATTGCCCGGGCACTGCCCCACTGGCCGCACTAACCACCGCATCAAAGGCTGGATGGGCCGCGCCGATCAGACCACCAAAGTGCGCGGCATGTTCGTGCACCCCAGCCAGGTGGCTGATGTGATCAAACGCTTCCCTCAGGCCCACAAGGCACGGCTGATCGTCAGCGGCGAGATGGCCAACGACACCATGACGTTGCTGGTGGAAAGCCTGGAAACTGCTGCAGGTTTCGCCCAGCAAATCAGTGATGCAGTACGCGACATCACGAAACTGCGTGCCGACATTCAACTGGTCACACCTGGCAGCTTGCCCAATGACGGCAAAGTGATTGAAGACGCCAGAAGTTACAGCTAGCACCACTGCTGAGATCCTGCCCCCACCCACGTTGCCCAGGCCAGACACCTCCCCCTTGCGGCCCTTTGAACCGTTTGGGGAGACCAGTTGGCCGTGCCACCGCCTAGCTCGTGCATTCAGTGCCTGTGCCGCAAGGCAAGACTCTGGGTCAATGCGCTCCAGACATTCTCAATAAAATTTCACCCTATGGAATGTCGGATACATGATGTAAAAAACAAACAAAGTACATGCATGGAGGTTTTTTGCCTCAATTGTCTATAGAAAAGATTGGCACGACAAAAACCGGCAAGAGCAAAAAGAAGATAGCCACAGAAAACAAGAATAAACACAAATTAACAACCATTAAAGAATTTTAATAAATCAAGCTCCTTAACAGCTTCTGCTATGGAATTTGATCCAGCGCAAGCGCGCCTTCTTCTTAGAATTTTTTACGAAGAACTCAGGGAATGTGCGGGGGCACACCTGTCGCTCAAGTTCCTAGGATCGCATCCCATTACAAGTAAGTAAGTCTGGAGATTTCAATGATTCAATCGTTCCGTATCGCAGCCGTTGCTTTGGCTGCCGCAGCCGTATCCCTTGCTGCTTCCGCTCAAAGTTTCCCCACATCCGGCAAGAACATCACGATCGTGGTGCCCTTCTCTGCAGGCGGCCCTACTGACCGTGTTGCACGTGACTTGGCTGAAGCCATGCGCAAGCCCTTGGACGGCGCTACGGTGGTGATTGAAAACGTGGCAGGTGCAGGCAGCACCATCGGCTCGGCCAAAGTGGCACGTGCAACACCCGATGGCTACACCCTGCTGCTGAACCACATTGGCATGTCGACCATGCCTTCGCTGTACCGCAAGCTGCCTTTTAACGTCCTCAACGATTTCGAATTCCTGGGCATCATCAACGACGTGCCCATGACCGTCATTGGCCGCCCTAACCTGCCTGCCAAGAACTTTGCAGAACTGCGTGACTGGATCAACACAGAAAAAGAGAAGGTCAACATTGGCCACTCGGGTCTGGGTTCAGCCGGTCACCTGTGTGGCCTGATGTTCCAAAGCGCCCTGAACGTGCAGATGACCACCGTGCCTTACAAAGGCGCAGCACCAGCCATTACCGATCTGATGGGCGGCACCATCGATCTGATGTGCGACCAGACTACCAACACCTCTTCGCAAATTGAAGCGCAGAAGGTCAAAGCCTATGGCGTGACTACCCTGCAGAAGCTGAAGTCGCCTGCGCTGAAGGATCTGGCAACACTGGACTCTTCAGGTCTTAAGGGCTTCAACGTGACTGTATGGCACGGCCTGTATGCACCCAAGGGCACCCCTGCCGATGTGCTGACCAAGCTGAACAACGCCCTCAAGCAAGCCGTGAAAGACCCTGAGTTCGTGCGCAAGCAAGAAGGTCTGGGTGCCGTGGTGGTGGCTGACAAGCGCGTTGAGCCCGCAGAGCACAAGAAATTCGTCCAAGCTGAAATTGACAGCTGGGGCAAGGTCATCAAGGCTGCTGGTCAGTTCGCTGACTAAGCCTGCGCCCGCTTTCAGGTGCTGCACCTAGCTAGCATCTGAAATCAAAAAAACCGCCAGACGCTCACGCGTTCAGGCGGTTTTTTTATGGGCTAGACCTCAACGGTGCTGTGTCTTTCAGATCTTCCAGGTCACCGGTTTGCCTTCTTCGGCACTGCGGCGCAGCATATCTGCCAAAGGTACGACACGCTGTCGCAGGCTGACCGCACCGAGCTGTGCAGAAGCGGCCGCTGCTTCTGCCGAGTGGTCTTCCTGCTGATCACTCATCTCTTCTTGCACGGTTTTGCGGCGCGCTTCATCTTCTGCGACGGCTTGATTGAGTACGTCCAATGCGTGGGGAATCTGCTCTACAGTGATCACACCGGGCTCTCCCAAAGGTTTGTCCAAAATCTTCAAAATGTGCTCGGCAGTTGCCTTCAGCATGATCAAGTCGGCTGTGGCGCGTGACTGGAAGGTATAGGCCATTTTTTTATCCTTTCGAGTACATGTATTCACGTTGGAATAGGTAATCTGATTGTGCGCCACGCAGCCCTCCTGCGCTCAGATCGCCTGAGGGATTTGTGACCAGCATTTGGTGCAAGCCCATCCAGCCCTGCTCAAACCCCATGGCGCTGCCAGCCAGATACAAGCGGTAAGCACGCAAGGCGCGACCAGAGCGTTCGGCATCCGTTTGCGCAGACAAAATACGCTGCGCCTGAGGCAACTGTGCTTCCAGTGCGTCAGACCATGTCCACAAGGTGCGCGCGTAGTGTGGTCGCAGGTTCTCGGTGTCCACCATCTCCAGCCCCGCATCGGCCATGTCGTGCAGCACGGCGCTGACATGCACCAGCTCTCCGCCAGGAAAGATGTAGCGTTCAATGAACTCGCCAATCCCGGCACCGAGCTGCTTGTTTTTCGTGCCCCCAGCCGTAATTCCATGGATCAAGGCCATGCCACCGGGGCGCAGCAACTGACGCACGGCCTGAAAATAGGCCGCCAAATTGGCATGCCCCACATGCTCAAACATGCCTACCGAGGCAAGCTTGTCATAAGGCGCGTCCGCCATCTGCCGGTAATCACACAGCTCCACCTGCACCTTCCCTTCCAGGCCGAGCGCTTGAATCTGCTTGCGCACGTAGTCATATTGATTGCGTGAAAGAGTGACGCCTTTGGCTTGAACGCCATAGTGCTGGGCAGCCCACACGATCAGCCCACCCCAGCCACAGCCAATATCCAAAAAGCGCTCATTGGCTTTCAACGCCAGCTTGCGGCAGATGTGATCCAGCTTGGCTTGCTGGGCTTGTGCCAGCGACATCTCTGAAGAGCGGTAGTAGGCGCAGGAGTAGACCCGCAAAGGGTCCAGCCATAGCGCGTAAAAATCATCAGACAGGTCGTAGTGAAACTGCACCTGCTGCGCATCGCGCTCCAGTGTGTGCAAGGCCATGGAGCGTGCCCGCGCCATGGTTTGCGACCACCAGCTGGCGTTGCCGCGCACCGGGTCTGTCTGCAGCAAGCTGGTGGCGGCAGCCATGACGTTGCGCATGCTGCCTTCCAGATCCACCCAGCCCTCAACCACGGCAGCTCCCAGCGATCCAATCTGTCCCTGGGCCAGCGCCACCAGTGCCGCCGGTGAACGCAGAGCGATATGCACATCGCCTTGCGCGGGCCCAATCCGCTGGCCACCGGGCAATGCCACGGACACGCGAACGGGAAGTTCAGCGAGCCGGGTCTCCAGGGCGGCGAGCATGTTTTTCATGCTGCCTATTTTTGGGACAGCACACGGCCCTCGTCAATACGCCAGAGCACGTAGGTTTGACAGGTTTTTTCCCGTTTCACAGGTTTTCAGGCCTTGGGGCCACAAAACCCCGACCCGACCGTGTGTGTCAGTCTTTACCAATCAGGCGCTGATAGGCCGACAAGGTGCTGGCGGATACGGACTTCATCACCTGCTCATACGATGTTTTCTGGCGTGCCATCAAACGCATGGAGGCGATGGTGCGCGTCTTGCAAAACCAGTGGCAGGTGTGCTGCAGCAGCAGCAATTCCGCAGTCATGGTGAATGCCATGCGCTTGCGCGTTTCCAGGTCCACATCGTCGGGGGCACAGGCGTCGCGCACGGCTTTGGCATGCATCTTCAGCGCTTCGCGCATGTCAAAGGTGTGCGAGGGGATCAGGCGGTCAAAGTACGGCAGTGCCAGCGGCAGTGTGCTGACGCGCGTGTCCTGTGCGTTTTCTTGGCTGAAGCTGGTGGCCAGTCGCTGCAGTTGGTCAGCCAGCGTTTTCTCGCTGTTGCTCAAAATGTCCCACACCTGCTTGCGACGCTCTGGCTCTTTTTCATCCAGTGCGCGCATATAGCCTTCAATCAGGCCACCCATGAGCTTTTCGACCTGCGTGGGTGCCAGATGTGCCCCCAGCAAACGCACGCGGCGACGGTGCTCTATGCCTTGCAAGACATAGACGGCGATGGAGCCCACAATAATCCAAGTGAAAAAGTCCATAGTGCGGCGCTTGCTTTTCTGAAAAACCAAACCCCAAGTGTATTCAGCCCCCGGGCCTTCTAAAGCTTGCAGGACTTTTATGATTCACGCCCTGTCCGCAGTTTTCAAAGATTTGCCCCGTGTCTCACATCCTTATTGAACGCCAGCACACGCTGGGCTTACCCACCGCCCGTCAACATGCCCAGAGCTGGGCTGAAAAAGCGACGGCCAAATTTGGCGTGCAATGCCGTTATGAAGCGGGCGATCCGCACGACGTGCTGCACTTTGACGGCAGCGGCATGCAAGGCTGCCTGCACGTGAGTGCCACCCAGTTCAAGCTGGAAGCTGAGCTGGGCTTTTTAGCGGCCATGTTCCAGGAAAAGATTGAAGCCAAGCTGCATGCGCAGTTTGATGAAATGCTGCAAGCTGCGTAAAAAATATAGCTACCAACGCTTTATACACAACACCTTCAAAGTGTTTTGTATTTGAAAGTGTTTACTGATAAGCGCTAACAGCTACTTTATTCAAAGCACCAACTAAAACGGCAGCCTGTAGGCTGCCGTTGTGCGTTGTGCGTTGTGCGTTGTGCGCAGAGCGCAATCAGCGCAGCGAGTTAATCAGATCAATGTATTGCTGCTTGGCGTCATCCAGCGAGGTGTCCTTGAGCTTTTCCCATGCATCCCACTTGGCACGGCCAACCATGTCGGTAAAGCTGGGCTTCTTGGCCTCGTTGTCACCCTCGGTGGCTTGCTTGTACAGCGCGTAAATTTTCAGCAACGTGGCGTTGTCCGGGCGCTCGCCGATGGAGGTGGAATTTTTGACGGCTTCTTCAAAAGTTGTGTTCAGATCCGACATGGGACAGGTCTCCTTATGGTTAGTGTGCGGACAGTGTAGCCAAAACACGCACAAAAAGCACGGTCGTTCTAAACGTTTTCGCACACCGTTTTACCGGTGCGGTGCAGAGCCGTCCTCATAATGTTTCACCTCCTCACGATTGAGCCATGAACGCTGCCTTACACCGCACCGTGCTGGGTGCCTGCCCCCACGATTGCCCCGATACCTGCTCGCTCGTCACCACCGTGGTTGACGGTATTGCCACCCGCGTACAAGGCAACCCCGACCACCCCATGACCGGTGGCGTGCTGTGCACCAAGGTCAGCAAATACGCCGAGCGCACCTACCACTCCGAACGTGTACTGACGCCGCTCAAACGCAGCGGCCCCAAGGGCAGTGGCCAGTTCACCCCCGTCAGCTGGGACGAGGCGCTGCGCGATATTGCACAGCGCCTGCACGGCATTGCGCAGCAGCAGCCTGAGGCCATCCTGCCCTACAGCTACGCCGGCACCATGGGCATGGTGCAGGGTGAAAGCATGGATCGCCGGTTTTTTCACCAGCTCGGTGCCAGCCTGCTGGACCGCACCATCTGCGCCAGCGCAGGCAGCGAGGCGCTGGCCGCCACCTACGGCGGCAAGCTGGGCATGCGCGTGGAGTTTTTTGCCGAAAGCCAGCTGATCCTGATCTGGGGCAGCAACAGCATCAGCAGCAACCTGCACTTTTGGCGACTGGCGCAAGAAGCCAAACGCAACGGTGCCAGGCTGGTGTGCATTGACCCGCGCAAGAGCGAGACCGCCGACAAATGCCACGAGCACCTGCAACTGCTGCCGGGCACCGATGCCGCTTTGGCATTGGCGCTGATGCACGAGTTGATCGTGCACAACTGGCTGGACCACGACTACATCGCCCAGCACACGCTGGGCTGGGAAGCACTCAAAGCCCGCGCCCTGCAATGGCCACCAGAGCGTGCGGCCCAGGTTTGCGGCCTGCCGGTCGAGCAAATCACCCAACTGGCGCGCGACTACGGCACCACGCAAGCAGCAGCCATTCGCCTGAACTACGGCATGCAGCGCGTGCGCGGTGGCGGCAATGCAGTGCGCGCCATTGCCTGCCTGCCTGCGCTGGTGGGTGCCTGGCGCCACCGAGCCGGTGGGCTGCTGCTGTCCAGCTCGGGCGTGTCGCCGTTCAACAGAGCCGCGTTGCAAATGCCGCAGTTGCTGGGCACACGCCGCCCGCGCCTGCTGAACATGAGCACCATTGGCGACGTGCTGCTGCACCCCAGCAATGCGCAATGGGGGCCACAGGTGCAGGCCGTGGTGGTCTACAACAGCAACCCCGTGGCGGTCGCGCCCGACTCGGCCAAGGTGGCCGCAGGCTTTGCGCGTGAAGACCTGTTTACGGTGGTGCTGGAGCATTTCATGACCGACACCGCCGACCATGCCGACTACGTGCTGCCCGCAACCACGCAGCTGGAGCACTGGGACATCCACGGCAGCTACGGCCACACCGATGTGCTGCTGAACCGCCCGGCAATTGCGCCACAAGGTCAAGCGCGCAGCAATGCGCAGATTTTTCGTGATCTGGCCGCGCAGATGGCGCTGCTGGAGCCTGCCTACGCAGCGCCACACTTTCAGGCCAGTGATGAGGATTTGTGCCGAGCCAGCGTTGCAAACACGGTGATTGATTTTGATGCGCTCCTGCACAACGGCTTTGCACACATTCCTGTGAGCGAAGCACCGTTTGCACACGGTGGCTTTGCCACACCCTCGGGCAAATGCGAATTTGACAACCCACAACTGGCACGACTGGGCATCAGCACCTTGCCAGACTATCTGCCCAACTACGAGCCGCCTACCGCCACGTTCCCGCTGGCCATGATTTCACCGCCCGCGCGCAACTTTCTCAACAGCACCTTCGCGAATGTGGCCAGCCTGCAGCGCATGGAGCAGCGCCCCCTGCTGGAGCTGCACCCCGATGATGCCGCCGCACGTGGCATTGCCGACGGTGATGTACTGCGCGTGTTCAACGACCGCGGCACACACGTGTGCCACGCAGCCGTTAATGGCCGGGCCCGGCCCGGCGTGGTGATGGGGCTGGGCATCTGGTGGCGCAAGCACGGTGCCAACGGCACTAACGTCAATGAGCTGACCCATCAGCAGCTCACCGACATTGGCCGCGCACCCTGTTTCTATGACTGCGCAGTGCAGGTAGAACGGATCTCTCAATCCACAGCACCGGTGTAAGCGGCCTCAGTCTTCGGCCACTGCCTGAAACTGCTGAACCAGAAAATCCAGCAGCGCCCGCACCGCAGGCAACTGCCCCCGGCGCGAGGCGTAGACCGCGTGGATGATTTCAGGGCGCGGGGCCCAGCCCGGCAGCACTTGCACCAGCGCTCCGCTGCGCAGCTCATCGCGAACGAACATGGTGGGCAACTGCACCACGCCCACACCTTGCAAAGCCGCATCACGCAGTGCCAGCATGGACTGCGTCACCAGCCTTGGCTGATGACGCACTTCTGCGCGCTCCTGGTTGGGGCCTTGCAGCAGCCAGCGGTGCGTTTCCTGCGGCACGCCCATCTCCAGGCTGGGCCAGTGGGCCAAGTCCATGGGCCCGCTGGCTTGGCCGCATTGCGCCAGCAGCGCCGGGCTGGTCACCAGACACTGGCCACGCTCTGCCAGGTTGCGCAGCACTAGATCACTGTCTTGCAGCGGTGGGGGGCGCACACGAATGGCCAAGTCCAGCCCTTCGGCCACCACGTCTACGCGGCGGTTGGTTTCGTCCACCTGCAGCACCACACGCGGGTACAGCACCATGAAGGCCGCCAGCATGGGCCCCACTCGCGCTGACAGCAGCGCCACCGGGCAACTCATGCGCACCACGCCACACGGCTCGCTGTGCGTCATGGCCACCGATTCTTCGGCCGCCTCGGCTTCGGTCAGCATGGCGCGGCAATGTTCGTAATAGCGCTTGCCCACCTCTGTGACGGCAAAACTGCGCGTCGAGCGCAGCAGCAACTGCACACCCAGCCGCTCTTCCAGCAAGGCCACCCGCCGGCTGAGTTTGGACTTGGGCATGCCCAGCGCACGCCCTGCAGGGGCAAAACCACCGTGCTCTACCACCTGGGCGTAGTAGTACAGCTCATTGAGATCAGGTAACTTCATTGTTTCAAAAATAGAACTTTGCAGTAGATTTTTGCAGTCTACCGCAAACATCGTTCTGATTTCATACTTGGCACCATGTTCAACACATCGCTGCAAGCCGCAAAGCCCAGCGATGTATTCCAAGGAGAAAAAGCCATGCTGAAGAAAATTCTGGGTGTCTACGAAGCCCCACGCCCCCACTGGGTGGGCAACGGCTTTCCTGTGCGTTCACTGTTCAGTTACGGCGATCACGGCAAAGCGCTGAGCCCCTTCCTGCTGCTGGACCATGCGGGGCCCCACCACTTCACACCCACTACGGGCCGACGTGGCGTGGGCGCGCACCCCCACCGCGGGTTTGAGACAGTGACCATCGTCTACGAAGGTGAAGTGACCCACCGTGACTCCACAGGCGCAGGCGGCACCATTGGTCCCGGCGATGTGCAGTGGATGACGGCGGCCTCGGGCATCTTGCATGAGGAGTTTCACTCGGAAGCCTATGCCCGCAAGGGTGGCCCGTTCGAGATGGTGCAGCTGTGGGTCAACCTGCCAGCCAAAGACAAAATGTCTGCGCCTGGCTACCAGACCTTGCTGAACGCCGACATCCCTCAGCTCGATCTGCCCCATGGCGCAGGCACCGTGCGGGTGATTGCAGGGGATTACGGACAAGGCCATGGCCCCGCCAAGACCTTCACACCCATCAATGTCTGGGATGTGCGGATCAAGGCGGGTGCCTCCACCGAGCTGCAGGCCCCGCCCGGCCACACGCTGGCGCTGGTGGTGCTGCATGGCACCGTCTTGATCAACGGCACTGAGGTGGCGCGTGCTGGCCAGCTTGTGCACATGGACCGTGCGGCAGATACCGTGCACCTGGAGGCCAACAACGAGGTCACTTTGTTGTGGCTGTCGGGTGAACCGATTGACGAACCTGTGGTGGGCCACGGCCCCTTCGTCATGAACACGGCCCAGGAAATCGACCAGGCTATGGACGATTTCCGCAGTGGTCAGTTTGGCCGGATGCCTGCTGCAATGCAGGGCCAGCCTGCTGAGCTGAACCACTAAGAGCGGCTAACACCACCCAGCAAATCGAAGATTTGCGTTGAAGACGAGACGCGAAGTCGCAGGCAGTACAGAAGTACGACCAGGCGAAGTAACGACGTATCAAAGGTGGTGTTAACAGCTCTAAGCCCATGCGTGCGAGCCACACGCACGCATGGATCCACGCAGTGGGCGGGCAGACCGCCTGCCCACTGCAGCTTCTCTCTTTTTTTCACCCCTACTAACTTGGAGATCACCATGAGCAACAAGCCTTACGTTCGCCTCGATAAAAACAATGCCGCCGTGCTGCTGGTCGACCACCAGACCGGTCTGCTCTCGCTGGTGCGCGATATCGACCCCGACAAGTTCAAGAACAACGTGCTGGCGCTGGCCGACATGGCTGAATACTTCAAGCTGCCCACCATTTTGACCACCAGTTTTGAAAACGGCCCCAACGGCCCTCTGGTGCCTGAGCTGAAAGAAAAATTCCCCTCCGCGCCCTATATTGCACGCCCCGGCCAGATCAACGCCTGGGACAATGAAGACTTCGTCAAAGCCGTGAAAGCCACGGGCAAGAAGCAGCTCATCGTGGCCGGTGTAGTGACCGAAGTGTGTGTGAGCTTCCCCGTGCTGTCGGCACTGGAAGAAGGTTTTGACGTGTTCGTGATTGCCGATGCGTCGGGCACCTTCAACGAGATGACACAAAAGGCCGCATGGAGCCGCATGGAGCAAGCCGGTGCCCAGCTCATGACCTGGTTTGGCGCAGCCTGCGAGCTGCACCGCGACTGGCGCAATGATGTGGAAGGTCTGGGCGCACTGTTCTCCAACCACATCCCTGACTACCGCAACCTGATGCACAGCTACAGCACGCTGACAGCGGGCAAGTAAACGCAGCACCCAAGCTGCGTACCCTCAAAAGAACCAGCAGCGCTGCATGCCTGCTGGTTTTTTCATCATTGCTGGCAGTGACTGCCGCGGGGTTCAGACCGTTTCGTGTTCCAGATCCTCGACACAGCTGGCAGTGGGCAAGGTCTCGCCGTGCTCACGCTCTTTGGCATAGGCCTCGCCCCAGTTGCGCATGGCCACCAGCACAGGTTGCAGCGTACGGCCTAGTTCGGTCAGCTCATAGTCCACACGCGGGGGAACCTCAGCATGCACAGTGCGCAGCACAATGCCAGAGGCCTCCAGCTCACGCAGCTGCAGGGTGAGCATGCGCTGCGTAATGGAGCCAATCGTGCGGTTCAGTTCACTGAAGCGTTTTTTGCCGTGCAGCAGGTGAAACAAAATAACGGGCTTCCAGGTGCCCCCCATGACCGACAGTGTCACCTCTACGACGCAGCCGCTTTTGCTGTTTAAACGCTTCATGGTGCTCTCTTTGCCGTCATCATCATGACCAGCATCCTAGCGCCAGGCCCACGGCAGTGCATTACTTACATTTTTAATACTACCCAACAAATATGTTGGTTCTGGCGTATTGCGCCGTTGCGTTGCACCATGCAGGCCATCCCCTCACTTTTCCTGAAAGATACGCATGAAAGCCATTCAACTGGCCGCCCCCGGCGGTTTGGAACACCTGCACCTGGTGGAGCTGCCAGACGCCGCCGCACCCCAGGCCGGTGAGATTCAGGTGCGCATCCATGCCACATCGCTCAACTACCACGACCTGCTGGTCGTCAGCCGCCCCGGTGCCACAGAGCCCAACCGCATACCCATGGCCGATGGCGCAGGCGTGGTCACCGCGGTTGGCTCCGGTGTCACTGAATTTGCCGTGGGCGACCACGTGGTCTCCACCTTCTTTCCGCAGTGGCTCAGCAGCCGCCATGCGCCCAGCGACTTTGCACTGGTGCCTGGCGATGGCTGTGATGGTTTTGCGCGCGAAATGGTCACCCTGCCTGCCACCGCCTTCACGCTGGCGCCTCAGGGCTACAGCCACGCACAAGCGGCCACACTGACCACCGCCGGCCTGACCGCATGGCGTGCGCTGGTAGTCAATGGCAAGCTGCAGGCGGGCAACACAGTGCTGGTGCTGGGCACGGGCGGCGTCTCCATCTTTGCGCTGCAAATGGCCAAAAGCATGGGTGCACGCGTCATTGCCACCACTTCCAGCGCCGCCAAGGCCGAGCACCTGAAGGCACTGGGCGCAGACGTGGTCATCAACTACGCCGAGACCCCTGAATGGGGCAACGCCGTGCTGGCCGCCACGCAGGGGCGTGGTGCCGACATCGTGGTCGAAGTGGGTGGCCCCAACACCTTGCCGCAATCCATACGCGCCTGCGCCGTGGGCGGGCACATTGCCCTGATTGGCGTGCTGACGGGCTTTGCAGGCAGCATTCCCACCGTAGAGCTGATGGCCAAGCAGCAGACGCTGCAGGGCTTGATTGTGGGCAGCCGCGAACAGCAACAAGACATGGTGCGTGCGCTGGAGCGTTTTGACTGGAAGCCGGTGATTGACAGCAGCTACCCGCTGGGCCAGATCACCGAAGCCTTTGCCCACCAGCAAGCAGGCAAGCACTTTGGCAAGATCTGCCTGACTTACTGATGCATAAAAGGAGCTGCCTGCGCTTTATTTACAAGCACTTCAGATATAAAAGTATCTAAGAACTAATAAACAACAGCGCTAGCAGCTCATTTTTTAGAGTGCACCTTAATCAAACCCACGGCCCTGCCCGTGGGTTTATGCTTTTGGCTTGCCTTCAGGAGATGCCATGGCCATGTTGCACACCGCGGTGGTTGCCGTTAGAGACCGCGCCCGCTTACAAGAAATTGTGGGAACGCTGCTGCGTTTTGGGCTGGCTGACGTGGTGCAATCGCTGGGTCTTTCGCGCTGGGCACAGTGGCGCACCAGCAGTGCACACCGCGCGGCCAATGAAGATGCCGATCACCCCATCGCCCAGGCCAGCCGCCCCGAGCGCGTGCGCATGGCGATTGAGTCGCTGGGGCCCACATTCGTCAAACTGGGACAAATTTTGGCCACCCGCTCTGACCTGCTGCCCACCGAATGGACTCAGGCGCTGGAGCAATTGCACAACCAGGCCACACCCCTGCCCTGGGAGGTCATGCGCCCGCACATCGAAGCCCAGCTGGGGCAGCCCATTGCTCAGGTCTTCACGCGCTTTGACACAACACCGCTGGCAGCAGCCTCTATCGCCCAGGTCTACCGCGCACAGGTACAGCGCCCTGACGGCTCACTGCGTGAAGTCGTGGTTAAAGTGCAGCGCCCCGGCATTCGTGCGGGTCTGGAGGCAGATGCCCGCCTGCTGCGCCACGTCGCCGCCATGGTGGAAGAAAGTTTTCCGCAACTTGAGCGATACCGCCCTGTGGCAGTTGCCCGGCAGGTGGGAGAAGCACTTCAGGAAGAGCTGGACTTCACCATCGAAGGGCGCAACAACGAACTGGTGGCACAGGCCTTTTTGCAGCAACCCGACATTGTCATTCCACGCATTGAGTGGGACTTGAGCACCCCTGAGCTGCTGGTGCAAGACTGGCTCGACGGTGTGCCCGCCAACCTGGCAACGCTGGACACGCGTTTTCACGGCCCCTTGCTGGCGCAGCGTGGTGCACACGCCTTTTTACACATGGTGCTGCGCGACGGGCTGTTTCACGCCGATCCCCACCCTGGCAATGTGTTTGCGCTGGAGGGCAACCGCGTTGGTTTTCTGGATTTTGGGCTGGTGGGCCATCTGTCGCCCCACCGGCGCGATCAGTTTCTGGTGCTGCTGCGCGCCATGGTGGAGGGCGATGCCGATGGTCTGGTCATGGTGCTGCTGGAATGGACTGGCGACGTGCGCATCGACATTGCCCTGATGGAATCGGCCGTCGAGCGCTACATTGCACGGCGCGACAACGGCCCCCTGAAACTGGGTGACTCCATCAAGGAGTTCATGGATCTGGCACGCGAGGCCCAAATCTCCATGCCCTCGGATATGGCCTTGCTGTTCAAGGCGCTGATCACTGCCGACCGCGTGCTGCTGCAGCTGGACCCGAACTTTGACGTCGTCACCACCGCCAAACCGCTGGTGCAAGAGCAGCTGCGCGCACGCTACCACCCCAAGCGGCTGCTGCGCGAACAACGTGCAGCCACCATGCAAATGTTTGAAATGGCAGCCGATGCCCCAAAAACGCTGCGCCTGCTGATGTACCGCCTCAAGCAAGGCCGCATCGGTGTCGACATGGAGGTGCGCCACCTGCACCGCGTATCTGTGGCGCTGGAGCGTGCGGCCACCCGCCTGTCATTGGCCGTGGTAGCAGGGGCCTTCATTTTGGGCATTGGCCCCACCTTGCTGTCCTGGAATGTGCGCCTGTTTGGCATTCCCCTCTTCCCGGTGCTGGGAGGCCTGGGTGCCGTCATCAGCCTGGCAGTCCTGGTGATGACCATGCGCAGACAGCGGGCACTGGATTAAGCTGCACACATGCATCTGCGCCTTGTTTTCAGTGTGACTGCGTTGGTGGCCGCTGCGCATTGGGCAGTGCTGTTTGGCAACTTCGATCAGGTGCCTCTGCCCACCGCGTTCACACCCGATGCACCGCAGCGTCTGCACACCGTCTGGATAGAACAGCCCACACTCGCCACGCCACCTGCACCACAGGTGCAAGCTACCCGCCCGACGCCACCCCAAAAAGCCATCGCCCCGCGACGCCCACCTGCAGCGCCTGCTGCTGCGTTCACAAACGCAGAACCATCACGGGCCACTGCCCCCTCCGTGGTAGAGGCAGAAGCGCTGGCCGTGGCAACTGACACGGCCAGCGCAC
Source organism: uncultured Comamonas sp. (assembly GCA_963520865.1). Classification (GTDB taxonomy): domain Bacteria; phylum Pseudomonadota; class Gammaproteobacteria; order Burkholderiales; family Burkholderiaceae_C; genus Comamonas. The sequence continues at coordinate 23,440 of CAUQST010000002.1, forward strand.
AGGCCATGGAACCCGCTACTGCACCACCCCAGCCAACAGGCCCCAGCCTGCAAGTGCGCAATGCAGCAGACATGCCCGTCACCATGGCGTTACCCGCCGATGGATCTGCTCTGGCCCAGCACATGGCGCTGCGCTTTACGGTGGAGGGTTTTGTCAAAGGCATGCAATACCACGCCAGCGCCCAGTTGCAATGGCAGACCGATGGCCACACCTACCAGGCCCGGCAATCTATCAGTGCATTTTTGCTGGGCTCGCTCGAACAAACCAGCACGGGCCTGCTCACCCCGCAAGGCCTGCAGCCCTTGCAGTTTGTGGACCGCCGCTTGGCCAAACGCCGCACGGTCAATCTGGACTGGTCTGCGCAGCAAGCCTTGTTCGAACCTGAACGCACGCCCACGCCGATTGGCCCCGGCACCCAAGACCGGTTGAGTGTGTTTTTGCAGCTGGCCGCCATGCTGCAGGCCATGCCCGACTTGCGCGCACCCGACACACGCATCGACATTCCCACACTGGGTGCACGGCGCATGCAAATATGGTCGTTTGTGGTGGAGGGCGAGGCGCTGCTGGACTTGCCTGACGGCCCTGTGTCGACCCTGCGCCTGCACCGTATGCCGCAGGTCGGTGACGACGAAACAGCCCAGCTGTGGTTGAGCCCCACGCTGGGCTATGTGCCCGTGCGCATGCACATGAAAGAGGGCAACGGGGATGTGATGGATTTGACGCTCAAGCCTTGAGGCTCAGGGCTGCATGCGCCCCAGCATGCGCTGCGCCACCTCGTCTTTCCAGAAATAGCGGTGCACCAGCACCATCAGCATGTGGCCAACGATCAAGGCCAGCAGCGCCCAGCCCAGCACCCCATGTACAGCACTGGCCGGTGCCACCATCCATTCCACCTTTTCGCCCAGACCATCGTTCAAAGGAATGACGCCAAACCAGTTGAACGGCCGGTTATTGCCCAGCATGCGCAACATGGCCAAGAAAGGCACGACCAGCATCAAGGCATACAAAGCCAGATGCCCCAGCCACGCAGCCACCCCTATCACCCCGGCGCCATGGCGTGGACGGCGTCCCTTATTGGCCCAGCCCCACAGGCAGCGCGCCACGGCCAACACCAGCAACAGCAAGCCCACGTGCGCATGCGTAGCTGCCAGTACCGATGTGAGGGCCGCATCTTTACCCAGCGTGACTTTGGCAACCATGCCAGCAAACTGCCACGCCAACAGCAGTGCCATCGCCCAATGCAAGCCACGGCTAATAAAGCCAAAGCGCTGTGGTGTATCGCGCCACACACTGGCTGGGGCAGGCAAAGGGTGCATGGCCGGACGCGCAGACATAGGGGACATCACATTTCTCCTGGTTGAAAACTGGCCCCGCGGCCAAAAGCAACACGGTGCGCAACATGCAACGCGCAGTGTCACAAAGCAACTCGCCATCAGCACCCATGGCACCGCGCTACGCCAGCGTGCAAGTAGTCCAACATAGCGTTTTTAGCATTGGCTGTGCAAGCACCAGATGTCCGCTGGATGGCCGTTAATTACTCACTGCTGCCATCACCCTGGGGCGAAACAATGGTCTGGTCAATCGCCCCAAATATGCTCAGCCCGTCCTTGCCCTTCATTTCAATGCGTACGGTGTCGCCAAATTGCAGATAGCCCGTGCTGGCTGCCCCGCTTTGCTGCAGCTCCATGGCACGTTTTTCAGCAATGCAGTGGTAGCCCCGTGGCCAGTCCATGCGCTGGTTTTGCCCTTTGCCACTGAGCACACCCTGGTTGCTGACCACCCCGGATCCCACAATGGTTCCTGCATGCAGCGTGCGAGTTTTGGCAATGTGCGCCACCAGTTGTCCAAAGTGAAAGCCCATGTCCTCTCCCGCTTCACACATGCCCACTTTGCGGCCATTGCAGCTGCTGTGCAAAGGCAGATGTATGCGGCCACCGCGCCAGGCGTCGCCCAGTTCATCCACGGTCACGGCCACGGGGCTAAAGCCCGTCCCGGGCCAGCTTTGCAGATGGTTCCATGGTTGTGCAGGGCCACTGGGCATGAGGTGGCGCAAACTCAGCGTATTGCTCAGCATCAGCAGGCGTATGCCATGCAGCGCCTGCTCTGGCGAGCTGCCCATAGGCACATCACCCGTAATGGCCGCCAGCCCCGCACCAAAGTCGATGCCCATCGCCGCGCTGCCGACCACGGCTTCATCGCACGGGCCCATCAAACTGTCGCCCGCGCCTTGGCGCATCAGCGGCTCTGTCGTGCTCAATGGCCACTCTGGCTGGGTTAATGCCAAATGACAGGGGTAAGCGACGGCCTCTGCCCATTGATATGCACGGGGCAGCGCAGCCATGCACTGCGTGGCATCGAACGCAAACGCATGGGGTGAACGCCCCGTGTTGAGCTGGTGATAGAGGTCTTGCAGCTGCGGGGCCATAAAGCTCCAGTCATCCAGCACCTGCTGCATGCGTGAAGCAATACCCGTGGCGTAGTGGGCAAACCGCAGGTCACGCGAGACCACAATCAGTTGTCCATCGCGAGAGCCGTCTTTGTAAGTGGCAAGTTTCATGAGCAAAGAGGTGTAGGCGCTAAGGCCATATGACAGCGGCATTCAATGTCTGCTGCCAAAATAGAAGAACTGGCGCGGGCTGTTATCAACAGCTCACGTGTATGCCACAAATTCTAAGGTTCGCCCATGCCATTGCGCCCCTCAGTTTTCACCATTGCCCAACGCAACGCCAAAACCAGCCTGTCACTGGCCCTTGGCTTGCTGCTGGGTATGTCTGCCGCCGCGTCGTATGCCCAGACCACTGCAACCCCCATCGAAGTGCGCACTGCACAGGGCCAGCGGGCCAAAGCGCCTGTTGCTTGGCGGGCCCCTGATGCCGCACGCCTGCAATTTACCGTGCAAGGCAAGTACAAAAGCATGCCGTATCAAACCAAGGCACAGATCGACTGGCTACCGCAAGGGCAGCGCTATGAGGCGGCGCAAGAAGTGCAGATACCGATTGTCGGCAGCCGTCGCCAATCGAGCGTGGGCACCATTGGCCCCAACGGCCTTCAGCCAGAAATCTTTATAGACCGCGCCCGCAAAGAAAACAGCGCCACCTTTGATACCAAGACCGGGCAGATTCTTTTTAGCCGGGGCAGTGAACCTGTTGCCTGGGTGCGCGGTACCCAAGATCGCATGAGCGTGTTCTTTCAAGTGGCCGGCATGATTGCTGCTGCGCCGCAGCGCTATCCACAAGGCACCAAGATCACCGTCCAGGCTGCCAGCAGCAGCCGCGTTGCCCCATGGACGTTTACGGTGCGAGGCACCGAAAACCTGCAATTGCCTGCAGGGCGCATGCAGGCCCTCAAGCTGGAACACAGCTCGGACAGCAGCGCCGAAGACAACCTGCAATCTGCCCTGTGGCTGGCCCCGGGGCTGCAGTATCTGCCTGTGCGCATTCGCATGCAGGAAGACGGCGGCCGCGATGAGCTGGACCTGAAGCTGCAGTCCCACACCAAGCCCTAAGCTCTGCTGACGGTGCACCCCGGTGCAGTTTTCACTTTCATGGAATACTCACAGTGCATGAAAAACCATCATGCGCCTTGAAACGTTCTGCTTTGTACCCATCTGACATCACCTGGGATGCCCCAGCGCCAGATATGCAACGCAGGCAAGGAAGGAGGACCACCATGCAAATGCTTTATGACTCGGATTCTTTTGTGGTGCTCCATCTCAAACCCGATTTGGGTTTGCCCACACAAGTGACACTGGCTGACGGTGAAACCCCCGCACCAGCACTGCCCCGCCACGGTTTTGAAATTGTGGACAAACGTTCGGGCAAAGAGGTGTATCTGGATGGTTCCTGGGCAGAAATGTTTCAGCTCATCATCCAGGAGTGGCAACGAGAGTCGCCCAGCGAAGAGGAGGTCGAAGACATTCTGGAGCGCTATGCACAATTGGCACAGAACCCTGTCTTGATCCACTGATACGCAGCCAGTCTGCAAAAAAAGAGGCCCTTGAAGGCCTCTTTTTTTTGAGCCCGTGTGCGGTCTCAAATCTCAAATATTTCAGCCCCCTGGGGCTGCTGCATGAGGCGCTGTGCCTCGCCGCGCAGCAGCTTCTCAAAGTCTGTCGCTGCCATGGGTTTGCTGCAAAAGTAACCCTGGTAGAAGTTACAGCCGTGCTGGCGCAGAAACTCCAGCTGTGCAGCGGTCTCTACCCCCTCGGCCAAGACCTCCATGCCCATGCTCTGCCCCATGGCAATCACGGCATGGCTGATCGCCATGTCGTCAGCACTTTGGGGAATGTCGCGAATGAAACTCTGGTCGATTTTGAGCAGATCGATGGGAAAACGCTTGAGGTGTGCCAGCGATGAGTAGCCGGTGCCAAAGTCATCAATCGCCAGGCGCAAGCCCAGACTCTTCAAGTTGCGCAGCACCACCAGCGCTTCATCTGGGCGCTCTGCCAGTGCGCTTTCTGTGATTTCCAGCTCCAGGCACTCGGCAGGCAAGCCCGAGCGCTCCAGCGCTTTGCGCGTGCAGCCAGCAATATCGGTCAGCAAAAACTGGTGCAGCGATACGTTGACCGCCACAGAGATGGCGGGCAAGCCCTGGTCTCGCCACGACTGCGCCTGGCAGCATGCCTGCTCCAGCCCCCAGGCACCCAGCGGGCCAATCAAGCCAGAAGTTTCCGCCACGGGGATAAAGCGCTCCGGAGAAATCATGCCCTCTACCGGATCAAACCAGCGCATCAAGGCCTCGCAACCGATGATATTGCCTGAGGCAATATCGATTTGCGGCTGGTAGAACAGTTGCAGGTGGCCTTGCGCCAAAGCGTTGCGCAGGCGTGACTCCAGCGCTATGCGCTCGCGGGCCGCCAGCGTCATGTTTTCGCTGAAGAAGCACCACAGGTTGCTGCCACCCTTGCCATCCTTGGCGCCATACACCGCCGCGTGTGCGCCCTGCACCAAAGACGCTGCGTTTTGCGCATGCTGCGGGTAGCAGCAAATCCCGGCACTCACGCTCACCACCACCGCAAAACCATCGGGGGATTTCCATGGCTGGCCTGCCGCTTGAATCAGGCACTCGGCAATAGCTGAAGCGTCCTCAGGGCGGTTCAGATGGCGCGCCAGAACAACAATTTCATCCCCTGCCATGCGCGCAATGGTGTCTCCGGGGCGCAATGCCGCTTGCATCTGCTGAGCGGTATGGCGCAGTACCTCATCACCCACGGCATGGCCATAGCTGTCATTGACGTCCTTGAATCGATCCAGATTCAGCAGGATGACGGCCATGTTTTCACCACGGCCATCGGCAGACTCCACCAGCCGTGTGAGTTCATGCACAAACCATGTGCGGTTGGACAAGCCCGTCAACGCATCCCTGTGCGCCATGACCTGCAACTGGTGCTCACGCTCTTTCTCTTGCGAGATATCGGTAAACATGCACACGTAATGCGTTGTCTTGCCGCACGCGTCGTGCACTGCGTTCAAGGACATGCGCTCGGGGAACACTTCCCCATTCTTGCGTTTGTTCCAGATCTCTCCGCGCCAGTGGCCTGTGCGGTGCAGGCTGGCCCACATGTCGTCGTAAAAGTCTTTCGCATGCTTGCCTGACTTGAATTCCGAAGGGCGCTTGCCAATCAGCTCGGAGGGCTCATAGCCCAGCAGGCGCGAAAATGCAGCATTGGTCGACAAAATATTGCTGTGAGCATCGGTCACCACAATGCCTTCGGCCGTGTTGTCCACCACGGTTGCAGCCAAGCGCAGGCGCTCTTCTTCCTGACGCTGCTGGGTTTTGTCCGAAATGATGCCGGAAAAGCGCACAGGCTTACCCAGCGCATCCAGATGGCGGGTACCACGCGCTTCAAACCAGCGGTACTCGCCATCAAAGCCCAGCACACGGGCAGTCACTACAAACGGGCAGCCGGTCTCCAAAGCCAGGCGGGCTTCTTTGCCCACCATCTCGCGGTCTTCCGGATGAATGCGGGGCCGGAACCGAAAGTCACGTGCGAAATCAGTGCCCTCGTAGCGCATCATGCTGGCTACGCCCTGAGAGAAAGTGTGGCGCAGGTGCTCCAGATCCCAGTCCCACATGCCGCTGCCACTGCCATCCAGTGCCAAGCGCAGTTGCTCTTCACTTTTGACCAGATCGTTGCGTGCAGCCACGCGGCGCTGCTCTGCGCGCATGGTCTGGTGCACCAGCCATGCGGCATAGCAGCCGGAGACCAGTACGAATATGTAATCCTGCGCTTGCTGCAGCAGGACATAAAGCGCGCGGTCTTCCACCAGCTGCGGCAGGACGGCATCACCCGCGCCAAACCACAGCAATCCTGCTGCCAGATACAGCACCAAGGCACGCCAAGGCGCCAGATGCGGCACAGAGCCCTCGTGTTGCATGTATTCCCTCAAATCCCATTGAACCCCGGCCATGCTGCGACAATTGCCGTGCTATGACCCAAGCCTATATCCTTACTCTATCCTGCCCAGACCGCCGCGGCCTGGTGCATGCCGTCTCTGGTTTCTTGCTGGAGCAAGGCGCCAACATTGAAGAAGCCTCGCAGTTCAACGACAGTGCCACGGGCCTGTTTTTCATGCGGGTCCAGTTCGCCTGTGACAGCACTGACATTGCTGCCCTCAAAGAAGCCACCGCCACCATGGCCGCCACCTATGGCATGAAATGGGGCCTGCACTCTATTGCAGAACGCATGAAGACCGTTCTCATGGTCAGCCGCCAAGGCCACTGCCTGAACGACTTGCTGTTCCGCTGGAAATCTGGCCAGTTGCCTGTCGACATCAAAGCCATCATCAGCAACCACCGCGATTTTTACCAACTCGCGGCCAGCTACAACATCCCCTTCCACCACATTCCTGTCACTGCAGCGACCAAAGCCCAAGCCGAAGCAAAACAGTTTGAGATTATCGAGGCTGAAGGTGCCGAGCTTGTGATTCTGGCGCGTTATATGCAAGTACTTTCCAATGACTTGTGTCAAAAACTCTCGGGACGCGCCATCAATATTCATCACAGCTTCCTGCCCAGCTTCAAAGGTGCCAAGCCTTACTACCAGGCACATGACCGCGGCGTGAAGCTGATTGGTGCCACGGCCCACTACGTGACTGCGGATCTGGACGAAGGCCCGATCATTGAACAAGACGTGGCCCGTGCAGACCATACCGACACCGTGGAAGACCTGACCACCCGCGGTCAGGACACCGAAAGCCAGGTACTGGCACGCGCAGTGAAGTGGCACAGCGAGCGCCGCGTCATTCTGAACGGCCACAAAACCGTGGTGTTCCGTTAATCACGCAACGCTCACAAATCAAAAGCATCTAACGCTTGTTGTATCTTACTTTCAGAATGATTACATTATGAAAACAAAGACCAGCAAGCGCTTTTTGCTTTTAAAAGCATAGCTTTTGCGATTTTATTCCCTCGACCGCCGAAAGCCCCATGTCAAACCCACGCAACAACGGCCAGCGCCCCACCCGTTTTTTTGACAGTCGCTCGGCCCGGCGCATTCCGCCCATCCAATGCCTGCTGACCTTTGAAGCCCTGGCCCGCCTGCGCAGCGTGACGCAAACGGCCGAAGAGCTCAACGTTACCCCCAGCGCGGTCAGCCACCGCGTGCGCCAGCTCGAGCAAGTGCTGGGCACACTGCTGTTTGGCCGCACCGATTTTTCGCTCACCTCTGACGGGCAGAACTACCTGCAGCAAGTGCGCGAAGGCCTGGGCGCACTGCAATGCTTTCCCAATCACCCGGTGGCCACTGGCCGCGCACGGCTCAAGATTGCCGTCACTCCCACATTTGCGCGTTGCATGCTGATACCGCGCCTGGCGCAGTTCACCGAGGCATACCCGGAAATTGACCTCACCTTGCAAGTCGCCATTCCGCTGCTGGATGTGGTGGCGGAAGACGCCGACCTGATGGTGCGCTACGGGCCCGGCCACTATGCCGACGTAGAACACCGTGAAATTGCGCGCGATGTGTACACCCCGCTGGCCTCGCCCGCCTTTATGCGCCAGCATGGCCCGATTGAAAAACCTGAAGACCTGCTGGAGCTGCCGCTGCTGCGCAGCCCGCTGGAATCGTGGCGCCCCTGGTTCCAGGCCGCTGGGCTGGATTGGGCAGAGCCTACCGAAGGCTCGCAGTTCAACGACGTAGGCTTGCTGTGCGATGCGGCGGCTGCCGGATTAGGCGTCGCCCCTGTGCGCCTCAAACTGGGTGCACCCTGGCTGGACAATGGCACGCTGGTGCGCATGTTTGACCTGGACGTAGAGAGCCCGCACGCCCACTACCTGTGCTGGCGCACCGGCACCATGGACCGCTGGGAATGCCAGGCCTTTGCCGAATGGCTGGCCAAAACCATGTAATCAGCGGCCACGCCCACCGTGCTACAGACAGGCTTGCCGCACTAGGCAAGCCGTTCTCAACACATCTCTAGCTCCAAGTGAAAACAGGCTGCGTCGCCTGTTTGATCGGAGAAATCCGCTCACTTTTTCAAACATCCAGCCCCCTTGGCGTGATGCTTTCACGCGCGCTTGCAAGAAAAATCACAAGGCACGCCTCGCCGCTTGCCCTACAGTCAAGCGCTATGACGACTGCCAGCCTTTCCGAACGCGCTGCCCGCCAAGCCGAGGTAGTACAAGCCCTGTCCCAGCACGTGCCTGCGCACGCCTTGCTGTGGCACAGCGAAGACACCACACCGTATGAGTGCGACGGCCTGACCGCCTACCGCCAGCGGCCCCTGGTGGTCTGCCTGCCCGAAACGTACGAGCAAGTGCAGGCCGTGCTCCAGGTCTGCCATGCCATCCACGCACCTGTTGTGGCGCGTGGCGCCGGCACGGGGCTTTCGGGCGGTGCCATGCCCCATGCACTGGGGGTAACGCTGTCACTGGCCAAGTTCAACCAGATCCTCAAGGTCGACGCCACCAGCCGCACAGCCGTTGTGCAGTGCGGCGTGCGCAATCTGGCGATCAGCGAAGCGGCCTCCCCCCACGGCCTGTACTACGCCCCCGATCCCAGCAGTCAGATTGCCTGCACCATCGGCGGCAATGTGGCCGAAAACTCCGGCGGCGTGCACTGCCTCAAATACGGACTGACCGTGCACAACGTGCTGAAGGTCAAAGGCTTCACCATTGCGGGCGAGCCCGTGGAGTTCGGCTCTGACGCGCTGGATGCCCCAGGCTACGACCTACTGGCGGCCATGGTCGGCAGCGAAGGCATGCTGGCCGTGGTGACTGAAGTCACCGTCAAGCTCATTCCCAAGCCCATGCTGGCGCGCTGCATCATGGCCAGCTTTGACGACATACGCAAAGCAGGCGACGCCGTGGCCGCAGTGATTGCCGCAGGCATCATTCCTGCCGGGCTGGAGATGATGGACAAGCCCATGACCGCCGCAGTAGAAGATTTCGTCAAGGCCGGCTACGACCTGACGGCCGAAGCCATTTTGCTGTGCGAGTCCGATGGCACCCCTGAAGAGGTGGAAGAAGAAATCGCCCGCATGAGCGATGTACTGCGCAATGCCGGTGCCACCGCCATCACGGTGAGCAACAGCGAAGAAGAGCGCATGCGCTTTTGGAGCGGCCGCAAGAACGCCTTCCCTGCCAGTGGCCGCATCAGCCCCGACTACATGTGCATGGACTCGACCATTCCACGCAAGCGCCTGGCCGACATCCTGCTGGCCATCCAGGAGATGGAAAAAAAGTACCAGCTGCGCTGCGCCAACGTTTTTCACGCCGGCGACGGCAATCTGCACCCGTTGATTCTTTTTGATGCCAACGATGCCGACCAGTTACACCGCTGCGAACTGTTTGGTGCCGACATTCTGGAAACCAGCGTAGCCATGGGCGGCACCGTGACCGGCGAACACGGCGTGGGCGTTGAAAAACTCAACAGCATGTGCACGCAGTTCACCACCGAAGAAAACCTGCAGATGTTTGCGCTCAAGGCGGCGTTTGACCCGGCAGGCCTGCTCAACCCGGGCAAGGTCATTCCCACGCACAACCGCTGTGCCGAATACGGCAAGATGCTGGTGCGTGGCGGTCAGATCAGCCACCCCGATCTGCCGCGCTTTTAAACGCGCACCAGCGCTAAAACAACCCGCCTTGCCGCCACAACGCGGCGCTTGGCGCCTGACTTTGCCCGTGTTTCACGGGCATTTTCTTTTCCCGCTTTGCTCTCCACGCATGTGCGCCGTTTTTGCAAACGGACACCCGCGTGCACCAGGCGCTACCCGGTCTGAAAGCCCTCCCCAAGCCACTACGGCGCTGGAAGCGCCATTCATGCGTCCAGCATCCTGAGATGCATCTTGCGAACGGGCGTGCGATCGTTGGGACAAAACCGGTCATCCGCCCGGAAACTTGACTTGGCTCAAGAAAGATCCGACAGATGGCTTTCACACTGTCAGGCAACCATGGTCATAGTCCGTGACCCATGCACCGATCCTGGACAGGCCTTACCGAGTGTTTTGCGATGCAACCACCTGCTTTTCCATCTCTTTTGCACCGCTCCGTGTGCGTGGCAGCCGCGCTGTGCGCCGCCTTGCTCAGCGGTTGCACCCCGGGCTCCCGGCCACTGGCCCTGCCCGACACCACGGCCCTGCCCAGCCAGTGGCCTGCGGACAGCCATGCCACCAAACTGCAGCACGCTACCGTTTTGCCCGACTGGCGCACCATGGTGCAAGACCCCACTCTGGCCCAGTTGCTCGAGCAGACACTGCGCTACAACCACGATCTGAGGCTGGCGCTGCTGCGCGTGGAAGAAGCCCGCGCCGCCCATGGCATTCAGCGGGCTGACCGCTTCCCCACACTGGCGGTGGGCAGCAACCATGCCCGTGCCCGCGTACCGGGTGACCTGAACATCAGCGGCCGCCCGGTGACCGGCAGTGACCACGAAGTGTTCGTGGGGCTCAACAGCTGGGAGCTGGACCTTTGGGGCCGTGTGCGCAGCCTGGATGAGGCCGCGCTGCAGCAGTATCTGGCTACTGCCGCTGGTGCGCAGGCCACCCAGCTCAGCCTATTGAGCCAGGTGGCACGCAGCTATCTGGCGCTGCGAGAGCTGGATGACCGCTTGCGCCTGGCACGCAGCACGCAGGAAAGCCGTGCCGAAACGTTGCGCATTTTTACCCGCCGCTATGAAGTCGGGAGTACATCCAAATACGCGCTGACCCAGGTGCAAAGCCTGCACAACCAAGCACGGTCACTGGCTGTATCGCTAGAGCAGGAGCGGGCGCAGATCGCGCACGCGCTGGCGCAAATGACGGGCCAAGCTGTGCCCCAGCTGCCTGCCATGGCCCCTGGCACCCCCATCTTTCGCGAGGTGCCCGTCGGCTTGCCATCCAGCCTGCTGCAGGCACGGCCCGACATCGTCTCGGCCGAATACCAGTTGCAGGCCGCACGGGCCCAGGTGGCAGCTTCGCGGGCGGCCTTCTTTCCACGCATTGCGCTGACTGGCAGTTTTGGCACCGCCAGCGCCCAGCTCGACGGCCTGTTTGATGCCGGCAGCAGAGCATGGACCTTTGCACCCAGCATCTCGCTGCCCATCTTCGACGGTGGCCGCCGCAGCGCCAATCTGGACTTGGCCACCGTGCGCCAGCACAGCGCTGTAGTCAGCTACGAGCGCAGTGTGCAGACCGCGTTCCGCGAAGTGGCCGACGCACTGTCTGCCCGCCACTATCTGGCCCAGCAAACCCAAGTACAGCAAGACAACCTGCAGGCGCTGCAAGAACGCGCCCGGCTGGCCCAGCTGCGCTATGACAACGGTGCCTCGCCCTATCTGGATGTACTGGATGCCCAGCGCGAGCTGCTGACCGCCGCACAGCAGGCAGTGCAGGCGCACTACGCGCTGCAGGCAGCTCAGATCAGTCTGTACACCGCCCTGGGGGGAGCGCCTGCTACTGCACCGACCTCCTCCGTCACCCCTTCTTAATCGAATGTCTATCGCCATGCCTGTGTCTGCACGTACCAAAAAATCCCTCACCCTGGTGGCCGTCGCCGCAGCCTTGGTGCTGGCCGGTGGCTATGCCTGGAAGCAATGGCAGGCCAGCCAGACAGACGCCGGTCTGGCCAGTGGCAACGGCCGCATCGAGGCCACCGAGATTGATGTCGCCACCAAGCTCGGCGGCCGTGTACAAGACATTCTGGTCACCGAGGGCGCTTTCGTGAAAGCCGGCGAGCCGCTGGCACACATGCAGATTCACACCCTGCAAGCCCAGCACGCCGAGGCCGTGGCAGGCAAGGACCGCGCCGTACATGCCGTGGCGGCAGCCAAGGCCCAAGTGGCCTTGCGCGAGAGCGACTACGCGGCCGCACTGGCGCTGGTGAGCCAGCGCGAAGCCGAACTGGACGCCGCCCGCCGCCGCCTGGCCCGCTCCGAAACGCTGACCAAAGAAGGAGCCAGCTCCATGCAGGAGCTGGACGATGACCGTGCCCGCGTGCGCAGTGCCGAGGCTGCACTCAAAGCCACACAGGCACAGGTTGGCGCAGCCAAAGCCGCCATCGAAGCGGCCCGCGCCAACGTGACGGGCTCGGACTCGGCCGTCACCGCAGCCGCTGCCACGGTGCAGCGCATCAACGCCGAGCTGGATGACAGCACGCTCACCGCCCCACGCGACGGGCGTGTGCAGTTTCGCCTGGCCCAGCCCGGTGAAGTACTGGGCGCTGGCGGCAAGGTACTGAATCTGGTGGATCTGTCAGACGTGTACATGGGCTTTTTCCTGCCCGAGACCGTCGCTGGCCGTGTGGCGCTGGGGTCTGAGGTACGCATCGTGCTGGATGCCGCCCCGCAGTGGGTCATTCCGGCTACCGTGTCCTTCGTGGCAAGCACCGCCCAGTTCACACCCAAAACGGTAGAGACCGCCAGCGAACGCCAAAAACTCATGTTCCGCGTCAAGGCGCAGATCGATCCGCAGTTACTGCAAAAGCACTTGCAGCAAGTCAAAACAGGCCTGCCCGGTCAGGCATGGGTGCTGGCCGAACCCGGCGCCCAGTGGCCCGCCCACCTGCAGGTGAAACTGCCGGAGTAAACAGGCATGGCCGCATCCTCCTTGGCGCCCCCTGTCGCCCGCCTGCAGGACGTGCACCTGCGCTATGGCAAGACCGCCGCTTTGCGCGGCATCACGCTGGACATTCCTGCCGGTGGCATGGTGGGCCTGATTGGCCCTGACGGCGTGGGCAAGTCCAGTCTGCTGTCGTTGCTGTCGGGCGCACGCGCCGTGCAGCAGGGCGAAGTCTGGGCGCTGGGTGGCAACATGCGCAGCAAAGTGCACCGTGACCGTGTCTGCCCACGCATTGCCTACATGCCCCAGGGGCTGGGCAAAAACCTTTATCCCACGCTGTCGGTTGAAGAGAACCTGCAGTTTTTTGGCCGCCTGTTTGGCCACGATGCCGCTGAGCGCCGCTCCCGCATTGATGATTTGACGCAAAGCACCGGGCTGTACAAATTTCTGCAGCGCCCTGCGGGCAAGCTGTCGGGCGGCATGAAGCAGAAACTGGGACTGTGCTGCGCACTGATTCACGACCCCGACCTGCTAATTCTGGATGAACCCACCACCGGCGTAGACCCGCTGGCGCGTGCCCAGTTCTGGGACCTGATCCAGCGCATCCGCACTACGCGCCCGCAAATGAGCGTGCTGGTGGCCACTGCCTATATGGATGAGGCCCAGCGCTTTGACTGGCTGGTCGCCATGGATGACGGCCAGATACTGGCCACCGGCACTCCGGCTGAGCTGCTGGCGCGCACCGCCACGCAATCGCTGGAAGCTGCTTTCATTGCACTGCTGCCTGAGGCCAAGAAACGCGACCATGCCGAGGTGGTCATACCGCCACTGCAAGCGGATGACGCCGACATTGCCATTGAGGCCAAAGACCTCACCATGCGCTTTGGCGACTTTGTGGCCGTGGACCATGTGAATTTTCGCATTCGTCGAGGTGAAATTTTTGGTTTTCTGGGCTCCAACGGCTGCGGCAAATCCACCACCATGAAGATGCTGACCGGGCTGATGCCCGCCAGCGAGGGCCAGGCCTGGTTGTTCGGCAAGGCGGTGAACCCCAACGACATCGCCACCCGCAAGCGCGTGGGCTATATGTCGCAGGCTTTTTCGCTGTACGGCGAACTGACGGTGGAGCAAAACCTGGTGCTGCACGCCCAGCTGTTCCATGTGCCCGAAGCCGAGGTGCCCGCGCGCGTGCAAGCAATGATGGAACGCTTTGGCCTGACCGAAGAACGCCACGATCTGCCCGACAAGCTGCCGCTGGGCCTGCGCCAGCGCCTGTCGCTGGCCGTGGCCATGGTGCACCGGCCCGAACTGCTGATTTTGGACGAACCCACTTCCGGCGTAGACCCGGTGGCGCGCGACCAGTTCTGGCGTCTGCTGGTCGAGCTGTCACGCCGTGACCGTGTGACTATTTTCATCTCCACCCACTTCATGAACGAGGCCGCACGCTGCGACCGCATGTCCATGATGCACGCGGGCAAGGTGCTCGACAGCGACACCCCCGCAGCCCTGACTGCCAAGCGCGGCGCAGCCACGCTGGAAGAGGCTTTCATCGGCTATCTGGTGGAAGCCTCAGGCGAGGCTGCTCCGCAGCTAGATGCGAAAAAAGAAGCTGCATTCGCTGACTCAGAAAGCTTTTCAGCAACAAATGCATCTGAAAACGTTGATACAAGCGCGCAAGACGCTCCTGTATCTGCAACCCCAGCCCGCTTCAGCCTGCAGCGCATGTGGAGTTATCTGTGGCGCGAATCGCTGGAGCTGCAGCGCGACCCGGTGCGCGCCACGCTGGCGCTGGTGGGTTCGCTGGTGCTGATGGTGGTGATCGGCTTTGGTATCAGCATGGACGTGGAGGACCTGAAGTTCGCCGTCCTCGATCGTGACCAGAGCACCTTGAGCCAGAGCTACACGCAAAGCCTGTCGGGTTCACGTTACTTTATTGAGCAACCGCCACTGACTTCGTACGAAGACCTGGACCAGCGCATGAAGAGCGGCGCCATCGCACTGGCCATCGAAATTCCGCCCGGCTTTGGCCGCGACGTGCTGCGCGGCAGTCCCGTGGCCATCGGCGCATGGTTTGACGGGGCCATGCCCCAGCGGGGCGAAACCATCAAAGGCTATGTACAAGGCATGCACCAGCACTGGCTGGCGCAGCAGGTGCGCGAGCGCATGGGCGTACAAATGGGCAGTCAGGTGGCGATTGAAACCCGCTTTCGCTACAACCCCGATGTCAAAAGCCTGCCTGCCATGGTGCCTGCGGTCATCCCCATGCTGCTGCTGATGTTCCCTGCCATGCTCACTGCGCTGGCCGTGGTGCGCGAGAAAGAGCTGGGCTCCATCGTCAACCTGTATGTGACGCCGGTGACACGCACAGAATTTTTGCTTGGCAAGCAACTGCCCTATGTGGCTCTGGCTTTGCTGAACTACTTGCTGATGTGCGCTCTGGCAGTGTTTGCCTTCGGTGTCCCCATGACCGGCAGCTTTATCGCTCTGACGCTGGCCGCCGTGCTCTTTGCCATCATCGCCACGGGCATGGGGCTGCTGGCATCGGCCATCACACGCAGCCAGATTGCGGCCATGTTTTTTGCCATGCTGGGCACCTTGATTCCGGCCACACAGTTCTCGGGCCTGACCGATCCGGTCTCGTCACTGGAAGGCGCGGGCCGCTGGATTGGTGAAATCTACCCCGCCACACACATGTTCGCCATCAGCCGCGGTGTGTTCAGTAAGGCGCTGGGGCTGCATGATCTGGCCAGTGCCTATGTGCCGCTGCTGCTCGCTATCCCCATCATCATGGGCATTGCCATCTGGGCACTGCCCAAGCAAGAGAAATGATGGAACACCCCCATGAGTCGCTGCACGCCTTCCCTCGTCTGTCGCTGCGGGGCGACCCCTGCGAAGTATTGGAAAGACAGCCATGCTGCATAGCTTGAAAAACATCTGGCGCCTGGGCATCAAAGAGCTGTGGAGCCTGTGGCGTGATCCGGTGATGCTGGTGCTCATCGTCTACACCTTCACCGCCTCGGTCTATACCTCTGCATCGGCCATGCCCGAGACGCTGCACCACGCGCCCATTGCCATCGTGGACCAGGACCAGTCGCCCCTGTCGGCACGCATTACCTCTGCTTTTTACCCGCCACAGTTCATGCCGCCACAGATGATGCAATGGCAGCAGGTTGACCCCGGCATGGACGCTGGCCGTTTCACCTTTGCACTGATCATTCCCCCAGGATTTCAGCGTGATGTACTGGCTGGCAAAAAAGCACAGCTGCAGCTGAATGTAGATGCCACGCGCATGAGCCAGGCCTTCTCAGGCAGTGGCTACATCCAGCAGATCGTGCTGGCCGAAATCAACGAATTCACCCAGCGCCACCGCAGCGCCAGCACACTGCCGGTGGAGTTGGAGCTGCGTGCGCGCTTTAACCCCTCGCTGAACAAGATCTGGTTTGGCGGGCTGATGCAGATCATCAACAACGTGACCATGCTGTCCATCATCCTGACCGGTGCGGCACTGATTCGTGAGCGCGAACACGGCACCATCGAGCATTTGCTGGTCATGCCAGTTACGCCCACCGAAATCATGCTGGCCAAAGTCTGGTCAATGGGCGCCGTGGTGCTGCTGGCGGCTGGCGTTTCGCTCAATCTGGTGGTGCGTGGCTTTTTGCAGGTACCGATTGAAGGCAGTATTCCGCTGTTCATGGCCGGGGCGGCACTGTGCCTGTTTGCCACCACGGCCATGGGCATTTTCATGGCCACGGTAGCGCGCTCCATGCCGCAGTTTGGCCTGTTGATGGTGCTGACACTGCTGCCGCTGCAGCTGTTGTCTGGCGGCATGACGCCACGCGAGTCCATGCCTCAGCTTGTGCAAAACATCATGCTCCTGGCCCCCACCACGCACTTTGTAGAGCTGGGCCAGGCCATTTTGTACCGCGGCGCGGGGCTGGAAGTGGTGTGGAAGCCCTTTTTGGCGCTGGCCGTGATCGGGGCCGTGCTGTTTGCGCTGTCGCTGGCGCGCTTTCGCAAGACCATCAGCCAGATGGCCTGAACGCGTGCGCCCCGCACAGGCTGCTAACGCGCAGCTGCCTTGCTGCGCTGCATCAGGTGCAAAGCCAGCGCATGGTAGGCCGGCAGCGACGTGGCATCGCTGGCCGCATTGGCAGCCACTGGGTGCGAGGCAAAGCGGGCAATCACCATCTCGGCTTTCGGATCCACATAGATGGTTTGCCCATGCACCCCGCGTGCAGCAAAAGTGCCGTGGTCGTTGTTCGTAACCCACCACATATTGGCGTACGACCATCCGGGCAGCTGCGTGTAGCCCGCTTTGGCAAACACTGCGGGGTCTCCACCTCGGCGAATGTCTGCCACAGCTGCTGCTGGCAGCACGCGCTGGCCATGGAACACACCGCCATTGCGTACCATTTCACCAAACCGCGCCATGTCGCGCAGCCCCAGGTTCAGGCCACCGCCCGCAAACGGTGTACCAATGGAGTCCACGCTCATGTACGCGTCCTGCTCGGTACCCAGGCGGCTCCAGATCCGCTCGGACAGCAGTTGTGCCACCGAGCGGCCCGTGACCCGCGCCAGCACCCAGCCCAGCGCATCGGTATTGGCCGTGCGGTAACCAAACGCCTCGCCATGCGTGCCTTGCGGCTGCACGGTTTGCAAAAACTCATAGTAAGTACGCGGGCCGGTGTAATCGGCCGGCTTGGGCAGCGGGTTACCTGCGGCGGCGTGCGCCCAGACTTCGGCTTTCGGGTCGGCATAGTCTTCGCTGAAGCGAATGCCGGTGGTCATGTCCATCACCTGCCGCACGGTCGCGCTGCCAAAGGCAGAAGCGGCCAGCTCAGGCACATAGTCGGCCACACGCTGCGCAGGGTCGAGCTTGCCTTCGGCCACCAGCATGGCGGCCAAGGTACCCACAAACGACTTGGTCACCGACATTGCGGCATGCTGCCCCTGCGGCTGCAGCACTCCGAAATAACGCTCATAGACCACCTTGCCCCGGTGCAGCACCACGATACCGTCGGTGTAATTGACGGGCAGTGATTGCTGCCAGGTCATGGGCTTGTCTGAGCCCGTGGGGATAAACGTCACCGCGTCAATGTCACTGCGCAGTGCACGTGGCAATACCACGGGTGCACCCAGCCCGCGCGAGACGTTCACCGTGGGCATCAACTGGCGAAAATGCGCCACGCTCCAGCGCATGGCAGGAAAGCGAAAGTACGAACCATCGTCAAAGCGCAGAATGCGGTCTGCGGGTGGGGGTGAGCCCACCATCCAGCCCAGCTTGGCGGGGTCGCTGGCTGCGGCATCGGGGTAGTCGGGTTGCGCGGCCATGACACTGCCTGCCAGCGCACTAAGGCAGGCAAGCGTAACCAGGGATGGCACCTTGGAGGGAATGCTGCGTCGCGATGTTTGTGTCATGGTCTTGCTCGCAAAAAAGTCAATGAAAGAGGCCGTATCAGGCTGGGTCAACCCCATCTTCGCTGCACCCAGCCTTGCTGGTCAAACCGCTTCAAAAAACCCGTAAAGAACTTACCTAAAAACCAGTGCATCAAACGACCTGCCTTGTCAGGTAAACAGGGGCGCTGACTGCTTTTGCGCCCCGCTGCATTGAAAAGAACTTTTCACCTGCCCGCTAACCGACGCCTCTTCGTGCAAGCCCTGTAGCCCCAAGCCATGTTTACTTTTACAGTGCAGCTAACCACTTCCAAGGAGCAACCCATGGCCAGCGGCGGCGGAGACTGGAAAGACATGTACATGGCGGCCGAGCGCGGCGATGTGCAATGCGTGCGCTTTCACCTGAGCGAAGGTGTGGATGCCGACTACCAGCACCCTGAGGTAATGCTGTCGGCACTGGTGGTCAGCATCATCCAAGGCCATACCGAAGTGGCGCGTGTGCTGCTTGAGCACGGAGCCAACCCCAACCTGCCCGCACAGCTGGGCAGCCTCACCCCATTGCAAGCCGCGCGGCAGTACGAGCGCACAGAGTTGCAAAAACTTTTGCAGACATTGGGTGCCCAAGAAACTGCAGCTGCGCGCACGCGCTTTTGGCAGCGCTGGTTACCGGTGTAAGACGCCGCGACAGAAAACTTGCAACGCACGCGCTTTCATGCATCGCGCCACAATGCCGAGTTCATGCAGATCGCCTTTCCTTTTCGCACACCATGACTGAACTCAGCTTTGAAGAACACCTGAACTCGGGCAACGCCTTGGTCGAGCAGGCCCAACAGGCGGCCACCGCCGATTTCCAGCGCGCCCGCGCACTGTGGCAAGAAGCTGGCAAGCACTTTTATCTTGCCCATCAGGCTGATTTGAACCACACCGAAGCAGCTTTCCGCCTGGCACAGGCCTGGATGGCCGAAGCCTACGCGCTGCAAAAAGAAGACTCTGCCAATGCCTTGCTCATGTGGAGCAACGCCGCGGCCCAATGCGAGCTGGCCTTTGATCTGGATCCTGAAAATGGCCGCATCGCCATGACAGCCGCCAGCTGCCACCACTTTTCGGGCGAGCACGGTGCCGCCAAAGCCTGGAAGCAAATTGGTGAACACCTGCTGCAAGACGCACAGGCCGCCGCCCAACAAGCGCGCGAGGACGCATAAACAAAAAAAGAGCATCTATCGCTGGATGATCTTAGTTTTCAGATAGTTTTATATCTAAAAAGATTGCCTGATAAGCGCAGTTCGCTTCTTTTAGTGAAGCGCCCTTCACATACGCTTTGCACTCACAGCATTTAACGGTCAACGCTGAGCTGCGGCATACACCTGTTTGAGCTGCTCCACATTGCCGAGCAAGGCCGTTGGACCTGTGCTGCCCATCAAGTACCAGCCTTTGGGGTCCAAAAACACTACCTGCCCTTTTTGGCCAGCCGCCGTATTTTTGATCTGTGCGTTATCAAACACCTTCTGTGAAGAAATGATCTCGCCACCACCGGCCGCAGAGCCCGTGGCCGTGTTGCGGTCAATCACATAAATCCATTGCGGGTTGAGTTTGGCTACATCCTCAAAGGTGTAGGCCGTGCCCCGTGCAGGCACGTCTTGGGCTGTGATGGCAGAACGGGCACCCAGGGTGTCAAACAAGAACCCAAAGCGCGAGCCAGGCGCGTTCGGCATGATGCGCTCGTTCACCGCCATCAACAGCAAGCCCGGTGCAGCCTGGCTGGAGACCTGCCGCAGCTCACCTACGGCCTGGTGAATCTTGGCGACCAGTGCCTTGCCTTCAGCCTGCTTGCTGTACAGGTTGGCTATCTGCGTGATGTTGCGCTCCATGTCCTGCAACATGTGCTCGCCCTTCACACTGAAATCCACCGTAGGGGCAATCTTGCTCAGTGCCTCGTACTTGGCTGCCGAGCGGCCACCCACAACGATCAGATCGGGCTTGATCTTGCTCAGCGCGTCGTAATCGGGCTCAAACAGCGTGCCCGCCACGGTGTACTTGGCATCGCCATAACCCGCCATGTACTGCGGAAACTGCGCCTTGGGCACGCCTGTCACTGTAATGCCCAGCGCCTGCATGGTGTCCAGCGTTGCCAGGTCATACACCACCACCCGCTTGGGGGCTGCAGGTACTGAAGTGCTGCCCATGGCGTGCACCACCGTGGTTGCAGCAGGCGAAGCCGCCCATGTCGCAGCGCTAAAGGCACAAGTGCTGGCAGCAATACAAGCCAGCCAGTAACGGCGTGATGCCATGGAGTTTGAGATGGTCATGGGCGCATGCCCTCCTTCTAGACAGGTTGCTTAAGCCTGGATGCATCGCTCCTCTTAACAAGGGAAATGTCAGGTACTTAGAGGTGATCGTGACAAATGCGCCACAAACACTACGAATATAACAAGAATCACTCTTATTCATATTTCCATTGATTACAATCTGATGCGAATAATTCCTATTTAACTATTGATTTTTTTGAGATGTCGCATTCCAGAACTTCCAAGCTTTTCGCCCTCACCGCAGTCACGCTGGCCGCACACACATTTGTTCAAGCTCAGGACTCGGTCCTGGGAGAAACCACGGTGCGCGCCACGGCCGAGCAAGAACTCAAGCAAGCGCTCGGCGTCTCGGTGATCACGCAGGAAGAACTGATCGAGCGCGCACCTGCCAACGACATTTCTGAGCTGGTCCGTACCATGCCCGGCGTCAACCTGACAGGCAACTCCGCCTCGGGCCAGTACGGCAACAATCGCCAGATTGACATCCGCGGCATGGGCCCGGAAAACACCTTGATCCTGATTGACGGCAAGCCCGTGCAATCACGCAATGGCGCAAAAATGGGCCGCAGCGGCGAGCGTGACACCCGTGGCGATTCCAACTGGGTGCCAGTAGAAGCAATTGAGCGCATTGAAGTCATCCGTGGCCCTGCGGCTGCCCGCTATGGCTCTGGCGCATCGGGTGGTGTGGTGAACATCATCACCAAGAAGCCCACAGACAAGCTGCAAGGCTCAGTCACGGTCTACGGCAAGTTCCAGGAAGACTCCAACGAAGGCGACACCAAGCGCAGCAGCTTTAACCTGTCTGGCCCCCTGGCAGAGAACCTGTCCTTCCGCCTCTTTGGCAATATGGCCAAGACCGATGCAGACAGCCCTGATCTAAACCGCACATCCAACACCACATCGGTGATTGCGCCCGCAGGCCGTGAAGGGGTCAACAACAAAGACATCAATGCCTTGCTGCGCTGGGACCTGACACCTCGCCAAGTGCTGGAGCTGGAGCTGGGAGCCAGCCGCCAGACCAACATCTACGCGGGTGAAACCCCGGTCAGCATTGATGCAAACGCCCCCATCCGCCAGTCGCTGATTGGCGAAGAAACCAATCGCACCAACCGCAACACCATTGGCCTGGCCCACCGCGGCACTTGGGACTGGGGTACTTCACGGTTGCTGTTCCAGTATGAAAACACCCGCCGCTGGCAAAACCCAGTCGGTCTGGCAGGTGGCCCAGAAGGCTCGATCACCAGCGGTGACGACAAAGTCTCGTCCAAACTGGGCAACTATTTCCTGACAGGTGAAGTCAACACCCCGCTCAAACTGGGCGGCACTACCCACATGCTGACCAGCGGTTTCGAGTACCGCAACGAAAAGCTCAATGACGCCGCAGCCATGGCACAGGGCACTGGCACGGGTGGCAACAATATTGGCGGTCTGGTCGGAAGCGCTGGCGAACGCAGCGGCAAATCGGATGCGCAAAACTTTGCCCTGTTCGTTGAAGACAACTTTGAGCCCGTCCAGAACCTGATCCTGACTCCCGGTGTGCGTTTCGACCACCACAGCCAGTCCGGCAACAACTGGAGCCCCAGCCTGAATGCCAGCTACCAGGTCAATGACAGCTGGCAGGTCAAGGGCGGTATTGCGCGGGCGTTCAAGGCGCCTAACCTGTACCAGACCAACAAGAACTACCTGTACTACACCCGTGGCAATGGCTGCCCGGTCAGTTCGCCCAATCTGGGTGCAGGTTGCTACATCGTCGGCAACCCGGATCTGGAAGCAGAAATCAGCATCAACAAAGAGCTGGGCCTTGCCTACTCCAACCACAACGGTCTGGACGCAAGCCTGAGCTACTTCCAGAACGACTACAAGAACAAGATCTACTCCGAGATGAACGATGGCACCCCCATCGTGGTCGGTACATCGCAGGTCTACCAGTGGATGAATGCCAGCCAGGCCATCGTCAAGGGGGTTGAGGGTAATCTGACCCTTCCTCTGGATGGCAAGGATGGCAGCCGCTTGAAGCTGGTGAACAACTTCACCTACATGCTCAAGAACCACAACAAGGAAAATAACCAGCCCTTGTCTGTGATTCCCAAGTACACCGTCAACTCCACCCTGGACTGGCAAGTCAACGATGTCTTCTCGACCCAGTTGAACGCCACGTTCTATGGCCGCCAGGAGCCACGCACCGTGCAAACAGGCGGTGCAGTGTCCACAGGCAAGCAGTTGCAGGAAATCGGTGCCTATGCGCTGTTCGGTATCGGTGCCCAGTACAAGCTGAGCAAGGACTATTCGCTGAACTTCGGCATCACCAATCTGGCCGACAAGCGCCTGCTGCGCGAGTCCAACAGCTCCGGTGCCGGTGCCGCTTCTTACAACGAATTGGGCCGCGCATACTACGCGTCGATCACCGGCCGCTTCTAAGCGAGCACACTGCGCCATCCAGGCTCTTGCCTGGGCGATGCACCCCAGCCTGCTGCCTGCGCAGCAGGCTTTTTTTATGGCGCGTTGCCATGGCAGCGCCATCTGCCGCGCGTCAGCACCAAGCCCGAAATCTGCGCCCCATGCCTGCCAGTGCTACAGCGCCCCCGGTGCAGGCCCCAGCCAGACACCCATCAGGAACAGCAGCAGCCCAATCGCACCGCCCACCAAGGTGCCATTGATGCGGATGAACTGCAAATCTCTGCCAATATGCTGCTCCACCAGCGCAGACAGCTCCTTGGCATCCCAGCGCTGCACGGTGTCTTGAATATGTTTGGCAATGAACTGCGAAACGTCAGGAGCCAGACTATGCGCCCAGCGCTCCAGCCGCTCGTTCATCGATGCACGCAATGCAGCGTCTTGCGCCAACGACTGCCCCAGCCACTGCCCTGCCCCCGCCAGCCTGCGCGCCACCCGTGAATGCTCATTGCCAAGGTCTGCCTGCAGCTTGCTGCGCATGCGGCTCCACAGGTTGTGCAAGTAGCTGGCCATTTTTTCATCGTGCAGCATGTAGTGGCGAATCTGCTCGCCCCTTTTTGCATATGCGGGGTCGTGCTTTAACCGTTCAATCCACTGCAGCAGCTGGCGATCAAATGCCTCACGCAAACGGTGCTGCGGGTTGTGCGCCATATCGGCCAGCACACTATCAATAGCCTGCGCCATCACATCGGCCCCTTTGTCACTGAGCCAATCTGTGGGCAGTAACTTCTCCTTGAGCGGGTGCTCACGCTTGAGCCATTGCACGATCGTTTCTGCCATGAAGGTGCGTGAGCGTTCTTCACGCAGCGTCTCTGAAATTTTGACCAGCACATCGTCCAGCACTGCTTGATGCTGCCCTTTGTGCGTCAGGGCCGACAGCACCGTGGCCATCGACTGGCTCAAATCGACCTGCGACAGTGCGCTGCGCACCGTGCGCTTGAGCCAGCGCTCAACTTGCCGGTCTTGCACCATCTCCAAAGCACCCGCGGCCATGCGAGCCAACTGCTGGCCGAGCAACTGGGTATTGCGCGGCTCCAGCAACCACTGCGCCATGTGCTGTGCCAAGTCGTGCTGGCGCATCAGCGCAATCAGGGAAGGTGCATCCAGAAACTTGTCGCGCACAAAGTGCGCCAGGTTCTGGCCAATGCGGTCTTTGTTGCGCTCAATGATGGCAGTGTGCCGCCCCACCAGTGGCAAAGGAATCCGCCGGAACAGCGCCGTCACTGCAAACCAATCGGCCAACGCGCCCACCATGGCGGCCTCGGCCATCGCTTTGATGCAGCGCACGCCCCACGTGGCAGGCAAAAAATGGGTAGACACAAACACCATCGATACCGCGATGAGCAACAAGCCGGCCCAGCGCTTGGCACGGCGTAGTTCGACAGAAACAGTCTGGCCTTGAGGCATCCGGCAATCTCCTTGCCCTGCCTAGCCTAAGCCCTCCAGACCACGCTCGTGCAGGCGCTTGGCACCCGCTCCAGGTAGGAGCAGGGCTTGTGAAAGGCATGAAGGCAGTGATCTGGTGATCGTTTGTTTCATGCAACAAACCAAGGTAAACAAGGTCTTATTGAGAAGTATTCACATTCGTAACGCGATAATCAAGGAATCCAACGTCCATACAAAAATTCATAACTCGGACATAGCCTGCGCGATCACGCCGCATTGCAGCCCCAATTTCTCCATCCTTTTGAAGCCAGGCTACCTGGCAGAAATTGCTATGTCTAAAATTTCATCTCCATTCTTGATTCGGCCCACCTTGCTGGCCTTGGCTGCCGCAGCATGCGCCTCTGCCAGCGCCCAGCAAGCCACCCAGACCATGTCTGAAGTGGTGGTTTCTGCCTCGGGTTTTGAGCAAGACATCAAGGAAGCGCCAGCGTCTATTACTGTTATCACCCGTAAACAGCTGGAAGAAAAGCGCGTCAGCAACTTGGCGCAGGCGCTGGAAGATGTGGAAGGCGTAGATGTTGGCGCGGGAACCGATAAAACGGGTGGCCCGAACATCAGCATTCGTGGCATGGGTGCGGATTACACGCTGATCCTGATTGATGGCCGCCGCCAGAATGCCGCTGGCAATGTCACCCCCAATGACTTTGGCGGCACACAAACCAGCTTCATTCCTCCCGTTTCAGCAATTGAGCGTATTGAAGTCATTCGTGGCCCCATGTCCACGCTGTACGGCTCAGACGCCATGGGCGGCGTGATCAACATCATCACTCGCAAGGTCAGCAAGACTTGGGGTGGCTCCATTACCGTAGATGGATCTTTGCAGCAAGAATCCGCTTTTGGTGACACCTATGGCGGCAAGTTCTATTTGAGCGGTCCCATCAAGCAAGATGTGCTGGGCTTGGCATTGCGTGGCAGCACCCAGCACCGCGAAGCAGCAGACATCAGCTACATCAATCACAACGGCACACTCATCGTGCCGACGATGGGATCTAACCCCGTCAAATCCGACATCAATACCTTTGGCGCCCGCTTGGCATTCACGCCCAACCGCCAGCACGACATCATTCTGGATGTGGAAACTGGCCGCCAGACCTACGACAACTCACGCGGACAAATGGGCACCTTGGGTGCTGCTGGTGGCTACGGCCCCGAGCAAAAGTTCAACCGTGACCAATGGAGTTTGGCCCACACTGGGCGATATGGCTTCGGTGTATGGGATACCAGCTACATGGAAAGCACCACCGAAACGATTGGCCGTATCAACCCACTCACGCTAGGTGGAGCAGGCCTTCCGGGCGCCGGCTTGCCCCGTACCTTGGAGAGCACCAGCAAAGTGCTGGACTCCAAACTGGTGATGCCATGGGGCAACCACCTGACCACCGTCGGTGGCCAGTGGATGGAGGCCGAGATGATTGATGGCGTCTCTACGGAAGGCAAGTGGGAGTTCACCCAGAAAGCGCTGTTTGCCGAAGACGAATGGAGCCTGGCCGACACCTTCAAACTGACGCTGGGCGCACGTTACGACCACCACAGCGAGTTTGGCAGCAAGGTCAGCCCACGCGCCTACGGTGTGTGGACAGCCACACCACAGTGGACAGTCAAGGGCGGTGTGAGCAATGGCTACCGAACACCCAAGCTGGAACAACTGACGCCGGGCATTTATGGTTTTGGTAGTCAAGGCCGCTTGCCTCTTGTCGGAAGCCCTGACCTCAAGCCAGAAACCAGTCGCAGCACAGAACTGGGCATCCATTTTGACGATGCACAGCAGCGCTTTGCTGGCGGAGTCACCATATTCCACAACAAATTCAAAGACAAAATCGCCACCGGTGAGCCTGTACCCAATTGCACCTCCGCCGCCAACCCGAATCGCCCCGGTTGCGTTGATGTGGGTTTCTGGCCCTCTTATGACACCTTTAATCAAGCAATCAATATTGATAGCGCTGTCACGCAAGGGGTAGAGCTGACTGGCCGTTACACCATCAATAAAGCATGGAGTACCAACGCCAACTACACCTACACCAAAAGCGAACAAAAGAGTGGTGTCAGCGCAGGCCAGCCTTTGACAGACACCCCCAAGCACGCCCTTAATCTGCGTCTGGACTGGAAGCCCACGACACAATGGAATGCATGGGTACGCGCCGAGTATCGTAGTGAACGCTATCGTGGTAGCCCCACCTCCACCGATGCGGCCACCGCAGCGGCGGCGCAAGCTTTAGGAGACTACAAGGCTTATACCCAGTTCCACATTGGTGGTAGCTATCGTGCAACCCCAAAGTTCACTCTGAACGCTGCAATTTACAACCTGTTCAACAAAGATTTTGTTAACTACGGCTCATATCAATATATGAACAGAGGCGTTTTAACCACGGCCTACAGCAATCGCTATCGCAACCCGCAAGAAGGCCGCCGCTTGTGGGTGTCCGGTACCTACGAGTTCTAAGCGCTGCAGTACATCTGCAATCAAAAAGGGAGGCTAAGCCTCCCTTTTTTGATTGCGTCAGATCATCAATTAAATGAGCTATCAGCGCTTTACAACAGGTGATTTCAATGTGATTTATATCTAAAAATCAATCTACATAAGCGCTAACAGCTCATTTTTTAGATTTTCACTTGCCTTGCACGCCCAGCAGTTCCACCTCAAAGTTCAGCGTGGCGTTGGGTGGAATGGCGCGCCCTGCGCCACGGCTGCCGTAGGCAATGGCTGGTGGGCACGTGAGCTTGGCCTTGCCGCCCACCTTCATCTTTTGCACCCCTTCGGTCCAGCAGGGGATGACGCGGTTCAGCGGAAAGTCGATGGGCTCGCCGCGCGCAATCGAGCTGTCAAACTCCTTGCCCGTCTCTGGAAACCAGCCGCGATAGTGCACGCGCACGGTATCCGTGGCCTTGGGCTGTGCGCCCTTGCCTTCGGTAATGACTTCGTAGATCAAGCCACTGGCGGTGGTTTCGGGGGCGGCCTGGGCCGCGCCCCAGGCCATCAGGCTGGCGGCGGCAATCACAAAGAATGGTGTTTTCATGGGTGGCACTTTCATTGCACAGAAAGCCGCCATCATGCCTTGGCTGGCGGCACACCAATGGCATCCAGCGCAGTGCGCAGGTGGCCCACCGAGCGATCAGCGTTGTGCCATTTGTCCAGACCAAACAAACCAATACGGAAAGTTTGAAAGTCTGGTCCTTCGTCACACTGCAGCGGCACACCCGAGGCGGTTTGCAAACCGACTTCCATGAACTTCTTGCCACTTTGAATGCCGGCGTCCGTGGTGTAACTGACTACCACACCCGGTGCCTTGAAGCCTTCTGCTGCCACGCTGGGGAAACCACGTGATTCCAGCAGCGCACGCACTTTGTCACCCAGCTCGATTTGCTCTTGCCGCACTTTGGCAAAGCCGTAGGTACGGGTCTCCAGCATCACATCGCGCAGGCGCACCAGTGCATCGGTGGGCATGGTGGTGTGGTAGGCGTGCGTGCCTTTTTCGTAGCCTTCGGCGATTTGCATCCACTTCTTCAAATCGCACGAGAAACTGGAGCTTTGCGTGCCGTCAATGGCCTGCCGTGCACGCTCAGACAGCATCACCATGGCGCAGCAGGGTGAGCTGCTCCAGCCCTTTTGAGGGGCCGAGATCAGCACATCCACACCCGTCTTCACCATGTCCACCCACATGGCACCAGAGGCCACGCAGTCCAGCACCATCAAGGCTCCGACTTCGTGGGCGGCATCGCTGATGGTGCGGATGTAGTCGTCAGGCAGCATGATGCCGCTGGCAGTTTCTACATGGGGGGCAAACACCACCTTGGGTTTTTCTGCACGAATGGCCGCAGCCACATCTTGCGCTGCACACGGTGCCCAAGGGTCCTGGCTGCCCGCGCCTTGCTTGCGTGCCTTGCAGACCACGGCACCGCCACCCAGGCCAAAGTTGCCGGTGTCAAAAATCTGCGTCCAGCGATAGCTGAACCAGCCATTGCGCACGATCAGTACCTTTTCACCGTTGGCAAACTGGCGTGCCACGGCTTCCATGCCAAACGTGCCGCTGCCGGGCACCAGTACGGCGGTGTGAGCGTTGTACACCTCTTTGAGGGTACCCAGAATGTCTTGCACTACGCCGGTAAAGCGTTTGGACATGTGGTTGAGCGCACGATCGGTGTAGACCACCGAAAATTCCAGCAGTCCATCTGGATCGATATCAGGCAAAAGTCCGGGCATGGTTTCTCCAAATTTTCGGCAGTCATTCACTGCCTTATCTATGGAATCCAGCTTAGCATGCCACCTTTTTCTGAGCGAGTGTGTTCACATCTTTTGTATACACAACACGGGCAAACACTGGCTCGTGCTTGTGCCACATCAACTGCCGCAGGGCCTCAGGTTTTGGCGCTGTAATCGCGCACACCAAAAATACCGCTGCCCACGCGCACCATGGTGCTGCCAGCAGCAATCGCGGTGTGCATGTCAGCCGTCATACCGAGACTGACCGTATCGATCTGCGCTGAACCAGCAATGCCTGAGGCGCGGATGCTTTCAAACACCTGCACCACCTTGCGATGAATGGCCAGCATGGCTTCGTCCGAGCCCTGCGGGTCAGGAATGCTCATCACCCCGCGCAGCTGCAAGCGCGGCAATTGCGCAATCGTCTGGGCCAGAGCCAGCGCTTCTTGCGGCGAGCAACCGGACTTGGTGGCCCCGCCATCCACGTTCACCTGAATGCACACTTGCAGCGGTGCCAGATCATCAGGGCGCTGCTCGCTCAAGCGCTGCGCAACCTTCTCACGGTCAACGGTGTGCACCCAGTCAAAATGCTGCGCGACCAGCTTGGTCTTGTTGCTTTGAATGGGGCCAATGCAATGCCACTGCAGCGGTGGCACATCTTTCATGGCGCGCACGGCGGCGATCTTTTCAACGCCCTCTTGGATGTAGTTCTCTCCGAAAGCACGTTGCCCCGCCAAGGCCGCTTCACGGACCGCCTCGGCAGGAAAGGTTTTAGAGACCGCCAGCAATGCCACGGCTGTGGGCTGTATGCCGCACTTTTGACATGTGTCGGCAATCTGCGCGCGAACGCTTTGTAGCTTGTTTGCAATCGTGGTCATAATCTTGTCGAGCGTACCAAACCAGCCAAACCGCTGACATGAAGTCGCCCATAAAAAGCGTCGCTGCAGCGAACGCGACACCTAGAGAGGGAAAACTGTTGTGGACATTACCACCCTGCTGGCATTCAGCGTCAAGAACAAAGCATCGGACTTGCACCTGTCGGCAGGCTTGCCGCCCATGATTCGTGTGCACGGTGACGTGCGCCGCATCAACGTAGAGCCACTGGACCATAAAACGGTCCACGCCATGGTCTACGACATCATGACGGACGGACAGCGCAAAGCCTATGAAGAGAATCTGGAGGTGGATTTCTCGTTCGAAATTGCAGGGCTGGCACGCTTTCGTGTGAATGCGTTCAATCAGTACCGCGGTTCGGCGGCCGTTTTCCGCACGATTCCCAGCAAAATCCTCACCCTTGAGGATTTGAATGCGCCCAAGATTCTTGCTGATCTGTCCCTCAAACCCCGTGGGCTGGTACTGGTCACAGGCCCCACAGGCTCGGGCAAGTCAACCACGCTGGCGGCCATGGTGGACTACCTGAACAATAACCAGCACGGGCATATCTTGACGGTGGAAGACCCCATTGAATTCGTGCACGATTCAAAGAAATGTCTGGTCAACCAGCGCGAAGTTGGGCCCATGACGCATTCCTTTTCCTCCGCTTTGCGCTCTGCTTTGCGCGAAGACCCGGACTGCATTTTGGTAGGTGAAATGCGTGACCTGGAAACCATCCGCCTGGCCATGACTGCCGCTGAAACGGGTCACCTGGTGTTTGGCACGCTGCACACCTCCAGCGCCGCCAAAACCATTGACCGTGTGATCGACGTGTTCCCGGCAGAAGAAAAGGAAATGGTTCGCGCCATGCTGTCTGAATCGCTGCAGGCGGTGATCTCACAGACACTGTGCAAAACCAAGGATGGCAATGGCCGCGTGGCAGCCCATGAAATCATGCTGGGCACCAGCGCTATCCGCAACCTGATTCGCGAAGGCAAAGTTGCACAGATGTATTCCGCTATCCAAACCGGTAGCAATGCTGGCATGCAGACCTTGGATCAGAACCTCACAGAACTGGTGCGTCGCAACGTCATCAGCGCCGCAGAGGCACGTGGCAAGGCCAAATCGCCTGAAAACTTCCCCGGTTAACCCCGGCTATTGGAGACAGCGACATGGAACGCGACCAGGCCAGTAAATTTATTAACGACCTCCTCAAGCTCATGGTGGCCCGCAAGGGCAGTGACTTGTTTATCACGGCAGATTTTCCGCCCGCCATCAAGGTAGATGGCAAGGTCACCCGCCTGATGGACCAGCCCTTGGTGGCCGCACACACGATGTCACTGGCGCGCTCCATCATGAGCGACAAGCAGGTGGCAGAGTTTGAGCGCACCAAAGAGTGCAATTTTGCGATCTCGCCTGCAGGCATTGGCCGCTTTCGTGCCAACGCTTTTATCCAGCAAGGCCGTGTCGGTCTGGTGCTGCGAACCATTCCGGCAACTATTCCCTCCATTGACTCCATGGGCCTGCCACAAGTGCTCAAAGAAGTGGCGATGACCCAGCGTGGTCTGTGCATCTTTGTCGGTGCGACAGGCTCTGGTAAGTCCACCTCTTTGGCTGCCATGGTGGACTGGCGTAACGAGCATTCCCAAGGGCACATCATCACCATCGAGGACCCGATTGAGTTTGTGCACCCCCACAAGAACTGCATCATCACGCAGCGCGAAGTGGGTCTGGACACGGACAGCTGGGAGGCAGCCCTCAAGAACACGCTGCGCCAGGCCCCGGATGTGATCTTGATGGGAGAAATTCGAGACCGCGAAACCATGGAACATGCCGTAGTGTTCTCTGAAACCGGTCACCTGTGTCTGGCAACACTGCATGCCAACAGTGCCAATCAGGCGCTGGACCGCATCGTGAACTTCTTCCCGGAAGAACGCCGCGAGCAACTGCTCATGGACTTGTCACTCAACCTGCGGGGCATGATTTCTCAGCGCCTGCTGCCCCGTGAAGATGGCAAAGGCCGCGTGGCCGCCCTGGAAGTTTTGCTCAACACCCCCTTGATCTCTGACCTGATCGCCAAGGGAGATGTGGTGGAGATCAAGGAAATCATGAAGCGCAGCCGTGAGCTGGGCATGCAGACCTTTGACCAATCGCTGTTTGAGCTGTATGAAAGCGGTGCCGTCATGTACGAAGATGCACTGCGCAGTGCAGACTCCGTCAACGACCTGCGCCTGCAAATCAAGCTGCACAGCAAGCGCGTCAAAAACACCGATCTGGCCGCTGGCACTGAGCACTTTCGCATCATGTAACCACGGCAATCATTACAAAAAAGCCCGGCATTGCCGGGCTTTTTTTACGTCCTGCCTTTTAGTTTTGAGCGGCAGGGTCTTGCTCAACGGGAGCCGGGCTGGTTTGGTAGCTGGCCAGCTCCTCTTCCGTGATCGTCTCAAACACACGCACTACCTTGCGTACGTCGTTCACACCGCGTGCAATTTCTGCAGCACGCTTGGCTTCGCGTGGTGTCAGGATGCCCATCAGGTAAACCACGTTCATCTCTGTCACCACCTTGATGGTGTTGGCCTGCAAGTCCTTGGCGTCCAAAATGCTGGCCTTGAC
This sequence comes from uncultured Comamonas sp., assembly GCA_963520865.1. Classification (GTDB taxonomy): domain Bacteria; phylum Pseudomonadota; class Gammaproteobacteria; order Burkholderiales; family Burkholderiaceae_C; genus Comamonas. The sequence goes on from CAUQST010000002.1 coordinate 55,701, forward strand.
CTTGCTGGTAATGAACGTGTCTTTGCTGCGCTGCGCGATAGAAGAGATAAAGGGCACCACCTCCAGCTCATTAATCACGCTGCGCACGTTTTCAACACCCGCCACAATGCGCTCTACCTGTGCTTTTTCAGCAGCGGTACGTACCTCTCCAGTCAGCAGCACCAAACGGTTAAAGCTGGTGACGCTGACGCGCTCGCCATTGTTCAGAACATCTCTGAGCAAAGACGCTGCCTTTTGCTCGATACGCAGATCTTCCAGGTACATGCCAGAGGTTCTGCGGTCAGATGCCACCAACACACCCGTCACCGCGCCGCCGCCCACCAGCAATGGCACGCAAGCCGACAGGCTCCCCACCAGCATGCCCGCAGCCACGATGGCCAAACCTGTTCGACGCCACTGTTCTTTCATTACGACTCCTGTTCGCCTAGTAATTGGGTATCAACACCATCGCACAGGCAGTTGAGTACCAAGTCATGCACTTCGCGCACACGTGCTGGCCGTTCGTGGGGTACACAAATGAGCACATCGGTCTCCCGCACACGTCCGGCCAATGCCCCTCCGGTATGTCCTGTCAGCACCACCACCATCATGTCGCGCTCATGGGCGGCTTCTACGGCCTCCAGCATGCTGCTTTCATGGCCGCTAATAGAGATGACCAGCAGCACATCGCTGGCCTGGCCCAGTGCCCGGACCTGCCGCGCCACGTAGTGGTTCGACAAATTCGCAGCCCCAGAGCCTGCGCTGAGAAAGCCGCTGTCTGATGTCAGGGCAAGGGCCGCCAGCTCTGGGCGATCGCGTTCAAAGCCGCTCACACACAGACTGGCAAACATCTGTGCCTGGTTGGCAGATGCACCCGACCCGCAGGCCAAAATTTTGCCTCCGCCTGTGATACAGGCCAGCAAGGCCTGAACGGCCGAAGAGATGGGCAAACTCAACGTCTGCGCGGACTGGTACTTCAAGTCGGCGCTGTCGATGAAATGCTGTTGGATTTGTTGCTCAAGCATGGAGTGCTGATGATAACTGCGTGCTTTCTCAGATTTTGTAGCGTTCGGTTAACACCGCATCTGACTGAGACATCTCTACATAGTTCCGCCACCTAACTGACATCAAAGGCTGCACGCAGCCATTGCTGGCGCTCTGCATCAATCAGTACCACATCAAAACGGCAGGCTGCCTGCACTCCACGGTGAAGCAACCAATGCTGCGCGGCCAACACAATGCGCAGGCGCTTGGCATGCCCGATGCTGCCACCTGCCCCACCAAAACCCGCATGGCTGCGGCTGCGCACCTCCACAAACACCACGGTGCCATCGGCTTCTTGCAGGATTAAATCGATCTCACCCCCTCCGCGCCCGGGCGTCCGATAATTGCGGGCAATTAACTGCAGGCCTTGCGCCTGCAAATAGGCCAAGGCCTGATCCTCCCCTGCACGGCCACGCGCTTGTGCATTGATCGCTGGAGGAACGGCTGGCGGCTTTTTCCCAAGGAAGAACATTGAGCGCCTCTTTCGTTTCGGCATTGACGGCAGCGCGTGAAGCCGCTGCCACCCAAAACTATCCCCAGGGCACACTGTACGTCGTGGCCACGCCCATCGGCAACCTGGCCGATATCTCGTTGCGCTCTTTGCATGTGCTGCAGATGGTCGATGCCATTGCCTGCGAAGACACCCGCCACACCCAGGGCATGCTGCGCTCTTACGGACTGGAGCGCTCTGGCAGCCAGTTGCTGGCCGTGCACCAGCACAACGAGGCCGAGGCCGCTGCAGGCATCATTGCGCGCCTGCAGCAAGGTCAGCGCATTGCCTATGTGAGTGATGCGGGCACCCCCGGCGTCAGCGACCCCGGTGCACGCCTGTGCGCTGCGCTGGCAGCCCATGGCTTGCGCAGCATCCCACTGCCCGGCGCCAGCAGTATCACCAGCGCCCTGAGCGTTGCCGGCTGTGTGCCACCCGGTCAGACCGATGGTGGCTTTGTATTTGCCGGCTTCTTGCCCACCAAGAACGCTGAGCGCCAAACCTGCGTACAAAAACTGGCCGATGAGGCACGCTGCGTCGTACTGCTGGAAGCGCCACACCGCATCCAGGACATGGCTAAGGCCCTGGCGGTACTTGGTACACGCAAGGTCACGCTGGCGCGCGAGATCACCAAGCAGTTTGAACAAATCACCACCCACGCCGCACACGATGTAGCAGCCTGGCTGGATGCGGATGCCACACGCATCAAAGGCGAATTTGTGGTGGTACTGCACCCCGTGGAGGTGCAGCAGGAAAGCGGTGAAGGCGAACGCGTGCTGCGCCTGCTGCTGGCCGAGCTGCCCACCAAAACTGCAGTCAAACTGGCCGCCGACATCACGGGTGCGAGCCGCAACACTCTGTATGACCGCGCTTTGGAGATCAAACGCGAAGCCCAAGACGAGTAACCGCTGAAGTAGCAGCTAACGCGTACTCAGCCAGTGTTCAGCTGAGCACGCCTTTCAGATTTGGCATAGCTTGCAAGGCAGGCACAGTGGAGGCCATTTGTCACCACCTGCCTTGTAACGATGCTGCCTCGCGAGTGTGCTGATTCCGACTGAGTGCTGCTACCGCGGCTCAGCCAGCCACAAGTTTGCGCCTCATACGAGGTTTAATACGCCGCAGACAGTACGCAGGGTGCGCAAGCAGGCATACGGGCAATCATGGCACACCAGAAGCCGTTGAGTGGCCCTTATGCGTAGGCCAGTCCAGAAGCTACGCCACCAAACAAATCACCCGCTACTTGAGGCACGCCGGGGAAAGCCACACCCAGTGCATCACGCAAGGTTTGCAACGCTGAAGAGCCACCCGTCAGGTACAAAGCCGTCACCTGGTTTTTTTGCAGGCCTGCGGCCTGCACGCATTCCTGGGCACACTTGACCACATCAGCCAGCAGCAGCTGCAAATGCTGGGCCAAACCTTCGGGCGTGATCTGCGCCGCCAGTCCGGCCTCCAGCCAGCCCAAATCCAGTGCAGCGGTGGCTGCCGTGCTGGACGCACTGATCTTGCCTTGCTCCACCGCATCCGCCACACGGTGGCCCGCCTGCTCCTGCAATACACGCATCAGCCGTGCGTGCAGGTTGCGATCGCTGTAGTCATTGCGCATCGCCTCAGCATCGCGCAGCGCCTTGGGGCTGTAGAGCCACTGAATCAAATGCCAGGTCGACAGGTCATAAAAGGTGCGGCTGGGCACTTCTCGACCCGAAGGCCCTTGGTGGCCCAGGCCCAGCAAAGGCTGCACCTGCGCAACGTTGAGCTTATGGTCAAAGTCCGTCCCCCCAATGTGCACGCCTGTAGTCGCCAGAATATCTTGTGTGCGATCCCGCTTGCCCGCATGCTGCGGCCCCAGGCGCACCACGGTGAAGTCAGACGTACCACCGCCAATGTCCACCACCAAAATGCACGCTTCCTCACTCAGCCGCTGCTCATAGTCCAGCGCCGCAGCGATGGGCTCCAGCTGAAAAGCGACGTCTTGAAAACCTGCCGTATGCGCGGCAGCCTGCAAAGAGGCTTGCGCTTGCGCATCGCGCTCTGGGTTGCCGTCTACAAAATGCACGGGACGGCCCAGCACAACACGTTCAGGCATACCGCCCATGTGCTGCTGCGCCTGTTGTGCCAAATGCTTCAGGAACATGGCGATCACATCCTGGTAGCTCACCAGCTTGCCGTGCACCGCTGTTTTATCTTGCAGCAAGCTGCTACCCAGAAGACTTTTGAGCGATCGCATCAAGCGCCCCTCTTCACCCACCAGATACTGGTGCATGGCATCGCGCCCATAGTGCGTGGTACGGTCTTCGTAGTTAAAGAACAGCGCCGTAGGCATTGCTGCGGCACGCCCTTCCAGCGGCACCAGCTGTGCCGTGTGGCCTGCGGTGCGCCATGCCATGGCGGAATTGGAGGTGCCGAAGTCAATACCCAGCGTTGTATGTGGAAGGATGTGCATGCGAAATTTCAACCGAAGGCAGCTCTTATAAAAAATGAGCTGCTAGCGCTTGTGAGATAAGGTTTTCAGATACAAAACTATCTACAAACCTTATTTGACAAGCGTTGCTAGCTATTGCTTTGTAGCTGCCATATCTAACAGGGGGCGTCATTTTGGCAGCAACCGCCCATCGTTGCAGGGCTTCAGAAAACGCCCAGCATCTGGCATGGTTTCGCCCGTACTGCTGGCACTGAAGATTTTTAGCACGCCGCTTACCCTTGAAACTACCCCGGCGCCTGCGCACCTGCACATGCTGGTCGCCTCTTGAATGTTCAAACTCATTCAGCAACGCAACGGACAACAAAAAACCCTGTTGAATTGCTTCAACAGGGTTTTTGATTTGGTTGCGAGGGCCGGATTTGAACCAACGACCTTTGGGTTATGAGCCCAACGAGCTACCAGACTGCTCCACCTCGCGGTATTTCCAAATTATAGCACAGAATTATTCTGCAGCTTGTGTTTGCGCTTCTTCAGCTTGCTCAACCAGTTCCACGAAAGCCATGGGTGCATTGTCACCAACGCGGAAACCCATCTTCAGGATACGTGTGTAGCCGCCAGGACGCTTTGCGTTGCGGGGGCCCAGAACGTTGAACAGCTTGGTGACGCTGTCGCGGTCGCGCAGACGGTCAAATGCCAAGCGGCGGTTAGCCACGGTGTCAACCTTGGCCAAAGTGATCATAGGCTCGATCACGCGGCGCAGTTCCTTGGCCTTAGGCACAGTGGTCTTGATCGCTTCGTGTTCGATCAAAGAATTCATCATGTTCTGCAGCATCGCTTTGCGGTGCGAAGAAGTACGATTCAGTTTACGGAGTCCGTTGCCGTGACGCATGGTGCTTTCCTTTTAGGTAGTTTGGTCGAGTGGCCGTAATCAGGTACCGCTCGGTGCACTTATGTGAAAAATAACTGACTCTCTACCCTTGCAGGTAAAGAGCCAGCGATTATAGCTTGAAGTCGCGAATTAACGCTTTTCCAGGCCTGCTGGTGGCCAGTTCTCGAGCTTCATGCCCAGAGTCAGACCGCGGGAAGCCAAGACTTCCTTGATTTCGTTGAGCGACTTGCGACCCAGGTTAGGAGTCTTGAGCAGCTCGTTCTCGGTGCGCTGAATCAGATCACCGATGTAGTAAATGTTTTCTGCCTTCAAGCAGTTTGCGGAACGCACGGTCAGCTCCAGCTCATCCACAGGACGCAGCAAGATAGGATCGAACGTTTGCGCGCTGGTGCGGCTGCCGCCAGCTTGCAGGATGCCACCTTCGCCAAATTCGCCATCCAGCTGAGCAAACACAGCCAGCTGCTCCACCAAAATCTTGGCGGATGCGCGCACTGCGTCTTCAGCGTTGATTGCGCCGTTGGTTTCGATTTCAACAACCAGCTTGTCCAGATCGGTACGCTGCTCTACACGTGCAGATTCCACGGTGTAGCTCACGCGACGAACAGGCGAGAACGATGCATCCAGCACAATGCGGCCGATCGACTTGGTCGACTCGTCACCGTAGCGGCGCACATTACCAGGCACATAGCCACGGCCTTGTTCTACCTTGATCTGCATGTCCAGCTTGCCGCCTTGCGACAGGTTGGCAATCACGTGATCTGGATTGATGATCTCAACGTCATGGGGAGTCTGGATGTCGCGCGCGGTCACCACGCCCTCGCCATCTTTGCGCAGACTCAGAGTCACTTCGTCGCGGTTATGCAACTTGAACACCACACCCTTGAGGTTCAGGAGGATGTTGACCACATCTTCTTGCACGCCATCGATGGACGAGTACTCATGCAGCACGCCGGCAATCGTGACTTCCGTCGCTGCATAACCCACCATGGACGACAGCAAAACGCGGCGCAGGGAATTGCCCAGCGTATGGCCATAGCCACGCTCAAAAGGCTCCAGCGTTACCTTGGCACGGTTGTGGCCAAGCTGCTCAACATTAATCGTCTTGGGTTTCAGCAGATTTGTTTGCATGCAGACTTCCTCTCAATACCCCCGGCTCGTTACACCGGTAAGGCTGGTGAAGCACCTAAACCGCGATGCCTCGCGGTTTAGGGACGGGGTTGGTTAATAAATTAACCGGGACTATTAACGCGAGTACAACTCGACGATCAACGATTCGTTGACGTCAGCTGCGAACTGGTCGCGGTCAGGCACTTGCTTGAAAGTACCTTCAGCCTTGTCCAGGCTAACTTCCACCCAAGCGGGGAAGCCAACTTGTTGAGCCAATTGCAGGGCTTCAACAATACGGGCTTGCTTCTTGGACTTTTCGCGCACAGCAACCACGTCACCGGCCTTAACCAGGTACGAAGCGATGTTTACGGATTGACCGTTCACAGTGATGGCCTTGTGGGATACCAACTGACGTGCTTCAGCACGTGTAGAGCCGAAGCCCATGCGGTAGACCACGTTGTCCAGACGAGTTTCCAGCAGACCCAGCAGGTTCGCGCCAGTGTTGCCCTTCTTCTGGTCAGCAGCTTCGAAGTAACGGCGGAATTGCTTTTCCAGCACGCCGTACATGCGCTTGACCTTCTGCTTTTCACGCAGTTGCAGACCGTAGTCAGACGTACGCTGACCCGATGTGCGACCGTGTTGGCCAGGCTTGGTGTCGAACTTTGCCTTGTCCGCGATGGAGCGACGTGCGCTCTTCAGGAACAGGTCGGTGCCTTCACGGCGGGAGAGTTTGGCCTTGGGGCCGAGATAGCGTGCCACTTGAGCTTCCTTTATGTCATCTGCCGTGCTTACACACGGGAGCCACCCGGGGTGTCATAAAACAACCCGGGTGGCGGTGGGCTTACAAAAATTAAATACGACGACGCTTTTGAGGGCGGCAGCCGTTATGGGGAACCGGTGTCACGTCCGCGATGGAAGTGATGCGGATACCCAGAGCACCCAGGGCGCGAACCGAAGATTCACGGCCAGGACCGGGACCCTTGATTTCGACGTCCAGGTTCTTGATGCCCTGTTCGATAGCAGCGCGACCAGCCACTTCCGAAGCAACCTGAGCTGCAAAAGGAGTCGACTTGCGCGAACCCTTGAAGCCCTGGCCACCCGACGAAGCCCACGACAGAGCGTTGCCTTGACGGTCGGTGATAGTGATGATCGTGTTGTTAAACGAAGCGTGCACGTGTGCAATGCCGTCCGAAATGTTCTTGCGAACTTTCTTACGTACGCGTGCTGCAGCGTTGTTTTGTGCCTTAGCCATAGTGATCTCTCAATCCCTTATTTCTTCAGTGCCGCAGCGCCTTTGCGCGGACCCTTACGAGTACGGGCATTGGTACGAGTACGTTGACCGCGCATAGGCAGACCACGACGGTGACGGAAACCGCGGTAGCAACCAATGTCCATCAAACGCTTGATGTTCATGGTTGTTTCGCGACGCAGGTCACCTTCCAGAGTCATCGGAGCCAACACGTCACGGATCTTTTCCAGATCCGAGTCAGTCAACTCTTTGATTTTCTTGGAGTAATCGATACCGCAAGCTTCGCAGATTTTGCGAGCAGTCGTACGACCAACACCGAAAATGGCTGTCAGGCCGATTTCAGCATGCTTGTGGGGCGGGATGTTAATACCAGCAATACGTGCCATATTAGTCCTCTAATACTTTCAATCAGCCCTGGCGCTGCTTATGGCGCTGGTCTGTGCAGATCACGCGTACCACGCCTTTACGGCGGATGATCTTGCAGTTGCGGCAGATTTTCTTGACCGAAGCCGAAACTCTCATTTCATTCTCCTAAAACTTTGCATCCGTATTCACTTTTTCGACCTGGACACTGCCTGTGACCGCGAAAAAGCGTAGAGCACTCATACTTGCCTGTTATGGGATTCCTTCTGGGCTGCCCCAGAAGGAATGGCCTTCATATCTCAGTGACCTGATGCCTTGAAGTTGGCCTTCTTAAGAAGGGACTCGTACTGCTGCGACATCATGTAGTTTTGTACTTGCGCCATGAAGTCCATGGTCACCACCACAATAATCAGTAGTGATGTACCACCAAAGTAAAACGGAACGTTGTACTTCAGAATTAAGAACTCAGGCAACAGACATACAAACGTAATGTAGACGGCGCCAGCCAGTGTCAAACGCACCAGAATCTTGTCAATGTAGCGGGCGGTCTGATCACCAGGACGAATGCCTGGGATAAAAGCACCACTCTTCTTCAGATTATCGGCGGTCTCGCGACTATTGAACACAAGTGCCGTATAGAAGAAACAGAAGAAAATGATTGCGGCGGCGTAGAGCATCACATAAATCGGCTGACCGGGGGTCAGTGTCGATGCAATGTCCTTCAACCAGCGCATGGATTCTCCTGCACTGAACCAATTCACCACGGTTGCTGGCAACAAGATGATCGAAGAAGCAAAGATGGGAGGAATTACACCTGCCATGTTCAACTTCAGTGGCAAGTGCGAAGACTGACCACCGTACACCTTATTGCCGACTTGGCGGCGTGCGTAATTCACCAGGATCTTTCTTTGACCACGCTCGACAAACACGACGAAGTACGTCACTGCTGCCACTACGAGGACGATAAAGATCGCGGCCAGAATGCTCATGGCACCGGTACGAACCAGCTCCAGCAGTCCACCGATTGAGCTAGGCAAGCCTGCGGCAATACCAGCAAAAATCAGGATAGAAATACCGTTGCCCAGACCACGTTCTGTGATCTGCTCACCGAGCCACATCAGGAACATGGTGCCAGCTGTCAGGCTGACCACCGCAGTCATGCGGAAGCCAAAACCTGGATCCAACACCAGACCTGGAGAGCTTTCCAAAGCCACGGCAATACCCAACGACTGAAAGAGTGCTAGGCCCAAAGTGCCGTAGCGGGTGTATTGAGTAATCTTGCGACGACCCGCCTCACCCTCCTTCTTCAGCTGCTCAAATGTAGGGACGACGTACGTCATCAGCTGCATGATGATCGATGCCGAAATGTACGGCATGATCCCCAGTGCGAACACTGTGAAGCGCGAGAGCGCTCCACCCGAGAACATATTGAACAGGTTGAGAATGCCCTGCTGGCCATTAAACAGCTGCTGCAGCTGCGCTGGATCGATGCCCGGCACGGGGATATGCGCCCCGATACGGTAAACGACCAACGCAAGCAACAGAAAAACCAGTCGGCGACGCAAGTCACCAAACTTGCCGGTTTTTGCAATTTGAGCTGCGCTAGTAGCCACGGATGTCTCTTTCAGAACTTAATCAGGCGATGCTGCCACCGGCAGCTTCGATGGCGGCCTTGGCACCGGCTGTAGCGACAATGCCGCTCAGCTTGATAGCCTTGGTCAACTCACCGCTCTTGATAACCTTCACCACCAGGGCGTTGGAAGCTACCAAGTTTGCTTGCTTCAGTGCTGCGACATCAACTTCGGCCAGACCCAGCTGCTCCAGAGCAGCCAATGTCACTTCAGCGTTGAACTTCAAAGTCATGGACTTGAAGCCGCGCTTAGGCAAACGACGTTGCAAAGGCATTTGACCGCCTTCGAAGCCTACCTTGTGGTAGCCACCCGAACGCGATTTTTGACCCTTGTGACCACGACCGGCAGTCTTACCCAGACCGGAACCGATACCGCGGCCAACGCGACGCTTAGCGTGCTTGGCGCCTTCTGCAGGCTTGATGCTATTGAGTTCCATCATCAATCCTTTCACAGAACCTTCACCAAGTAGGCGATCTTGTTAATCATGCCGCGCACTTCAGGAGAATCCTGCAGTTCGCTGACGCTATTCAGCTTACGCAGACCCAGGCCACGCACAGTCGCACGGTGCGACTCTTTGGTGCCAATGGGGCTACGAACCAGCTGAATCTTGACAGTTTGTTGTGTTGTCATGTGCTGGACTCCGATCAGGCGGTGAAGATGTCTTCAACCGACTTGCCGCGCTTTGCTGCCACTTCCGAAGGAGTTGTGGAGTTCTTCAAAGCGTCGAGCGTGGCGCGAACCATGTTGTAAGGGTTCGAAGAGCCATGGCTCTTGGCCACGATGTCGGTGATACCGACCACTTCGAACACAGCGCGCATTGGGCCGCCAGCAATAATGCCGGTACCCTTGGGAGCTGGGTGGAGTTCCACGCGAGCTGCACCATGATGACCCAACACAGAGTGGTGGATGGAGCCGCTCTTGAGCGAAACCTTCATCATGTTGCGGCGGGACTCTTCCATGCCCTTTTGCACGGCTGCAGGCACTTCTTTCGACTTGCCCTTACCCATGCCAATGCGGCCATCACCGTCGCCAACCACGGTCAGTGCAGCGAAGCCGAGGATACGACCGCCCTTCACAACCTTGGTGACGCGGTTCACCGCGATCATTTTTTCGCGCAGACCGTCGTCACGACCTTCGTCTTGCACCTTGGGGGAAAACTTTGCCATTTTTGTCCGCTCCGCTTAGAACTGCAGGCCCGCTTCGCGAGCGGCCTCTGCCAAAGCCTTCACACGGCCGTGGTATGCAAAACCGGCGCGGTCGAAAGCCACTTTCTCAACGCCGGCAGCCTTAGCACGCTCGGCAATCAACTTGCCGATTTGTGTGGCGGCAGCCACGTTGCCACCCTTGCCAGAGGCGCCCAATTGTGCGCGCACAGTGGCTTCGGCAGTCGAAGCTGTGGCCAACACCTTGGTGCCGTCTTCGGAGAAGACGCTGGCGTAGATGTGGAGGTTCGTGCGGTTCACGCTCAAACGCGCCACGCCTTGCTGTGCAATGCGAATACGAGTTTGGCGTGCACGACGCAGACGCTGCTCTTTCTTGGTCAACATATTGCAGCTCCTTACTTCTTCTTGGTCTCTTTGATCACGACCTTCTCATCCACATAGCGGATGCCCTTGCCCTTGTAGGGCTCAGGAGGACGAACGGCACGGATCTCAGCAGCCAGCTGACCTACCACTTGGCGGTCAGCACCCTTAATCACGATTTCAGTCGGAGTGGGGGTAGTGATGGTGATGCCTTGAGGGGCTTCGAAGTTCACAGGGTGCGAAAAGCCTACAGCCAGGTTCAACTTGGAACCTTGCACGGAAGCCTTGTAACCCACGCCGATCAGGCTCAGCTTCTTTTCGAAGCCTTCGGTTACACCCTTCACCATGTTGTTGACCAACTGGCGGAAAGTACCGGCCAGTGCGTCAGCATCACGGGAATCGTTCACTGGGGCAAACGACAGCTTGCCTTCGTTATTGCTGATAACGACCAAAGCATTCAGAGCTTGGGACAGTTCGCCGCCCTTACCCTTAACCTTGATGGATTCAGCATTCATAGACACATCCACGCCAGCGGGGATGGTCACATTTGCTTTAGCTACGCGAGACATTTCAGTATTTCTCCTTAATGTCTGTTAGGCCACATAGCACAGCACTTCGCCGCCGACACCGGTAGCACGTGCTTTGCGATCTGTCATCACACCCTTAGGGGTGGTAACAATGGCCACACCCAAGCCGTTTTGGACTTGAGGAATAGCGTCACGGCCCTTGTAAACGCGCAGGCCAGGACGGCTTACACGTTCAATACGTTCGATCACAGGGCGACCGGCGTAGTACTTCAGGGTAATAACGAGTTCAGACTTGCCGTCTTCGGTCTTGACTTCAAAACCGTCAACATAGCCCTCGTCCTTCAACACTTGTGCAATGGCAACCTTCACTTTGGATGAAGGAACCGACACAGTGGCTTTGGACACCATTTGGGCGTTGCGAATACGGGTCAGCAAGTCGGCGATAGGATCACTCATGCTCATCTTGTATCTCTCCTACTTGCTTACCAGCTGGCCTTGGTGACACCAGGGATGTCACCAGCGAAGGCCAGTTCACGGATCTTGGCGCGACCCAGACCGAATTGACGGAATGTGCCACGTGGACGACCAGTGATCTCGCAACGGTTACGTTGGCGAGTGGGGTTGGCGTTACGAGGCAGCTTTTGCAGACCCAGACGGGCTGCATCACGCTCTTCGTCGGAACGCTTAGCGTCACCGGCGATTGCCTTCAATTCAGCGTACTTGGCAGCGAACTTCGCAGCCAATTTTTCGCGCTTCAGTTCGCGCTCGATCAAAGCTTTTTTAGCCATGCGCTACCTCAGTTCTTGAAGGGGAATTTGAACGCTGCGAGCAGTGCCTTGCACTCTTCGTCGTTCTTGGCCGTTGTCGTGATGCTGATATTCAGACCACGCAGAGCATCCACTTTGTCGTATTCGATTTCAGGGAAAATGATCTGTTCTTTAACGCCAACGTTGTAGTTGCCGCGACCGTCAAACGAACGACCCGAGATACCGCGGAAGTCGCGAACGCGAGGCAGAGCCACGGTCACGAAACGGTCCAGGAATTCGTACATTTGAACGCCACGCAGAGTCACCATGCAGCCAATTGCTTGGCCTTCACGGATCTTGAAACCTGCGATAGCCTTCTTGGCCTTGGTTACCACGGGCTTCTGACCAGCAATTTTGGTCAGGTCAGCCACAGCGTTGTCCATCACCTTCTTGTCGGCCACGGCTTCGCTCACACCCATGTTCAGGGTGATCTTGCTCAGGCGGGGCACTTCCATAGCGGAGGTGTAACCGAACTTTTCTTTCAGTTCAGCCGCGATCTTTTCGCGATAGAGTTTTTGCAGTCGTGCCATGTGTGATGCTCCTTAGGCAGCCTTGATTTCGGCGCCGTTAGACTTGAACACGCGTACACGTGCACCGTCAGCGTTCACCTTAATGCCCACGCGATCGGCCTTGCCAGTCGCTGCATTGAAGATCGCCACGTTGGATTGGTGAATAGGCATAACCTTTTCCACAATACCGCCAGTGGTGCCCTTCATGGGGTTTGGCTTAACGTGCTTCTTAACCAGGTTCACGCCATCGATCACCAGGTAAGAATCATCCTTGCGCGAGGCAACTACGCCACGCTTGCCTTTGTCACGGCCGGTCAGCACGATGACTTCGTCGCCCTTGCGAATCTTGTTCATTGCGCTTTCCTTAGAGAACTTCAGGTGCCAAGGACACGATCTTCATGAACTTTTCGGTACGCAGTTCACGTGTCACGGGGCCAAAAATACGAGTGCCGATAGGCTCCAGCTTGGCGTTCAGCAGAACGGCAGCGTTGCCATCGAACTTCACCAAAGAACCGTCGCCACGGCGGATGCCCTTGGCTGTACGAACTACCACTGCACTGTAAACCTCGCCTTTTTTGACGCGGCCACGTGGAGCGGCTTCTTTGATGCTCACCTTGATGATGTCACCAACACTTGCGTAGCGGCGATGTGAACCGCCCAGTACCTTAATGCACTGAACAGACTTCGCGCCCGTGTTATCGGCAACCTCTAAACGAGATTCTGTTTGGATCATTTCAATATTCCCAACTTGCTCCAGCAGATCCGGACAGCCCCAGAGAACTTCTCAAGGGCCAAACGAAGCAGCCAGTCAGTCTTGGGCCCGTCGTCCACCTCCCGGACCATTCCGGAGGGCTTCCCGCTGGGCAGAACTTTCACGCTTTTACACATGAAGCTAGCGATTATCGCAAGAATTTCCTTGCGCGTCAACCGCTTAGATAGCGAAAACCACCGCACTTTCGGGGAATGCGGTTTGGCTTTCTGCGTCAACAAAAAAGCATAGCTAGAAACACAGCAATAGCAGTTATTTGAGGCTATTTATTAACCAAGGAGCCATAAAACAAAGCGCGAGTAGCTTCTTTTTTAGAAGTCTCTCGCGCTTTGAGATCTATCGCGCTGGCTTTGCTCAGGCCTTGGTCGGCAAATATTGCTGTGCCAGCATGAGGAATTCGGCCAGCTTGACGTCTACGCCCGGCAGCTCTTGCTGCAAAATTTCAGCCACACGGGGTGCCACACTGGCTGCCAAGCGGGCGTCCAGAAACAGCAGTCGGCAGCGGCGAGCCAGCACGTCTTCCACGGTACGGGCATATTCATAGCGCGCGGCAAAACGCACCATGGCTTCGCTCAGGCCCTCGGCCAGTATGCGCTCGGCACCCGGCAAGCTGTGTACAGCAGCCGCTTCTGTGCCATAAACATGCTCGCCCTGCGGGGCGTTCATGCGGTGCTTGACCTGCTCTGGCTTGGGTGCGCCCACCAAAGGCAGCTTTACCGTGACGCCACCAGCACGCGCTGGTAACAGCTTCTGGTCAAAGCACTCCGTCAGCACGTCCTCTGCCATGGCGCGGTAAGTGGTCCATTTGCCGCCAGTCACCGTCACAAGACCGGACTTGCTGGTCATTACGGTGTGCTCCCGGCTGATCTTCTTGGTGTTTTCACCATCATCGTCTTGCGGCTTGACCAGTGGGCGCATGCCCACCCAGATGCTGCGCACATCGGCACGGGTTGGACGACGGCACAGATAGTTACCGGCTTCTTTGAGGATGAATTCAATTTCGTGCTCAAAAGCCAGAGGCTCGCGGGCCAGATCGTGACGGGGCGTGTCGGTAGTACCCAGAATGACCTTGCCCAGCCATGGCACGGCAAACAGCACCCGGCCATCGGCGGTCTTGGGCACTAGCAGTGCATGGTCAGAGGGCAGGAATTCGCGGTCCACAACCACGTGCACCCCTTGACTGGGCGCGACCATCGGCTTGACCGGCTTGCCCAGCAATTCGGCATCTTGCTGGCGGAACAGGTCAACCCAAGGACCTGTTGCATTGACCACACATTTGGCATGCACTTCAAAACGTGTGCCGGACTCAGTGTCTTCACACACCACGCCTGATACCTTGCCATCGGTGTGCAGCAATTCCTTGGCGGGGCAGTAATTGACCAGCAACGCACCCTTGGCTGCAGCAGTACGCGCCAGGGCCAGCGCCAGACGGGCATCGTCAAACTGGCCATCCCAGTACTTCACGCCACCCTTGAGCGAATCAGTTCGCACGGTGGGCAGCAAGCGCAAGGTTTTGTCTTTGCTCAGAAACTCTGTGCGGCCCAGACCTTCTTTGCCCGCCAGTGCGTCATACATCTTCAGGCCTGCACCATAAAACGGCGTATCCAGCAACTTGTACGAAGGCATGACAAAAGCCAGCGGCTGCGCCAGATGCGGCGCGTTATTGAGCAGCCGGGTGCGCTCGTGCAGGGCTTCGCGCACCAAGGACACATTGCCCTGGGCTAGATAACGAACACCGCCATGCACCAGCTTGGTGGCGCGCGATGAGGTTCCCTTGGCAAAGTCATGCGACTCGATCAGACACACCTTGAAACCGCGCGTTGCAGCATCGACGGCAGTGCCTAAACCGGTAGCTCCACCACCGATAATGAGCAGGTCATACGTTTCGGATTGGGCCAAACGGGCCAGCAATTCCGCGCGATCAGTCGTAACTGGAGAAGAAAAGTTGTTCATGGGCAACGCCTCGTGGATGCACCGCTCCACCCGCTTTCAGCTCGAACAGCGAGCGATAGAGCACAGATAGCCAGTCTGCATTTTCGCTCTTTTTCGTTTTTTGTGCGCGATTAAGTTGATTTATGCGCGAAATTGATCAAATCCAGAATGCATGCCGCGAAAAAGAGCAAGCAGCCCATGCCGCTTGCCCTTGATTGCCTTACTTACTCAAAGCCACTCAACGCGCTTTGCCGTTCTTCCACGCATTGAGCAAGCTGTCATAGGCAATGGTTTCCCCTTTGGGCTTTTCATTGGCCAGCTTCTTCCACGGTGCATGCGCATCGCTCAGCCACTTGGCTGGATCGCTCTTGGGATTGAGCTTGGGCGCGCAATGGCTCATACCCGCACGCTGCAAACGTGCCATGACCTGGTCCATCTCTTCAGCCAAGGTGTCCATCGCCACCTGCGGTGTTTTCTCACCCGTCACAGCCTGCGCCACGTTCTTCCACCACAGCTGTGCCAGCTTGGGGTAATCAGGCACGTTGTTGCCAGTGGGCGTCCACGCAACGCGGGCAGGGCTGCGATAGAACTCCACCAAACCACCCAATTTGGGAGCCATGTCGCTCATGGCCTTGGACTGGATGTCGGATTCGCGGATGGGCGTTAAACCGACGATGGTCTTTTTCAGGCTGGTGGTCTTGGCTGTCACAAACTGCGCGTACAGCCAGGCGGCGGCCAGACGATCGGGGTTGTGCTCTTTAAAGAAAGTCCAGCTGCCCACATCCTGGTAGCCGTTTTGCATGCCCTGCTTCCAGTACGGGCCGTTGGGACCAGGGGCCATGCGCCACTTGGGCGAGCCATCGGCATTCACCACGGGCAAGCCGGGCTTGGTCATATCGGCCGTAAAGCCCGTGTACCAAAAAATCTGCTGGGCAATATGGCCTTGCGCGGGAACCGGCCCTGACTCACCAAAAGTCATACCCATGGCTTCCTTGGGCGCGTACTTCTTCATCCAGTCGACATATTTGGTCAGCGCAAATACCGCCGCAGGTGAATTGGTCGCCCCGCCACGCGACACGGAAGCCCCCACAGGCGTGCACTTGTCGTCTGCGACCCGAATGCCCCATTCATCCACGGGCATGCCGTTGGGAATGCCTTTGTCTGCCGCACCTGCCATGGACAGCCACGCATCCGTAAAGCGCCAGCCCAGCGATGGGTCTTTCTTGCCGTAATCCATGTGGCCATAGATGGGCTTGCCATCGATGGTTTTCACATCGTTGGTGAAAAATTCCGCGATGTCTTCGTAGGCACTCCAATTGAGTGGAACACCGAGGTCATAGCCATATTTCGCTTTGAATTTTTGCTTCAGATCGGCCCGCTCAAACAGGTCAGCGCGGAACCAGTACAGGTTGGCAAACTGCTGGTCTGGCAACTGGTAGACCTTGCCATCAGGCGCTGTGGTGAAGCTGATGCCAATGAAGTCCTTCAGATCCAGCCCCGGGTTGGTCCACTCCTTGCCTGCGCCGCCCATGTAGTCCGATAGATTCAGGATTTTTCCGTATCGGTAGTGCGTACCGATCAGATCCGAGTCGGAAATCCAGCCGTCGTAAATGCTTTTACCTGACTGCATGGAGGTTTGCAGCTTCTCCACCACGTCGCCCTCTTGAATCAAGTCGTGCGTGACTTTGATGCCGGTGATCTCCGAGAAGGCTTTGGCCAGCGTTTTACTTTCGTATTCGTGGGTCGTGATCGTCTCCGAAACTACGGAAATGTCTTTCACCCCTTTGGCCTGCAGTTTTTTGGCCGCTTCGATGAACCACTTCATCTCGGCCATCTGCTGATCTTTGTTCAAGGTACTGGGCTGGAACTCGCTATCGACCCACTTCTTGGCTTCCGCTTCACCCGCCCATGCGGCATGACCAGCTACCAGCGCCGCGGCGGCAATGGCGATGGCCCGAACTTGCACTTTCATAGCTGTCTCCTGGTTTGATATTGCTTTGTCCCCGCTGACAGTTCACCCGGCCGACAGGGGAAAATCAGGCCAAGCACACACTCGCCCCATGGCACCCATGCCTTCGCGGGTGCCACCATACCGCCTTACCCTTTGCGCATCACCAGCCCCAGCAACAGCATGGACAGCACAAAGCTGATCCACACTGAAGGCTCTTGCTCCAAAGAGAACCACTGGGCCATCTTTTCTCCCAGCCCCAGCCAAATTAAATTCACATACGCTGCCAGCAGCAGCCCTACAAAAAGGCGATCTCCGCGTGTGGTCTCCATTGGTAGCCAGCCTTTGCGCAGCACTGAAGGGCTGCGAATTTCCCACACCGTCATACCGACCAGCATCAGCGCAATGCATGTAAAGAAGATTGCGACAGGCGTCGTCCAAGCCATCCAGCTGAGCATCACATCTCTCCTGTTAGACACGCCCCATCGCAAAGCCTTTGGCGATGTAATGGCGCACAAACCAAATCACGATCGCTCCGGGAATGATGGTGAGCACACCGGCTGCAGCCAAGGTTGCCCAGTCCATCCCTGAGGCACTGACCGTACGCGTCATGGTGGCAACAATAGGCTTGGCATTCACGCTGGTTAACGTGCGCGCCAGCAGCAGCTCAACCCAGCTGAACATGAAGCAAAAGAACGCTGCCACGCCCACACCCGATTTAATAAGCGGCAGGAAGATAGTGAGAAAAAAACGCGGAAAGCTGTAACCATCGATGTAGGCGGTCTCATCAATTTCACGGGGGATACCGCTCATGAAACCTTCCAAAATCCATACCGCCAGGGGCACGTTAAAAAGCAAGTGCGCCAGCGCCACGGCAATGTGCGTATCCATCAAGCCCACGGTGGTGTAGAGCTGAAAAAAAGGCAGCAAGAACACGGCAGGGGGCGTCATGCGATTGGTCAGCAACCAAAAGAACACATGCTTGTCACCAAGAAACCGATAGCGTGAAAACGCATAGGCGGCGGGCAGTGCCACGGTCAGCGAAATCACCATGTTGATGGCCACATAAATCAGGCTGTTGATGTAGCCCGAATACCAGGACGGATCAGAAAAAATCGTGTGGTAATTGGCCCAGGTGAAATTGACTGGCCACAGCGTGAAGCTGGACACAATTTCTTCATTGGTCTTAAAACTCATGTTGACCATCCAATAGATGGGCAACACAGCAAACACCAAATACAGGCACAAGAACACACTGCGTTTGTGGAAGCGTTTTTCAGTCATGCTTGACCTCTGCGTCACCCGTGCCCACGCGCTGCATCCAGTTGTAGAGAATGAAACAGAGCAGCAAGATGATGAGGAAATAAATCAGCGAGAACGCCGCTGCAGGCCCCAGGTCAAACTGGCCCACGGCCTTTTGCGTGAGGTACTGACTCAGAAACGTGGTGGCATTGCCGGGGCCACCACCCGTCAGCACAAAGGGCTCTGTGTAGATCATGAAACTGTCCATAAACCGCAGCAGCACCGCAATCATGAGCACGCCGCGCAGCTTGGGCAGCTGAATGAAGCGAAACACAGCCCACTTGCTCGCGCCATCAATGCTGGCAGCTTGGTAATACGCATCGGGAATGGAGCGCAAACCGGCGTAGCACAGCAGCGCCACCAGAGGCGTCCAGTGCCAGACATCCATCACCAAGACGGTGATCCACGCATCCATGGCGTTGCCGGTATAGCTGTAGTCAATCCCCATGCCGTTGAGCGCTGCGCCCAGCAAGCCAATGTCGGAGCGGCCATAGATCTGCCAGATCGTGCCCACCACATTCCACGGGATCAGCAGTGACAGCGCAATCAGCACCAGCACCGCAGAGGCTTTCCAGCCTTTTTCCGGCATGGACAGCGCCAACGCAATGCCCAGCGGCACTTCCACCAGCAACACGGACAGAGAAAACACGATTTGCCGGTACAGCGCACTGTGCAGCTCTTGGTCACGCATCACCATGGCAAACCACTCGGTGCCCACAAACACGCGCCGCTCGGGGCTGATGATGTCTTGCACCGAATAGTTCACCACCGTCATCAAAGGCAAGATGGCCGAGAACGCCACGCACAGCATGACAGGCAAGATCAGCAGCCATGCCCGCTGATTGAGTGGCTTGTTGGTGGTACTCATGCTTGCAACTCCTCGTTGCGATAAAAGCAGGTGTGTGGCCCTGTCAGTTGCAGCCACACTGTCTCGTGCAATGCCGGTGTGGCACTGCCTGCAGGCAGGCGCACTTTCAGTGGTGTGCCTGCCATCACTGCGGTCAGCAAACTGTGCGTTCCCACATCTTGCACACGCACCACTTGTGCCGGCCAGGCGCCCAAAGAGTGAGGCGCCACCAGTTGCACATACTCCGGCCGAATCCCCAGTTGCAGCGTCTGCGCTGCAGTGCCCGCCCCAGACAGCCCCGGCGGCGCTGTCACCTGCTGCCCGGCGATATACAGTGCACCATCACGCTGCTCCATGGGGACAAAGTTCATGCCTGGAGACCCAATGAAATGCCCCACAAACACGTGCCGTGGGCGTTCAAACAGTTCTTCGGGCGAGCCCACCTGAACCATCTTGCCGCGCGACATCACGACCACGTGGTCTGCAAACGTCAAAGCCTCTACCTGATCGTGGGTCACGTAGATCAGGGTCAGTTTCAATTCATGGTGAATCTGCTTGAGCTTGCGGCGCAGTTGCCACTTCAAATGCGGGTCAATCACGGTCAGGGGCTCATCAAACAGCACCGCAGCCACATCGGGGCGCACCAAGCCTCTGCCCAAAGAGATCTTTTGCTTGGTGTCCGCCGCCAAACCTGCTGCGCGCTGGTTGAGCTGGCCACTCATCTCCAGCATTTCGGCAATCACGCCCACACGCTCCCGGATCTGTGCCTCTGGCACATGGCGATTGCGCAAAGGAAAGGCCAAGTTTTCAGCCACCGTCATCGTGTCGTAGATCACCGGAAACTGAAACACTTGCGCAATATTGCGCTGCTGTGGCGTGCGCAGAGTGACGTCCTGCCCATCAAACACCACCGAGCCGTGAGAGGGCTTGACCAAGCCAGACATGATGTTGAGCAACGTTGTCTTACCGCAGCCCGAGGGGCCCAGCAAAGCGTAAGCACCGCCGTCGGCGAACTCCATGCGCATGGGCAACAAGGCGTAGTCACTGTCTTGCTGAGGCTTAGGGCGGTAGGCGTGCGCCAGGTCCAAGGTAATGCGCGCCATGGTTCAGCCTCCTTGCGCGTGCGTAGGCAGTTGCAGCAAGGCACCTCCCTGATCAGGCGCACGCTCGCTGTCAAATACGTAACACGCGTCTGGCAATAGATACACGCTGATCGGTGCATTCAACGGCACTTTGTGCACCCCCGTGAGCTGCACCACCCAGTCACCCCACGGCAGCTGCACATGCACAAACGTGTCAGAGCCTGAAATTTCGGCCAGATGCACCTGTCCGCGCACTTCCACGCTGCCCGGCTGTGCCTGCAGCGTTAATGCGCTGGCACGCACCCCCAGCACAGCCGTTGCGTCCGCAGTCACTACAGGCTGGCGCAGGGTAAGCACCACCCCATTGGGCAGCCGCATCTGCGTGCCCCCCTCTTGCAACTGAACCGGCACCAGATTCATGGGCGGATCGCTGAAGGCGCGTGCCACACGCAGTGATTTCGGGGAGCGAAACACCTCTGAAGTTGGCCCGTACTGCAGCAACTCGCCTTGCTCCAAAACGGCGGTGTACCCGCCCAGCATGAGGGCTTCTGCAGGTTCGGTGGTGGCATACACCACCGTAGATCGACCCGCCTCAAACAACTGTGTCAATTCATCGCGCAACCCCTCGCGCAGCTTGTAGTCCAGATTCACCAGCGGCTCATCCAGAAGCATCAGGGGGGCATCTTTGGCCAAGGCACGTGCCAGGGCCACGCGCTGCTGCTGGCCGCCAGAAAGCTCTGCGGGCAATCGATCCAAAAAGGGGTCAATGTGCAGCCGCTGTGCCAGGCTTTGCACCTTGTGGGCAATGTCTGTATCCCCGCGCAGCTTGAGCGGCGAGGCAATGTTTTGCGCCACAGTCATGGACGGGTAGTTGATAAATTGCTGGTACACCATGGCCACGTTGCGCTGGCGCACCGGCACGCCTGTGACATCCTGGCCATCTACCCATACACGGCCCTCGGTGGGGGTATCCAACCCCGCCATGATGCGCATCAGGCTGGTCTTGCCAGCCTGTGTAGCGCCAAGCAGCACGGTCACCACATTGCTTTGCAATGACAGGCTCATCGGATACAGCCAGGTGGCCGCTCCGACTTTCTGCACTACGTTTTCCAACACCAGTTGCATGTGCACCTCTCGCCCTGTCGCATGAATGAAGTGCGCAAGCACTACCGCCCAAACAAGCTTGAAATCTTTCGATTTCTGATCATTTTTGTTCTTTTTAGGCCATCAGATATAGAAAAATACCCTGACATCTTTTCGTTTGAATTCGCTCTACATTGACAAACGAAATTAGGATGACGAGCTTGGCAGCCCCGTGCGATGTAAAGGCGGGTTTTATTCACTCCCTGATCTCTAACCCGTGAACTCAAATCCACGTCAACTACAGCTTTTGGAAGAAGTTCGACAGCGCCAATCGGCCACCGTTGAGCAACTGGCAGAAATTCTGGAAGTCACGCTACAGACCGTGCGCCGCGATATTCAAAAGCTGGCAGAAATGGGCCTTCTGGTGCGCTTTCACGGCGGGGTGCGCATGCCCAGCGCCACCGTAGAGAACATTGCCCACCCGCGCCGCCAGACCATGCACGCCGAAGGCAAAACACGCATTGCCAAGGCGATTGCGCAGGCCATCCCCAATGGCTGCTCCTTGATTCTGAACATTGGCACCACCACCGAAGCGGTGGCCAAGGCGTTGATGCGCCACCAAGGCCTGCGCGTCATCACCAACAACCTGAATGTGGCCGCCATCCTGAGCAGCAACGCAGACTGCGAAGTGATTGTTGCGGGCGGGGTGGTGCGCACGCGTGACCGCGGCATTGTGGGTGAGGCGGCGGTGGATTTCATCCGCCAATTCAAGGTGGACATTGCCGTCATTGGCATTTCAGCCATGGAACCAGATGGCAGCCTGCGCGACTTTGATTTGCGCGAAGTGAAGGTGGCGCAAACCATCATTCAGCAATCGCGTGAAGTCTGGCTGGCCGCAGACCACAGCAAATTTGACCGCCAGGCCATGGTGGAGTTGGCCAAACTGAATCAGATTGACCGCTTATTTACCGATGCCCCCCCTCCTGCCCACTTCGCCAGCCTGCTGCAAGAGGCCGAAGTGCAGTGCATCGTCGCAGAATAAGCAGCCTGCCTTGCCATCAGCGGCCTCAGGCCGCTTTTTTCTGCCCTATCCTTGTCAGTTATGACGACCTACCTGCTCGCCTTGGACCAAGGCACTTCCAGCTCCCGCTCCATCGTGTTTGATACGCAAGGCCGCATCGTGGCCTCGGCGCAGCAGGAGCTCCCACAGATCTACCCCCGTCCGGGCTGGGTGGAACATGACCCCCACGAAATCTGGCGCACACAGCTGACCACGGCCAAAGAAGCGCTGGCCAAAGCAGGCCTGAAAGCCAGCGACATTCGCTCCGTGGGCATTACCAACCAGCGCGAAACCACGATTGTGTGGAACCGCAAGACGGGCACGCCCATTCACCACGGCATCGTCTGGCAAGACCGCCGCGCCGAGCCCACCTGCCAGCAACTGCGCGAGGCGGGCCACAGCAACACCATCTTGCAAAAGACCGGCCTGCGCATTGACGCCTACTTCTCGGGCACCAAGCTCAAGTGGCTGCTGGACAACGTGCCCAGCGCTCGCGCTGGGGCTGAGCGTGGCGAGCTGGCCTTTGGCACGGTAGACAGCTGGCTGATCTGGCAGCTCACCGGCGGCAAGCGCCACGTCACCGACGTGAGCAACGCCAGCCGCACCATGCTGTTTAACGTGCACACCAACCAGTGGGATGCCGACTTGCTGGCCTTGCTGGGCATTCCTGCCAGCCTGATGCCTGAAGTACTGCCCTCTGCAGCCGACTTTGGCAACACGGCTGAAGACGTGCTGGGCGGCGTGATCAACATCGGTGGCGTAGCCGGTGACCAGCAAAGCGCGCTGTTCGGTCAGGCCTGTTTCAAAGCGGGTATGGCCAAGAACACCTACGGCACGGGCTGCTTCATGCTGATGCACACCGGCGCTCATTTCCAGACCTCGGCCAACGGCTTGCTGACCACCAGCGCCGCCCAGCCCAGCCCTACGCCCCAGTTTGCGCTGGAAGGCAGCGTGTTTGTGGGCGGCGCCGTGGTGCAGTGGCTGCGCGACGGCCTGCAGGCCATTGAGCACAGCGGCCAGGTGCAGCAACTGGCAGAAAGCGTTCCCGACAGCGGCGGCGTCATGCTGGTGCCGGCCTTTACGGGTCTGGGTGCGCCGTACTGGGAACCCGATGCCCGTGGCTCCATCACCGGCCTGACTCGCGGCAGCACTATTGCCCACATTGCCCGCGCCGCGCTGGAGTCGATTGCCTACCAAAGCGCGGCCCTTCTGCTGGCCATGAGCCGCGATGCGGTGGCCAACGGCGGCGCAGCCGTGAGTGAGTTGCGCGTAGACGGCGGTGCCTGCGTGAACAACCTGCTGATGCAGTTTCAGGCGGACTTGCTGGGCATTCCCGTGGTGCGCCCCGCTTGCGTGGAAACCACCGCGCTGGGGGCCGCGTATCTGGCGGGCTTGTCCAGCGGCGTTTACCAAAGCACCGAAGAGCTGTCGGCGCTGTGGAAAGCTGAGCGCCGGTTTGTGCCCACGCTGGACAAATCCCGGGCTGATGAACTGATGGAGCGCTGGGAGCGCGCCGTGCGTCAGACCACGGCGCACTAACGCATCACACCAACAAAAAGAGAGCTATCAGCGCTTATGTACAGGAGTTTTCAGATACAAAACACTTTGAAAACATTACCTGGCATGCGTTAGTAGCTCTTATTTTTAAGAATTCTTTGAAAGCTTCGCCATGAATCAGACTTCTTCTCCCCGCATCGCCTTCATTGGTGGCGGCAACATGGCCAGCGCCATCATTGGTGGCCTGATTGGCCGTGGCGTTCCTCTCGATCACATCACCGTGGTGGAGCCTTTTGAGGCTGCACGGGCCGCACTGCAAACCAAGTTTGGCATCACCGCCCTGCACACCGCCAGTGCCGCGCTGGCAGGCCAGGATCTGGTGGTCTGGGCCGTCAAACCCCAAAGCTTCAAAGATGCCGCCGCCCCTGTGGCCGCACACACCGCACAGGCTCTGCACCTGAGTGTGGCCGCCGGCATCACCACCGACAGCATTGCACAGTGGCTGGGCACCCACCGCATCGTGCGTGCCATGCCCAACACCCCCGCGCTGGTGGGCAAGGGCATGACCGGTTTGTTTGCCCGCCCTGAAGTCAACACCCAGGGCCAGGCCCTGATCGAGCGTGTGATTGGCAGCACGGGCCAGTTTCTATGGGTAGACGCCGAAGACAAACTGGACGCCGTGACCGCCATGTCGGGCTCTGGCCCCGCCTATGTGTTTCTGTTTCTGGAAGCCATGACCCAGGCAGGTGTGGACATGGGCTTGACCGCCGATCAGTCCTACCAGCTGGCCGTTGCCACCTTTCAGGGGGCCACCGAACTGGCCGCCCGCTCTGACGAAAGCGCCAGCGTGCTGCGCGAACGCGTCACCAGCAAGGGCGGCACCACCTACGCCGCCATCACCCACATGCAGCACACCGAGCTGCCCCAGCACTTCATCGCTGCCCTGCGCAAGGCCGAAGCCCGCGCCAAGGAACTGGCCGCAGAATTTGGCAAGTAAGCACTACTGAGCGCCGTCCAAAAAAGCCCCGCAAACATTGCTGTTGCGGGGCTTTTTGCATCTTCTGCACGGCACACAGCCCTTGCCAGACGGGGCAGCGCATGGCAGGCCAGCGTTGGTGAAAAAACGCATCCACGCAAACGGTGCTTTGGTGCTTTAACGCTTTAGTACGACCAACCCACGCACCAATGCATCAAGGTCTGGGCAACCAGCATCACGAGCCCCAGAGCATGGAGCGCATAGAGATCGACGCCATCTGAAAATCGGCATTAAAAAACCGTGCGCGCTCGCCCCTGCCCACGGCACCTGCTGCATACAACAGCGGTAAATAGTGGTCATGCGTCGGGTGCGCCATCTGCGCTACGCTGCCCATTTGCTGAAAGTTGCTCAATCCGGCCAGATCGCCTTTTTCGACGTACTCGGTCACCATCTGGTCAAATTCGATGGCCCAGTCGTACGCCTGCAGCGGCGACTGTGTGCGCTGCAGGGCACGCAGGTTGTGCACGGCATTGCCACTGCCCACAATCAGCACGCCGCGCTCGCGCAGTTGCTGCAATTGCTGGCCCAGGGCAAAGTGCTCTGCCGCAGGACGGCTGTAATCCATGCTCAGTTGCACTACGGGGATAGACGCATCGGGAAACATGGGCTTGAGCACGCTCCACGTGCCGTGGTCCAGCCCCCAGGCATGCTCATCCACACCCAGCGCTTGCTGGTTGTGGGGGTTGTGCAGCTCTTGGGCCAGCTGCTGCGCCACCGCAGGCGCACCCGGCGCGGGGTATTGCTGGGCAAACAGCTCTTCAGGAAAACCACCAAAGTCATGGATGGTCTTGGGCTGCGCCATGCCGGTCAGCAGCGAGCCCTGGCCCTGCGTGATCCAGTGCGCAGAGATGCACAGCACCAGCTGTGGCCGCTCTACGCGCTGCCGCAGCTCCTGGCCCAATTGCTGCCAGCTTTGCCGGTAGGCGTTGTCTTCGATTGCGTTCATCGGACTGCCGTGCCCCACAAACAGCACCGGCATGCGGGCTGAGGCGTGCAGTTCGGTGACACCGGCCTGCGCTGCGGCGTCTGGAAGGTTGTTGCTTGCTGTCATGCGTGCTCCCGTGACCACCAAAGCCGCTGCACCTGCTGCGGCACCCAGCCACTGTCTGCGTTGCATCTTCCCACTTTCAAAGCAAACCCGCGTGCGGGTACCCAAACAGGGGGTCACGCCCCGGGGCGTTCACGGCCTGCAGATGGCGAGCAGGCAAGGCCTGCACGTTTGCGCCACCTGCACCTTGGCCCGCTACGCAGTCAACGCAGGCCAAACCCCAGCGCAATACCGGCAAAAATCGTCAGGCCGATGTAGTGGCTCTTGCTGAAAGCCACAAAGCAACCTGCACGCTGGCGGTCTTTGATCAGGGTGAAGTGCCACACCACCTGCGCCGCTGCCGCTGACATGCCCAGCCAGAAAGGCCAGCCCAGGCCATAGGGCAGCAATGCCCAGATCGTCAGAGCCAGACACAGCACAAAGAAGGTCATGATGCCCAGCACGTCAAAACGCCCCAACGTGATGGCCGAGGTTTTCATGCCAATCTTGAGGTCATCGTCGCGGTCCACCATGGCGTATTCGGTGTCGTACGCAAGCACCAGAAACATATTGGCCAGCCACAAGATCCACGCAGTCCAGCCCACGCTGCCGGTGACCGCCGCAAACGCAATCACGATGCCAAAGTTGAATGCAATGCCCAAGAAGGCCTGCGGCATTGCAAAAAAACGCTTGGTGAAGGGGTAGAGGATGGTGAACAGCACCGCCGGCACCGACCACGCCACCGCCTCCCACCGGGTGGTGAGCACCAGCACAAAAGACACCAGGGTCAGCCCCAGACCCACCATGGCGGCTTCTTTGACACTGATTTGCCCACTCGTAATCGGGCGCTGTGTGGTGCGTTTGACGTGCTTGTCAAAATCACGGTCTGCAATGTCATTGATGGTGCAGCCTGCGCTGCGCATCAGGAATGTGCCCAGCACAAAAACCACCAGCAGGTGCCAGCCCGGGAAACCGTCACCAGCTACCCACAACGCGGCCAGCGTGGGCCAGACCAGCACCAGCCAGCCCGCAGGGCGGTTGAAACGAATCAGATCTAGGTACAGCGCAATTTTGGAGCGCGGTGCAGTCTTGGCTGCTTGCGTAGGCGTGGAAGTGGTCATGGGCAAATTGTCACGCTAAAAGCACAACGCCCGCTGTGTGCGGGCGTTGTGCAGGCTGTGGGTACTGGTATCAGTGCCTGCAGCGCAATGCAGATATCAGTCTTCCAGCAGCGAGCGCAGCATCCAGGCGTTTTGCTCGTGCACGGTCAGGCGCTGTGTCAGCAAGTCGGCGGTTGGCTCGTCGCTGGCCTTGTCAGCCAGGGGGAACAGCTCACGGGCTGTGCGGGCCACGGCCTCATTGCCTTCCACCAGGATACGGATCATGTCCATGGCCTTGGGAGGGGTTGCGGGCACATCGGGCAGGCTGGTCAGCTTGCCAAACTGGCCATAAGAACCGGGCGCAAAGTGACCCAGCGAGCGAATACGCTCTGCCACGGGGTCTACGGCATTCCACAGCTCGGTGTACTGCCCCATGAACATGGTGTGCAGCGTGTTGAACATGGGGCCTGTGACGTTCCAGTGGAAGTTGTGCGTTGTCAGATACAGCGTGTAGGTGTCTGCCAGCAAACGCGACAAGCCATTGGCGATGGCGGCGCGGTCTTTGTCATTGATGCCGATGTTGATGGGCATGCCAGCGGATGCTTGTGCCGCTTTGACAGTTTGCTTCTTGGTTTCTCTAGCCATGATGTATCTCCTCGATCATGCAAAACCGGACAACATCCACGATGTTGCTCGGGGTTGGGTGGTTCTTACTGTAGCGCATGCGCGTGTACACAACCGCGTCAGTCAATGACTTATGGCAAGGCACGCGCTTCAGGTCAGCAACTCAGCGCCGGTCAGCTCGCAGGCGTACACGGCATTGCGCAAGGCGGCAATCGCTTCGTAGCGGGTAAAGCTGCGACGCCACACCAGCACCACGCGGCGGCTTGGTGGCGGGTGGCCATCTTCTGCGCGAATCGGCAGATAGCGAATGTGCGGGTCGTCGGAAGTCCGGCGGCGCTGCGTGACCAGGGCATCTTTGGGGACAGACAAGCGTGGAACCAGCGTCACGCCCATGCCTGCAGCCACCATGTGCTTGATGGTCTCCAGAGAAGAGCCTTCAAACGTGCGGCGAATGCCTTCGGCGTTGCTGGCATAGCGTGCAAATTCAGGGCACACCTCCAGCACATGGTCACGAAAGCAGTGGCCGGCACCCAAGAGCAGCATGGTCTCGTTCTTGAGCTCTGTCGTCGTCACCGACTCCTGGTTCGCCAGGGGGTGGGTATTGGGCACCGCAGCCATAAAGGGCTCGTCATACAGTGCCGCTGTTGCCAGACCGGTTTCAGGAAATGGCTCAGCCACGATGGCGCAATCGATTTCACCCGTGCGCAGCATCTCCAGGAGCTTGACGGTGAAGTTCTCTTGCAGCATCAGCGGCATTTGGGGCGTCATCTTGATGGAGTTGCGCACCAGCTCTGGCAGCAGATAGGGGCCAATGGTGTAGATCACACCCAGGGTCAGCACGCCCGACAGCGGGTCTTTGCCACGCTTGGCAATCTCCTTGATCTCTGCGGCCTGCTCCAGCACGCTTTGCGCTTGGCGCACGATGGATTCACCCAGCGGCGTGACCGACACTTCACCCGCGCTGCGCTCAAAGATTTTGACGTCCAGTTCTTCTTCCAGCTTCTTGATGGCCACCGACAACGTGGGCTGCGATACATAGCAGGCGTCCGCCGCACGGCCAAAGTGTTTTTCGCGAGCAACGGCAACGATGTATTTCAGTTCTGTGAGCGTCATGACTTTTGAGTATGCCTATCGAAGATCGAGCAATTATTGTGCATTTATGTAAACAAATGTTTGGTCCGTCTGGGGTTCAATACCCGGGCTTTGCCGGTTATTGCGAACAAATCCGTTTTTGTCCTACGCCTTGAGGAATTCAGATTTTGCGCCCAGCCAGCGCTGAATGTGCGTTGCCGCCAAATGGGGGTGCTGCGCCAGCATCACAGGGGCCAATTCTCGCGCCCACTCCAGCAAGGCAATGTCTTTGTCCAAATCTGCAAACCGCAGCATGGCATCGCCAGACTGCCTGGCACCCAGAAACTCACCCGGCCCGCGTATTTCCAAATCGCGGCGCGCAATCTCAAAACCGTCATTGGTCTCGGCCATCGCCCGCAAACGTTCCTTGCCGGTATCCGATAAACGTCCATTGTCATTGACAGCGTACAGCAGCACGCACGCAGAGGCGGCAGCCCCGCGACCGACACGCCCACGCAACTGGTGCAACTGACTCAGCCCAAAGCGCTCGGCATGCTCAATCACCATCAGCGATGCATTGGGGACATCCACCCCCACCTCAATCACCGTGGTGGATACCAGCACGCCCATGATGCCCGCGGTGAACAGTTCCATCACGGCCTTTTTCTCTGCAGTAGGCATGCGCGAATGCAGCAGGCCCACGGTCACGCCGGGCAAAGCTTCACTCAAGTCTGCGTGGGTGGCCGTGGCATTGGACAGATCGAGCGTTTCACTCTCCTCAATCAACGGGCACACCCAGTAGACCTGACGCCCCGCCGCAACCTGAGCACCGATGCGCGCAATCACCTCGTCTTTGCGGCTGTCTGAGATCACCTTTGTCACGATGGGGGTGCGCCCCGGCGGCAGCTCATCAATGACCGATACATCCAGGTCTGCGTAGTAGCTCATGGCCAAGGTACGCGGAATGGGGGTGGCACTCATCATCAGCAAATGGGGCTCCAGCCCCTTGTGTGCCAGCTTCTGGCGCAAAGCCAGACGCTGCGCCACACCAAAGCGGTGCTGCTCATCAATCACGGCCAGCGCCAGACTGTGAAACTGCACCTGCTCCTGGATGACCGCATGTGTACCCACCACCAAGGCGGCTTCGCCACTGGCCACCAGCTCCAGCATGGCGGTGCGCTCTTTTTTCTTTTGCGCACCCGACAGCCAGGCCACTTTTTTGCCCAAGGGGGCAAGAATCGGCTCAAGCCACCCCACCAGCTTGCCAAAGTGCTGTTCCGCCAAAATTTCGGTCGGTGCCATCAGGGCGCACTGCCAGCCAGAGGCAATGCAGACCATGGCGGACATGGCTGCCACCACGGTCTTGCCTGAGCCCACATCGCCTTGCAGCAGGCGGTGCATGGGGCTGGCGCGCGCCATGTCTTCGGCAATCTCCCGGCAAACGCGCTGCTGGGCACCCGTGAGCCCAAATGGCAACTGCTGCAAAAACTGTTCAACCAGCGTCTGGGAACCGGCTTGCGGTGCAGGCACCGTCAAACGCGGGGCTTTTAAGGCCGCACGTTCTTGTTTGGAGCGGTATTGCGACAACTGCTGCGCCAGCAGTTCTTCGGCCTTCAGCCGCTGCCATGCCGGGTGGCTGTGGTCTTCCAGCGTGACCAGCGCCACATCGGGCGTTGGGTGGTGCAAGAAAGACAGCGATTCACGCAGTCCCATCATTGGCTGCAGGCCATTGTCACCCCAGTAGCTCATCACAGGCGGTGGCGTATCCGGGGGCAAGGTTTCAGGCAATTGCACGCGTTGCAGCGCACTGGCAATGGCACGGCGCAGATATGGCTGGGGCAGCCCAGCGGCAGTGGGATAGACCGGGGTCAACGCTTGCGGCAGCTCGCCACCGGCTACCTTGAAGGCGGGGTGCAGCATCTGTCGCCCCCAAAAACCTCCTTTGATCTCCCCCCGAATACGCAGCACCGTGCCCACGGCCATGGTTTTTTGCTGTGAGGGATAAAAACTAAAGAAGGTCAGCACACAGCTGCCGGTCTCGTCTTCCACCGTCACCTTGAGCATGCGCCGCGGCCGCAGTTGCACTTCACACTGCGTTACCGTCGCCTCAATCTGCACCGCATCGCCATCGCGGGCATTGCGCAGCAAGGTGATCTTGGTTTCATCCTCATAGCGCAGCGGCAGGTGCAAGACCAGATCAATATCACGCACCAGACCCAGCTTGTGCATGACTTGCTGCGCAGCACTGGGGGCCGTTTTTTTGCTGGACGGTGCGGGAGAAGAAGGCATGAATCTTGAAACGTTGGAGTAGTCGCTGGCTTGGAGGAAAAGGCTAACACGCAAGGCAGCGTGCACAAGCTTAAGCCCCCAGTTTCAGGCACGTACAGGGCAGGAAAACCGCATGCAAGCACTGGTGATGTGGCTCACCACCGCCACAACCTGTGGTCTGCAGCCCCTGTGCGCACCATGCGACCCGTTCTCTGGGACTGAGCTTTACGCATCAGGCGGCCATCATGCACGCGGCAGCCGTGCCAAGCCAGATCACTCGGAGTATTCAAAAGTACCGATAGCTGGCAGTGGCCTTGTGGCCCACCGTTTTGGCTGGCGCGCTGCTACTTTGCCAAGAACAAACGTGAACATCTCCTGAAACCAGCAGATGGCCAACCAGGCCTGTGCATGCCATCACGTCAAGGCTTTCAGCACCTCGCACCAACGCACAGCCAGACGCCCTGCGCTGTGTGGCTGAATTTATGTGGACAGCTCGGAGGTTTCGGGCTTCATGGCGCAATTGCGGCCCGCCCCTTTGGCGCGGTACAGCGCCTGATCGGCCTCGCGCACCAGCAACTTGGCGCCAGCACCTGTGGGCACCAGACTGCACGCACCTGCGCTGATGGTCACTACCGGCGCAGCCTGAGAGCTGTCGTGCGCCAGACCCAGGGCCTGTACTGCCTGCACCATGCGCTTGGCAACAGCGTAGGCACCGTCCATGTCGGTGTCGGCCAAGATGACGGCAAACTCCTCGCCGCCATACCGCGCCACCACATCGGTTTCACGGTGTGCACAGCCTTGAATGGCTTTGGCCACGGCTTGCAAGCACGAGTCCCCTTGCAAGTGACCATAGCGGTCGTTGTAGCGCTTGAAATAGTCCACATCAATCAGCAGCATGCCCACCGGTCGGCCACTGCGGCGTGCAATGGCGCAGGTCTGCTCCAAGCGCTCATTGAAGTGCGCACGGTTGGCAATGCCCAGCAAAGCATCTGTACACGACAGTGCCTTCAGTCTGGCGTTGGCATCTTCCAGCTCCCGCGTGCGCCGCGCCACCCGCGCTTCCAGCGTTTGATTGGCCAGTGCAAGCTGCGCGTTCTGGGCAGTCAGCGCGGTGTACAGCTTGCCAATCATCTTGAGCAGCGCCTGTGTGCCGTTGTCATGATTGCCACGCTCTTTGTCGTAGGCGTCGGCCGGCCCCATGCCTTCACGGATGGACTTGATCTGCCGCGCCATGGACTGATCGATACCCAGAATGTGCAAACCCAGCCATGACGTCAGAAAGCCCACCAGGGTGGTGGCCGGATCTGTCATGGTGGTGCGCTGCGCCCACAGCATGATGACCTGCTCCACAAATTGCTGGTGCATGCTGCGGTGGCTCTCGACGTGCCGGGGGTCGACGGCAAATTTAGCCATCAACTCTTCTTCTTCCTGGAAGTGATGCTCGGTGTACGACAGCAAGCGCGCATAGGTGTCGGCCAGCACCACCTCACGGTCACTGCGTTTGGAGAAAAGGCCCCGGCTCAGTTCGTTGAACAGATCCACCAAGGCATGGTGCTGCTCGTCTACGGACTCGAGATCCGTCACGAAATGCTGGTCCCATACAAAAGTGGTATCCATACCAACCCGATCACATAGTAAAAAATATGTAAGTCAGTGTAAGGACGATTTCAACGGCGTTCGTGATACGCATCAAAGGATGCACCCCTTACAACCAAGGGCTTACCCAAAGCCATCAGGGACTTTGTTGGGCTGCAGCGACGCCACAGCGTCCAGATTTGCGAGAATTACCTCTTTTGTCTTCACCTTGGAACGGGCTTGTTCAGCCCTCAAGAACACGCATGTCTCTCAGCCCCCGCGCTCATACCCTCAGTGATTTCGACTTTGTTCTCCCAGAGCACCTGATTGCCCAGCACCCGACTGCCGAACGCAGTGCCTCGCGCCTGCTGGATGCGCGGGCGCCGGAGCTGGTGGATCGCATTTTCAAAGAACTGCCCGATTTGCTGCGCG
The DNA here is from genome assembly GCA_963520865.1 of uncultured Comamonas sp. GTDB lineage: Bacteria > Pseudomonadota > Gammaproteobacteria > Burkholderiales > Burkholderiaceae_C > Comamonas. Next base: position 88,890 of record CAUQST010000002.1, read on the forward strand.
AAGGCGACCTGCTGGTGTTCAACGACACCAAGGTGGTCAAGGCCCGCGTATTTGGTGAAAAAGCCAGCGGCGGCAAGCTGGAGCTGCTGATTGAACGCGTGCTGCAGGGCAACGAAGTTGTGGCGCACATGAAGGTCAGCAAAAAACCGTTGCCCGGTGCCCGTGTGCACCTGTGCGGTGGCATCAAAAACGGTGGTTTTGATGCGGTACTGCTGGGCCGCTGGCCTGATGAAAACGGCCCCTTGTTCCGCTTTGCCCTGCAAGGTGCCAAAGGCGAAACCCCGTGGGAGCTGATGGACCAGTTTGGCCACCTGCCCCTGCCACCCTACATTGCGCGCAACCAGAACGCCGAGGTGGACCCCGATGAAGCCGAAGACACCGAGCGCTACCAGACGGTGTTTGCCAGCCACCCCGGTGCCGTGGCTGCGCCCACGGCAGCGCTGCACTTTGACGAGAAGGTGCTGGCTGCGCTCAAAGCGAAAGGCGTAGAGACCGCAGCCGTCACGCTGCATGTGGGTGCAGGCACCTTCCAGCCGGTCAAAACTGAAAACCTGGCCGAGCACCAGATGCACACCGAGTGGTACAACGTTCCGTTGCCCACACTGGCTGCGCTGGAGCGCTGCCGCCAGCGCCGTGGCCGCATCATTGCGGTGGGCACGACCAGCGTGCGCACACTCGAATCATGGGCACGCTCTGGCCAGATTTCAGGCGACACCAACATCTTCATTACCCCGGGGTTTGAGTTCCGCGTGGTGGATGCGCTGATCACCAACTTTCACCTGCCAAAAAGCACGCTGATGATGCTGGTGAGCGCGCTGGCGGGCTACAAGCACATCATGGATGTGTACCAACACGCCATTGCCAACGATTACCGCTTCTTCAGCTATGGCGACTCGATGCTACTGGAACGCCGCCGTTAATGCGGCAGATCATTAAAAAATGAGCTTCTAACGCATACCAGTAGGACTTTTCAAAGCTAAAACACTTTGAAAACGTTTATGCATATGCGCTAGCAGCTCTTTTTTATGAAGATCAACGCGTCGTCTCTTGCTGGCCCACAGCCGGCGTCACGTTTTGCTCAGCGTCTTGCACCTGTACCTGCCATTGCGGCCAGCGGGGTGGCAGCGTTTGCACCTGCCCGCTGCGCAACGCTTCACTCAGACTGCCTCGCTGGTGCGCATCGGCCATGTAAGGCCACTGCACGCGGCCCTCATCACGCCACGCACCCGGCGCGTCTGCGCGTGTGCTGGCTTCACGCGCCGTCAGCTGGCAGCGCGGTGAAGACGAGCCCACATTGCACAGCAGATAGTCGGTCTGGCCATCTTTATCCCAATCACCGCCCACCAGCACGCAGTCTGCATCCTCACTCACGCAAGACGAGGCCCAATACTGGCTGCGCGTTTGCGCCTGCAGCCACAGCCACCAATCGGCTGCGGGTACATCGCCCGCCACCGTGGGAAGGCGTTTCTGGGCAGTAGACACATCCACCACCTCGCCCTCGTCTTCGCGCTCCAGCACGGCATCTGCACGGGTTGCACTGCCCGCAATGCTCTCAATCCATGCCTTCACCTCTACCTGCTGGGCAGTCGGTGCCTGGGCCAGCTCTGACAGTGCCGCAGCGCCATAAGGGCCATGGTCAAATTTCAAGGATTTCAGGCGCTCTGGGGTGATGGTCTGCGCCCCAGAAACCAGTTGCGCCAGCTGGCTGCGCGCGCTGAGGCGATCAGGGTCCAGCAGCGGTGTCTGCAAGGCCAGCAGCAGCGCCAGCACCAGCAGCGACATGCCGCGATTCACCCCGCTGACCGCAGACAGCCACTGCCCACCCTGCACGGCGGTGCGCCTGTTGTGAATGGCGGCCCAGGCGTAGCCCGCGGCATACAGCCACAGCACGCCACTGCCTGCCGCCGCCCACAAGCGATCAGCGGTCCAGCCGTATTGCGCCACCCGCAGCCCCACAGCCACGCCCGCCAGTGTTGCCAGCACAGGCATGGCCAGCAGGCTGGCATGCACCAGATGCAGCACCCAGCGCGGGTACGGCCCTTGCAGCGCAGCGCCATCTTGGTAGACCGCATTCACCAGCCACAGGTGGGTCAGCAACACACACATCAGCAATGCGGCAGCAAACCGTGTGGCCCACAATTTTTCAACGCCGGTAAAGAGCAGCATGACCACAAACAGCACCAGCACCCAGGCCATCAGCGGCAGCAACAAGCGCCCCAGCGCCAGCAACACCTGGCGCGCCATTTGAATGGGGCGCTCTTGTGTGCGGGCCATCCACAAGCCCAGGCCTGCGGCCAGCCCGGTGGCGGGCAGCACAAACCACAGCTGGCTGAATAACGTGGCAAACCATTTCACCCCCACCAGCGCAAACAGCCCGGCCCACAGCCACAGCACGCCCCAGATCAGCTGCACGCACAGGCTGGCCAGGGCCAGCACCAGCGCGTTGTTCCAGGCATGGACAAACAGTCGCGCATAAGGAATGCGCCAGCTGCCTTGCTCCAGACGGGCTTGAAACCATGCCAGCGCCACAAACCACCACAGCGTGATGGCGCCCACCAGCCGCACCAGCGTGCCTTCATACCCAGCTTCACTGTGCAGGCTGCGCCAGACGGCCCAGCCCCCCATGGCCAACACTACCGCCGCCATCACGGCACCACCAGCCCACAGCGCAGCGTGACGCCAACGGGTGACCGCCATGCCCATGAACAGTGGGGGCAGCGCGATGAGCAGCGTCCACAGCACCAGCCAGGATCGATCAGCCACACCATCGCCGCCCCGCATCCACTGCATCAGCACATACAGCGCCAGGCCTTGCAGCAAGCCCATGGCAAGCAAGCCTTGCCGCGACACAGGCGCTGGCGGGGCCGTGGTCTGTTCAGAGGAATGAAAAGCGGGGGGTGAAAGCGAATCGGCGTGCATGCAGCAAGTCTATCGGTGCTGCCTGCGGTTGCGGCGCATTTCGGCAGGCTGCAGCACCGCTGGCGTCAGCCTGAGAAGTATTTTTCAGCGCCAACACATGCCGGCTGCAGATGCCCGCAGCGCACTTGGCATGCACGCTGGTGAAGACATGGTTCATGCCCAAGATTGCCAACGTGCAAAGATGTTTTCAAAGCCATGGCTGCCTGCATTCGCACAGCCAGCGCTTTGTACAAAAACACCTTGAAGCGCTGTACTTCCCAGCGTCCTTGCAAGCACCAGCCGCGCTATTTTTTTATTAAACCGCCGTTACGCAAAGTAGTGGCACAGCCGCTGGCCTTGAATTTCGTGCACCGTCACATCCATGCCGTACAGCGCGCTCAGCACCTCATCACGCACCACCAGCAGCGGGCCACCCTCATACGCCACATGGCCGTCTTTCATGGCGATGATGTGGTCGGCATAGCAGCTGGCAAAGTTGATGTCGTGCAGCACCACCACCACCGTTTTTCCGCGCTCTTGCACCATGCGGCGCAGCAGCTTCATCATGCTGGCCGCGTGTGCCATGTCTAGGTTGTTGAGTGGCTCGTCCAGCAAGATGTACGGGGTGTCCTGACACAGCACCATGGCGATGTAGGCACGCTGGCGCTGGCCACCCGAGAGTTCATCCAGATAGCGGTCTGCCAGCGCGTTGAGTTGCAGAAAATCCAGCGCCTCATCCACATGGCGCACGTCCTCAGGCGTCATGCGGCCCTTGCTGTGCGGAAAACGGCCAAAGCCCACCAGATCGCGCACCGTCAGGCGCAGCGCAGACTGGTTATCCTGGCGCAAGATGGCCATCACCTTGGCCAGCGCGTCGCTGGCGGTGGTGGCCACATCCAGCCCGCCCACCGTGGCTGTGCCAGCCGTCATGGGTGCCAGGCGGCTGACCATCGACAGCAAGGTACTTTTCCCCGCACCGTTGGGGCCAATGATGGCGGTGAATTGCTGGTCAGGGATTTGCACGCTCACCGCGTGCAGCACCGTGGTCTTGCCGTGGGTTTTCACCACGTCACGTGTTTCGATCATTGTTTACCTTTGCGCATCAGCAGGTAGATAAACACCAACCCGCCAACAAACTCCACCACCACCGACAAGGCCGAGTTAAAGCCCAGCACCCGCTCCAGCACCACCTGCCCCGCCAGCAGCAGCACACAGCCCCATAGCACCACGGCGGGCAGTACCCACTGGTGGCGGCGTGTGCCCATCCACTGGTAGGCCATGTTGGCTACCAGCAGGCCAAAGAAAGTCACCGGCCCGACCAGCGCGGTGGAGATGGCCACCATGGCGCACATCACCACCAGCAAGCGCAGCACCTGCGGCTGGTAGTTGATGCCCAGATTCACCGCTGCATCACGCCCCAGCGCCAGCACATCCAGCACATGGCGTTGACGCCAGAAATAAAGTGCCCCCAGCACCAGCAACGCCAGCGAAGGCCACAGCAATTGCGTGTGGATGGTGTTGAAGTTGGCAAACATGCGGTCTTGCAGCGTGGCGAACTCATTGGGATCAATCATGCGCATCGCAAAGCTGGTCATGCTGCGAAACAAAATGCCCATGACCATGCCCACCAGCAGCATCAAATGCAGGCTGCTGGTATGGCCGGTGAACAGCCAGCGCATCAGCGCCACGCTCAGGGTCACCATCAATGCGATCTCCATCGCAAATTTGGGTAGCACGCCCATGCCCACCACGCCAACAGAGCCCAGCACCAGCACCAGCACCGCCTGCAAAAACAGATACAGCGCATCCAGCCCCATCACCGCAGGTGTCAGGATGGTGTTGTGCGTCACGGTCTGAAACACCACGGTGGACATGCCCAGCGCGCAGGCCACGATTACCATCGTTACCACCTTGGTGCCACGGTGCTGCAGCACAAACGCCCAGTCTGCCTCTACCCCCAGCGTCATGAACGCCAGCACCGCCAGCACCGCCATGACAGCCAGCGTTGCCAGACGCACACTGCGCCGCTCCCACCCTCTGGCGGGCTGTGCGGCCACATACAAATTTTGCGCCATGCCTACCCCTGCTTCGCACGACGGCGCAACAAAATCACCAAGAACAAGGCACTGCCCACCACACCCATCACCGTGCCCACGGGCACCTCATAGGGCGCAATGATGAGACGGCCAAACAGGTCGCACACCAGCGTCAGCGCAGCCCCCGCAGTAGCCACCCACAGCACGCTGCGGCGCACGTTGTCGCCCACCATCAGGCGCACCACGTTGGGAATGATCAGACCCACAAAAGGGATCGACCCCACGGTCACCACAATGCAGGCTGTCACTACTGACACCACGATCAAGCCCTGAAGCACCAGCCGCTTGTAGTTCAGCCCCAGATTGGTGGCAAACGATTCGCCCAGGCCCGCCACCGTAAAACGGTCGGCAGCCAGGCATGCCAGCGCCGTCATGCCCAGCGACAGCCAGAGCATTTCATAGCGGCCTTCGATCACCACCGAAAAGTCGCCATTGGAAAAGGCCCGCAGCGACTGAATCATGTCGTGCTGGTAGGCGATAAAGGTGGTGCCCGCCTCAATCACCCCAGCCAAAATCAAACCCACCAGCGGCACGATCCATGCCGAGCGCAGGCGTATGCGCGCAAGCACCGCCAAAAACAGTGCCGTGCCCGCCATGGCCGTGGCAGCAGATACCCCCATCTTGGCAAACACCGGCAGATCTGGCGCCCACAGCATGCAAAACAGCATGCCCAGCGTGGCCGACTCTACGGTGCCCATGGTGGATGGCTCCACAAAATGGTTGCGCGCCAGCATCTGCATGAGCAGGCCCGCCACCGCCATGGCACTGCCTGCCAGCATCAGCGCCAGCGTGCGTGGTACGCGCGAATACATCAGCACCTGGGCCACCATGTCGTCGTCGCTGTCGCTCCACAGGGTGTCCCAAGACACATCGCTCACGCCCACCGACAAACTCCACAGCGCCAATGCAAAAAGGGCCACAAGGGCCCCTGTCCACGCCAGCGCTACGCGACCAGCGGGTGTTTGTTTACTTGGAGAAAGCATCTGCCAATTGTTTCAAATTCTCTTTCAACGCTGTAGGGCTGGCGTTGGACATCGTGTACCAGTTGGCTGCATTCAGATAGACCACCTGCTTGTTGCGCCATGCCTTGGTGGCATGCACCAGCTTATTGTCCAGCAGCTTTTGTGCAGCCTGGCCGTCGTTGCCAATCGCGGCATCACGGTCAAGCACCAGCAGATAGTCAGGATTGGTCTTGAGCAGGTATTCAAACGACACTGCCTGGCCATGCTTGGACACTTCAATCTTGTCCTTTATGGGGTTCACGCCGAACACCGAATACAGCATGTCAAAACGCGAGCCAGGGCCGTAAGCACTGAGCTTGCCTCCATTCGTCATCAGGAACAGCGCACCACCCTTGTTGGCAGCCTTGGCCTTGACGTCGGCAATACCTGCGTCAATCTCTTTGATCTGCTGCTCACCCTTTTCAGGCACCCCGTAAATGGCCGCAATGCTGCGGATGTTGCGGTACACGTGGGCCATCTGATTTTGGTTATCAATCGTGATGTCCAGCACAGGTGCGAACTTCTTGAGCTCATCAATCTTGGGCAACGAGCGATTGCCTGCAATGATCAAATCGGGCTTGAGGGCTTTCACCTTCTCGTAGTCAGGCTCAAACAAGGTGCCAATGTTGGCGTACTTGCTGGCATCTGCGTAGTGCTTCAAAGCAGGTGGCAAAGCTTGGTGCGGATTGCCCGCCACATCGCCACCCAGTGTCTGGATGATGTCCAGCGCGCCATAGTCGTACACGAGCACCGTCTTGGGCTTCACGGGCATTTGCACCTCACCCGTGTTGTCATTTACCTTGATCGTGCTTGCAGCATGCGCAGCAGCAAAAGGCAGTGTCAAAGCTAACACCAGGCCGCCCAGAGTTTGGCGGCGTGTCCATACAGCGTTCATGTTCTTTTTCCTTGGCCCCAATGGCACCAGCAACATTGCGAAGATGCCATATTGTATGAGAATCATTCTCAACAGAAGGCGTATGGTCATGCAAGCTTGACCAAGATCAGGAATCAGCGTGTCACGCAAGCGCCGAAATTGACCCGGTAGCCGCACTAAAATCTGCGGCGCGTGGCGTGCCTGGTGCAGGCCTTTTCCGGAACTGGCGAAGCCCCTTCGCGCCCGGCTTCGTCGCCCTGCAGGCGGCATTCGTTTGTTGCAGAAAGTGGGTGGACAGCATGTCGTCCTCCATCGGGCCAGTGGCCACCATTTCCCCCGTCCGCGCCACACTGACAGGCATTGCGCTCACCGTCACCGCATGTGCGCTGTTTGCACTTTTGGACAGCGGCACCAAATACACCGGCCAGTACCTGCCCATGCTGATGGTGGTCTGGCTGCGCTTTGTGGCCCAGGCCGTGGTGACCACCGCCTGGGTGCTGCCACGCCGCGGCCTGCATGCGCTTCGCACGACACACCCCAAATTCCAGATCGACCGCGCCCTCAGCGGGGTCATGACCACCGTCTTTGCCTTCTATTGCATCCAGAACATGCCGCTGGCCAACTTCACGGCAGTCTGGTCGGCAGGGCCGCTGCTGATCGTGGTGGCCTCGGCCCTGCTGTTTGATGAAAAGGTCAGTGCTGCACGCTGGGTCTTGCTGGTGATTGGCCTGCTCGCCGTGATCGCCATCGTGCGGCCCGAGCAAGATGGCATGCCACTGGGCTGGATGGCGCTGGCCCCGGTGGGCGTGCTGCTATGTGGCACCACCTACCAGTTGCTGGGCAGCCGCCTGGCCCGGTTAGAGCGCCCCACCACCACGCAGCTGTACACCACATGGCTGCCCGTGATTGCTACTGCGCCACTGATTCCATGGATCTGGGAGCCCATTGCCCAGTGGCACATCTGGCTGGCCGTGGCGGTCATGGGGCTGTGCAGCGGCATTGGCCACCTGCTGCTGCTGCAAGCCTTTACCTTTGCCACACCTTCGGTTGTCTCACCTTTTTTGTACAGCCAGATAGGCTTTGCCATGGCCATGGGCTGGCTGTTCTTTGGCCAGAAACCCGATGGCATGTCCCTAGTGGGCATGGCCATCATCATGGGCTGCGGCTTGTTCAGCATCTGGCTGAGCGTGCGTGGTAAAGGCTAAGTTGCCGCGCACTTACCCTGAGTGAAGTGGGCCGCAGTTAAGGCAGGCGCACCAGCTTCGTGGTGATGCGCTTGACCAGCGGGATCACCAGCAGCACCGTCGGGAAAGCCACGGCCCACGCCAACAGCCAGGTGCCCGGCCATGCGCGCAGCACTTGCGTGGTCCAGCCCATGGCGCGCACCAAGTTGACCATGCAGATGATTCCGGACATCAGGCCAGACATGAAGAAGGGCATGACGATCAAGGCGTACTTGGGTGGCAGTTTGGGGATACGGCCAAAGATATAGGGTGAAGAAGACATGCTCGCTCAATACCCGTGTTGCTCACGAAAGGCCTTGGCCTGACTGAAATGGTGGTTGCCAATGAACGGCACCGGCGGGCGCAGTGCAGACAGGGGAGATGGGTGGTTGCTCATCAGCACCAGATGGCCGCGATCTTGGGGAATCAAGGGCAGCTTGGATTGCGCGTGGGCCCCCCAGAGCATGAACACCGTGGGGCGGCCTTGCTCAGCCACCTGGCGGATGACCGCATCGGTCAGCTCTTCCCAGCCGCGCTTGCTGTGGCTGGCGGCTTGGCCCTCTTCCACCGTCAGGCAGGTGTTGAGCAGCAGCACCCCGTTTTGCGCCCACTTCACCAAAGAGCCTCCGGGCTGGGGCATGGGTGGAAAAGGCGCTCCCAGGTCGCGCTGCATTTCCTTGAAGATGTTGAGCAGCGACGGTGGCAGGCGCACACCTGGCGCGACGGAAAACGCCAGACCTTCCGCTTGACCGCGACCGTGGTAAGGGTCTTGCCCCAAGATAACCACGCGCACATCTTCGGGAGCAGTGAGCTCCAGCGCACGCAGAGGCTGAGGCGGAAAAATCACCGCACCCGCCTGCAGGCGCTGCTGCAGATAGGCCTGCAACTGCTGCCCCTTGGGCGAGGCAAAGAACGCTGTGACCGCACTACGCCAGCCGTCTGCCACCATCCAGCCAGCAGGGTCTGCGCTCATCAATTGGGTAGCAGCTTGCGCTGGTGATTCGGTCATTTCAATTCAATTTCTATTCGAAAACAAACAAAGGCAAGCGCAATCAGCTCACAAACACAGAGCATCAACACTTGCCTTGCCATCGTGGCGCGCCAGCCTGTGGGGGCTGCATCGCCAGCGCATCCAGTGCTACGCAAACAGCTTGGCCAGCGCCTCGCCGGGCTCGGGTGCGCGCATGAAGGCTTCGCCCACTAGGAAGGCATCAATGCCTGCACCGCGCAGACGCTGCACGTCGTCTTGCGTCAGGATGCCCGATTCGGTCACCAGCAAACGGTCTGCAGGCACCTCCTGCTTGAGCGTGATGGAGGTTTGAATGTCGACTTCAAACGTGCGCAGATTGCGGTTGTTGATGCCCACCAAAGGTGTCTTGAGCTTGAGCGCACGCTCCAGCTCTTTGCCGTCGTGCACTTCCACAAGCACCGCCATGTCCAGGCTGTAGGCAATCTGCTCCATCTCGGCCATCTGTGCATCGTCCAGACACGCGGCAATCAGCAGCACGCAATCGGCACCCATGACACGCGATTCATAGATCTGGTAAGGGTCGATCATGAAGTCCTTGCGCAGCACCGGCAGCAGCGTGCTGGCACGTGCTTGCTTGAGGTAATCGGGCTGGCCCTGAAAGAACTGGCGATCAGTCAGCACCGACAGGCAGGCCGCGCTGATCTTGCCGTTGCCCACCATGTAGCTCTGGGCAATGTCAGCGGGGTCAAAGTCGGCACGGATCACGCCCTTACTGGGGCTGGCCTTCTTCACTTCGGCAATCACCCCGGCCTGTCCTTTGGCGATTTTGGCGCGCAGCGCGCCAACGAAGTCACGGGTGGAGATGCGGCTTTCGGCATCACGGCGCATTTCGGCAAACGCAATCGCACGCTGGGCTGCGGCCACTTCCTGCACTTTGACTTCGCAAATTTTTTGGAGAATGTCGGACATGGTTTTCTTTCTGTTCAGTCGCTGCGCAGCGGGGCGCAGCCATGGGGACTATTGTCAGCGTCAGCGTATTTACGCCGTGCGCTGGCTGGTATAGGCCACCAGTTCATTGAGTTTGTTCAGCGCCGCGCCGCTATCAATGGCGGCTTGCGCGCGCTGCAGGCCATCGGCAATGCTGCTGGCCACGTTGGCGGCATACAGCGCAGCGCCCGCATTCAGGCAGACGATGTCGCGCGCCGGGCCTTGTTCGCCCTGCAGCACGCCCATCAGCATGGCTTTGGATTCCTCGGGGGTTTCCACCTTCAGCGCACGTGTACCCACCATGCGCAGGCCAAAGTCTTCGGGGTGGATTTCGTATTCACGCACCACACCTTCTTTGAGCTCTCCCACCAGCGTGCCCGCGCCCAGGCTGATTTCATCCAGCCCGTCGCGCCCATACACCACCAGTGCATGCTCGGCACCCAGGCGCTGCAGCGCACGCACCTGAATACCCACCAGATCTTCGTGGAACACGCCCATCAGAATGTTGGGTGCGCCCGCAGGGTTGGTCAGTGGTCCGAGGATGTTGAAGATGGTGCGCACGCCCAGCTCTTTGCGCACGGGGGCCACGTTTTTCATCGCCGGGTGGTGGTTGGGCGCAAACATGAAACCAATGCCCATGTCGCGGATGCAATCGGCAATCTGCACTGGCTGCAGATTGATGTTCACACCCAGTGCTTCCATCACGTCGGCGCTGCCCGATTTGCTGCTCACGCTGCGCCCGCCGTGCTTGCTGACCTTGCCGCCCGCCGCCGCAATCACAAAGGTAGAGCATGTAGAGATGTTGAACGTGTTGGCACCATCACCGCCAGTGCCCACAATGTCCACCAGATGTGTTTTGTCGTGCACATGTACCTGGTTAGAAAATTCGCGCATCACCTGTGCGGCAGCGGCAATTTCGCCAATGGTTTCCTTCTTCACGCGCAAACCGGTGACGATGGCCGCCGTCATCACGGGCGAGAGTTCGCCGCGCATGATGGTGCGCATCAAGGCCAGCATTTCGTCGTGAAAAATTTCGCGGTGCTCAATCGTGCGTTGCAGCGCTTCTTGCGGGGTGAAAGTGCTCATGGCTGGGTATCCTTTGCTATGCCTGTAGAAGCTACCAGCGCTTACCCACACTTGTTTTCAGATAGTTTTTGCTTTGAAAACAAGCCTTGGTGCGCGATAGGCGCTCTTAAAAACAAAAGGCCGCCTGCTGGGTACAGCGCGGCCCGGGTTTATTTCTGCTCCAGAAAGTTCTTGAGCATGGCGTGACCGTGTTCGGTCAAGATGCTTTCAGGATGAAACTGCACCCCCTCCACCGCCAGCGTGGTGTGGCGCACACCCTGAATTTCACCGTCTTCGCTGGTCGCCGTCACTTGCAGGCAGTCAGGCAGCGTGGTCTTGTCGATCACCAGCGAGTGGTAGCGGTTGACCGTGAACTGCGCGGGCAGATCGGCAAACACGCCCTTTTGATCGGTGCTGATGACGCTGGTTTTGCCGTGCATTTGCTGGCACGCACGAATGATGTCGCCACCAAACGCAGCGCCAATGCTCTGGTGCCCCAGGCACACGCCCAGCACCGGCAGCTTGCCCGCAAAGTGCTGGATGGCAGCCACCGAAATACCGGCCTCCGCCGGCGAGCACGGGCCAGGCGAAATCACGATGCGCTGCACGCCTTCGCGCTCTACCAGCGCAACCACTTCATCCAGCGTGGATTCATCGTTACGCACCACGATCACCTGCGCCCCCAGCTCGCCAAAGTACTGGACGATGTTGTAGGTAAAGCTGTCGTAGTTGTCGATCATCAAGAGCTTCATGGCTGCTCTCCCTGGGGTTTCAAGCCCGCTGCACGCAGGCGCGCCAACTCCTGGTGTTCGTAATCGATGTAGCACTCCATCATGGCGCGGTACAGGCGCTCCATCAGGTCGGGGTTGCCGCCCTGCGCCTGTGCCATGGGCCGTACGCGGTCCACAATGGTCTGAATGCGCGCTTCATCACGCACCAGGTCTTCGTTGTTCTTGACCTTGGCCGCCTGGGTCATATAGCCACTGCGTTCCACCAGCAGCGGCACCAGGATATCGTCCAGCGCATTCACGCCAGCGCGCACCTCTTGCATGTTGCTGCAGTTTTTCACTTTATCGATCGCGCGGCTCATTCCAGACCTTCCTCCACCAGTTCTGCGGCGCGCAGCAAGGCGCGGGCTTTATGTTCAGTTTCTCTCCACTCCATCTCGGGGATGGAGTCGGCCACCACACCAGCAGCCGCTTGTACGTACAGATTGCCGTCCTTGATCACGCCGGTGCGAATCGCAATCGCCATGTCCATGTGGCCAGCAAAGCTCAGGTAACCCACAGCGCCACCGTAAATGCCCCGCTTGGTTGGCTCCAGCTGGTCAATGATCTCCATGGCATGCACCTTGGGCGCACCCGACAGCGTGCCCGCCGGGAACGTGGCCTTGAGCACGTCCATGCTGGTCATACCGTCCTGCAAAATACCTTCCACGTTGCTGACAATGTGCATGACGTGGCTGTAGCGCTCCACCACAAAGGCTTCCGTCACTTTCACCGTCCCCGTCTTGGCAATACGGCCAATGTCGTTGCGTGCCAGATCAATGAGCATCACATGCTCGGCGCGCTCTTTGGGGTCGGTGATCAGCTCCTGCTCGGTAGCTTTGTCTTTTTCGGGCGTGGCACCGCGTGGGCGGGTGCCTGCCAGCGGGCGAATGGTAATTTGTTCGCCCGCATCGGTCTTTTCTTGGCGCACCAGAATTTCGGGGCTGGAGCCCACCACCTGAAAATCACCAAAATTGTAGAAATACATGTACGGCGACGGATTCAGCGAACGCAGCGCACGGTACAGGCTCAAGGGCGATTCGGTGTAGCGTTTTTGAATGCGCTGACCCACTTGCACCTGCATGAAATCGCCCGCAGCAATCAGTTCCTTGGCGCGCTCCACGGCGGCCAGATAGTCATCCTTGGCAAAGCTGCGCTCAGCCGGGTGGCTGTCGCCACCTTTGATCTGCGGCACGCTGACCGAGTAGCGCAGCTGCTCCTTGAGCTGGCGCATGCGCTTTTTGGCCTTGCTGTAAGCCTCGGCCTCTGCAGGGTTGGCATAAACAATGAAATACAGCTTGCCCGAGAGGTTGTCGATCACCGCCACCTCTTCGCACAGCAGCAGCATGATGTCGGGCGTGCCCAGCGCATCGGGCGGGCAGGTGGCTTCGAGTTTTTTCTCGACATAGCGCACCGCGTCATAGCCAAAGTACCCGGCCAGACCACCGCAAAAACGCGGCAAGCCGGGGCTGAGTGCCACCTTGAAGCGCTCCTGGTACGCGGCAATGAAGTCCAGCGGATTGCCCGCGTGGCTTTCCACCACCACACCATCGGTCAGCACCTCGGTTTTGGCAGCAGCGCCAAAACCGCTGGCACGCAAGCAAGTGCGCGCGGGCAAGCCAATAAAGCTGTAGCGGCCAAAACGCTCACCACCCACCACCGACTCCAGCAAGAAGCTGTATTTGCCGTTACCGCTGGCATGCGCCAGCTTGAGGTACAGCGACAGCGGGGTTTCAAGGTCAGCAAACGCCTCGGTCACCAGGGGAATACGGTTGTAGCCTTCGCTGGCCAGGCTTTTGAATTCAAGTTCTGTAATCACAGAGCAGGCTTCCCAATCGGGGCACGCACTGCGCCCAAGTCGAAAGGGCAGGCGTGCAATTCACTCAAACCGTCCGCAGCAGTGGCGGACAAGGGTGCGCCCGCAATGGAGCGCTTTAAACGGTCATTAATGCAGGCTTACGCCAGGGCCAGGCCCCCCGGTCCGCGCAACCTGTGATGAACACGTGATGAATGAACATAGCGAGCAAGTGTAGCGCATTGCCGCCCTTTGAACGCTCTGGACGCGGCTGCAACGCTGGCCAACGCCTTTCATCGCTTTTCAGTGCGATCTCTCAAGTGGTTTTCCCGAGGACAGGGGCACTGGCTGTTGTCGTGTGCTGAGCCACGCAGCACAATCCCTTACACAAAAAAAAGCACGCACGTGCGAATCAATCCATCAACCAAGGAGACACCATGCTGACAGCCTATTTCGCCTCTGTGTTGCGCATGCTTCGCTTGGGATGCGCAGGCCTGTGCACCGCGCTGTGCGCGCTGGCATTGCCCGGCTGGGCACAAAGCAGTGAGTCGCCTGAACTGGCTGTTCTCCCCAAGATGGTGGAAGTGAACAACCAAAGCCTGCAACGCAATGGTGCGGGCATTCGCTACAAAGCCATTTTCAAGGTCTACTCTGCGGCGTTGTATCTGGAAAAACCAGCCACTTCTCTGGAAGAAATTGGCAAGATGGCCGGTGCCAAACGGATCACCGTCAACATGCTGCGCACCATCAATGCCTCCGAGCTGGGCAAGCTCTTTGCCCACGGCATGGAAGACAACATGGACAAGCAGCAGTTTTCCAAACTGATCCCCGGCGTAATGCGCATGAGCGAGGTATTCAACCGCCACAAAGAGCTGAAGCCGGGCGACAAGTTCACCCTGGACTGGCTACCGGGCAAGGGCATGGTGATCAGCGTCAACGGCACTCCTGAACCCGCGCAGTTCAACGAACCCGAGTTTTACCAGGCCATGCTGGGCATTTGGCTGGGCCCCAAGCCCGCAGACGCCAAGCTCAAACAAGCTTTGCTGGCAGCCACACCAGACTAAGCAACCGCTGGTCGGCACCTTCTGTCTAGGCCCTTCGGGGCCTGTTTGCTTTTGTACACACATTCTTACGAAGTGATTTGTTCCTTCGCAAAACCACGCTGTACAAAAAAACACATAGTGCCCCCTCACTTCTGATCTGTGTGCCTAAAAGTGAGGCATGCATAAACAATAAAGACATATCCGGAGAGTTCATGCCACTGCTTCAAAACATCACCGTCACTCGCCGGCTGGGCGGGCTGGTGCTCTTGGCCACCCTCAGCATTCTGGGTCTGGCACTGAGCCTGAGCTTTTCAGAGCGCAGCTTGCTGATTCAAGAACGCCAGAATGCCGTCCGCCAGAACGTTGAAATTGCCCACGGCTTGCTGCAGCAATTCCAAGCGCAGGCAGCCCAGGGAGTCATCACCAACGAAGAGGCACAAAAACGTGCTTTGCAGACCATCTCCAAACTGCGCTACAGCGGTGGTGAGTACTTCTGGATCAATGACATGCACCCTCGCATGGTGATGCACCCTGTGCGTCCCCAGCTGGATGGACAAGATCTCACTGAAAACAAGGATCCAACAGGCCAGCGGCTGTTTGTGAACTTTGTCGATATCGTTAAAAAAGAGGGCGCTGGCTATCACCGCTACATGTGGCCCATGCCCGGCAGCGATGCACCTGTCGAGAAAGTCTCTTATGTCATGGGCTTTCAGCCTTGGGGCTGGGTGATTGGCTCCGGCGTTTATATCGATACCGTGCACGCTGCGTTTGCTGAGCGCTTGCGCTGGGCCATCGGCGGTTCATTGCTGCTTGCCGTGCTGCTGCTGGTCGCCGGATGGGCCATTTCCCGCAGCATCTTGCAGCAGTTGGGTGCCGAGCCGGCGCGCTTGCTCGCCATCACGCAGCAGATGGCCCAAGGGGATCTGAGCACCAGCTTGGCGGACCAGACCAACACAAGCAGTGTGGTGTATGGGCTGGAGAGCATGCGCGCCAATGTTGCCAACATCGTGCAAGGGGTACGCAGCGGTGCAGAACGTGTCGCCATGGCCAGCCAGGAGATTGCGCAAGGCAACCATGACCTTTCCGTACGCACTGAAGAGCAAGCCAGTGCTTTGGAGCAAACGGCAGCCTCCATGGAACAGCTGGGCAGCACAATCCGCCAGAACGCCGACAGTGCACGGCAGGCCAACCAGCTGGCCGTCAACGCCAGCCAAGTGGCTCAGCAAGGTGGGCAGGTAGTGGAAGAAGTGGTCAGCACCATGCGCGGCATCAACGACGCCAGCCAGCGGATTGCAGACATCATTGGCGTGATTGATGGCATCGCCTTCCAGACCAACATTCTGGCTTTGAATGCGGCAGTAGAGGCCGCACGCGCAGGCGAGCAAGGCCGTGGTTTTGCCGTGGTTGCCAGTGAAGTGCGCAGCCTGGCACAGCGCAGCGCTGAGGCAGCCAAAGAAATCAAGACACTGATCACCGCCAGCGTGGAGCGCGTCACTCAGGGCTCAACCCTTGCAGATCGTGCGGGCTCTACGATGTCCGACGTGGTGTCCGCCATTCGCCATGTGAACGACATCGTCGGTGAGATCAGTGCTGCCAGTGCCGAGCAAAGTACGGGCGTGACACAGGTCAGCGAAGCGGTGGGGCAAATGGACCGCAACACCCAGCAAAACGCGGCCTTGGTGGAGCAAAGTGCGGCTGCCGCATCCAGCCTGCAAACCCAGGCGGAACAATTGGTGCAGGCTGTCTCGGTGTTCCAGCTGGCGCATTACGCCCCGTCTGCATTCACACACACAGCCACCAGCGCACCGCAATCGCCCATGGTCCATCTGCAGCGCTCTGCAAAGCCCACTTTGCGGGCACTGCCTCACCACGAAGACGCCTAGAACAAGCCCACCGTCAGGCCCCGCTTGCGGGGCTTGACCAGAGGCCATGACTCACCAGCCCCAGGCTGTCATTCGACAGAGGGGCCTGACTTTTTGAGGGTCGCCGAATGCACCGTTAGCGCAGCTAGCACCTGTGCTTAAAGCACTCGCAGTTGCGCCATGCTGTCGACAAAACCATCGGCATCAACGGTGTGCACGGGCTGCCCATGGTTGTAGCCATACGTGACCAGCACCACCGGACATCCTGCAGCACGGCCAGCCTGCGCATCGTTGCTGGAGTCTCCAATCATCAAGGTGTGCACAGGCTTGGTTCCCAGTGCTTCGCAGGCCTTGAGCAACGGTAGCGGATCGGGTTTTTTGCGCTCGAACGAATCGCCGCCAAAAACCACCTCAAACAAGCTATCCAGCCCCTTGGCGTTCAATAACGGCGTTGTAAATGCCAAAGGCTTGTTGGTCACGCACGCCAAGCGCAAGCCGGCGTTCTTCAAGGCCTGCAAACCCAGCGCCACACCGTCGTACACGCTCGAATGCTGACCATTGATGGCCACGTAGTGGTGCATGTAGCGCTGCATGGCCTGAGGGAACAAAGTTTCTACCGCCTCAGCCAGTCCATCCTTTGGGTGACCGGCGCTGGCCAGAGCCGCCGCCAGAGCCAAGCGCAGCAAATGCTCGGTCCCTTTGCCCACCATATGTTCAATGTCTGCCGTTGCCAGCAGTGGCAGCTGCAAATCGGACAGCATCCGTGTGATGGCCTCTGCAAAGTCGCCAATGGTGTCCACCATGGTGCCATCCAGATCCACAATAGCTGCCTCCAGCGCCCACACTTTTTCTGCACCACCCAAAGTCACATTCACTGACATTGCACGCATCCAATTTCAATCGCTATTCACACTTGCTCAGCAAGCGTTAGAAGCCAAAAGCACTGATAAAAAAGGCCTGCATCAGCAGGCCGCAAGGCAGGCGTTACGGCAGAAGGCGTCTGCCGACAGCAGCCCTTTAAGCTGCCAGATTGGCACGCATTTGATCGATCACAGCCTTGTAATCGGGTTTGCCAAAAATGGCACTGCCCGCCACAAATGTGTCGGCACCGGCATTGGCCACCGCGCGGATGTTGCTTTCCTTGATACCGCCATCCACTTCCAGGCGAATGTCTTTGCCGCATGCATCAATGCGCTTGCGCACTGCTTCAATCTTGCGCAGCGTGCTGTCAATAAAGCTTTGGCCACCAAAACCTGGGTTCACGCTCATCAGCAAGATCAAGTCCAGATCTTCAATCACCCAATCCAGCATATCCAGCGGCGTGGCGGGATTGAATGTCAGCCCAGCCTTGACGCCATGGGACTTGATGTTCTGGATGCTGCGGTGCACATGGGCCGAAGCATCAGGGTGAAAGCTGATGTAGTCCGCACCGGCCTTGGCAAAGGCGCTGGCCAGCTCATCCACAGGCTGCACCATCAAGTGCACATCAATGGGCACAGGCTTGCCGTCTGGCGTGACTGCATGTGGCTTCACAGCCTGGCAAATCATGGGACCAAAGGTCAAATTGGGGACGTAATGATTGTCCATGACGTCAAAGTGGATCCAATCTGCACCAGAGGCAATGACAGTGCGTACTTCTTCACCCAGACGGGCAAAGTCGGCAGACAAGATGGAGGGGGCGATGCGGTACGTGGGGTTCATAGGGTCAATTGTCGCAGTTACTATTGCCACATGCCGATGTATGAGTTTCAGGTTGAAGCGCACGCCCACTACGAGGCGGAGCAGTCCATCCCCCAGCAGGGGGTCTATCGTTTCGCGTACACGATCACGGTCACCAACACCGGTGAGGTGGCCGCGCAGCTGATCGCACGCCACTGGCTCATCACCGATGCCCAACAAGCGCAGCAAGAAGTGCACGGCCTGGGCGTTGTAGGGCGCCAGCCTTTGTTGCAGCCCGGAGAAAGCTTTAGCTACAGCAGCGGCTGTGAATTGCGTACGAATTCAGGCAGCATGCAAGGGCGCTACGTGTGCATTACGGAAGAAGGTGAAACCTTTGATGCCCCGATTGCACCGTTTGCGCTGAACGTCGAGGCAGACCCTGAGCCCGACCGATCCAGCACCATTCCTCAGCCCTCCTCACGCACCCTGCACTGAATGCGCCGTAAAGCCCAAGACCTGCCCCGCCTGCTGGCGGAACTCGACCCCCATGCAGAGATTGCCGAGCGACATCTGTGGCTGATTCACGTATTGGAATGGGTGCGCGAAGCAGCCCCATCCATTGAGGTAGCAACAGGCCGCGTGGAAGCTTTTGTTGTGGCCATGGAAAACGATGCCGACGCACGGCAACGTCTGCAAGCGTGGTGGCTGATTTTTATTGACCGCGTAGACATCACGACCTTGCTGGCCGATTTTGGTTTCGCGCCCCGCACAGCGATGATCACGGAGGTGTCCGAACGCATCCGCAGCAAACTGCTGCCCGGCACGCCTGAAACCATCGACGCATCCGAGCTTTTTTCCATTGCGATGCCCAGCGAGTTTGACGCACGCTGGCTCAACGCATTGCCTGAGTCACTGCTGCAGCGCCTTGCAGCCCTGCTCGCCCCCGCAGACAGTCAGGGAGCCAGCTTCTGGCAGCATGCACTGCTCAATGCCATCACTTACTGCGCCGGACAAATTCTGTCCAATGGCTTTGCCCCCGAATTGCGCCTGCGCATGAGTGAAGAGGCCCGTGAGCAGCGCCCTTTTCACGACCTGATTCGAGATGTCGAAAGCCTGCGCATCGAGGTACTGCACGGCCTGCGCACCCCCGACCGTTTGCTGGAAGCTGAACGCCGCTTGCGCGAACGGCTGGATGCCTGCCGCGCAGCCATTGGCACGGTGTACAACCACTATGGCGATGACGGCATCTCCGTTGGCCTGGTCTTTCGGGTGCGCCAGTTGCGCACCCGCATTGTGCGCATTCGCCAGTTGCTCGATTGCCTGACCAGCACACGGCCTGAGCAAGATGCCCTGCGCCTGCTGGCGGGGTTTGTCAGCGTCGGGCGCGAGCGACGCAGCCTGCGTTCCCTGTTTGCCAATAACTCGTCGCTGCTGGCTGCCAAGATGACCGAGCGCAGCGCTGAAACCGGCGAGCACTACATCACCCGCACCGGCAAGGAATACTTGCAGATGCTGCACCGCGCAGCCGGGGGCGGCCTGGTCATGTCTGTCACCACTTTGGTGAAATTTGGACTGGTGGCGCTGACCTTCTCCGCGTTCTGGGGCGGCTTCTGGGCTGGCATTAACTACGCCATCAGCTTCTTGCTGATTCAGTTGCTGCATTTCACCGTAGCCACCAAACAGCCCGCCATGACCGCACCGGCCATGGCTGCCAAGCTCAAGAACATCAACGAAGAAGGTGCCATCGAGGGCTTTGTGGATGAGGTGGCCAACCTCACCCGCACCCAGGTGGCGGCCATTTTGGGCAACGTGCTGGTGGTCTTCCCGGCCGCACTGGGCCTGAGCATGCTGTATCAGTACGCTTTTGGGACACCACCGCTTGATGAGCCACACGCCACGCAAGTCCTGGATTCGCTCAGTTTGCTGGGGCCTTCGGTCTTGTTTGCCGCCTTCACCGGAGTGCTGCTGTTTCTGAGCAGCCTGATTGCCGGCTGGGCTGAAAACTGGTTTGTACTCAACCGCCTGGACTCGGCCTTGCGCTACAACCCCACCATCACCCGGGTGCTAGGCAGCGTGCGTGCCAAACGCTGGGGCACGTTTTGGCGCAACAACATTTCTGGCTTTGCAGCCAACATTTCGCTGGGTCTGATGCTGGGCCTGGCACCAGCGATTGCAGGTTTTTTTGGCTTGGGGCTGGAAGTGCGACATGTCACACTGTCTTCAGGCCAGCTGGGCGTTGCGGGGGCCACTTTTGGCTGGGAAATGATCCATGACGACGCTTTCTGGTGGGCAGTGGCGATGTTGCCCTTCAACGGAGCCATCAACGTGCTGGTAAGTTTTTACTTGGCATTTCGCATGGCATTGCGCGCCCAAAACGTCACCGGTGTAGAGCGCTCGCGCATCTACGCTGCCATCCGCCATCGCCTGCGCAAACGACCTTTGAGTTTCTTCAAGCCTTGATCGGCTCAAACGGTCCCATTCAGCGCTGGCGCTGCTTCCTCTCAAGGAGACACCGACAAGGATGAATGCATGATCCAAGATCCAAGCTTCTGGGCCCAATGGCTCAAACCTTCTGCGGGGTTTGACACCCTGCAATGGTCTTTACTACTGGCCCTGGCCTCGCTCGTAGGCTACTTATTTCAACGCCACCTGCAAATGCCCAAAGTCTTGGGCTATGCCGTGGTGGGCACGCTGGCTGGGCTGCTGGGCTTCAGCGCCACGGTGTGGCCACTGCAAGGCCCTGCGCTGTTCCTGCTGGAGCTGGGTGTGGCTATCGTGCTATTTGAATGCGGTGGCCGCATTACGCTGCGCTGGTTTCGCCACAACCCCATGGTGCTGGTGCAAAGCCTGGCAGAGGCAGCGCTGACCTATCTGGCGGTTTACTACACACTGATCTGGCTGAACATACCTGCCGCAACAGCCACACCGCTGGCCTTGATTGCCATGGCGGCTTCGCCCGTCGTGCTGGCACGTGTTATCAACGACACTCGCGCAGTGGGCCCCGTGACTGACCGCGCCATGGCGCTGGCTACGCTGTCCACGCTCTATGCACTGACTCTGGGCAGTGCCAAAGCCGAAATCTTCGCCCGTCCCTCCGCATCGCTGTGGCACGACATTACCCCGGTACTGGTGGTGCTGGGCGTGTCTGTCGCGGTAGCGGCGCTGCTGTGCTTGGCAATGCGTCTGGCACTGCGGCTGATGAACCCAAGCAGTGAGAACACTTCCATCCTGATGCTGGCCTTGATTGCCGCAGCCACGGCCCTTGCGGCCCATCTGGGTGGCTCAGCCCCGCTGGCCGCGCTGCTGGGCGGCATGCTGCTCAAGCAACTGCACCAGCGCCCCTGGGCATGGCCACGCCAGCTGGGCACAGCCTCATCGCTGCTCACCATGCTGATGTTTGTGCTGGTCTCTACCGTGGCTGCACAGGCTTCGTGGAGCGGTGCTGTGGCCCTGACGGTACTGGCTTTGGTGGTGGCGCGACTGCTGTCCAAAGCCATCGGCGTGGGGCTGGGCAACATTGGCTCAGGCGCCAGCTGGCGCCAGGCTGTATGGGTAGCCTGTGCCATGGCACCCATGTCTGCGGTGGCGCTGCTGATTACTTCGCAATTTGCGCAAGCTGCGCCCGAGGCAGCACAGGCCATCGCAGGCACAGCCCTGCCCGCCATTTTGTTGCTGGAGTTGCTGGGCGCTGTGCTGGCCACCATTGCACTGCGCCGCGCGGGTGAAAGCGCTGTTCCGGCGCACATCTCGCCCTCTAGCAACACCACCAATACCACCAACACAGGAAACTGAAGATGCCTTTAGAAGCCTTTCAGCAGTCCGAGCCCCTGACCCTGGGCGTGGAGTTGGAGCTGCAACTAGTCAACACGCACGACTACGATCTGGCGCCCTACGCCACCGACATGCTGCGCCTGATGGACAAGCACGCCCTGCCCGGCAGCGTGGTGCCCGAGATGACGAGCAGCATGATCGAAATCTCTACCGGCATCTGCCACAGTGCCGCCGAGGTGCTCGGTCAGCTCACGCCCATCCGCGATGCCCTGGTCAAAAGTGCCGACAAGCTCAACATTGCCGTGGTCGGTGGGGGCACCCATCCCTTCCAGCAATGGCACCAGCAGCGTATTTACGACAAGGCCCGCTTTCATGAGCTGTCTGCGCTGTACGGCTACCTGACCAAACAATTCACCATTTTTGGCCAGCACATCCACATTGGATGCCCCGATGCCGATGCAGCCCTGCTCATGCTGCACCGCATGTCGCGCTACATCCCGCACTTCATTGCGCTGTCGGCCTCCAGCCCCTATGTGCAGGGGCAGGACACGGCCTTTGACTCGGCGCGGCTGAACTCGGTGTTCGCTTTTCCTCTGTCGGGTCGTGCGCCCTGCGTACTGACGTGGAAAGAGTTTGAGGCTTACTTTGACAAGATGACCGCCACCGGTGTGGTCAAAAGCATGAAGGACTTTTACTGGGACATTCGCCCCAAGCCCGAGTTCGGCACCATTGAAATCCGCGTGTGCGACACTCCGCTGACCATCGAGCGCGCAGCCGCACTGGCAGGTTACGTGCAGGCGCTGGCTGCGTGGTTTGTTGACACCCAGCCCTTCACGCCCTGTGAAGACGACTATCTGGTGTACACCTACAACCGCTTTCAGGCTTGCCGCTTTGGCCTGGATGCCGTGTATGTCGACCCCGGCACGGGCCAGCACATGCCGCTGTCTGAGCACATCTTGCAAACCATTGAGCAGATCACACAGCACGCCGCACGCCACGGTGCTGCGCCTGCACTGCAAATGCTACGCAATGACGTCTTAACCGGTCACAATGACGCACGTTGGCTGCGAGAGCGACAAGCCAAGGAGCAATTGCTGGGTGAAGTGACCCGGCAAGCTTCGCGCCGCTTTCGTGGAGAAGCCATCTAGACTTTTAAAAAGCATAGCTGCCAGCGCTTGCAAAACAGCCACTTCAGCATCATTTGTATCTGAAATGCTTTAAACACAAGCGCTAACAGCTACTTTTTTATCATGGGCGAATTCGAACTCATCCGCAAATTCTTTCAGCGCCCAGTGCGCCGCTCCCCTCTGGGCGTGGGCGACGACTGCGCGCTACTGGCGCCTGCTGCAGGCATGCAACTGGCGGTCTCCAGCGACATGCTGGTCGAAGGCCGCCACTTCTTTGCGGACGTCAACCCCCAGCTGCTGGGCCACAAGGCACTGGCCGTCAACCTCAGCGATCTGGCCGCCTGCGGGGCCAAGCCACTGGCCTTCACTTTGGCGTTGTCTCTGCCACGTGCAGATACCAACTGGTGCCAGGCCTTTTCCGATGGTCTGTTTGCCCTGGCCAATCAGCACGACTGCGAACTGGTCGGCGGCGACACCACCCAAGGCCCGCTCAACATCTGTATCACGGTTTTTGGTGAAGTGCCCACGGGCCAGGCTTTGCTGCGCAGCGGTGCCCAGGTCGGTGACGACATCTGGGTCAGTGGCACGCTGGGCGATGCGCGCATCGCTTTGGATGCATTGCTGCGCCAGCACGCCTTGCCACCTGTTGTTTTGGCACAGGCCCGCCAGCGGCTGGAGCAACCCACGCCCCGCGTTGCCTTGGGTATTGCGCTGCGCGGCATTGCCAGCAGTTGTCTGGACCTCAGCGATGGCCTGCTGGGCGATTTGAATCACATCCTGGAAGCCAGCCAGGTTGGCGCTTGCATTGATGCCAATATCACCCGCAGCCTGCTTCAGGCACGCCGCCACCCCATGATGGCCGCACTGGCCATGAGCCGCATCGATGCCTGCACTCTGGCCGGTGGAGACGATTACGAACTGTGCTTCACTGCCCCCTCCAGCGCGCAGGCTGCTGTGCGCGAAGCCGCAGCCCAGGCGGGCGTTGCCGTCACCTGTATTGGCCGTATCGAAGCCGTGCGCGGCATCCGCGTGCTGGCCCCCGGCGGCCAGCAGTTGCCGCTGCGTTTTGCCTCGTTTGACCACTTCGCCTGAGCCACTCCTCAGGGCGACTTCTACAATTACCCCATGGAACCAATTACCGACGTGCAGCCCAAGCGCTTCACGGAATCTGAGGGCACTGCGCGTGTATCGTCCGCTCAGGCACGCCCCACCACACCCGTTCGCCCCACCGTGCGCTTCATGCTGGCACACCCGGCGCACCTGATTGCGCTGGGTTTTGGCTCGGGTCTGGGCCGTATCGCACCGGGCACCATTGGCACACTCTGGGCCTGGCTGGCCTTTTTGGTGCTGCAGCTGTGGCTGACCCCGGCACAAATGGGCTGGCTGATTGCTGCCAGCATTGCAGTTGGCTGGTGGGCGTGCACGGTCACGGCACGCCACATGCGTGTGGCAGACCCGGGGCATATCGTCTGGGACGAAGTGGTCGCCATGTGGATCGTGCTGTGGCTCACCATGCCCATGGGCTTTTGGGGGCAGTTCGTAGCCTTTGCCCTCTTCCGGTTTTTTGATGCCGCCAAGCCCAACCCGGTCAAATGGGCCGACCGGCTGTTCAAAGGCTTTGGCCCACGTGGTGGCTGGGGCATCATGTTTGATGATCTGGTCGCCGCGTTTTGCACACTGCTGGTCATTGCGCTATGGCGTTACGTGACTGGTTAATTGCGCCATGACAGATTGCCTCGCCTTGCACCACACCCTTGAGCAACTGGCCACCGCCTTCAAGCAACGCGGCTGGATGATGGCCACCGCTGAAAGCTGCACCGGCGGCATGATCGCTGCGGCCTGCACCGACCTGCCCGGCTCCAGCGACTGGTTTGACCGTGGGTTTGTAACCTACTCCAACGCCGCTAAAACCGAGATGCTGGGTGTGTCGCCCGCGCTGATCGAGGCGCACGGCGCAGTCAGCGAAGCGGTAGTTCGCGCCATGGCTGAGGGTGCCGTGCAGCGCTCCAACGCCTGTGTCTCGGTTGCCGTCAGTGGCGTTGCAGGCCCCGGGGGCGGCTCTGCTGAAAAGCCCGTTGGCACCGTCTGGATGGCATGGACCATTGGCTCAAGCACCTCTGCACAGTGCCGGCAATTTGCCGGTGACCGTGCCGCAGTGCGTGCTCAAACCGTGGCTTTTGTACAAAGCCAGCTGCTGCACAGGATCAACGCCGCCAGCGCGTGACGCACAGCCTTTGGTGGGCAAAGCGCCAACCCGTGGCGCGTCAGTAAACCAGCTCGCTACTGCCGCCACACTGCAGATAGGGTGCCACTTCCATCTCATTGACCTGGATGCCGAGCGCACGCAACAGTCCATCCAGCAGTGGCGCCAGAGGATCCAGAATCGACAGAACCGGTGTCAACACATTCTGGAGCAACGCATTCACCAGAGAGAGTTTTTGTGCACCAGTCACACTGGCTCCAATGTTGACTTCAATCAGATTGGCGCCCTTGAGCAGTCCCGAAATGCTGCTGATATTTTTTGGCAAAACTGTGTGGTAAATGCGTTGATCTGCCGCGTCATCGACCACTCCAAACTTGTTGATCTCGTCTCCGCTAAAGCGCACCGTTTGCTGCTCAGAAAGCACTTTCAAATGTCCGCCCAGCCGAATGTTGCCCTGACTACCCTCCGTGCGCGGACCACAAATTAGCCCCAGAACTACACATACGCGGCTACCGATATCAATGATGGTCAATGGTTTGACCTGGGGAATGCTGGAGCCAAAAGCTTGCTGCTCTTGCAAAGCTTGGGTGGCGCCTGCCAATTGGCCAACATACACATCAACACCCGCTTTTTCCACGTGCAAATCCATGCTGTGTGTTGCACTGGTGCAATCCACATCTTTGATCCGCACATATCCTCTGGCCACATCAACCAGTACATCCAATTTCAACTGATTCAGATTTCTGAACTCTGGCAGTACTTCCACATCCACCAGCAAGCTCAGCACCAGTTTCAGCAAATCCACGACCAACCCCAAAACCGTATTCACGATGGAAGCGACCGGACTTGTTGAGGTACTAAGCGCCACCCACAAGCGCACTTGGGCAGTGCGCGCCTCAATGGTGATACGGTCGTCCAACGGGTTGCCGATGATGGCCAGTTGCGCAGGCTCAATCACCTTGAGCTTGACCGTCACCAAACCAGGAATGCCCAGATTCAAATTCACGGCGTTATGTTTGGTCGCAACTTGCAATGCACCTTGGATCAGCTCCAAGGCATTCACGCCCAAATTCAGTGCCGCAGCGGGGTTGGCATTCTCCAGCTTGATCAAATCTCCTAGGCGCACTTGCACGTTCCCCACGTTCAAGAGGGAAAGCTGCTGTAGGGCCGCCACGTCAGCAGCCACAAACTTGCCCGGCTCGATGGCTGTGATCATGGCTTTGAGAAGGTCTGCCAGCTTGACCTGGGTATTGAGCAGTGCTTCGTAGTCACCAATGTTGGCATTCACGCCCAGCAGCGAATCAAAGACCTTGAGCAAATTCACATTCAGCTTGGCAATGCCTTGCCAGCTTGCAGCAGTCAGATTGACTTGAGTGCCCAGCACAGCGCTCAAAAGCGTATTGAGCATGCCCCCGTTCAACGACGCGAGCGTGCTTCGAACCAGCACTGTTGCCACCGGATCGCCAGACACCAACGCGGTAGCTTTGGCACCAATCCAGCGGCTCTTATGTCCGCTGGCGGAGAAAATAAAAAAGTACGAAACATTGCGCTGAACTTCGACATGGCAGGCATTGCTTTTTGACACATCGGCCGCTGCAAAAAATTGTTCAAGTGGAACGCCTGCGCCAGGTGCCCAGCGGCCATATTTCGCCTCAAATACATCGCCTGCTCGCAGGCCGTTGGCGTCGGCAATTTGCTTGGCGTTGGAGGGTGCCGTGGAGCTGCAGGCTGCGTTTAACGGCTGGGTCGAGCCGGCCAGTGCGCTCAGGTCTGCAATTTTTTGAAGCTCGCGCTTTTGCCAAAACAAATTGCCAATATCAAGCACCATCAGCGCCGCCAGAGCAATGCCCATCCACAGCGCCACCATGACCAGGGTGACACCCTGCTGCTGCTTGCGGTGGTGATGCGCCTGCATACACAGGCCTTATTTCTGCGCTTCCAGCGTCGAGTCCAATTTCTCTGGAATTGGATGCGCAAAGCTATCTACATAGCGCTTGTATACCCTCTCTGCCACAGCGGCGGGCATGGGGTATTGCCTGTCAGAGGCCAAGGTGCCGCGCCCTTGCAACTCCAGCAACTTCTGCGTGGCCTCCCCCACTTTGGGCTGCGGTAACCACACCGTTTGCGGTTGCACTTTGGGCATTTCTTGGTTTTTGGCATCTTGCGCATAAGCGCCCGTTGCCATCCATACACAGATGCAGCCCACCAGGCATTGGTGCAATGCAGGCATTGGTGCACGCTGTTTCAGTCGATTATTTGGTGACATCACAACTCCTGGCTCTAGCAATCAAACTGGTGTGAATCTTGGCCGCATGCCATGCAGTGCCATTACAAGGCTGCAGCCGTTGACGTCAGCTGTTTCTCAAAAATCAGGGGGCTGCGCCCCACCTCTACCACCGCCGCTTGCGGTGCAGCGCCGAGCACTTGAATGGGCCTGCTGCTGGCTACCCCCTCAGCGGTCGCACTTAACGTGCGCGCCTGCTCCAAAACACGCATGCGCTGTTCGCCCCCCATGCCCGATTGATTCATCCACGCCAGTGCTTCAGAGGCGCTGCCAAACAGTGCCAGATACAGCGCCAAATTGCTTTGTATACGGGTGTTTTGTGGCAGCAACTGCGCGGCTTGCTTGAGCGGCATGCCTGCATCGACACCCCGCCCGGTATGCAGCAGTGCGTAGCCCAGATCATTGAGCAAGAGCGCATCGGTAGGTGCGATTTTTTGCGCAGCCTGCATTTGCGATACCGCCGCATCAAACTGCCCATCTGCAGCCGCAATCAGCCCCAGCCCATGCAAAGCCCGTGCAGCACTGGGGCTGCGCAAAAGCTGGCGATAAAGCGCCGAACTTGGCTCTTTTTGGCCCGTCTGGCGCAATGCATCTGCCCGCAGCAAACGGCTTCTTTCTGAGACGGCCCAGCGCGTCTCCAGTGCATCGATGTGCGCCAAAGATGCGAACCACAGCCCCTGCTTTTGCATCTGCTCAACCACATTCAGATACGCGACTTCATTTTCGACATGCTGCGGTGTTTGCGCCTCTTCGTAGGACTGCAAGTCAGACTGCATTTCTGCGCGCCGCCTCGACTCTTTGGAGTAAGAGTTGCCTGCCACTGCCTCTGCAACAGCCCCCACGGCACTCGCCCCTACCGCTGCGGTAGAGCACGCAGACATGGACAGCACAACGCCGACCAGGCCCAGCGCAGCCATCAACTTGGATAACAGGTTGGTCATTTCACTCCCCCCAATGCGCGAACTACGGAAAGAAAACCCGGGCCGGCTGTAATGATCAGCAACGAAGGCAAAAGCGTCAGCACCATCACGACGGTCATCTTGACCGTGATTTTTCCGATGTCTTCTTTCATGCGCATGCGCCGCTGCTCACGCAAACGCTCTCCAAACTGACGCAAAGGCTCTTGCACCGCACCACCATGCTTGTCAATCTGGACAATCAGCGCAGCAAGGTCCGTCAACGCATCGCTTTGAAACATTTCAGACATGCGGATCAGCGCTTGCTCACGCGATCGCCCGCTGGCATGCAAACGATTGGCCATGTCCAGCTCACCGGTCAACACGGGCATGACAGGGCGAAAATCTTTGGCAATCAAGTGCAGGCTTTGGTCAATACCCAGCCCTGCACCCTGCAGCAAGCCCAGTAAATCCACCAATACGGGCAACTCTTTCGTTGCCTGCTTGCAGCGTTTGGATGCACGACTTCTCAGAAACCACTTCGGGGCCAGAAAACCAAAAACAGCGGCTGCAAACAAGGCCAGAAGCTTGTGACCCTGATCTTCAAAGACGGGCAGAAATAGCATGACCACCATGGGAAAACCCAGAGAGCAGGCAATACGTGCCAGCAGAAAGTAAGCGCGACTGAGGCTGTTTTGATAGCCACACTGCACCAGCAAGGCCCGGTCTTCCTGTGCCACCCACTGCCGGCCCCAGCGCGTATCCAGCCAGGCGGCAGGCTCTTGCACCAAACGCTCCAGCCAGTGACCAGATCGCTGTGGTTGCAAGCCACTGTCCGGCAACGCTTTCTGACCATCCAGCAAGGCATCCATGTGCCTGCGCTGCCCGCCGCGTTTTCCATAATGAGACAGCAGCAACAGCGCCCCTGCTGCAAGCAGCGCGAGCCCCAGTACACCCAGCCATTGCGCGTTCATCGTCATGCTTGTGGCTCCTTGTTCAGTCGTCCAGGCTGGCTAAACGATATAAAACCACCGACCCCAGCACCTGCAGGCCCAGACTGACCAAGGCCAGCCACTTGCCTGAGGGGTCATCCCACATCTTCATGAAATAGCTGGCGTTGAGCACAATGATCACGCCGCCCACCACCACCGGCAGCAGGCTCAGTACCCAGGCTGAGACGCGCACCTCTGCAGACAGCGCTTTCAGCTCACGGTCCGCCTGCTCCCGATCTCGCATCAAGTGCGCAACGCGCTCCAGCAAGTGATCTACACGCCCGCCAAACCGCCCACCCACTTGCAGGATGGCCGCCAAAAGATTGAATTCATTCAATTTCAGCTCTCGGGTGGCCGCCTGCAGCGCCTGGTCAATCGGCATGCCAGCCTTGGCAAAAGTTGCGGCCTTGACCACGATGCTGGCCAGCGGTTCCTTGGCCGCTGCAGTGGCCATGACAAAGGCCGACTGTGTGGCATGGCCCAGCACCACCATGCGCACCATGCCATCAATAAAAGACGGCAATTGCTGCACCACGCGTGCTCGCAAACGCTGCCAGCGCAGCCAAGCAACAAACAAGGCAATGCCCAGCACCAGCAGCGGCACAATCGCAGCGATGCTGAGGCTGCTCATCCATGCCACCAAACCCGTCACGCACCCTGTTGACAGGGCAATCAGCACCCACTGCCGTGGAGAGAATGCCTGCTGCACCCAGGGGGGCGCAAACTGCAACCATTCATGCTGTCTTTGCTGGCGCTCTTTGTCCAGCGCCACAGGCAGCACCAGCGTAGGTTCGGCGTCTAAAACACGCTGCACGCGCTGAGAGATAACCTGTACGTTTTGCTTGTGCTGTGCATAGCCCCACAAGCCAATGCCTGCAGCCAGTAGCAAACACGCCATGCTGACCCAGCCAAGGTTACTCATAGCAGCCACCCACCATGAGACTGGTTCGAATTCTTACTGGCCATCTCTTGCCGCAATTTAGCTAGTTTGGGCGTTTGTGGAAGCAGGCCCGCGCCCGTCCAGTGCTCCACCAGCTCGCCATCTGCCTGCTCGGTGTAGTCGTGCTTGAAAAGCTCCTGCAAAGCAATCACGTTGTCATTGACCCCCGACACCTCCGTAATGGAAACCACACGGCGCTTTCCATTCGGGAGGCGGCCAATTTGCACAATGAAATTCAATGCAGAAGCGATCTGCCTGCGCAGGCTCAACTCACTGCCTGCAAAGCCTGCAAAACCAGCCAGCATTTCCAATCGGTACAGGCACTCTCTGGGGGAGCTGGCATGGACTGTGGCCATGGATCCATCGTGCCCGGTGTTCATGGCCTGCAACATTTCCATCACTTCAGCCCCGCGCACCTCGCCCACAATGATGCGGTCGGGACGCATGCGCAAACTGTTGCGCATCAAGTCTCTGGTATTGATTTCACCGTGCCCATCCAGCCCCGACGGGCGACTTTCCATGCGTGCAACGTGGGGGTGTTTCAGGCTCAGCTCCGCCGTATCCTCAATGGTGACAACGCGCTCCGTGGCCGGCACATAGCTGGCCAGCGCGTTGAGCATCGAGGTCTTGCCGGAGCTGGTGCCACCGCTGATCAATACATTGCAGCGATTGCGCACCGCATGCTCCAGCAGCTGCGCCATGTCCTCGCTCAGCGAACCCAGCCGCACCAAGTCCGCCATGCCATAAGGATCTTTGCGGAACTTGCGGATTGAGACCAAGGGGCCATCCAGAGCCAATGGCGCAATGACCGCATTCAATCGCCCGCCACCGGGCAAGCGCGCATCCACCATCGGCGTGGACTCATCCAGACGCCGCCCCAATGGTGCGATGACGCGCTGAATGATGCGCAGCAAATGCGCGTCATCAGCAAAGTGCAGCACTTGCGACTGCATCACGCCGTGGCGAGACACAAACACCTGCTTGTGCCCGTTGATCAAGATGTCTTCCACCGATTGATCACCCATCAAGTCATCCAGTGGCCCCAGCCCATTGATCTCTTTGAACAGATCTTGAGCAATGTGCTGCGCCTCGTTCGAATTGATGGGCACGCGCTGCTGCTGCACAAAGCGATCAACTTCACTTTCTACAAAATTTTTGACCCGCTGCTCTCCCCATTGCGAAAACTCCATCCCCACTTCTTCAACACGCGACAGCAAATATTCATGGGCTTTGGCTTTGATGGAGAGGTACTCTCGGGAGCCTTCAAACCCGGGCGAGCACTCCTGAAACGTCAAGTGAATCATGCGGCACCCCCTCTGCCAGAGACCCAGTTCAACCAACCCTTGCCAGACTTCATCTGCGCAGAGTTCCCATCCACCCGGTGCGATGAGGCATTCGCTTCAACCAGGCTTACTGCCATCTTTTTGATGTCTTGCACATAGGGGTCAGAGGGCATGCTCTCGGAGAGCAGCAGGCCTGAACTGCTGGATTTGAGCAGGGCCTCTTCGCGATGCGGCAAAACGTGCAGCAATGGCAACGCCAAGCGTTTGGCAATATCTGCGGGAGGCAGCCCCTGGGTCTTGTACACACGGTTCACCACCAGTCCATCAATGCTCTTGACTGCGGCGTTGGAGCGCAGGTTCTTGAGCAGCTCTGACAGCGACACAATGCCGCCGACAGACTGGTCACAAACCACCCACACATGGTCTGCCGCCTGCACCACCTCTTGCACAATATCTGGCGACGGAAAGCCCCCCACATCGACCACTTGCCAGGCAAAAAAAGCCCGCATCCGCTGGATGATTGAAGACGTAGATAACGGAGAGACTTCGCGCAAAACATGCGATTGCGCTGGCCAGGAAAGCACCGTAGTGCCACTGATGTGGCGCGGCAGGGTGGCCTCGAGCATGGCTTTGTCCAGGCGATTGACCCCTTGCACGGCATCCACCATGTGAAAGCGACCATTCAGGCCTAGCAGCATCTGCCCATCGCGCAGTGGAAAACCCAGATCAAGCAGCCCAACCCCCAAGTCTTCAGAAGCGGCTTCATAGCCTGGGGTGGCGCAGGCTGCATCGTGCAAAGCTGCCAGCGCTGCAGACAGGTGGACAGCCAAAGTGGTCACCCCCATGCCCGCACGCGCACCAACCAAGGCCAGCACCTTGCCTCGAGAGACGTCTGCACGCTCCACGTTGCCGCGCATGCAGGCCTCCCACACAGGCTTGCGGATGTCTTCAACGTCGGTCGCGCTGATGTCCAGAAAGTCTTTCACCCCCGCACGCAAAGCGGCCAGGGGTACAGGTGCGCTGTTGGCATAGCCCATGCCCAGTACCGAGACCTCTGTCTTGTATTTGCGCAGCCACTGCACCACTTGCGAAGGCTGCGTTAAATCTGAGCGCGCATCAAACATCACAACCACCGCAGACACGGATTGCGCCATCCCCTCGACAACGGCTTCAACACTGGCCAGGCAATGCTCAATCTGCAGTGCCTGCCCCAGCCGCATCTGCAGCCACTGCGCATCCGAAGGGTCCTGCGACGCCACCAAGACACGGCGCGCAACCGGAGGGGGCGTGCTGGTGAGCACGCTGCTAGATGGAAGAGGTGCGCCCATAGCCATTACGCCTACTGAGAAAAGCCAGGAAATTGGTCACTGCCGCCTGTGGGGCCCACATACTTTGACCAAAAATTGGAAGTGGTTTGCTGGGCCTGTGCTGCACCTGGCATGTGTGCAGCCAAAGGCGTGTTAGCGGCAATGGGCCTGACCAAACGCGGTGTCACCACGATCACCAGCTCTCGCTCTTTGCGCGAAAACTCCTGGCGCTTGAACATCATCCCCAAGATCGGAATCTCACTGAGAAAAGGCACCCGATTGATGCTGCTGTTTGTGCTTTGGCTGACCAGCCCGCCAATCACAAAGCTCTCACCATCACCCAGCTCGACTGTTGTGTCGGCTTTACGCACCGTCAGCGCTGGAACCGAAACGCTTTGCAGCGTTACGGCATTTGCATAATCGAGCTCGCTGGACTCCGGGGCCACCTTCAAGACAATCCGCTGGTTGTCCAACACGGTTGGAGAGACCGTCAAACCCACGCCATACGATTTGTATTCAATATTGATCGCACCATTGCCCTGTGCCACGGGGATTGGCACTTCTCCGCCCGCCAAAAAGTTGGCACTTTGCCCAGATATCGCCAGCAAAGATGGCTCGGCCAATACGCGCGCCATGCCACTGCCCTCCAGCATTCCCAGATTCACACCGATGTTGGCTTTGCCAAAATTCATCAATAGCCCGAAAGCCTGCGAAAAAGGTGAGGATGTGATGCCCTGTAAAGCACCACCGGCAAAATTAGGATTGCCCGCAACGCCCGGTGAAAGCAGCCCAAAACTAAAACCCTGGCTGTTCGCTGCAGTGCTGAAAATATTGAGCCCCGCTTGCTGCAGGCGGTTTTTGTTCAGCTCCACCACCTTCACATCCACCTGCACCACATTGCTCTTGTGCACCACTTCGCTGGCATTGATAGCGGCATTTGTGGCACCCGCAGCAGGTTTGAGCGCCGCCTCCTGAAGCGCCATTTCCGTCAACTCTTCATACTTGGTGCGGCGTATTTGCACAGAAGGTTTGACGTTCAGCAGCCATGAGCGTGGCTTGTCTTCTTTGATCCCCCACACCATCAATGAAGTAGAGCCCGGCTTCAGCGGTGTGAGCAGCAATCTGGCGGGGTTCCCGGCCCCCTGCACGCGTTCGACCGCCACATTCACCACCGCGTCGTCAGCAATGGCTATGCGCTGAATGCCCTGTGGAAAATCCAGGTGCTGCTGCACCCCCATCACCACCTCCCGCTCCTGCATCACCTGTGCATAGGTGCTGCTGCTCACAGACCACAGCAGCATCGGCATCAGCAGGCACGTCTCCCAGTTCTTTTGATTCATCAGCATTCCTTTTTGGCGCACACGGATCAGCAGTTCTCAATACTTCAAAGTCTCTTTGCGTACACCTTTAATCACTTCCACATGGGCACCACTCGGTGCAGCTCGTACATGGACTCGCGCCGCGCTGGCTGGCTGGGCCTGCTTGACCGAGAGCGTGGGCTTGGCCCCGGTGTCCTTGGCCAAATCCGCCATCGTCAAAGCAGTCAAGCTGGAGTCCAGCGCTGCCGACTCCTTGCTTACATCCTGATGCAATGGCGCCACCACGCCAAGTCCTGCAATGTGTTTCAATTTGTCAGACGAAGGCTCGTGTTGATCAAGCGGGCTGCGCAACGCCAGCAACACCTGCCCTTGCTGCTCTGCCAGCAACAAACGGTTGACTTCCTCCACGGGCACCGCAATCACAGCGGTGCGTGCCACTGCCGCGTTCTGCCGGTCTGCAGATTTCGCCTCTTCTTTCTTCTTGCCATCGCCCTGGGGGGGTGTTTGCAATTGCGCGCCGTAAGCCAGCACTTTTTTCCGCGGCAGCAACATGCGGGCCTGGGTCGTGTCCACCTCTTGGCTATCGCGACGGAACACCGCAAAAACGTCCACCCAGTCTCCGGGCTGCAGCTTGTGACCAACGGCAGATGCCTCGTCCACTTTGATGGACACCGCCCGCTCGCCCACACTCAGCATTCCGGCCAGGCCATCCAGCAAACTGTGTGTTGCCACCGCAGTGCCCTGGGCAAGCTCTACGGAAGTGCTGCGCCCCACCACCATGGCTGCACTGCCAAAACCACCCACAGGCATTTGCGCCATGTTTTGCACCGAGACATCGGCAGCCGTTAAGACATGCCCTGCGGGCACATCTCTGCTCGCCACGACCACCGCGATCTGGGGCACTGCGGCCTGAGGCGCGGGCAATGCCTCTGGATGGCTGCTTTGCTGCGTATTGAACAGAGCCACCACGGCGAGCAAGGCTCCCACGAGCAACAAAGCAATCGCTGCAAATTTAGTCAACTTACTCATGGCCACTCCTCGTTTTTTATTTCAATACGCCAGTGCAATTTGTGTAAAGGACTGCCCCGTCAGATTGGCTGGAACCGGCAATAAAACAGGAATGATCGGGTGCGTGCGATAGGCGTATGACACTGAAATTTCAAGGCAATGGCGGTTGGTATTGACCGCCCCTGCGGGGCAATTTTTTTCTAAAACATTAATACGAACGCTATTGCCTGCCCCTGAAGTGCAGTTGTTGGCCACCCCTATTTGCTCCAGCCACAGCAATGAGTTTTTGGCAGCCGCACAAGCCGCATTGATTCTTGTGGCCAGCACATCCTGCGTTTGTGAAAAACGCACTGCAGCACGCCCGCCTTCTGCTGCTGCCAACGATAAAGAATGTTGAATGGCAAAAATTATTGAATAGGTCAAAAGGCCATACAGCATTAAAAAAAGCACAGGAAAAATCAGAGCGAATTCGACAGCAGAAACTCCACTGCACGCATGACGCCCATATTTTTTCTTGTGATCTTTTCTCATATCAAGCACCGGTATAAATCACAACAAAAACCGAAATGCACATCAAGGCACCGTAAGGAACAAAACGATGCACTCTGTCCTTCGATAAATTGAGTTGAAACAATCCATACGTCAACTCAATCGTTGTGAGCAATTTCCACACAAGCCCGTACGCAACGGCAAAGACAACGCTCACCACCCATACCCAAAAGAACTGCTCCAGCCCCAGACAAAAGGCCAGCGCTGCAGCCAGCTTGACGTCCCCGCCGCCCATGACGCCGATGGCGTAGAACAAGTAAAAGAAGCCAAAAACGGCCAAACAAGAAATGGCTGCCGTGCTCCAGTCCGTCTGCATCCAACCCACGTCTTTGAATATCAGATTCAAACCACCCAGAACAAAAACAATAGCTACAGAGAAATTAAGAATTCTCCTCTTTGCCATATCCAGAAATGCAATATGGCAAAGAAGGAGAAGCAACAAAACACTCACGAACATATCAATTCTTTGGTGCTACTTTGGTGCTACATAACCAAGTTCATCAGCAATTTTTTGGAATATCTCCTTCAAACTCTCACCCACATTGCCCATGGCAACCATGGCAACCACCGCAATCAGGGCTGCAATCAATCCATATTCAATGGCTGTTGCACCCTCTTCATCGCGCAAAAAATTTGTAAAATTCAATCTCATTGCCATCTCCTGAAAAAAAGTTAATGAAACACTTGGTGACCAAATACTAAGAAAACACGTTTCACAGCGGAAATTGTTCAAAACTATTAAATTGAACAAGTCAATAGAAAGTTACGGGCAATCAAACAAGAAGCACAACAAAATCAATTAGTTACAATAGTTTCAGCGGCTGTCACAAATCACCAAGCCATTCTTGATTGATATTGCCTAATGATTTAAAGAAATTTTCTTACACCCCTTGAAGGGAAAATACTTTCAGCGTTTGAAGCAATCACCTACGGCAAAGGCCCTTATGCAACAACGGCCTGAAAACCCAGCGGCAAATTGAGACTGCTCAGCGCTATCCCGACTGTTTTCAAGTGCCGCTGGCAAGGTCCGGGAAGCTGCTCAAGCACAGGCCCAGAACGGCACATTTGGACACACTCGCTGCGTCTACTCCCGTGCACCGCATCGCCCCTCCAACGGCAACATTCACAATTGCCCATAAAATTCGCACTTTGTAAGCAACAGGCTTACAGATGAAAAAGCGAATAATCAAATTTCCTAGTCGTTGAAAGTGCATCTATGTTCCTGGCCTCCGTGCTTTCCTTGCTCAGCAAGCCTCACGCGTTCAGTCGTTGGCTACGACCTGTAACAACTGCAGGGCTGATCTGTGCTATAGCATTTGGCAGCGGCTTGGTGCAGGCCTCACAAACGGCTGCGGCCGAGGTCAACCAGTTGCTGGAGCGTGGAAAAGTCAACGAAGCTGCGCAACGCGTTCAAAGCCACCTCAAGAAAAACAGCAACGACGTGCAAATGCGCTTTTTGCAGGGCGTGATCGCGGCTGAACAGCAAAAGTTTGACCAGGCCATTCAAATTTTCACGGCGCTCACGCAGGAGTACCCGGGGCTGCCTGAGCCCTACAACAACCTTGCGGTGCTGTACGCAGCCAAAGGAGAAGAACGCAAAGCCACCCAAGTGCTGGAGCAGGCGATTCGCACCAACCCCAGCTACGCTACGGCCCATGAAAATCTGGGTGACTTGTACGCGCGCATGGCCAGTGACGCCTACGCCAAAGCCTTGCAACTGGACAACAATCGCAAGGCCATTCAGCCCAAGCTGGCGCTGATCAAGCAAATCTTCCCCGGACAGGGTGCGCCCGTCGTGATAGCTGCTGCCACGGCAGCCCCTACAGCGACTCCCGCGCCCACTCCTGCGCCTGTATCGATGACAGCACCGGCACCCGTGGCAGCCCCGGCATCAGCTCCTGTTTCGGCTCCTGTTTCGACTCCAACTCCAGCTGTGGCGGCACCTGTCGCGACTCCAGCTCCTGCTGCGCCTGAAGTGAAAACGACCAAGGCGGTTGCCAAAGAAGCGTCGGCAGACAGCCAGGCCATTGCTGCCATTGAGAAGTCTGTTCTGGCATGGGCAAATGCCTGGGAGCAGCAAAATATGTCGGCGTACTACAGCGCATACAGCAGCCGCTTTGAGCCCCAAGGCTCTACTTTGGCTGCCTGGAAAACCGAACGCAAAGAGCGCATTGTTGGCAAGCCCGCCATCACCGTGACGGTCAATGACCTCAAGACTTCTGTACAAGGTGAGCGTGCCACGGCCAGCTTCCGCCAGTACTACGCGTCCGGCGGCTACAAGGCGACCACCCGCAAAACACTGCGCCTGCAACGTGAAGGCGATAAGTGGCGCATCACCCGAGAAGAAACTGGCCGCTAATGCCCTGCAATCTGAACTATTTTTCAGCGTGGCTGCGCATCCACCGGCTGCACACACTCTTGGGCCTTGCTGTTGTGACCAGCTGCCTGAGCTGGGGTGGGGCGGCATCGGCCAATACTCATTCCAGCCAGGAACTGGCGCGTGCAGAAAAACGTCTGGTTGAAATCCTGGCGCAAATTGAGCGCCGCGAGATCAACGAGGCGTTTCGTGCCGTGACAGAGCTGACCGAGGAAGTGCCCAACTTTCGGGCCGCACAACTGCTGTATGCCGATTTGCTGCGTTTGCGCACAGGTGCCGCCCCCATGGGTGAGCAGCTTGCGCAATCTCAAGCTAGCCCCAGCAAGCGCAACATGGGCGTAGCCGACCAAAGCATTGCGCCATCTGAGTTTTACCAAGGCCTCAAAAACGAGCTGCAACGCCGCCGCCAAGCCTCGATGGACCTGCCCCCTCCAGGCATGATTCCGAGCAATTTCCTGCATCTCGGCCCGAATGTGCGCCATGCGATTGCCGTGGATGCCAGCCGCTCACGTCTATACGTGTTCGCCAACGGCCCGCAAGGTATGACGCTGCTGGGCAACTTCTACGTCACGGTGGGACGCAACGGCGTGGACAAACGCGCCGAAGGCGATCAGCGCACGCCCTTGGGCGTCTATTTTGTGGGCCGCCAGATTCCCGGAGAACGTCTGCCTGAGCTGTATGGCAAAGGTGCACTGACCGTGAACTACCCCAATGACTGGGATCGCGTCCAGGGCCGCACCGGCAGCGGCATCTGGCTGCATGGCGTGCCGTCTGACCAGTTTGCCCGGGTGCCCCAAGCCAGCGATGGCTGTGTGGTGCTATCCAACCCTGACATCGCTTTTTTGATGGCATCGATTGACCGCCGCACCCCGGTCTTGATTGCCGACAAGCTCAACTGGGTCACGCCGCAATGGACCATACAGCAGCGCAAGAAAGACAGCTTCATGCTGGAAATTGAGCACTGGCAAACAGCTTGGCGCCAAGGTGATACCCAGCGTCTGAACAGCATTTACAGCGCTGAAATGGTGGGCGGCACAGATCTTCTGGAAAAACGCCGCAGCCGCCTGTCTGCTGTTGGCCCGCTGTCTAAACTGGCCGTGGATGAAATGTCGGTCTACAACTGGCAGGAAGATGCTGGTGAGATTCGTATCGTCAACCTGCATATTGCCAAGGGCAACAACAGCCCCACCGTACGCCAGTACTGGCGCAAGAACGCAGGCCGCTGGCAGATCTTCTCGGAAGATGTGCTGAGCTAATTGCTCACACGTACCCCATAAAAAATAGCCCGCATCAACGGGCTATTTTTTTGGGGTAATGGGGCTACAAGCCTGCGGCTGTGAAGTTGTAGAGCTATGCAGTTACAGCGGTGGCCATCACGTCTTCATGCGTTGCACCAGGCGCTGGCTCTGGGCGTCCATGCCCATCAACTCAACCGTGCAACCGTGCTGCTCCAGGCGCTCGACCACTTTATCCAGCGCGCCAATGGCCGTAATGTCCCAAAAGTGCGCCCCGCTGACATCAATGCGCACGGGCTGGCCGGCCACTGCCCGCACATCAAAGCGCTCGATCAGAGCGTCGGCAGAAGCAAAAAACACCTGCCCGCTGATGTGCCATGTGCGCAACCCCGTTGCAGCGTCATCTTCATAGGTCACCTGCAGCATGTTGGACACCTTGACGGCAAAGAACACGCCCGACAGCAGCACCCCCGCAATCACGCCTGCGGCCAGGTTATGCGTGGCAATCGTAATGACAACGGTGACCAGCATTACACCGCTGGACAGCCGCGGATAACGCACCATATTGCGCAGCGATTTCCAGTCAAAGGTAGAGGCCGACACCATCACCATGATGGCCACCAGCGCCATCACCGGCACCTGTGACACCCAGGGCTTAAGCACCACCATCAAGATCAGCAAAAACATCCCAGCAAACAGCGTAGACAGTCGCCCGCGCCCGCCGTATTTCACATTGCCCACGGCCTGCCCAATCATGCCGCAGCCTGCAATGCCACCGAACACGCTGGAGGCCATATTGGCCATGCCCAGACCCGTGCACTCGCGGTTCTTGTCGCTGGGGGTGTTGGTCATTTCATCGACCACGGCAGCGTTCAGCACCGACTCCAGCAAACCCACCATGGCAAT
Source organism: uncultured Comamonas sp. (assembly GCA_963520865.1). GTDB lineage: Bacteria > Pseudomonadota > Gammaproteobacteria > Burkholderiales > Burkholderiaceae_C > Comamonas. The sequence continues at coordinate 129,327 of CAUQST010000002.1, forward strand.
CGCCAGGGCAGGCAGCATGATGATGCGCAGCGTGTCCCAGCTGGCGGGCACTTGCGGCAGGCCAAACAGCGGCAGTGCATCAGGCAGCTTGCCCAGATCGGCCACCGTCGCCACAGGCAAGCCCAGCGCAGAAGCCAGCAGTGTGAGCACCACCACGCAGATCAGCGGGGAGGGAATGACTGTGAGCGCCTTCACTTGCAAAAGCTGCCCCAGCCAAGGCAAGCCATAAATGATGAGCAAGCCCAGCGCCAGCATGGCCCAGGTGGGCACGTTGGCGTTGTGCAGGTGCGGCAATTGCGCGGCAAAGATCAAGATGGCCAGCGCATTCACAAACCCCGTGCGCACGGAGCTGGAGACAAAGCGCATCAGCACGCCCATCTTGCACAGCCCAAACACGATCTGCATGGCCCCCGCCAACAAGCCCGCAGCAAACAGGTACTGAATGCCGTGCGAAGCCACCAGGGGCGCCGCCACCAATGCAACCGAGCCCGCTGCTGCGGACACCATGGCCGGGCGTCCGCCAAAAAAAGCAATCACGATGCTGATGACAAACGAGGCGAACAGGCCCACCGACGGATCCACCCCCGCCACAAACGAGAAGGCGATCACCTCAGGAATCAATGCAAACGTGGCAACGGCACCGGCCAGCAATTCACGCGGAATACTGGGTGCCCATTCCGCGCGCAGGCGAGCTATCAAAGGCAGGGACATACAACGGAGAAAAAACGTACTGGAGCGTGATGTTAGGGCCTTGCTGCAGCGCCCGCAAAACCATAAAAAAGGAGCTACTAGCGCCTATCAAACCTTGTTTTCAGATACATAAATATCTAAAAGCAAGTCAGAGCAAGCGTTAGTAGCTCCTATTTTCGAGAGCGTTACACGCTCTCAAAAATACTTGCATGCGTCAAAGCATCAAGCGCCGCAGCACTTCTTGAACTTCTTGCCGCTGCCACAGGTGCAGGCATCGTTACGGCCGGGCTGCTCACCCTTGACGATGGACTCCACACGGGGGCCCATGCTGCGCCACAGCTGGCGCAGGTCATACACGGCCCATACGGTTTCACCAAACGCGTCCAAACGTTCTTGGCTGGTCGATGCGGGGCCGGTTTCGTCGTACAGGTTCAGCGTGGCTTCGCCGTCGTCGTCTTCGGTCAGGTTGACCAAAAACTCCATGGCCGCATCCAGCCACTGTGCCGCTTCCTTGTCGCGCGGTGCGGCCCACTCTTCGGCCCAGTTTTCCACCACAAACATGAAGCCCAGCGCCCAGACCTGGCCCAGCGAGGGAATCTCTTCGTCTTCCAGCTCGGCGCGTTCGGCGTCGGGCAGCATCAGCAGTGCGCCACGGGTGTCCATCACTTCAGGCTGGAAAGCGGCCTGGTCTTCCAGCGACTTGATTTCGGTGTCCAGCTGGCCGCGTACTTCGTCCATGCGCAGCTGCGCCAGCTCCAGGAAACGCGCTTGCTGGGCCGCATCTTTGAACGCTTCAATCTTGGGCAATGGCTGGCCTTGCGCCACTTCCAACGTTTCGCCGTCGCCCAGCAGCATGGGCAGCCACTCGGCGGCAGGAATGTCGCGGCGTGTGCAGATGACGGCAGTCAAAAAGCCGTCGCAGAACTCCCACTGGGGGATTTCTTCTGCACGTTCGCGCATTTCTTCCAGCATGTTGTCCAGCTCTTCGAGCATTTCGGTGCTCAGCGCGGCTTCGACTTCGGGGGCGTCAGTTTGGTTGTTTTCCATGGTGTATCTATATTCAGGTGGTTGGCGGGCACAAGCCCATGTGCGAATTCGGCGGTCTCCTGCATGGTGATGGCGCTGTCATTCGCACAATCAATGCATAGGGGCGGGACTGCATGCGCAACGCATGTGTGGCCGATAGCGGGCAGTGTAGCCCGCAGGCCAAGCCCGTGCCTGTTACACAGGAGTTGTCTGCATGCTGCATGGACCTTATCGTTCACTGGGTCTGTTTCCCGTTCGTTACACCGTGCTGGCGCTGTGCATGGCCAGCAGTGTGCTGGGCTTGATCGCCGCGCTGGCCTGGGGCTACTGGTGGTGGCTGGTGCCGGTGATTGCGGCGCTGCTGACCGTGATTGGTGTGCTGGATCTGCGCCAGACGCAGCATGCCATCTTGCGCAATTACCCGGTCATCGGGCACATGCGTTTTTTGCTGGAATTCATCCGCCCCGAAATGCGCCAGTATTTCATCGAAGGCGACCACGAGGCCCTGCCCTTTTCGCGCGCGCAGCGCTCCTTGGTGTACCAGCGCAGCAAGGGCGAGCCTGACAGCCGCCCCTTTGGCACGCTGCTGGATGTCTCCATGCCAGGCTACGAATGGGTGAACCATTCGATGGCCCCCACCAAACTGGACAGCCAGGACTTTCGGGTCTGGATTGGAGGAACGCCTGAGCAGCCGCTCAACGGCAAAGACGTCTGCACCCGCCCCTACCACGCCAGTGTTTTCAACATATCCGCCATGAGCTTTGGCGCTTTGTCTGCCAATGCCGTGCTGGCACTGAATCTGGGCGCACGCACGGGCGGTTTTGCGCACGATACAGGGGAAGGCTCAATCAGCCAGCACCACCGCGTACACGGCGGTGATTTGATCTGGCAAGTGGCCTCAGGCTACTTTGGCTGCCGCAATCCCGATGGCACGTTCAGCGAAGAACGCTTTGCCGCCAACGCCGCCGACCCACAGGTCAAGATGATTGAGCTCAAGCTCAGCCAAGGCGCAAAGCCTGGCCATGGCGGCATGCTGCTCGGGGCCAAAGTGACCCCGGAAATTGCAGCCGCTCGCGGCATTGCGGTTGGTGTTGACTGCATCAGCCCCTCCAGCCACAGCGCTTTTCACACCCCCATTGAGATGCTTCAGTTCATCACTAAGCTGCGTCAACTATCGGGTGGCAAGCCTGTTGGCATCAAGCTGTGCGTGGGCCACCCCTGGGAGTGGTTTGCCATCGTCAAAGCCATGATGGAGACCGACATCACCCCCGACTTCATCGTGGTGGATGGTGCCGAAGGCGGCACGGGGGCTGCGCCGGTCGAGTTCACTGACCACGTCGGTGTGCCACTGCAAGAAGGGCTGCTTTTGGTGCACAACACCCTGGTGGGCGTCAACCTGCGCCACCGCGTGCAAATTGGTGCGGCCGCCAAAGTCATTACCGCCTTTGACATTGCCCGCATGATGGCGCTGGGTGCCAACTGGTGCAATGCAGGGCGTGGATTCATGATGGCACTGGGCTGCATTCAGGCACAGACCTGCCATACCGGCCACTGCCCCACCGGCGTTACCACGCAAGATGCGTTGCGCCAAAAAGCCCTGGTCGTGCCTGACAAGGGCACGCGTGTGGCCAACTTTCACCGCAGCACCATGCATGCCCTCAAAGAGCTGGTGCAAGCCGCTGGCCTGCACCACCCCGGGGACATCACCGCCCACCACATCGTGCGCCGCACCAATGACTCACAAGTGCACCAACTGGCCAACACCATTTTGCGGGTGGAGCCAGGGGCTTTGCTGGGGCCGCTGGACGAGCAGCACAACGTCTTCAAGATGTACTGGGGCCGTGCCACAGCGCAGACCTTCCAAATCTCTCCTCCGCCACTCAAGCCCTCTGCAACGCAGCCAATGAACAAGGCACAATCCTTGAATTGACCGCAGGGCCCCGGCCCTGGGGCCCGCTTGCTTTGACCCGATGTGCTGCCTGTGCCTGCTTCCCACACCCCGATTGATTACGACGCATTCCTTCGCGCCCACGTACTGAGCCAAGCGCACAGCGTCATGCGCTATGAGCAAGAAGGAGAGACCCTGTGGGTCAAGCGTGCTGGTGCGCTCAACCCGCGCTGGCGCTATCGCGTGCTGGGGGCACTGGCCCGTGTTTTCAAAATGCAGGTGCTCTGCCCCGTACCCAACCCGGGTGGCCGTGTGGCCGTTGCCACCGAAGTGCGCCGCCTGCGCGATTTTTCTGCACGGGGGCTGCGCGCCCCACAAGTGCTGGCCGCCAATGACGATGGTTTTGTCATGCGCCATCTGGGCGCGGTTGGGCAAGCTACGCCCAGTCTGGGCAATGAGTTGCAAGAAGCCGTCCCCCGTGGGGCCAACGCCGTGCTGGCGCTGTGGAAGCAAGGCCTGCAAGCCATTGCCAAAGTGCACAAGGCAGGCACCACACTCAGCCAGGCTTTCGCCCGCAATCTTGTGCGCTGCCCCGACGGTGTCATTGGCTATATCGACTTTGAAGACGACCCCACCGCACACCTGCCCCTGCCCGTGTGCCAAGTGCGTGATGCCCTGTGCTACGCCCACTCGACTGCGTGGATTCTGGAGCAGGCCAACGCCATGCCTGAAGCCCGCAAGCACTGGCAAGCCTGGGTGCAGACATTGCAGCCCGAAGCCCGTGAGGTTTTGCAGCAATCGATTGCACGCATGGCATGGGCCGGCCGCTTGCCCACCGACCGAAAATTGGGCCGCGACGGCCAGCGCATCCGCATGGCGTTTGAGCTGCTGCGCACGGACGTTTAAAAACGGTTCGTCGTTGCCAGCCTCTTTGGGCTGCTCCATCGCATACACAACCAGCGCCATGCGCTCTGCTGTTTAAAACCTGCGGCTATCCACACTCAGTGCATAGCCATGCATGCCCGCGACAACGGCAAGCACCATGCTGGCTTGCCGCTCCATGCCACCTGTGCGCAGCATCGCAACGATGCATGAGCACTACGGCGTCTTTTTAGTGCATCTGTCACCTTTAAAGTACACACCAAATAGCCAGTTAACAAAGGTTTGCAACAACCCGCAAATCATTGATTTTTATATATTTTTTATTTATTTCAACGAAAAAAGACCGTTGATCGCATCAGTTACACGCTACTGGTAGCGGACAGGCGTTTCCCGCTCATCAAGTTAACGAATGTAACCAGACTTGGCCCTGTACATTCCACCTCCGCTTAGCACGGATAAAACACCATGCATTGATCTGTACCACAACCTCCGCGCCCAATTGGTCTCTCGCACTGATGTGCATCAAGACAGCATGCAGACGCCCGCTTGACTGCGTGAAGACAAGGTCGATGTCCTGTCAATGGAAACACCCTGCCCACACGGCACAGCCCGCCACCCTATGTTGGGACAACGCGCTTCCAAAGGAAGACACATATGTTCACCGAGACTGAATTACTCCATCTCCCCAACGACAACGATGGCGTATACCGCACGTTGCTGGAATCGACCAAGGCCATTCCCTGGAAGATCGACTGGGCCACCAAACGCTTTGTCTATGTAGGGCCGCAAATCGAAGCCCTGCTCGGCTGGAGTGTGGACACGTGGGGCACCGTGCAAGACTGGGCAGACCGCATCCACCCCGACGACCGAGAGCAAGTGGTCAAGCACTGCGTAGATATGTCTATCGCGGGCATTGACCATGAAGCAGACTACCGGGCGCTCACGACCGATCAGCGCTATATCTGGATGCGTGACACCGTACACGTCCTGCGCAATGCACAGGGAGAGACAGAGGCATTGATTGGCTTCATGTTTGACATCAGCGAGCGCAAGGTCACAGAAGAAAAGCTGCTGAACCTGCAAAGAGAGCTGGAAGTCATGTCATACAAAGACGGACTGACCAATATTGCCAACCGCCGTCGCTTTGACGATGCCATGGCCCAGTACTGGGAGCGTGCGACACAAACGCAAAATCCACTGTCCTTGATGGTGCTGGACATCGATTTTTTCAAGCAATACAACGACTACTATGGCCACGTCCGGGGCGACCAGTGCCTGATCGACATTGCACAAATGCTGGCACAGACACTGGACGGCCCATCTGACTTGGTTGCACGCTTTGGTGGTGAAGAGTTTGTGGTGCTGCTGCCGGAGGTTCCTGCACACATTGCACACCAGGTGGCGGAGCGTTTCATGCGCCAGCTCAAGGAGCACCCGATCCCGCATCCCGGCTCACCCCATGGGCAACGTGTGACTACGAGCATTGGCGTGGGCACCATCGTGCCGCAGTCAGGCACGCAAAGCATTGACTTCATTGAAGCCGTAGATCAGCAGCTCTATCTGGCCAAAAAACAGGGGCGCAATCGCGTTGTCTCCAAAACCATCGAGCTCAGCCGCCCGGCCTTTTTTGCAGGAGATGCCTCACCGCCCAGCCCCGTCTGCAAGACGGCTGCGCAGAGCTGGCGGCAGCCGTGATGTTTTCCCACTGATGTGATCCCTGCGCACTCCATAACGCCCACCGAATTGGCTGACTAAGCGGGTGGTAGTTTTGCCTGGAGCCATTCATGCCCGGGCTTTCCTGCAGGGCTGCAACGCCACGATACCCGCCTACCCTGAGCACCCAGCCACAAGCGGTGACGCGGGGTGGTGACCGCATTCACGCGCTGCACCCCAGGTGTGCTGCTGGCCGTAAACATCTTTATTTATTTAAAGAATAAAAAAACAAAGGTTTATTACCAATGGTATTATTCGGTCTTCGCAGTTGATGCGCTGTCCACTAAAGACAGCGGTCTTGCACAAATTACCGCGAGGTGGAGCAGTCTGGTAGCTCGTTGGGCTCATAACCCAAAGGTCGTTGGTTCAAATCCGGCCCTCGCAACCAATAAAAAAATCCCTGATCAAAAATGGTCAGGGATTTTTTTTGCGCCTGTTGTGTAGCCCCCATGCAAAAGGGGTGCCTTAGCACCCCTTGATCAGCGAACACATTCATGGCCCGCTGATGGCACCTTCAAAAGTGCTCAGGCCTTGGCCGCTACGGCGACGGGCACGGAGTCCAGCTCAGGCACTGGTTCACCATCCAGCACCGAGTTCAAGCGCTTCATGTCCACGCCGTTTTCCCAGCGCGAGACCACCACGGTGGCAACCGCGTTCCCGATGAAGTTGGTGATCGAGCGGCACTCGGACATGAAACGGTCCACACCCAAAATCAGCGCCATGCCTGCCACCGGCACTTCGGGCACCACAGCCAGTGTTGCAGCCAAGGTAATGAAGCCCGCGCCAGCCACACCCGCTGCGCCCTTGGACGACAGCATGGCCACCAGCAGCAGCATGATTTGGTGACCCAGCGTCAACTCCACATCACAGGCCTGGGCAATGAACAGCGCCGCCAGCGTCATGTAAATGTTGGTGCCATCCAGATTGAAAGAGTAGCCGGTAGGAACCACCAGACCGACCACCGACTTCTTGCAGCCCGCTTTTTCCATCTTCTGCATCAGGCTTGGCAAAGCCGATTCGGACGACGATGTGCCCAGCACCAACAGCAGCTCTTCCTTCAGATAACGGCACAGCTTGAATACCGAGAAACCGCACAGGCGCGCTACAACGCCCAAGACCACAGTCACAAAGATGAACGATGTCAGGTAGAAAGCGGCAACCAGCTCAGCCAGATTCACCAGCGAGGACAGACCAAACTTGCCAATGGTGAACGCCATGGCCCCGAAAGCACCAATAGGAGCGGCCTTCATCACAATCGCCACCAGCTTGAAGATGGGCTTGGTCAGCGCTTCAAAGAAGTTCAGCACGGGCTTGCCAGCATCGCCCACCATGGCCAATGCCACGCCAAACAGTACCGCCACCAGCAGCACCTGCAAGATGTTGTCGCCCACAAATGGGCTGATCAATGTCTTGGGGATGATGTCCATGACAAAGCCGGTCAGCGTCATGTCATGCGTCTTGGCCACAAAACCTTGTACGGCTTTTTGGTCCAGATCTGCCACGTTGATGTGCATGCCCGCGCCGGGCTGCCAGACGTTTGCCACCACCATGCCGACAACCAGCGCCAGCGTAGAGAAGGTCAGGAAATACGCCATGGCTTTGCCAAATACGCGGCCCACCGTGCTCAGCTGTGTCATGCCCGCAATGCCGGTCACGATGGTAAGGAAGATCACCGGAGCAATGATCATCTTGATCAGCTTGATGAACGCATCACCAAAGGGCTTCATGGCTGCGCCGTATTCCGGCGAGAAATGGCCCAGCAAAACACCGACAACGATGGCAACCACCACCTGCACATACAGCTGACGGTAGAACGGCAAGCGCATAGTGCTTATGGCTTCAGATTGAATGGGGTGCATGCTACGGATTCCGAAAGTGCAAACAAAATGCACCTTGGCGGTGCAACTGAAGGGGTTTGTACTGCTGGCCCGCGTTTGCGCCGATAACCTATTGGTATTAGATGCACGTTTTTCGAGGCAAAAGTGCCTAAAAATACGTAGAAATACGAACCCATTGCGACTGCGTCAACACCTTGCAACCGGGCAAACAGCTGCCATCACAGGCACACTTGCGCCATGTTTTCACGCCTTCGCCGCCGCCAACTGTGGCCATTCGCTCCCCTGATTTTGGGCATGCTGCTGAGCATGCTGGTAGTGGGCTGGCTGACGTGGCGGCATGCACTGCTCAACGAGAGTGAGATTTTTCAGCGCCAGCTGGAAGTGCGTGCGCAGGTACTGACCCAGCGGGTGGACCGTTTTCGCACCCTGCCCGAGGTGCTTTCACTGGACACCGAATTGCGCCAGGCTCTGCAGCGTCCCTTGACTTCCAAGGATGTGGACTACCTCAACCGCAAGCTGGAAAGGGCCAACGGTGCCAGCCGCTCCTCAACGCTCACGCTCATCAACAAACAAGGCATTGCGATTGCGGCCAGCAATTGGCACGCCCCACAAAGCAATGTGGGGGAGAACTACAGCTACCGTCCCTATGTGCAAGAAGCGCTGGCCAATGGCAGTGGGCGCTTTTATGGCATTGGCACCACCACTGCCGTGCCTGGTTATTTTTTGTCGCAAGCCATTTATGACGAAACCGGCAACGCCATTGGCCTAATTGCTATCAAAATTGCCCTACAAGAGCTAGAGCGCCAATGGCCCAACGCCGCTGACATTGTGTTTGTCTCCGACAACTATGGCGTCATCTTTCTGACGAGCCGTGAGTCGTGGCGCTACCGCTTGCTGCGCCCATTGACGCACGCAGCCCAGATCCAGCTGGCAGCCACGCGCCAGTACCAGGACGAGCAGCTAACCCCCCTGCACTTGCGCCTGCGCAAGCAACTGGACAATGGCAGCCGCTTGGTGGATGTGCAAGACCCTGACCTGCCCCGCCATATGCTGCTGCAAAGCGTGGGCCTGCTCCACGGACAGTGGCAGATGCATTTGCTGCACGACACCAGTACCAGCGCCACCACCAGCTGGTGGGCTGCTGGTGCTGCTGGAGGCCTGTGGCTGGCCGGCGGATTACTGGTGCTGTTTGTGCGTCAGCGCCAGCGCATCACACGCCTGCGCCTGCGCAGCCGCCAGGAGCTGGAGACCGTGCTCCAGCAGCACGCACAAGAGTTGCGCACCGCCCAGGACGGCATTGTGCAAGCCGCACAGCAGGCCGATACAGGCTTGTCGCGCAGTCTGGAGCACCTGCCCCAAGGGGTGGTCATCATTGATGCTGATTTGAACCTGGTGGCATGGAATTCACGCTACCTTGCCCTCTTTCGCTACCCTCCTGAAATGGTGCGCGTTGGCCAGCCGATTGAAGATCTGCTGCGCTTTAACGCCAAACGTGGCCTGCTGGGCACTGCACCGATGGAAGAGGCCATCCAGCGCCGCCTGGGCCATCTGCGCAGCGGCAGGCCCCATTTGCACGAAAGTGAAAAAGGCGACGGCACGGTGCTGGAAATTCGTGGCAACCCACTGCCCGATGGTGGCTTTGTCACCAGCTATGCAGACATCACCAGCTACAAAAATGCAGCGCGGGAATTGCGCTCTCTGGCCGATGCACTGGAGCGGCGTGTGGAGGAGCGCACACATGACCTCACTCAAGCCAAACGCGAGGCCGAAGAAGCCAACCGCTACAAAACCCGCTTTGTGAACGCTGCCGTGCACGACCTGCTGCAACCCCTGAACGCAGCACGCATGTTCACCAGCCTGCTGCCCAGCCACGTGCATGACGATACAGGCCGCCACGTGGCGGACAGCATTGACGCAGCACTGGCCTCGCAAGATGCCATCTTGAACAGCCTGCTGGACATTGCCCGCATGGAGTCCGGCCAGCTTGAGGTGCACGTGCGAGACTTTGCGCTCGACTCTCTCTTGCATGTGGTGCACAACAACTTTGGCATGCTGGCCGAAAGCGAGGGGCTGAAGCTGCGCACCCGCTCCAGCCACCTTATCGTGCGCAGTGATGAGGCGTTGCTGCGCCGCATCTTGCAAAACTTTGTCTCCAACGCCATTCGTTACACGCGCCAGGGGCGCATCCTGATCGGCTGCCGCCGTGCGGGCAACCATGTGCGCATCGAAGTGCATGACCAGGGGCCCGGCATTCCAGAGAGCCTGCAACGCGAGATTTTTGAAGAATTTCGCCGTCTTGACGAAGGCCACGCCGATGATCGCGGCACAGGCTTGGGGCTGGCGATTGTGGAGCGTCTGGGCAAACTGCTGGGCCACGAGATTGGGCTGCGCTCCACCCTTGGCAAAGGCAGTGTGTTCTGGGTCCAAGTTCCGCTGGGCAACGCCCAAACCCCGCAGCCTGCCGTGCGCCCCAGCACCGTCACACACAGCCAAAACGATGCCCCCTTGCAAGGGGGCGTGGCCTGGTACATCGACGATGACCCACAAACCTGCGCTGCCACCCGCGCCCTGCTGGAGCGCTGGGGCTGCGAGGTCCCCTACGCCGGTGGCCCGCACGATGCACTGGCTATTGCCAATGCCCACGATGTGCCGCAACTGGTGCTGCTGGACGTGCACCTGGGCAACAACTTGTATGGGCCAGACCTTTATGCACAACTGTGTGAGCAGTGGGAGCAGATGCCCCCGGTGATTCTGGTGACTGCCGAGCGCGATGCATCGCTGCGCCGTCAGGCCGCCGAGCGAGGCTGGGGCTTCTTGGCCAAACCCGTCAGACCACCAGCGCTGCGCGCGCTGATGAGCCAGACACTGCTGCGTATTCGTGAGGATTGATTTTTTAGAAAGAAATGGCTCCAACGCTTAGTGAGAAAGCGTTAGTAGCTCTATTTATTGGCATTCATCGCCAACAAACAACGATCTTGCGGTGCCCCGGATTGCAGCAATAGGGCGTTCTTGACGCAGCCTCTCTGCATAAGGTCCATCAACCCGCCCTGCTGAGCGGCACACGTGCACCACAGGCACCCAGCCACCGCTATCGCTGCACCGCCGTGCCCGATGCCTGCAGCACTTTGCCTTGCCGATTGGTGGCGTGCATGGGCGCGATCACTTCGCCCGTGGCGGTATCAACCAATACGGAATGTGGCTCATCGACAGCAAACAAATGCTGCTCGCCCCACTGGCGCAAGGCCACGATGAGCGGAAATAACTGCGCACCTTTTGGCGTGAGCACATATTGCTGGTAGGCCGAACCACCCGCCACAGGTTCGGTGGCCAGCACCCCGGCATCTACCAGGCGCTTGAGCCGGTCTGTGAGGATGTTGCGCGCAACGCGCAGATTGCGCTGCAAATCGCCAAAGCGGTGCAGGCCATCCATCACATCGCGCACGATCAGCAACGACCAGCGGTCTCCCATCACGCTGGCAGCGCGGCCCACGGGGCAGGTGTCATCGACAGCAGCAACAGTCATCAGCATCAGACTCCAATCTGGTTGCATTCTAAAACCAATCCGCGTATGCTGCGACTAGTTTTAATTTGAAACCAAACTGCATTCATGCCTCCCTCCCATTTCTGCGGCGCTGCGCCACCTTCCACCCAAGCGCCAGCGCTAGCACCCATCTGGCTGTTGGCGCTGACAGCAGGCTGCAGTGTGGCCAACGTGTATTTTGCGCAGCCCTTACTGGATGCTCTGGCCGCCGCATTTGACATTAGCCATGCGGTAGTCGGCGGGGTGGTGAGCGCCACCCAACTGGGTTGCTTGCTGTCTTTGGTGCTGCTGGTACCGCTGGGCGATCAGATCGAGCGACGCCGCTTGATGCTGGCGCAAATGGCAGGTCTGGTGCTGGCGTTGGGCGGCGTAGCTTTGGCGTCGTCGGCCACAGGCTTGATGGCCGGGATGCTGGCTATCGGGCTGATGGGCACCGCCATGACCCAGGGGCTGATCGCATATGCCGCAGCCATTGCAGCCCCTGCAGAGCGTGGCAGGGTGGTGGGTGTCGTGCAAAGCGGTGTGTTTGCTGGATTGCTGCTGGCCCGGGTGTTTGCTGGCGCTGTGAGCGATATGGCTGGCTGGCGCGGCGTTTATGTGGTGTCTGCTGCGGGTATGCTGGTGCTGGCAGTGCTGCTCTGGCGGCAGTTGCCAGTGGCCAGCGCGCATGCCCTGCCCGCGCTCAGCTATCAGCAATTGCTGGCGTCGATGTGGCAGTTGTTGCGCAGCAACCGGGTGTTGCAGGTGCGCGGCATGCTGGCGCTGTGCATGTTTGCCGCATTCAATATTTTCTGGAGCGCGTTGGTACTGCCTTTGTCTGCAGCGCCGTGGTCTTATTCGCACACCGCCATCGGCGCGTTTGGCCTGGTCGGCGTGGTAGGGGCCCTGGCAGCCACACGCGCAGGGCACTGGGCCGACCGTGGCTGGAGCCAGCGCACCACGCTGGCAGCTTTGCTGGTACTGCTGCTGGCGTGGTGGGCGCTGGCGTATATGCCCCAGTCTTTGCTGGCGCTGATGCTGGGCATTGTCTTGCTGGACATGGGTGGCCAAGCCCTGCATGTGGTCAACCAGCACATGATTTTTCAGCAATCCAGCAACGCCCCCAGCCGGCTGGTGGGCCTGTACATGCTGTTTTATGCCGCTGGCAGCGGTGCTGGCGCACTGGGCGCCACTGCCATGTACGCACACCACGGCTGGCTGGGCGTGTGCGCATTGGGTGCCAGCGTCAGTTGCGCTGCACTGCTTTGGTGGTGGATGACCCGCCGCTACGGGCAATGAACGATCTTCACACCCACCATCTGGGCATGCAGCCAGCGCTTGTTCAAGCCTCAAATTCGATACGCACGGCGGGCGCACTGCGCCGCGCTTCACCGTGATAGACAGCTTCGATGTTGTTGCCGTCAGGATCCAGTACAAAAGCGGCGTAATAGCCTGGGTGGTAGGAGCGCTCCCCAGGAGCCCCATTGTCAGACCCGCCATGTGCCAAGGCGGCTTGATAGAAAGCATCCACCATCGCACGGTTTTGTGCCTGAAATGCAAGATGGTGCCGGCCTGTCACATGGCCTTGCGCAACAGTGCCATCGGCACTGGAAACAAACAGCTCATCGGCCCAAAAAAATCCATCTCCCGTGCCACTGATAGGCACGCCCAGACTCTCCAGCACCGCGGTGTAAAAACGCTGCGCACGGGGCAAATCGGGCACCACAATTTGCAGGTGATCAATCAAGCGGCCACGGTAAGTTTCACAAATTTGCATCTTCGTCTCCTTGGGTGAGGTTCATGCCCAATGTACGTACACCCGGCTCTGCGGAAAAGCGCAATTTCTCTGGGTGTCAGCCATTGAGCACTCTGGCACGTTATGTCAATCAAAGGGAAGGCGTGTCCGCTTTTCTGCCTTGTTCTTCCACCGAGCCAGTCTGCGCCACGTGAACACCCGAAATTCCTGGTTTGATCAAATCAAAGCCATTGCTTGCTTGCTGATTGTTTGCCACCACCTGGCGTTTTATGGCCCGATGTCAGATGTTCTGCGCCCTACGCTGCCCGACGTAATGGCATGGCTGGATGAATATGGCCGCATGGCCGTGCAAATTTTTCTGGTGATTGGTGGCTACTTTGCAGCCGCTGCGCTGGCGCCACAGGGCGTGGGCAAGCATGACCAACTCTGGCCAGTGATCAGCAAGCGTTTTATCCGCTTGAGCCTGCCATACAGCGCAGCACTGGTGGTGGCGATGGTGGTGAATGAAACGGTGCACGGTTTGGGGTTTGACCACGAATCTGTGTCACAAACACCCACCTGGGCCAGCGTGATCGCGCACCTGCTGCTGCTGCACAGCATTGGTGGCTGGGAGTCCATTTCGGCCGGGGTCTGGTATGTCGCCATTGATTTTCAGTTGTACGTGCTGTGCCTGCTGGGGCTGTGGCTCAGCCGCAAGCAGTCTGCATGGAAGGGCTGGGGCCAAGCCGCAATCACAGTCGCCACTGCAGCCTCTCTTTGGGTGTGGAATCTGAATCCTGAACTGGATATGTGGGCGCTGTACTTTTTAGGCGCTTACGGACTGGGCATGATGTCCTGGTGGGCCACCCACAGCGCGCATAGCGCGCAGCGCACTCTGTGGGTAGTGACCATTGCTGCACTAGGGCTGACCGCCCTGAATGTGGAATGGCGTGACCGCATTGCGCTGGCTGTGGCCAGTGCCTTGGTACTGGCCATCAGCGGCAATCTGCGCTGGCCAGAAACACTGCGCACGTGGGAATGGGCACCGCTGACATGGATTGGCCAGCGCTCATACTCCATCTTTTTGATTCACTTTCCCATGTGCCTGCTGGTCAGCGCTGAAGTCTCCGCCTCGTGGCCCGACAGCGTGGTCGCAAACAGCCTTGGCATGCTGATGGCGGTGGCCTTATCGATTGCCGCTGGTGCGGTGCTGTACGAATGGACCGAACGCCCCAGCGCCACATGGCAACGCCTGCGCCACTGGCACGTAGGCGCACTTTCCACAGGGCTGGTGGCGGCATTGTTCCAGCTGGTGTGAGCAGCGTTTAAACGCTGCCTTCGCGCTCTATCACCAAAATACGGGCCGTCCCTTGGGGGTGGGCCACATGCTCATCACCGCTTTGGGCATGAAAGATATCTCCCACCTCCAGCCGGTGCACGCTTTCTTGCCCATCGCAGCGCGTATGCATGTGCACCACGCCATCCAGGACGACAAAGACTTCAGGGCCATCGTTGATGTGCCACTGGTAGGGCTGATCCGTCCAGTGCAAACGGACGGTGGTGCTGCCGGTGATCGTCTCAATCGGCAACGCCTCCCAGGCTCGCGCACCCGTGAATGCCTTGGCTGTAATTTTTCGCATGCTTGCACTGTACGGCATGATTTTTTTCTCGCGCAAGCCAACGTTCTGCGGCGCTCACGCAGCAATGCACCACTACAGCCACTGATACCCGTCGGGCACTGCATTGGCAGGCAAAAGAATGTCTGGCTGCGCTCTACCCACCCAGCAAGAGTCGAAAAAACACTGTTCTTTAAATATCTGCGTCGTTCTCAAGGCTCTTGACCAGCACGGCAGCCTGCGTACGTGAGTAGCACTCAAGCTTCTTCAAAATTGCCGTCACATGCACTTTCACGGTGTTCTCGGCCAAGCCCAGTTCATGGGCGATTTGCTTGTTGAGCAGCCCATCTGCCAAACACAGCAACACGCGAAACTGCTGGGGCGTGAGCTGTGCCAGGCGGGCAGCCAATTCGGCATCGGCCTCAGAGCGCTCTGCCGCCATCGGCGGAAACCAGCTGCCGCCCTCAAGCACCGCTTCAATGGCGTTGCCAATGTCTTCTGCCGGGGTCGATTTGGGAATGAAGCCCGCCGCACCAAACTGCTGCGCACGGCGGATGACGCGCGGATGGTCATTCGAGGAGATGATGACCACCGGAATCTCGGGGTACTCCCCGCGCACATGCAGCAAGGTAGAAAAACCGCGTGCGCCGGGCATGGTCAAGTCCAGCAACACCAGCTCCACCTCAGGGTGCTCCTGCAAAGAGCTGCTGACCGTGCTGGCACTGGCAGCTTCCAGGGTCTGGTACTGCGCAAAGCGCTCGCGCAGCACGTGCAGCACGGCGGCACGGAAAAGAGGGTGGTCATCGGCGACCAGCAGGGTGGGTTCTGACATGCCGCGCAGTCTGCCACGCCGCTGGCATGGCTGCTTTCGGAAAACGCAAAGGCAATGTCACGCTCCAAACAAAAATGCCCTTCAGCCATTGCTGGAGGGCACTTCCTATTGCGCAGTTTAAACAGCCCACGTGGCTGTGATCGACGCCTGATTACTGGCTAGCGATTTCCAGATGGGCAGCACGTGCTTCTTGGATGAATTCGATCAGGGAGTTGATGGCTTGGCGCATGACAGTTCTTTCTGTGTACGAGATGCCTTTCTAAGTGGCTGTGGACAAGCATCTCAACTGCCCACAACTACGGAATAACCACTAAGTGATAACCCGTAGCCGTAAGTATAAACCACATGCTTATTTTTTGTACAGCCCCTCTGGTTTTATGGCTTTGCCGCAACGTTGCCCCATCCAGCACGCCCCTCGTAGCTGTGACAGGTGCAATGCACCAGAACGCACATTGCAGTGCGCGGAGTGGTTGCCGCAAGAACTTTGCAAAAAAGGGCTTTGCAAAAATTTGATGGAGCTCCGCAGGCAACACGGACGATGGCAGGCCCGCAGCGGTGACATGAACTGCAAAGCACCCTGTTTTACTGACTGGCACAGCAATGCACAGCCACAAGGCGCGTTCGTCGGGGTGTGGCAAGGCGGCGACGGCGTTAGCGCGGCAGTCCTACAGCCCGGGCACCGGCTGCACCTGCAGCATGCATCCACCCCCTTAGACAAAGGCGCTCCATGATCGTCACCACCACCCACAGCGTAGAAGGCAAGACCATCAGCAAGTACTGCGGCGTGGTGGCAGGCGAGGTCATTTTGGGCACCGATGTATTCAAGGACATGTTTGCCGGTATCCGCTACCTGACGGGAGGCCGGGCGGGCTCCAACGAACGTGAGCTGCAAAAGGCCCGCGAGGTGGCGCTGTCTGAACTGCAAACGCATGCCATCCAAATTGGTGCGAACGCCATAGTGGGCGTGGCTTTAACCTACGAGGTTTTAGGCACTGCCAACAGCATGCTGATGGTGTCGGCCAGTGGCACTGCCGTGATCATTCACTGACCCGTCAGCGCCACCGCCACGCTCCTGCCATCAAGCCCGCATTAATCTGCGGACGACAGCTTCATCAGCACCAGCCCGCTCACGATAAGTGCTGCGGCAGCAATACGCATGGGTGTGATTTGCTCGCCCAGCACCGTAATGCCCACCACAAACGCGCCCACCGCGCCAATGCCTGTCCAGATCGTGTAGGCCGTGCCCAAGGGCAGGGTACGCATGGCCATGGACAGCAGACCAAAGCTGGCAATCATGGCGATGAGGGTAATGATGCTGGGGGTGAGTCTGGAAAAACCATGGGACTGCTTCATGGTGAAGGCCCACAAAACTTCCAACAAACCCGCCACCACGAGATAAAGCCAAGCCATACGAAGCTCCTTGCATTGCATGAAGGTGCGGGCCGTCCCGTGATGGTCAAAGCTCACCAAGGTCGTCCCTGGCTAGGCAGTGTTGCACTGCTGAAGATGTTGCAATTGTAGGCAGAGCACCCCAGTGCAGGTGCTCACGCCCGCAATGGCGCTATCGCGCTTGGGTGGTTGCTACGCCACAGTATGCAAAGAAGTTTTCATTTCCACGCGCCCACGTGCGGCTGGCTGGCTTCATCGATCAACGCCGGGCCCACACATTCGATGTCAAACGGCGCTGCACGAAACACATCGCGGCACGACAGCTCCACATCACGCTGGTCCAGCCGCTCGCCCCGAAAGATGCGCAGCCGCTGGTCATCAATACCGTACACCACCCGGCGCAGATTGGCCCAGAAGATGGCACCCGCACACATCACACAAGGCTCGCCCGATGCGTAGAGGGTGGCGGTCTCCAGGGCTTCGCGGCCATGGCGCTGACTGGCATCGCGAATGGCCTGCACTTCCGCGTGCGCGGTGCAGTCGCGCAACTCGCTGTTGCTGTTCCAGCCCTGCCCCAGCACCGTGCCGTCGCGCGCCACGATGAGCGAGCCAAAGGGCCGGTTGCCCCGCTCGCGCGCCGTGCGCGACAGGCCAATGGCCTGACGCAGATAGACGCCATCACGCTCGCTGACAGTCTGCTCGGGCAGGAAACCTGCAAAGGGCTTTTCAGCGGCGCTCATGCCGCACCACCGTGCTTGACCGCTGCTGGCAAAAAGGCCGTATTCCATATCTGCTCAGTGGCCGGCAATTGCTTGAGCGCAAAGGTCTTGCCCACCTGCGCAATTTGCCGGGTCAACACGGCCGCATCAATATGCCCCAGGCCGACGCGGGCGGTTTCCGCATTCGCCAGATAGGTGCGCGTGATGGCCCAGCGGGCGCTTTCCTGATCTGCGCGCAGCAGCGGCTCGCGGGTGCGCACGGCAGCCAGCGCGGCATCGGGGTTGGCCAGCGTCTCTACCAGCGCACGCTGGGTGGCGCGCAAAAATGCACGCACCACTTCGGGCTTTTCTGCCAGCATTTTGCTGCTGGCCAGCACGGCATTGCCATACAGGTGCACACCGGCGTCGGCATAGGACAGCACGCTCAGTTGCTCTGGCGGCATGCGCATGAACAGCGAGATGGCCGAGTCGTGAAAATAGGTGGCGGCATCGACATCGCCACGCACCACTACGTTGTCGCGCGCGCTGAAATCGGTGGTCACCCAGTCAAAGAAAGGCTCTGCCAGCTTTTGCTGATCGGCCACCATGGGCCAGCAGCGGCGTGTCGCCTCGACGGCAGCCGCCGCCACTTTCTTGCCTTTGAGGCTGTCAAGGCTGCTGGTGATGCCCTTGTCCTTGCGACCAATGATGGTGAAGGGTGCGCGGTTGTAGTACTGGTAGACGGCCTGCACGGGCATGGTGCCGCTGGCGTGCGCCTCGATCAATGAGCTGATGTCGCCCAGCCCCATGTCATATGCCCCTGAGGCCACCCGCGTGATCGACGCAACCGAGCCTGCGCCCACATCAATCTGCACATCCAGCCCTTCTTCGGCGTAGTAGCCCCTGGAGGCCGCCAGGAAGAAAGGCGATGTCTGACTGGTGACTTTGAAGTCCAGCGTGAACTTCACAGGGACCAGCGCTTTCTTGCCCGTTTGTGCCCAGCTGCTGGCAGGCAGCAGCGCGGCGGCAGAAGACAGGCAAGTAGCAGTGCGTAAAAAGTGGCGGCGTTGCATGGCAAAACTCCTTCATCAGTGGTGGCAGCAAGCCAGCGCAAACGAGGATGTGCAGCGTATGCCACCCCGTCCCAGCCGTCTTGCAACTTTGGGGGGTGAGCAATTTCCGGGCGGCATGGCAGCAACCATGCATGCGCTGAACGCTTCTACTCAAACAGCGTTCAAGCACATCTTGTGCCAGTGTGTTTTGTGCTAACGCAAACACCCACCTCTACACAGTTGGCACGAATCTGGCTTGACCCACGGTGCACGAGTAGAAGCGTTCAGCACTGCAGCCCCTCAGGGGTTTCAGCGCCGGAAATTGCTCAGCGGCCGCGCCCCCAGCGGGGTGTGCCACAGGCCTGAAGGCCTGCGCTGATGCACCACTTGTGTGCCAGCACAGGCTTTCAGGGCATCTCCCCCTCCTGCAACAGAAAGTCCCGCCATGCTGACGACGACAACCCCCAACACCACCACTTCTGACTACGCGCTGCAAGAGTTGCGCAAAGAATCGCTGATGGGCAGCGAAGGCACCACGGTGCAGCGCGAAATTCGCTGCATCGACCTGTCTAACTTTGCCCAGCGCAAAGCCGAAATCACCGAGCAGCTGTGGAGCGCAGCCACAGAGATTGGCTTCTTTCAGGTCTACAACCACGGCATCACCGAGCAAGCTGTGCGCGAAGCGTTTGCGCTGTCTGAATCCTTTTTTGCGCTGCCCAGCACCAGCAAGGCGCAGTGGCCGCTGTCACGCAACGCGGGCTGGGAGAGCATGACGCAGATCCGCCCGTCCACGCGTACGGCAGACCAAAAAGAGTCCTACCAGATCACGCGCCCGCGCATGCAAGGCTTGTGGCCGTCAGAAGCGGAACTGCCCGGCTTTCAGGCAGCGGCACTGGCGTTTGAGGCCCAGTGCTGGGCCGTGGGCATGCAGGTGCTGTCCTGTTTTGCCGACAAGCTGCAGCTGGACAGCGATTTCTTCACCCACGCGCACGACCCCAGCAGCCCGCGCTACCAAAGCACGCTGCGTATGCTGCACTACTTTGCCCAAGCTGCAGACACCCCCGCTGGCAGCTGGCGCGCCGGTGCGCACACCGATTACGACTGCCTGACCCTGCTGTTTCAGCGCCCCGGCCAAGGTGGCTTGCAGGTGCTGCCCGGCAAGGAGATGGAAGGCCGCGCCTGGACGCCAGTGGAGCCCGCAGAAGGTGTCATCACCTGCAACATCGGCGATATGTTGATGCGCTGGAGCGATGACCAGTTGCCCTCCAACTTTCACCGCGTCAAAAACCCGGCGCCGGGCGAATACCAGGGCGCACGCTACAGCCTGGCTTTCTTTTGCCAGGCCAATGAAGACGTGCTCATCACCAGCCCCAGCGGCAAGTACCCGGATGTGACCGCCGCCGAGTATTTGAAGCAGCGCATCAGCGCCAACTTCTCCAACAAGTACTGAGCTTTTTGGTGCCCACTCCTACAGGTCACAGCCCCCCGCTCTGACCATGCCACAGGGGCATCTTTCGCTACAACCTAAGTACAGGCGACAGCAACGCCGTACTTTGGAGAAGTGAACACAATGCCCACGACAGCCCCACGACCGCGCACCGCCAAAAGCGCTGCGCGCGCGCCCACCTCATCCGCACGCAAGCCATCCACCCAGCCATTGCAAGCCAAACGCACGGCCATCGCAAAAGCTAAGGCGGTGGCACCCGATGTGGCCGCACGCATAGGCAGCACGCCCAGCACCAAATTTCGTGGCGATGCCGACATTTTTGGCCGCCTGGTGCAAGACCATGACCGCCACCGTGCGCTGCTGGCTATGGTGGCCCAGACCTCTGGCAAATCCACAGAGCGCCAGAAACTGTTCAAGGAATTGACGCTGGAGCTTAAAAGCCACGCTGCCGCCGAAGAGCAGGCGCTGTGGTCCAGCGTGATGCGCAACCCCAAGACCACCGACGATGCACGACACGCCGTCAGTGAGCACAAAGAGATCGATGAAATGCTGGCCGATCTGGCCGCGCGCGACATGGCATCGCCCGCATGGCTACGCCGTTTTACGGCCCTGCGCGATGAATACCTGCACCACATCCGTGAAGAGGAGCAAGAGCAGTTTGTGGCTGCGCAAAAGCACCTGTCGGCCAGCGACTTGCGCTATATGAAGCAGGTGTTCAACCGCCGCAAGCAAGAAGAAAAAGCCACCACGCAGATCGACAAGAAGATCAAACTCAAAGACTAATCTTTGATAGCTACCAGCGCTTTACCCAAGCCACTTTCAGTATGTTTTACATGTGAAAGTGGCTTGCAGCATGCGTTACTAGCTCTTATTTTTCAAAAGACGCTGGCGCACCGCATCTGCCAATTGCTGTAGTACCGGAATGGTTTGCTCCATGCTGATACATGCATCGGTGAGCGACACGCCGTGTTGCAGCCTCTTGTCTGTTTTCAGGGGCACTCCATCAGCTTGTGTCTGGCCACCCACGAGACGATGCGTGTGCCGTCGGGGACCACCTGACGGTGGTGCTTAACTGATCAACCTGCGAATCAAGGCGTGACAACGTTGAAGTGAGGGTCGAAGGTCTCGACGTTGTTGAACACAACACCGAGAACCTTCGGGTCCCCTTCGACCTTCGCCAAGCCAGCTTGCACCAGGTCCGGCAGCTTCTTCCCCTGCATCAGCATGGACAGGAACACCGGCCGTGTCAGTGTCAGCGTCACATCGGGGCTCTTCAGCACCCGGCCCTTGGTGTTGTTGAGCACCGAGTTCGACAGCTCCAGCGCCCAGGTCTCCTTGAGGTCGGTGAACACCATGTTGATGTCGGCCTTAATGCCGTCGAGTTTTTCGTGGTTCAAGCGCAGCGCGATGAAGTCAAACAGCAATTCCTGACTCATGCCCCGCACCACGTCGAGGCCCTGGGTCGAGCCCGACGGCTTAAGCACGCCGTCGCGCAGCTCCTTGGCACCGACCAGGTAGGCGTTGCGCCAAGTGCCGGCTTCCGACTGGTAGCCGAGCTGCTCCAGCGCGTCGGCCTGCAGCGAACGCGCCGCCGCATTGTCCGGGTTCGCGAACACCACGTGATTGACCAGTTCGGCGACCCAGCGGTAGTCACCGGTATCGAAGGCCTTGCGGGCGGTTGCCAGCACCGCCGCCTCGCCGCCCATCGCGGCAACATAACGCTTGGCAGTTTCGGTCGGAGGCAGCTTATGCAGACTGGCCGGATTACCGTCGTAGTAGCCGAGGTAGAAGTTATAGACCGCTCGCAGGTTGTGGCTCAACGTGCCGTAGTAGCCGCGCGAACTGGGGTCTGCCGCCAAGGCCTTGGGGAAGAACGTGGCATCGCCGATCTCGTCCATCACCTGGCCCTTGTTGGCCAGGTTCATCGCCTGGTCGTGGAGGAAACGGTAGGTGTCGCGCTGACTCGCCACGTAGCTACGGATGTTGTCGCCACCCCAGGTCGGCCAGTGGTGGCTGGCAAAGGCGACCTGCACGTCCGGATACATGTCGAGGGTTTCGTTGGCGTATTTACTCCAGGCCAGCGCATCGCGCATCTTGGCGCCGCGGATGGTATAGACGTTGTGCATGTGCTTGGTCATCACCTCGGACATGCAGAGCGCCTTCAGGTCCGGGAAATAAAACATCATTTCCGATGGTGCCTCGGAGCCCTGCGCCATCTGGAACACGATGCGGATGCCGTCGACGGTCATCTCCTGGCCGGTCTTGGAGATGATGTCGGTCGGCGGAATCAGGCCTACGGTGCCACTGCTGAGCGCCTTGCCCAGACCACTACCGATGCCCTGCCGCTCGTTAGCGTCGAGGCCGGCGCCGAACTGGTAGATTCCGCGGCGCGCCATCGCATTGCCGGCAAGCACGTTCTCGGCCACGGCGTTGTCCATGAATCCCTCGGGAGCAATCACCTTGACCTTGCCGGCCAGTACGTCAGCCTCGTTGATGACGCCGCGCACGCCGCCGTAGTGGTCGGTGTGGCTGTGCGTATAGATCACGGCGACCACCGGCTTCTTGCTGCCAAGCTGTTGCATTGCGAAGGCCAGCGTAGCGCGTGAAATCTCGGCGGTGAGCAGTGTATCGATCACGATCCAGCCTGTCTTGCCCTCGACCAGCGTCATATTGGCGAGGTCGTAGCCGCGGATTTGGTAGATGCCGTCGGTGACCTTGAACAGACCGCGCACGTTGTTGAGTTTTTCTTGCCGCCAGAGGCTGGGGTTGACGGTGGCCGGTGCATCGCCCTGAATGAAGTCGTAGCGGTTGGCGTCCCATACCAGTTTGCCGTCAGCCGTCTTGACCAGCGGGTCGGGCATGGTCGCAATCAGGCCGCGCGTGGCAACTTCGAAGTCGCGGTGGTCGTTCGGTGCCAGGCTGCGGCCGACCGCCTGGTTGGCGCGCTCGGTGGTCATTGTTGCGGGCTTGGGAGCGCTGTCGGATGTGCTGACCGCAGGCGCAATGGCGGCGCAGCCGGAGGCCAGAGCGGATGCGACGAGCGTGACGAGGATGCTACGGGTATGAATATTCATGAGGAGGTCTCGTGTTGTTGAGAGGAATATCGGATGCGTCAGGCTCGCATGTCGGCGCGGATCATGTCCGCTGCTTTCTCACCGATCATGACGGTCGGCGCATTGGTGTTGCCGCCGCACAGCATCGGCATGATCGAGGCGTCGACCACCCGCAGGCCATCGATGCCGCGCACGCGCAGTCGGGCATCGACCACGGCCATCGGGTCGCTGTCCGGGCCCATCTTGCAGGTGCCGACCGGGTGGTATTGCGTGTCGGCGCGGTTGCGGATGTCCTCGGCGATGGCCGCCGTGTCATTGCGCTCGACCGGATAGAGCAACTTGCCGCGGTACGGGTCGAAGGGGCTGCTTTGCAAAATGTCCATTTGCTTTTGCACGCCCTTGACCAGCAGTGCGAGATCACGCTCGTCGTCAAGAAATCGCGGGTCAATCAACGGTGCTGCGCGCGGATCGGGGCTGGCCAGCCTGACGCTGCCGCGACTGTGCGGACGCAGCACCTCGACGTGGGACGAATAGCCGTGGCCCAGGCGGGTCTTGCGGCTGTGATCATCTACCAACGCGACGACGAAGACCATTTGCAGGTCCGGCACCGTAACCTCGGGTGACGAACGCAAGAAGGCGCCGGATTCAGCGAAGTTGGAGGTGATCAGCCCGGTGCGCCGCTGCTTCCATTCACCCATGGCCTTGGCAATCTGCAGCCCACCGCGCAGCGACAGGCCGAAGGTCGGTGAATTGCTGTGCGAGCGATAGGCCTGCACATGGTCGATGTGGTCGTGCAGGTTTTCGCCCACACCAGGGAGATCGTGCAGCACCGGGATGCCCAACTCCTGCAAGGCGCCTGCACCCCCGATACCCGACAGCAGCAACAGCTGCGGCGAGCCAAAGGCGCCCGCGGACACGATGACTTCGCGGCGTGCCCGCACCTGCACCTGCTGGCCACCAGCGACATAGGCCACACCTTGTGCGCGCCGGCCCTCGAAGACGATGCGCGATGACAACGCGCCGGTCTTCACCGTGAGGTTAGGCCGCGACAAGTGCGGCGTGAGATAGCCCTTGGCGACGCTGCAGCGCTCGCCGTTCTTTTGCGTCACCTGGTACATGAAGGAGCCGAACTGCTCGGCGCCGTTGTAGTCGGCGATCGCGGGCACGCCGTTCATGGCCGCCGCCGCCAGGAAAGCCGCGTTGAGCGCGCTCGGACTGCGCAACTCGGCGACGTTCAGTGGACCGCCCGCACCGTGATAGTCGCTGGCGCCATGCGTCTCGTTGTGCTCCGAGCGCTTGAAGTACGGCAGCACCTCGTCGTAGGACCAGCCGGTGTTTCCCAGCGCGGCCCAATGGTCATAGTCCCATCGGTGTCCGCGCACGTAGAGCATGGCGTTGGTCGAGCTCGAACCTCCGAGCACCTTGCCGCGCGGCTGGTAGCCGCGGCGGCCGTTGAGTCCTGGCTGCGGCACCGTCTTGAAGGCCCAGTTCTTGAACGGTACGGGCAGCATGGCCGCCACGCCCGCAGGTGCCTGGATGAACACGCTGGCGTCGTTGCCACCGGCTTCGAGCAGACAGACCGAAACGTTCCGGTCCTCGCTGAGCCTGGAAGCCACGACACAGCCTGCCGAGCCGGCGCCGACGACGACATAGTCGAACTCGTCAATGTTCATCGTTGCTCCTCGGTCGCCACCTGAACAGGCGGTGTGATCAGGATGGGATCCGCTTGGCCGAGGAAAAACCTCAGCGTGAGCCGCTGGAGAACCCCCCCATATGGCGGATAGAACAGGTCGACCGGGAAGAAGCGCTGGCGCTGGAACACCGTCCTGGCATGCGACAGCTCACGAAAACCTTCCTCACCGTGGTAGGTGCCCATGCCCGAGTTGCCGACGCCGCCGAAGGGTGCATCGTGGTTTACCACCTGCCAGCCCCAGTCGTTGACCGCCACGCCACCCGAGTGGGTGCGATGCAACAGTTGATCGCGCTCAGCGGCGTTGTGGCTGAAGCAGTAGAGCGCTAGCGGCCGCGGCCGGGCGTTGATGAAAGCGATGGCTTCATCCATGGTGTCGTAGGGCACGATCGGCAGGATCGGGCCGAACAGCTCTTCCGTCATCACCCGCATGTCGGGGCGCAGGCCGGTCACGATGTGCAACGGCAGCTGGCGTCCAGCGCCCACCGGTGCCAGGGCCTCGACCATCGCACCCTTGGCGCGCGCATCGTCGAGCAAAGCCTGGAGCCGATCGTACTGGCAGTCGTTCACCACCGCCGTGTAGTCGGCATTGCCGTGGGTGCGATTGCCGTAGAAGCGCTGAAAAGTACGCCGCACGCCCGCGATGAACGCATCGATGCGTTCGCGTGGCACCAGCGCATAGTCGGGCGAGACGCAGATCTGACCGGCATTGGCCGACTTGCCATGCGTGATGCGGGTGGCCGCATCGCCGACGGCATAGTTGCGCGTCACCAGCGCCGGCGACTTGCCGCCCAGTTCGAGAGTCACGGGCGTGAGGTTATCGGCGGCGGTGCGCATCACGATCTTGCCAACCGCCGGGGAACCGGTGAACACAACATGGTTGAAAGGCAGGGCCGTGAAGACGTTCGGGTCCTGCAGCTCTTCGCCGACCAGCGCCACCAGGTCTTCGCCAAAAACCTCGCCGAGCAGGGTCTTAAGTACCGCATTAGTGGCTGGCGTGACCTCAGCCATCTTGATCATCACCCGGTTGCCTGCAGCAAGTGCCGCGATCAGCGGGCCGAGCGCCAGGTAAATGGGGAAGTTCCACGGCACGATCACGCCGACCACGCCCTTGGGCTGGTAGCGCACCTTAATGCTGTTGCTCAGGAACAGCCATTCTGTCGAACGCCGGCTCGGCTGCATCCAGCTCCGTACTTGCGAGATGGCATGGTTGACGTCGAGCATCGATCCCAGCAGGTCGAGCATCTTTGATTCGGCCGGCGAGCGAAAACCGAAGTCGCGGCTCATGGCCTCAGCCAATCGGTCCTGGTAGCGCTGAACCTGGTGTTTCAAAGATTTGAGCCGACCGCGCCGCGTGCCGACGTCAGGACAAGGGTCCGCCATGAAGGCCGCCTGCTGGGCGGCGAACAGGCGCAGTACGCGCTCGTTGGCATTGGCCGCGGTGGCGTTATGGCGCAGGTCGGTGGCGTTGTTCATCTGAGTCTCCTGGTCGTTCGCAGCCCGCGCCCAGGCGCCGCCGCATCGATTAGCTGCAAATTTAGACCCTAGCTCGGGTCAAGCCTAGGTTCAATGTCGACATATTCGGGTGAAAATCTGCCAAATCACGCCATTTCCTATCTTTCAGCTCCCAATTACCACTCATCGACATGACCGCCACTCCATCGATCTTGCGCCGCCATGAGAGTGAACTCGGTGCGCTTACCCACAGCATGCAGGGCCTGACCGCTCTCTCGGGCGCGCTTGCCGAACTTGGCGTTGGTGCAGATGCGCTGTTCGAGGGAACGGGTATTGCGCTGCAGGCGGTCAGCGACCCCGAACTGCGCATCTCGCACCGGCAGAAGCTGGCGCTGTTTGGCAATGTGCTGCGGCTGAGCCCCGATCCCGCCATTGGCCTGCTGGCGGGCCAGCGCCAACGGATCTCGGATTTTGGGGTCTTCGGCTATGCGCTGCTGACCAGCGCCACACTGGGAGCTGCGATCGCTTTTGGCATCAAGCATGTGCACCTGGCGGGACCGGTGCTCGAGAAGAGCTTTCGGGTCGAGGGCGATCTGGCGATTTTCGAAGGCCACGATGTGATCGACCTCGGGCCGCTGCTGCCGCTGGCGACGGAGTTCTGGTTCAGCTCAATCCATGCCTTGACGAACCACATACTCGAACGTCCCGCCGAAGGTCACCGGCTGCTGCTACCGTATCCGGCGCCTCCCTATGCGCAGCGCTACCGGGAAGTGCTGTGTTGCCCAGTAACGTTCGATGCCGGCGTGCTGCAGTGGCAGTTCGATGCGGCGTTGCTGAGCCTGCCGCTGCCGAATGCCAATTCGGTCACGGCCGAGGTCTGCACGCAGTTCTGCGCCCGCATGCTGGCGGACATCGGCACCGAGCACGCGCTGGTCACAACCATCAAGCAGGCCTGCCTGAACAGCATCGGCGAGCTGCCGCGCGTTGACCAGATGGCAGAGCAGCTACACCTGTCGGCGCGCACGCTGCACCGGCGGTTGGCCGAGGCTGGCACCAGCTATCAGGTGATCCTTGACGGCATCCGCGAGCGGCTGGCGATCGAGTTTCTCGAGCGCACCGACCTGCCGATCGAGCAGATCGCCGAGCACAGCGGCTTCTCTGACGCGTCGAACTTCCGCAAGGCGTTCAAAAAATGGACTGGACAGACGCCAGGTTATTTTCGCAGCCGCGCGCGTGTGGGTTAGCGCATGGATTGCCGGCGCGCACGCACCGCATCGGCCAGTTGCTGCAGTACCGGAATGGTTTGCTCCATGCTGATGCACGCATCGGTGAGCGACACGCCGTGTTGCAGCGTTTGCCCTTCCACGATGTCTTGGCGGCCTTCATGCAGATGGCTTTCAATCATCACACCCGTGATGCGCGCATCTCCCGCGGCAATTTGCGCGGCCACGTCGGCACCCACATCGATCTGGCGGCGGTGCTGCTTGCTGCTGTTGGCGTGCGAGAAATCAATCATGACCTGCGGGCGCAGGCCGGTTTTTTCCAGCACTTCGCTCACAGCCTGCACATCGGCGGCGCTGTAATTGGGCTGCTTGCCACCCCGCAAGATGACGTGGCAGTCATCGTTGCCGCGTGTCTCAAAAATTGCCGCCTGCCCCATCTTCGTCATGCCCATGAAGGCATGGGGCGCTTGCGCGGCCAAGATGGCATCGCAGGCCACTTTCACACCGCCATCGGTGCCGTTCTTGAAACCCACGGGGCATGACAGCCCGCTGGTCAGCTGGCGATGGCTCTGGCTTTCGGTGGTGCGCGCACCAATCGCGCCCCAGGTGACCAAATCGCTGATGTACTGCGGCGAAAGCAGATCCAAAAACTCCGTGCCCACGGGCAGGCCCAGACCAACCACGTCCAGCAGCAGCTTGCGCGCCAGCTCCAGACCGTCGTTGATGGCAAAGCTGTCATCGCGGTGCGGGTCGTTGATATAGCCCTTCCAGCCCACGGTGGTGCGTGGTTTTTCAAAGTACACGCGCATCACCACCAGCAGGTCTTGCGACAGCGCATCGGCCTGCACCTTGAGCTGGTGCGCGTATTCCATGGCCTGGTCATGGTCGTGGATCGAGCAAGGGCCCACCACCACAATCAGACGGTCATCTTGCCCATGCAGCACGCGCGAGATGGCCTGACGGCTGCTTTCCACCAGCGCCAGCGCCTGTTCGGTTGCGGGCAACCATTCCTGCAACAGTGCAGGCGTGATCAGCGGACGCACCGCTTTGATGCGCGTGTCATCGATGCGGGTGGTGTCCAAAGTGGGCTGTGCGATGGATTTGTTCAAGGTGGGCGTGTGGGAAGTCATCCCTCTATTGTCGCCCGACGGTCTCAAAGCCGCCACGGCAAAGTCTGGTGGGATGATGTGGCATGCGTATTCATAAAAAACCATAGCTTGCAGCGCTGATCTGGCCGAAGCTTGAGCCACACTGGTATTTGATTTGCCATACACATGCAATGGCCCCTGAGCCGCTGCGGGTGGCTGCCTCCTAAACCATGAGCTAGATAGGCACCACCGACCCTGATGGCTTGAGCGCCAGCGGCACATGCCAATTCGCTGCATCAGCGATGTATGGCGTGCACCCTGCACATAACAAGACGCGCAGCACGCCACGTCACCGATACTGTGCGCCCGACCCACTCACTGCGCTGGCTTTGTATGCTGACAGGACTCAACCACCTCACCTTGGCCGTTTGCAACCTGCAGCGCAGCGTGCAGTTTTATAGGGATGTGCTGGCATGCACGTGCCACGCACAATGGGATACGGGGGCATATCTCAGCGTCGGAGATTTCTGGCTCTGCCTGTCGCTGGACCCCGCCCGCAACAGCGCGCCCACTGCGGCGCGCGACTACACCCATTACGCTTTTGGGATTGCGCAGCAGCACTTTGCGCACTTCGTCCTGCACGCTCAAAAACATGGCGTGGTCGCCTGGAAAAACAACCGCAGCGAAGGCGACTCGTTTTACTTTCTCGACCCTGATGGCCACCAGCTGGAAGTCCATGTGGGTTCTTTGGCTTCGCGCATTTCCCAATGCAAAGCTGCACCCTATGCAGGCATGCGCTTTGGGAATGCCCCGGCCTGCAGCACAGGTGAGACATCTATAAAAACATAGCTTGCAGCGCCTGATGTATCAGCGCTGCAGCCTGCGTCACCTCAAGCCGCCAGTGCGTCTTCTGCAGACTCCAGCAGCACCAGGTTGCCAATGGTGGCACCGTAGTTTTGTGCCACACGCTTGCGCTGTTTGAGCACAGCCCTGTCTTTGCTGACCAGCAGCGCCTGGTGCTGGCTGGCCAAATCCAGAAAATGCTGGTCGTCGGGGTCGGTGCAGGTAAAACGAATCTTGGGCGCTGCCGCCACATATTCCACCGCCGCATCAAACGCCGCCATCACGCCTTCGGGCGTTTTGCCGTAGAACGACACACGCGGGGCAATCTGGCTGTAGTGCAGCACACGGCCCAGCTCAATGCGCTGGGCTTCGTCAGCAATCCAGCGCACCTGGCCCTGCGCAAGCAACTGGCGAATAGGTGGGATGTGCGGATCGTCAAAAATCAGCATGTCCAGCACCACGTTGGTGTCCAGCACCATGGGGCGCGGCCACGGGCCTTCATAGCCCGCATTGCATGCAGGCCACTTCAACACGATTTTCATGCCGACTCGCTCTCGGCACCACCTTCAGACTTGCGTGGTTTGACGGCACCCTTGATCATTTCAAAGCAGAACAGGCGGCACTCGATCGGGCCGTTCCACATGGGTGTGCGGCGCGATTCTTTCAAGCGCATCTTGCCGGGCAGCTTCAGGTCGGGGGTCAGCATCCAGCCCGTCCAGCCGCTGTAGTTCTTCTTCCAGTGGCTGGCCAGCTGGCTGAAGAACTCGCCACCATCTTCGGTCTGCGCGGTCTCACGGCCTGCACGCTCCATCACGCCCATGCGCTCTGCGGCGTTGCGCCCGGCAGAACCCGCTGCAGCAATACGCTCGCCATAGGGGGGGTTAAGCAGCATCATGCCGGGCTGCTCGCACGGGGGCATGCGCTGCAGTGCATCACCACCGCGCAGGCTGATGGTGTCAGCCACACCAGCACGCTCGGCGTTGCGCTGGGCAAAGTCCACCATGCGGTGCGAAATGTCTGAGCCAAAAATAGGCACAGGGCTTTCATCCAGAATCTGCGCTTCGGCCTCATCCAGGATTTGCTCCCAGACATGGCGCTGAAAAGGCACCAGCTTTTCAAACGCGAACTTGCGCAGAATGCCCGCAGGAATCTTGCGCGCAATCTGCGCAGCCTCAATCAGCACCGTGCCCGAGCCACAGCAGGGGTCATACAGCGGCTGCGGATTGGGGCCGTGCGGGTTCCAGCCGGTGGCGGCAATCATGGCGGCGGCCAGCGTTTCCTTCAAAGGCGCATCGCCCTTGTCTTCACGCCAGCCTCGCTTGAACAGCGCCTCACCCGTGGTGTCCATGTACAGCGTGCAGCTGTCCGTGGTCAGGTGCATGTGCACGCGCACATCGGGGTGGTTGGTTTCCACGCTGGGACGCACGCCGTTGCGCTTGGCGCGAAAGCGATCGGCAATCGCGTCTTTCACGCGCAGCGCGGCAAAGTTCAGGCTGGTCAGCGGACTGTGCTGGGCCGTGGTTTCAATCTTGAAAGTCTCTTTAGGAGAAAACCAGATTTCCCACGCCACCTCACTGGCTGCGCGGTACAGGTCGTTCTCATTGCGGTACTCGGTGTACGACAGCTCCACCAGCACGCGCTGGGCCAGACGGCTGTGCAGGTTGAGCAGCATGGCATCGCGCCACATGCCGCGCACGCTGACACCGCCACGGCCTGTGAGCACATCGCCGTTGCCCACGCCAGTGATGGCGCGGACTTCGTCGGCCAAAAAACCCTCAACGCCGGCGGCGCAGGGCAAAAACAGATGCAGTTGATTCATAGCAGGGGGCCAAGCATACGCGAGTCACCCTGCCCTTGTACGGCTGTTGGTTGACACGCTTTGAAAGCAAAAAACGCAGCCTTGCGGGCTGCGTTTCGGTTTCGCTGTAAAAAATATAGCTTAAAAAGCAACACCCGCCACCAACATCACGTTGGAAAACGGAGTGCATTCGCCCGTACGGATGACCGCACGCGCTTGCGCATTGCGCTGTTTGAACACCTCGTGCGCCACCTGCTCAATCGGCAGATCACGCCACACCGGGGGCAACCAGCCGGGCAGCTCGCCTTGGTTGGCAAAGAAGGTTTCTTTGGCCAGCACCATGCGCTCCACCTGCATTTCACTCTCCAAAGCCTCCAGCACCTGGGCCATGCTGGGCAAGCCGCGCATCAGAGCCAGATCAATGCAAGGTACACCCGCCGGCACTGGCAGGCCCGCGTCACCCACTACCACCACATCGTTGTGCCCCAATTGCGCAATCAGGTGCGACAGTGCGGCATTCAAGAGTTTGGTTTTTTTCATTGCTGTTCAACTTCCGTACGCTCAGGGATAGAGGGCTGGGCCCCTGCGCGGCCAATGCACAGGCTGGCAGCGCGGATGCCCCATTGCACCGCCTGAGCCAATGTGCTGCCCTCACCCAGACGGGTGACCATGGTGCCAAGAAAGGTGTCACCCGCAGAGGTAGTGTCCACCACCTCAACCTTGGGTGCTGGGTGAATGCTATGACCTGCGGCATTGACTGCCACAGCGCCCTGACTGCCCATGGTGACCACCACCTGCCGGACACCCAGCCCCACAAAATACTGGGCAGCGTTCACTGCCGTAGCAGCATCCGTCACCGCCATGGCAGACAGCTCTGCGGCTTCGTGTTCATTGACCACCAGCGTGTCAATCCAAGGCCACCACTGGCTGGGCACAGCTTTGACGGGCGAAGGGTTGAGCACCACTTTGCAACGGCTGTGCTGGGCCATGGCCAGTGCACGATCCAGCACCTCCAGCGGAGTTTCAAACTGCACCACCAGATAGTCGGCTTGCGCCAGTACTTCGCTGAAGTTGGCAGGCAACTCGGCCAGTGCATTGGCACCGGGAATGACGGCAATGCGGTTGCTGCCATCGCCTTCCACCATCACAACGGCCGACCCAGTGGCGGCACCGTCATGCACGACCACATTCGAGACGTCGACAGCATCCGCTGTCAGCGCATCACGCAGCACATCGCCATGCGCATCGCGGCCCACACAGCCCACCAGCGCCACTTGGGCACCATGGCGCGCACAAGCCACAGCCTGGTTGCCACCCTTGCCGCCGGGGATGTAGCTCAGACCCTGGGCATGTACGGTTTCACCACGCTCAGGCATGCGCGCAAGGCGCAGCACCACATCCATATTCAAGCTGCCCAGCACCACAATGCGGGTCTTTGAAGATTGCGTCATCACCAACTCTCTCGTGTGCCGGCAATTAATGCTTGCGCTGACTG
Organism: uncultured Comamonas sp.; assembly: GCA_963520865.1. Taxonomy (GTDB): domain Bacteria; phylum Pseudomonadota; class Gammaproteobacteria; order Burkholderiales; family Burkholderiaceae_C; genus Comamonas. The sequence goes on from CAUQST010000002.1 coordinate 162,298, forward strand.
CGGCGCTGGCGAATGGTATCGACCACCACCGCTACCACAATCACTGCACCGGTAATGATGCGCTTGCTGGGTTCGCTGGCACCAATTTGAGCCAACCCCGCTTCCAGCACCGCAATGATCAACACCCCAAAGAAGGTGGTGATCACGGAGCCGCGCCCGCCCATCAAACTGGTGCCGCCAATCACGACCGCTGCAATCACTTGCAGCTCCATGCCAGAGCCCGCATTCGGGTCGGCCGCTTCCAGTCGAGCCGACTGCATCAGGCCTGCCAATGCAGCCAAAAAGCCCATGACTGCAAACACGGCAATGCGCACGGGTCTGGGGTCGACACCGGCCAAACGCATGGCCTCTTCATTGGTGCCAATGCCCACGACGTAGCGGCCAAACACGGTGCGGCTGAGCACCAGCTGGCCAATGATCACCACGCAGATGGCGATAAAAAATGAGGCCGACAGCCCACCCAACCACGGAGCGGCCAAGCCGCCCATGGCGTCACCCACGTACTGGGTGCGTGAATCTGTCACCAGATAAGCACCACCGCGCACCGCCTCCAGCATGCCCAACGAGACGATGAAGCTGGGCAGTTGCCATGCCACCGAGATACCCCCGGTGATTGCACCACAGACCACGCCCACCATCAGGCCCAGCGCAGCAGCCCCCCAGACTCCCCACTCCCATTGCAGCATGGCTGCGGCAGCCGCCGCCGCACTCAGCGCCAGCACAGAGCCCACCGACAGATCAATGCCCGCAATGATCAAGATAAAAGTCATGCCCACGGCCATCACAGCCAGCGCAGGGATTTCGTTGGCAATGGACAGCAGCGTGTCCTGGGTGAGGAAGTAGTCCGACATGGAGCTGAACAGCGCCACCATGGCGATCAACACCACAAGCAAGCCGAGATAGGTGCCAATTTCCTGGCGCCATGGGCTACGCGCTGCAGCCGGGGTGGAGATAGAAGTAGAGGAAGACATTGGGTGAGGTAAGTATTGTTTTAGGCGGCAGCCGTTGCGGGCACTTGTGCAGTGACGTCAACAAACGCCGCGGCGAGCAGTGCTTGCTGGCTCCACGCTCCGCGCTCAAAGGTGGCCACAATGCGGCCCTGGTACATGACGGCAATGCGGTCGCACAGCTCCATCAGCTCCCGCAGGTCACTGGAGACCACCATCACGGCTTTGCCCTGGTGGGTCATGGTGTTGATCTCGGCGTACAGATCAGCGCGAGCACCCACATCGACACCACGCGTGGGCTCATCGAGCAAGACCACGGGGCAGTCCCGGTGCAGCCAGCGCGCAAAAATTACTTTTTGCTGGTTACCACCGCTCAAGGTGCCAACCGGCTGTTCCGCATTGACCGCGCGTACGCGCAAGCGCTGCACCATCTGCTTGGCCAGTTGTGCTTCGCGCGAACGATTCAGCCAGCCGCCACCAGAAACCGAACCCAGATGACTCAGCGAGGTGTTCACGCGAATCGACTGGGGCAGCAGCAGGCCCTGGGCTTTGCGGTCTTCGGTAATCAGGCCAATGCCTGCGCGCACCGCCTGCATGGGGCTGCGCCAGTTGGGGGTGACTGTTTGGGGTTGTTGATCGGGGTGCTGGCCAGTCAGCTCAATGCTGCCGGTGTCGGCTTTGTCCGCACCGTACAGCAGCCGCATCAGCTCTGTACGGCCCGCGCCCACCAAGCCAGCCACACCCAGCACTTCGCCCGCGTGCAGCTCCAGACTCACATCCTTGACCACATCACCGCGTGACATGTTCTCTGCGCGCATCAGCACAGGGCCGGCCTTGCGCCGGGGTTTGTCGTCCAGCGTTTCCACATGGCGGCCCACCATGCGCTGCACCAAGGTAGCTTCCGACAGGCCTTGCATGGGAAGGACATCCACCAGACGACCATCGCGCAGCACGGCAGCGCGCTCGGCCACGCGCTGCAGCTCTTCCAGACGGTGCGAGACGTAAATCAGCGCCACGCCCTGTGCCTTCATCAGATCAATTTGCTTGAACAGATGCTCAATTTCATTGGCCGTCAGCATTGCTGTGGGCTCATCCAGCACCAGCACACGGTTGCCATCGCGCAGATTGCGGGCGATTTCCACCATCTGCTGCATGCCAATGCCCAGCTCGGACACCTGGGTGCGCGGATCAATGTGATTGAGCCCCATTTTGGTCAGTTGCTCGCGCGCCAGCTCGTTCAAGCGACGGTGATCAACCACGCCCCAGCGGTGCGGCAAACGGTCAAGCAGCAGGTTCTCAGCCACGCTGAGCGTATTCACCAACCCCAGCTCCTGCAGCACCATGCGCACACCTTGGCGCTCCGCATCGGCACGCGAGGCGGGAGCAAAAGGCTGGCCCATCAGGCTCATCTGCCCACGCGTTGCAGTGACCAGCCCGCACATGATCTTGGAGCAGGTGCTTTTGCCGGCCCCGTTTTCACCGGTCAGTGCCAGCACTTCACCCGCACGCAGGTCAAGACTCACACCATCCAGCACCGTGCTGCTGCCGTAGTCTTTGCCAATGCCTTCCAGGCGCATGACCACGCTGCCACGGTCCGCAGGAGTTGGGAATGCCATGAAAACCGCCCTTACTTGGTGACCAGCACCACGTCGGTTTTCACCTCGACGGGAAGCTGTGCCTGAGGCGTTTTGTCTTTAATGGCCTTCAAAGCCACATCAATCCCAAAAGCGGCCTGCTTGGCTGCAAACTGGTCTGCCGTTGCCAGCACGCGGCCATCCTTGAGCATGGGCTTGATGGCCTGGATGTTGTCGTAACCGACAACCAGCACCTTGCCAGTCTTGCCTGCAGCGCGCACAGCCGCCACAGCGCCCAGAGCCATGGAGTCATTGCCCGCCAGCAAGGCCTTCAGGTCTGGGTTCTCACGCATCATGCCGGCGGCCACGGTGTTGCCATTGGCGATTTCCCAATTGCCCGATTGCACACCCACAATCTTCATCTTGGCAGCATCCATGGCATCTTTAAAACCTGCGGTGCGCTGCTGTGCGTTGGTGGTGGTGGAGACACCTTCGATAATGCCGACCTTGTCACCTTCCTTGAGCTCCTTGGCCAGACGCTCGCCCACCAGCTTGGCGCCCAGGCGGTTGTCAGGTCCGACAAAAGGAATATTCAGGTTCTTTTCCTTCAGGGCTTCAGGGTCCAGACGGTTGTCGATATTCACAACAATCACGCCCTTGTCCACGGCATTTTTCAGCACAGGCACCAGTGCCTTGGAGTCAGCCGGAGCAATCACAATGGCCTGCGCCTTTTGCGCCACCATTTGCTCAACCATCTTGATCTGCGCGGCGGTGTCGGTTTCGTTCTTGATGCCGTTGCTCACCAGCACATAATTTTTGTGCTCTTTGTTGTGCGCCTTGGCTCCGTCTTCCATGGTGCGGAAAAACTCATTGGCCAGCGACTTCATGACCAGCGCCACCTTGGGCTTTTCTTCGGCATGGGCCACAGGCGCAAAAGCGCCCAAAGCGGCCAAAGTGGCGGCACCAATGGCCAAAAGGGTGTGACGACGTTGCTGCATGGTGGTTCTCCGAGCGCGTTGTGCGCTCAATTGGTTAACACAAGCTGGGAAAAGAAAAGCGCCACCCACAGGCAGCGCATTTTGATTCAACTCGCGCGATTCTATCGAGCGCTACCCAGCTTAGCTAAACAGTAAGCACAAACCAACACAGGCGCAACGGGATGCTCCCCCGGCTTACAGCGCTTTGCGCAAATTTGCTGGCGCAATCTTCAGCGCCTCTCGGTATTTGGCCACCGTGCGGCGTGCGCATTCAATGCCCTGCTCCTTGAGCATCTCGGCAATCTGGCTGTCAGACAGCGGCTTTTTGGTGCTCTCTGCCGACACGAACTGCTTGATCAAAGCACGCACCGCCGTACTGGAGGCATTGCCCCCCGTTTCCGTGCCCAGACCCGAGCCAAAGAAATACTTCAGCTCATACGTGCCATGGGGGGTAGACATGTATTTGGCCGTGGTCACGCGGCTGATGGTGGATTCATGCAGCCCCAGCTCATCGGCAATGTCTCGCAGTACCAAGGGGCGCATGGCCAGCTCGCCATGCACAAAAAAGTTCTTCTGCCGCTCCACAATCGCTTTGGACACTCGCAAGATGGTGTCAAAACGCTGCTGCACATTCTTGATAAACCAGCGGGCCTCTTGCAGACGCTGCTGCAGTCCAGCATGCCCCTCGCTCCCCTTGTGCCCGCGCAGTGCGCCGGCGTAGATGTCGTGCACACGCAGGCGGGGCATGACATCGGGGTTGAGCTGAACACTGAACTGCGCCATGCCATCAGCCCCGCGGCGCGTGGCTTTCTTGACGATGACATCGGGAACCACCACGTTGCGCTCCACGTTGACAAAGCGGCGCCCGGGTTTGGGCTCCAAGCGTGCAATCGCCCCCAGCGCAGCACGTACCTTGGCTTCCGGCAGGCCGCAGGCTTGCATGAGTTTGCGAATATCACGCCGTGCCAACAGCTCCAAGGGCTGCGCGCACAGCTGCAGCGCCATATCGATCAGGTCGGTGTCACCACCTTGGTGGCGCAGGTGCTGAAGCTGCAAACGCAGGCACTCTGACAGTCCACGCGCGCCCACGCCCACGGGCTCCAGAGATTGCAGCAAACCCAGTGCAACAGTAAAGCGGTGCACCAGTTCTTCTAACTGCTCCAGGTCCTCTGAGCCTGCCAGGCCCAAGGCCAGCTCTTCCAGCGAATCTTCGAGGTACCCATCGTCGTTGAGGTTTTCAATCAGAAAACGCAGTGCGTACCGGTCCAGTTGCGACAACCGTAAGGACAGCGATTGCTGGTGCAAAAAGTCTGTCAAAGACTCATGGGAGCCTGCCAGCTCCAAGGCAGTGGGGGCATCGTCATCATCGCGGGTGCCGCGAGGCAGGGCATCCCCACCCCACTCACTGTCATCAAACGCCATGTCCACACTGCCGTCGCCCTCCCAGTCGCTAGGAAGATCATTTTCAGAGGCAGGAGAATCTTGCTCTTTCTGCCCCTCAGTGCTTGTTGAACCAGCGCCGTCAGCTATGGAGTATTGGGCTTCGTCTGCCGCATGGGCATCGTATTCAGGTGCTGCATCAGCGCTGGCAACACCAAACTCTTCAGACGGGGCCTCGTCGTTGGCGACTTCCAGAAAAGGATTCTCGTCGAGCATTTGCTCGACTTCTTGGGAAAGCTCCAGCGTAGACAGCTGCAAGAGGCGAATGGATTGCTGCAGTTGCGGCGTAAGCGCTAAATGCTGTGAGACCCGCAGTGACAAACCTGGCTTCAACGCTGTACCCCTCTTTCGACCCTTGTTGTTTTTTCTGAAACCTGCCGGAGAGGGCTACATTCTGAAATGTTCGCCGAGGTAAACCCGTCTGACGTCCGGGTTCTCGACAATTTCCTGTGGCGTTCCCTGCGCCAGTACTGTGCCATCACTGATGATGAAAGCGTGGTCACAGATACCCAGTGTTTCACGCACGTTGTGATCGGTAATCAGCACACCGATGCCGCGCTCCTTCAAAAACCCAATGATGCGTTGAATCTCAATCACTGCGATCGGATCGATACCGGCAAAAGGCTCATCCAGCAAGATGAAACGCGGGTTGGTGGCCAATGCGCGGGCAATCTCCACACGGCGGCGCTCCCCCCCAGACAGCGCCAGTGAAGGCGATTTGCGCAAATGGTCCACGCGCAGCTCTTGCAGCAGAGAGGTCAGCTGTTTTTCAATCTCGTCTCTGGACAAAGACTGGCCGGCATCATTTTTTTGCAGCTCCAGCACCGCACGCACGTTGTCTTCCACATTCAGTTTGCGAAAGATGGAAGCTTCTTGCGGGAGGTACGACAAGCCCAGGCGCGAGCGCTGGTGAATCGGCATGCTGCCCACAGAATGCCCATCGATGAATACATCTCCACCATCGCTGCGCACCAGGCCAACGATCATGTAAAACGAGGTGGTCTTGCCTGCGCCATTGGGGCCCAGCAAACCCACCACTTCACCTTTTTGCACAGTCATTGACACATCTTTCACCACCTTGCGGCTGCCATACGACTTGGCCAGGTGGCGGGCTTCCAGCTTGCTGGAGACCACAGTGTCCGGGGTGTTCTCAGCCATTACTTGCCTTGTAAATTCAAATTACCAGAAGGCTGCAAGGGCTGTGCAGGCACGGGGGCAGAAGGGCTCGCACTGGGGGCTGCTTTGGGTGCCAAGATGGCACGCACACGGCCGCCAGAACCTGCTGGCGCTGACGACGGCTGGTTGCTGCGCTTTTCACCATCCACAGTGAACACATCTGTCAAATTGTTATAGGTAATGACGCTGCCCATGATGTCATCACTGAGCTTGCCGCCTGTATAACGGCGCAACTGGCCACGGCGAATCAGCTTCACATCATCGGTCTTGCCGTTGTACTCAATGATTTCGCCTTCGCCCTCGACCACTTCATCAGGGGCACCAGGAGCCGTATCGCGTTTTTGGCGGAAGTAAGCACGCTTGCCCGCTTCAGCCTTCACCACGCCATGCTGGTAACCCTGCGCATCCTGGCGCACATCCAGCTGCGCGCCGCGCAACACGATGGTTCCCTTGGTCATGACCACATTGCCGGTGAATACGCTGGTCTGCGTCAATTCATCGTGGCGCAGTGCGTCCGACTCAATGTTCATGGGCTTGTCGCGGTCGGCACGCTCAGCATGCGCTACGCCAGTAGCCCCCGCAAGGGCCGTCAACAAGAGGCAGGTGATGAATTTTGATGTCATGGGCAGGGCACGTTTCTTGCAGCACATTGTAGTCACGCATCCTCGTTTTCCATTAAAAAGCCCGCACAAGGCGGGCTGTCGATGTGGCGAAACGCTGGAAACCAGCCTTAACCATTACGCTTTGGCGCTTTGTGCCACCAGATACTCCACCACCCGCAGCACGTTGGGCATGCTGCCCGCACGAGGACCGTCGGTGTAGTAGCGGCCAGCCACGCCCATGGAAGGCACACCCTCCACATCGTAAGCCTGCTGCAGCTGCGTGGCCTTGCGCACTTGGCTGGACACGTTAAAGGAGTTGTAGACCTCCTTGAACTTGTTCACATCCACGCCTTGCTTGGCCACCCAGTTGAAAATATCTTCATCTTTGGCCAGCTTATTGCGTTCCACATGGATGGCGTGGAACACCTTCACATGCATGGCGTCAAAGTTGTCCATCGACTGCAGCGCGAAATACAACTTTTGCTGCGGCACAAAGCTGGCATTGAACGCCACAGGCACGCGACGCACCACAACGTTCGCTGGTGCTTTTTGCTTCCAGGCCGCAAACGTCGGCTCAAACACATTGCAATGTGGGCAGCTGTACCAGAAAAACTCCACCACTTCGATCTTGCCAGCAGGCGCATCGACAGGTGCTGGCTTGGACAAGCGCAGGTATTCCTTACCCTCTTGAGGCGCAGCTTGCTGCGCCAGTGCGGAGTTGGCTCCAAAAGCCATGGAAGTAGCAGCAGTAGCTGCAGCCAAAGAGAACTGGCGGCGTTGCATCAAAAAGGCTCCTTAAGGAAATATGGAAAGTCAGAGCTTTGAAAGCCCAAAAAGTTCACTGCTGAACGCGCACCAGTGCGGAGTCAACGCCTGCACCATCGAGCTTTTGCTTGAGCTGCTCCGCATCACCTCGTTTAGTGAAAGGACCCACACGCACACGGAACACTGGGCGACCGTTTTGCTCACGCTCGCTGATACGTGCTTCCCAGCCAAGCATGGCCAATTTGGCACGCTGGGCATCCGCATCGGCCTGTGTGCGAAATGCACCGGCTTGCACAAAGTAGCTAAAACCATCAGCTGCTGCAGGGGCTGTACTGGCGGCTTTGGCTTCTGCGGCAGCCTTCGCTTCGGAAGCTTTGACCTGCGCCTTCGCCAAATCCCCCAGCGGATCTGCTGATGCCGCTGGCGGTTTGGCCACGGGGTCGATGACCGGCGCTGCGGTCGTAGCGCCTGGCTCTGGCGGCGGAGCAGCCGGGGCGTTGCGTGAGGGAGTGCTGCCGTACAGTGGTGAATTCGGGTCCCAGTTGCGGTTGCGCTCGCTTTCGCTGGCTTCCGTGTTGCGCTGGTCACCCTTGTTGAGAAAAGGCACAGGCACTTTGGTGACGTACACCGCCACGCCCAGCGCAATGCCTAGCCCCAAGATCAGGCCAATGATGAGACCGAGGATCGTTCCACCTCGCTGCTGCTTAACCATAAAACCGCCTGTCACGTTGCTTGTTGTATTGCTCACATGCGCTCAGGTGCGCTCACACCCAGCACAGCCAAGCCATTGTGCAGCACCTGCGCCGTAGCGGCGACCAGCGCCAGACGGGCTAGCTTGACTGACTCGTCATCCACCAGAATACGCTCTGCGTCGTAGTAGCTGTGGTAGGCGGAAGCCAAATCACGCAGGTAGAAAGTGACGTCATGCGGGGCATTGCCATTGGCAGCTGCCGTCAGCATTTCGGGGTACTTGGCCAGCAACAGCATCAAAGCCTGTGCCTGCGTGCCTTCCAGCGCTGACAGGTCAACGCCTTGCAAAACAGCCAAGCCAGCGCCACCGTTTTCTTGCCAGCTGCGCAGCACCGACTGGATGCGGGCATGCGCGTACTGCACATAGAACACTGGGTTGTCGTTGTTCTGCGCCACGGCCAGATCGACGTCAAAGGTGTACTCGGTATCAGGCTTGCGGCTCAGCAGGAAAAAGCGCACGGCATCCTTGCTGGTCCACTCGATCAGATCGCGCAGCGTCACGTACGAACCCGCACGCTTGCTGATCTTCACCTCTTCACCGCCCTTGACCACGCGCACCATGGTGTGCAGCACGTAGTCAGGGTAGCCCTTTGGAATACCCACATTGACGGCCTGCAGCCCCGCGCGTACGCGGGCAATAGTGCCGTGGTGGTCAGTCCCCTGAATGTTCACTGCCTTGCCGTAGCCACGCAGGAATTTCTGCGTGTGATAGGCCACATCAGGCAGGAAGTAGGTGTAGGTGCCATCGGACTTGCGCATGACGCGGTCCTTGTCATCCCCAAAATCGGTGGTGCGCAACCACAGCGCACCATCCAGCTCATAGGTATGGCCGCTGGCAATCAGGCGCTGGACGGTTTCGTCCACATGGCCGTTTTCGTACAGGCTGGACTCAAGGTAATACTCATCAAACTTCAGGTTGAAGGCAAGTAAGTCCTTGTCCTGTTCGTTACGCAGGTAGGCAACCGCAAAGTTGCGGATGTTGTCGTAATCCTCGACATCACCATTGGCGGTGAACGCGCGGTCATCGGCCTTCACGGTTTCCTTGTTCAGAAACGCCTGGGCAATGTCAGCGATGTAGTCGCCGTTGTAGAAATTCTTGGCCAGCGGGTTTTCGCTGTCGGTTGGCCAGCATTCGTCGCCTGGCTTGAAGCCCTTGGCACGCAATTGCGTGCTCTTGGTCAGCGTGTCGATCTGTACGCCCGCGTCGTTGTAGTAGTACTCGCGGTGCACCTTCCACCCTTGGGTGGTGTACAGGTTGCTGATGGCATCGCCAATCGCCGCCTGACGGCCATGGCCCACGTGCAGCGGCCCGGTGGGGTTCGCGGAGACGAACTCCACCACGATCTTCTCGCCACGAGCAGCCTGGTGACCAAATTGGTCCGCCTGGCCCAGCACTTCACGCACAACTTCCTGCTTGGCTGCAGGTTTGAGACGAATGTTCAAAAAGCCGGGGCCCGCGATCTCGATCGCATCCACCCATTTCTGGAAATCCGAGGTGGACTCCAGCGCAGCCTTGAGCTGTTCACCCAAAGCACGGGGGTTGGCCTTCAGGGGCTTGGCCAGTTGCATGGCTGCCGTGCAGGCGAAGTCGCCATGGGCTGCCACCTTGGGGTTTTCAAACGCAGCGCGCGCACCAGCGCCGGGCGACAATTTTTCGAGCTCAGCAGCCAGGGCCGCGAGCAAATCCTGTTTGACGGAAAGCATCGGGCGATTTTACGTGCCACATCGCTTTGTGCAGATAGACCGGCCAAGCAATGCCATGGGCGTTGTAGCGCCAGTGCTGCAGTCAGCGTGCCTGCACAGTCAAAAATTTATATAAAAACACTTCCAGTGCTTATTTTTATTACATAGAGCGCTATTGTTTTAAAAAAACAATTCACCCCAATTCTGGTCTATGCCCACACACCAACTGCACAATCGCATCCCCATCAACGCTAAGAAAAAGATAGCGACCGCTCTTATTCATATCTAAAACTTGCTGAAGGCCAGCCCCTCTACCGGCTTGCGCATAGGTGATACAAGCCGACTTGGCGCTTACATGCCCCGCGCCCAATACACGGCGACCACAGCAATGACCGGAATAATGTGCGCCTGCACCATGATCCACTGACGTGCTGACTTGATTGCGGCCTCGGCAGGCAGCGCACCCGTGGCATTGAGAGTTTTGAGCCAACGACGAATCGTGAACGTGGGCCGCAGCGATATCAGCGCCGTGATGAAGAACAGCGTCATCTTGACGTGAAACAGCGGTTGCGAGACATACCACGTCAACCCCTTGGCTCCCCAGACAATGCGTGCAATACCGGTAAGCAGCAGCACCAGCGCCGTGATGCCATAAATCATGTCCAACCTGGCCATGCGGCGCACCACCGCCTCATTCATCCACTCGGAGCGGCACAAGGCGGCCTCGCTCGACAGGAAAACCACCAGGGTCAAAATAGCCACTATGTGCAGGCTGGCCAGAAATGCTTCGATAGTCATCGTGGGACACCTTTGCTCCAAAACTCGGGGCGTTCATACTGCCCCTTGAGATAGTCCATCCACAAACGCAGGCGCAATGTCATGTGCTTGCGCTGTGGAAACACCAAGTAAATACCGTTGGGCGGCGCAGCAAAGTCAGCCAAAACCTCAACCAAACGACCTGCGGCAATTTCAGACTCCACCTCCCACGTGCTGCGCCACGCAATACCCCAGCCACCAAGGCACCAGTCGTGCAGCACCTGTCCATCAGAACAATCGAGTGGCCCCGCAGGCTTGAAGTGCACCACCTCTGTGCCGCCATCGCGGCTGGGCAGGCGAAAGGCCCAGCCCCGGGTCTGTGATGCATCGCTGGACAGCGTCAAGCAGCGGTGCTGTGCCAGCTCAGACGGGTGCTTGGGCATGCCATGGCTTTGCAAATACGCGGGTGTGGCCACACACAGGCGCCGGTTGTCAGCCATGCGCACGCTGATCAGGGATGAATCAGGCAAATCTCCCACGCGCACCGCGCAGTCATATCCCTCACCCGCCAGGTCCACTACGCGGTCGCTCAGGTTCAGCGAGATCGTCACATCCGGGTGCAAGTCATGGAACAGTGGCACTAGCGATGCCACATGACGGCGACCAAAGCCTGCAGGAGCGGTCAGACGCAAATGTCCCGTCGCCTTGATGCCACCGGCCGAAACACTCGCCTCGGCATTCGATACATCGGCCAGCAAGCGCTGGCAGTCTTCCAGAAAGGCACTGCCTTCGTGCGTCAGGCTGATGCGCCGCGTGGTGCGCACCATGAGTTTGACACCCAGATGAGCTTCCAGCGCATCCAACCGGCGGCCCATGATGGCCGGTGCCACGCCTTCTGCCTTGGCGGCGGCCGTCAAACTGCCGCGGGTGGCAACGGAGACAAATGATTCGAAGGCTTTGAGTTTGTCCATAGTCCCAAAGATTTATGCATCGAATTAAATGCTGGCGCTTACTGTATAAGCGCCAGCAGCTATGTTTTTATGGAGCGCGACATCGTTGCGCGTCGATGACAGTGTTGCCCACTTTTGCATAAAAGTCATCAGTTTAGAGATTTTTGCGCGATTTATTAACCCTTAGCTTTGCAATACAGTGGTGTGCGAGGCTGCATCACTTTGAGATGCCACGATTTTTCAATGATCCAAGGGGACCACACCATGACCGCACGCACCCAAGTCCATGGACTGCAAGTTGCCAACGAGCTGCATACCTTCATCAACGAACAGGTTCTGCCCGGCACGGGCGTTGACGCTGCCACCTTCTGGAAGGGCTTTGATGCACTCGTGGCCGATCTGGCCCCCAAGAATGCGGCCCTGCTGGCCGAACGTGACCGCTTGCAGACCGAGCTGGACACCTGGCACACAGCCAATCCCGGCCCCATCACCAACATGGCGGGGTACCAGCAGTTTCTGACGCAAATTGGCTATCTGGTCGAACAACCCAAGGATGCCAAAGCTACCACCGAAAACGTCGACGCCGAGCTGGCCACCATGGCCGGTCCTCAGTTGGTAGTGCCAATTTTGAATGCCCGCTACGCGCTGAACGCAGCGAACGCCCGTTGGGGCTCTTTGTATGATGCGCTGTACGGCACTGATGCCATCAGCGAAGACGGCGGCGCTGAAAAGGGCAAGGGCTACAACCCCGTGCGCGGCGCCAAAGTGATTGAGTTTGCGCGCAACTTCTTGGATCAGGCTGCGCCACTGGCTTCAGGCTCGCACAAGGATTCCACTCGCTACAAGGTTGACGGTGGCAAGCTGGTAGTCACTCTGAAAGATGGCAGCTCTACGGGGCTGAAAGACGCTGACAAGTTCATCGGTTACCAGGGCGATGCAACAGCCCCCACTTCGGTGCTGCTCAAGAACCACGGCTTGCACATCGACATCATCGTCAACCCTGCAACCCCCATCGGCCAGACCGATGCCGCAGGCGTGGCCGATGTGGTGGTGGAAGCTGCTGTGTCCACCATTCTGGATCTGGAAGACTCTGTTGCCGCGGTGGATGCCGAAGACAAAGTGCTGGGCTACAGCAACTGGCTGGGGATTTTGAAGGGCACACTGACCGAATCCTTTGACAAAGGCGGCAAGACACTGACCCGTGGTCTGAACGGCGACCGCAGCTACACCGGCGCCGATGGCCAGAGCGTCAAGCTGCATGGCCGCTCGCTGATGTTCCTGCGCAATGTGGGCCACCTGATGACCAACCCCGCTGTTCTGTGGGGCGCACAAAGCAAAGAAATCCCCGAAGGCATTCTGGATGCCATGGTCACTACCACCATCGCTATCCATGACCTCAAAGGACTGGGTGCCAACGGCATCAAGAACAGCCGCACGGGCAGCGTCTACATCGTCAAGCCAAAGATGCACGGCCCTGTCGAAGTAGCGTTTGCCAATGAGCTGTTTGGCCGCGTCGAGCAGGTGCTGGGCTTGAAAGAAAACACGGTCAAGCTGGGCATCATGGACGAAGAACGCCGCACGTCCGTCAACCTGAAGGCCGCCATTGCCGCCGCCCCTGCGCGCGTGGCGTTCATCAACACCGGCTTCCTGGACCGTACCGGCGATGAGATGCATACCGCCATGCACGCTGGCCCCATGGTGCGCAAGGGCGACATGAAGACCAGCGCCTGGCTGCAAGCCTACGAAAAGAGCAACGTCTTGGTCGGCCTGACCATGGGCCTGCGCGGCCGCGCCCAGATCGGCAAGGGCATGTGGGCCATGCCCGACCTGATGAAGGCCATGCTGGAACAAAAAATTGCCCACCCCAAGGCCGGAGCCAATACCGCCTGGGTGCCTTCGCCCACAGGCGCCACGCTGCATGCGCTGCACTACCACCAGGTCAATGTGGCCGATGTGCAAAAAGAGCTGGAAAAAACCAACGCTGACACCGAACGCGCCAACATCCTGGCTGATCTGCTGCAAATTCCCGTTGCCAAAGACCCCAAGTGGACAGACGCCGAAAAACAGCAAGAGCTGGACAATAACGTGCAAGGCATTCTGGGCTACGTGGTGCGCTGGGTAGACGCTGGTGTGGGTTGCTCCAAAGTGCCTGACATTCACAACGTAGGCCTGATGGAAGACCGTGCCACGCTGCGCATCTCCAGCCAGCACATTGCAAACTGGCTGCTGCATGGCATCGTCACCGAACAGCAGGTACGCGAAACCTTCGCCCGCATGGCCACGGTGGTGGATGGCCAGAACGCCAGCGATGCCAGCTACAAGAGCTTGGCCGCCAACCCCAACGGCGCGGCCATGCAAGCCGCACTGGATCTGGTGTTCAAAGGCAAAGAGCAGCCTTCCGGCTACACCGAGCCGCTGCTGCACGCATGGCGCTTGAAAGTAAAGGCTGGCGCTTAAATCAAACCAAGCTGCTGACACCAGCCGTACAAGTGCCAGCAGCAGGTTTGACCTACAACAAAAGACACCTACGGGTGTCTTTTTTTATTGAGAACTACTTTCATTTGAAAGTTGCATGGAAGATTTCTGGTTAAAGTTTCAAGCTCTGCCTCAACGTCACTGACCTCCCATGCGTCTGCTTTTTTCTGCCTCCGCCCTGGCAATTGCCGCCCCCTTGTTTCTGTCTGGCTGTGCCACGGAAAGCTCTCAATCGCTGAGCGTTGCCCAAACACAAGCGGCCACGCGCAGCTACCAAGGGCCCCGCACACCTATCGCAGTGGGTAAATTTGACAACCGTTCCAGCTATTTGCGCGGAGCATTCTCTGATGGTGTCGACCGTCTGGGCAGTCAGGCCAAAACCATTTTGATGGGCCACCTGCAGCAAACCAATCGCTTCACCGTGCTGGACCGCGACAACATGGCTGAAATCAAGCAAGAAGCCACCATCCAAGGCGCCGCACAGCAACTCAAAGGTGCCGACTACGTCGTCACAGGCGATGTGACAGAGTTTGGCCGCAAAGAAACCGGTGACAGACAACTGTTTGGGGTGTTGGGCCGTGGCAAGACGCAAACTGCCTATGCCAAGGTGACGCTGAACATCGTCAACATTCGTACTTCGGAAGTCGTGCGTTCGGTGCAAGGTGCTGGTGAGTACCAGTTGTCCAACCGAGAAATTGTGGGCTTTGGCGGCACTGCCAGCTATGACTCCACCCTCAACGGCAAGGTGTTGGATCTGGCCATCCGCGAAGCAGTTGATCGCTTGGGCGAAGCCGTAGACGCTGGCGCACTCGGCAACCGTTAAGGAGCGCATCCATGTCTTCTCTTTTGATGCGCTCCTGCGCCGCGCTGGGTCTGGTCAGCGCGCTGGCTGCATGTGCTAGCGCACCTTCCACGCTGTACAGCTGGAATGGCTACAACGATCACGTCTATAACTACCTGAAAAGCGAAGCATCGCCCGAAGAGCAGGTACTGGCCCTGGAAAAAGGGGTCCAGGAAGCCAGTGCCAAAGGCCGCGCCCTGCCTCCCGGGTACTACGCGCACCTGGGGCTGATGTACTTGAACTCTGGTCGAACCGACCAAGCACTCAGCGCCTGGTCGCAGGAAAAGGCCCACTTTCCAGAGTCCACACCATACATCGACTACCTCATCAACAACATGAAGAAGAACAAGAGCTGATATGGCACGCCTTTCCCTCCCCTTAGCGCTGCGCTGGTTTTTGCTGGGCATCACCGCGGTCTGGCTGACTGGCTGCGCCACCACCACAGCCCCTGGCAAAGACTATTCAGCCTTCCGTGCGGCCAACCCCAGGTCCATCTTGGTACTGCCACCGTTGAACGACTCCCCGGAAATACAAGCCACCGCCAGTGTGCTGTCGCACACCACAGTGCCCCTGGCAGAAGCCGGCTACTACGTAATGCCGGTGACGCTGGTGACCGAAACTTTCCGCCAAAACGGTCTGGAAATTGCGAGCGACATCCATGAAGTGGCGCCTGCCAAACTGCATGAAATCTTTGGTGCCGATACTGCGCTGTACATCAAGGTCGACAAATATGGAGTCAGCTACCAAGTCATCAACAGTGTCGCGGTCGTCAGCGTTGAGGCGCGCCTGGTCGATCTGCGCACCGGAACTAAGCTGTGGACCGGCCAAGCCTACGCGTCAAGCGACGAAGGTGGCAACAACTCTGGCGGTGGCCTGGTCGGTATGCTGGTCACAGCCTTGATCAAGCAGATCGTCAACTCCGTCTCCGATGTGTCGCACCCTGTGGCAGGTGTTGCCACCAACCGGCTCCTGGCGGTTGGCGGACGCGATGGGTTGCTCTACGGCCCACGCTCTCCGAAGTACCTCAAAAACTAAACACTCTTTGGGCTTTTCCATCAGGCACCTTCGGGTGCCTTTTTCATGCATAGACCTGGTGTCACCAGCACTGCCATGACGGTCTCATCCCATGCAAAGCAGATGGTTTTCTCCACGCCTGATCTAGCATAGCGACCCATGCGCATCTCTTTCCTCCTTCGTAGCCTGCTTGTCACAGGCCTAGCCAGCTTCACGCTGGGCTGCACCAACCTGCCATCTAACTCTGAGATCAGTGCCGACCAATGGCCCAGCGTGCTGCACCGCGTGACGCCACCCCAAGTCCTGCTTTTGGGTGAGCAACACGATGCGCCCGAGCACCAGCAGTGGCAACACGCCACCGCGCAAAACCTGATTGCCCGCCAGCAACTGGCCGCCGTCGTGCTGGAAATGGCAGACCAAGGCCAAGACACCGACAAGCTGCCACGCACAGCCACAGAACAAGAGGTACAGACAGCACTTCAATGGAACGACAAAGGCTGGCCTTGGCAAGCCTATGGCCCGGCGATCATGACCGCTGTACGCGCAGGTATTCCCGTCTTTGGCGGCAACCTGCCACGCGCAAACATGCGCCAGGTCATGCAGGACAGCGCTTGGGACAGTCACTTGCCCCCCGCAGCCTGGGAGCAACAACGCCAAGCCATTCGCAGCGGTCATTGCGATTTGTTACCCGATAACCAAATCACACCCATGGCACGCATTCAATTGGCCAAAGATGCACGCATGGCCCAAACCATTGCGCCGCAAGTGCAGGCTGGGAAAACCGTGCTCTTGATTGCAGGGCGGGGGCACGTATTGCGCAGCATGGGCATTCCCACCTGGCTGCCAGCAGACATTTCACGCCTGATCGCCATTGGCCAAGCGGGTGGCAAGGCCCAAGCTGATCGCGCTGAGAGTGATTACGTGGTGCGCACACCCGCACTGGCAGACAAAGACCACTGCGCTGATTTGCGCGCTCAATGGGGCCAGTCACTACCAAACAAATAGCTTGTCACGCTAAGCTGGAAAGCGTTAAAAGCACTTTTCATATAAATTTTTGCTCGCTGTGTGGCGCACTCCATTGGCGGAGTGCCCCTTACACTGCGTGCCATGTCTGCCGAGATCAACATTTCTGTTTGCCCACTGTGCGGTCAAACCAACCAATGCGCCGTAGCCGCAGGCTTGCCCGCGCAAGACTGCTGGTGCATGCAAACCCGCATCGCGCCACAAGTTCTAGAGCGTATTCCTGCCGCACAGCGCCGCCAGTCGTGCGTATGTCCGGCCTGTGGCCAAGGCCTGTCTCCCACAGGCACGCCAAGCTGAATCCAGGCGCGTAGGCTGCAGGCCTCTTGTATTCACTTATTCGCCGAACTATCTATGCCCTTGTTCGCACCATCGCCTTCCAACGTGCTCAAAGACCGATACGGCGAACGCTATCGCTGGCTGCTACTCATGGCTGTGATGGTGGGCACAATCGCCTCCATCGTTCCCTCCACCAGTGTGAATGTGGCAATTCCTGCCATGAGTGCGTACTTTGGTTTGGGGCAAGAGCGAGCCCAATGGATCACCTCAGCCTTCATGGTGGCCTCCACCGTAGCCATGTTGGTCACGCCCTGGTTGCTTGCACGGTTCGGCTATCGCGCCACCTATGCCGGAGCAATCAGTTTGCTGATCGTCGGCGGTATCGCTGGCGGTGTGGCCCAACAGTTTGAGGTACTACTGTTTTCGCGTGTGGCCGAGGGCATTGCCGCAGGCCTCATTCAGCCTATTCCGGCCGTGATCATCCTGCACGCCTTTTTAGCGCATGAACAAGGGCGGGCTGGTGGCGTATTTGGCATGGGCGTCGTGCTGGCCCCCGCGCTTGCGCCAGCGCTGGGTGGCTTGCTGGTGGACTGGATGGGCTGGCGCAGCACCTTTTTCATGGTGGTACCGCCTTGCTTGCTGTCGCTGTGGCTGGCATGGAAATATGTTCCATCCTCAGCCCCCGGTGGCAGCACCAGCGGCCAAGACAGTGGCAAGCTCGATATGTGGGGCCTGGCTCTGGTCAGTGCGGGCTCCCTCAGTTTGCTCAATGCACTGGTCGCTTTTCACCACAGCCACAGTCAGGCCAGCGTGTTGCTGGCCGTTGCCGTCGCGTCTTTGACGGGCTTCGTGGTATGGCAAAAACATTTGCTGCGCACAGGCCAAAAACCGTTGATGGATTTACGCCTCTTCAGTTATCGCCCCTTTGTCATGGGTTGCATAGTGGCCTTCATCTACGGCACGGCCATGTTTGGCTCCACCTATTTACTGCCCGTCTTCATGCAAATGGGGCTGGGGCTTTCTGCCAGCTACGCCGGCAACTTGCTGCTGCCTGCAGGCATTGTGCTGGCCATCACCATTCCCCTAGTAGGGCGTATGGCAGACACCCAGCCCACGCACTGGCTGGTGAGCATTGGCATGTTGCTGCTGGCAGCTTCGTTTGCGTTGATGCTGTGGGCAGGCCCGGGCATGGCGCTGTGGGTACTTGCGGCATTCATCATCGTAGGTCGAATCGGACTGGGCTTCATCTTGCCCAGCCTGAATCTGGGCGCCATGCGGCCACTGGATAAATCACTCATCGCCCAAGGCTCCAGCACCATCAGTTTTATCCGCATGCTCGGCGGAGCCGTGGGCGTTGGCCTGTGCGGCATCGTGCTGGAGTGGCGCCTGGCAGTGCAAGCGGCCAACCCTGCCATCACGCAGGTACAAGGTCGCATCACAGCGTTTCATGAAAGCTTTGTCATGCTCACCTTGCTGTGTGTACTGGCCTTCGTCGCTGCCACGCAGCTGCGTTCACCACCCCGTAAATCTGCTGCTTAAACCGCAGCATTGCACACAAGCAAGACAAGGCGCGTTAGGCTATATGCCTTTGATTGCTTGAGACGGAATCCGCGCCCATGTGCCAGCTTTTAGGAATGAACTGCAACACCCCCACTGATGTGCGCTTTAGCTTCAGTGGCTTTGCACAACGCGCGGGCAATACCGGGGACCACACTGACGGCTGGGGCATCGCATTCTTTGAAGACAAGGGACTGCGTCTCTTTGTCGACCACGAACGTGCGGTGGACTCCCCAGTCGCTCAGCTGATCCGCCAATACCCCATCAAAAGCAAACACGTCATCGCCCACATTCGCAAAGCCACCCAGGGCGTGGTCAGCCTGCAAAACTGCCACCCGTTTGTGCGTGAGCTGTGGGGCCGCAACTGGGTATTTGCTCACAACGGTGACCTGAAGCACTTCGCGCCCAAGCTGCACACGCACTTTCAGCCCATTGGCTCGACCGACAGTGAATTGGCCTTTTGCTGGATCATGCAAGAACTGTCGAAATCGCACGCCGGAGTGCCCAGCATCGAAGAGCTGACGATCACCCTGCAAGAGCTGGCCAAACGCATCGCTCCACACGGCACCTTCAATTTTCTACTCTCCAACGGCGAGGCACTATGGGCGCACGCCACCACCCAGCTATTCTTTACCGAGCGCTGCCACCCCTTTGCAGCAGCCCATCTGGCAGATGAAGATTTGAGTGTGGATTTTTCCAGCGAAACCACGCCCGATGACAAAGTGGCTGTGATTGTCACCGTACCTTTAACCAAGAACGAATGCTGGACAGCGTTCGAGCAAGGCATAGTCAATGTCTTTGTCGATGGCCGCCTGTACTTGGGGCAGCATCAAGCAACCAAATAAAAAAGGAGCGCCTTGCGCGCTCCTGTATTCGACTTCAGATAGTTATCAGTTTGAACTTCAATAAGAGCGCACGCAGTGCGCTCTTATTTTTTGTAATTTACTTTTGGGCACTGAGTACGCTTTGCCTGCCCGCTAAAGCAAAACCCCCTGCCTCTTTCAAGGTCAGGGGGTCGTCACGGTAAGAGCCTGACGATGACCTACTTTCACACGGGAATCCGCACTATCATCGGCGCAAAGTTGTTTCACGGTCCTGTTCGGGATGGGAAGGCGTGGGACCAACTTGCTATGGTCATCAGGCATAACTGTCTGCCAAGCAGCAACACCTCGGTGCTGCCCAGCTAAAAATTGTGCTTTTACTAAAACAAAACCCCCTGCCTCTTTCAAGGTCAGGGGGTGTTGCAGCTGTAAGAGCCTAGCGATGACCTACTTTCACACGGGAACCCGCACTATCATCGG
>CAUQST010000003.1:0-178174 GCA_963520865.1 uncultured Comamonas sp.
CCACGACCCCTTGGTTCGTAGCCAAGTACTCTATCCAACTGAGCTACAGCCGCTATGGCGGAGAGGGTGGGATTCGAACCCACGGTAGTATTGCTACTACGCCTGATTTCGAGTCAGGTACATTCGACCACTCTGCCACCTCTCCGCAGTGTCGAAGCTGCAATTGTAGCAGTGTTTTCACACCCTCAATGCAAACCCTCAGCTTTTTAAGCTTGCAGGCGTTCGATGCCGCCCATGTAGGGGCGCAGTGCCTCAGGCACGACCACCGAGCCATCGGCTTGCTGGTAGTTTTCCAGCACGGCCACCAGGCAACGGCCCACAGCCAGGCCAGAGCCGTTCAAGGTGTGCACGAACTCGTTCTTGCCTTTGGCATTCTTGAAACGCGCCTGCATGCGGCGTGCCTGGAAGGCTTCGCAGTTGGAGATGGAGCTGATTTCGCGGTACTTGCCTTGACCGGGCAACCACACTTCCAGGTCATAGGTCTTGGTTGCACCAAAGCCCATGTCTCCTGTGCACAGACTCATGACGCGGTAAGGCAGGCCCAGCTTTTGCAAAATGGCTTCAGCGTGGCCGGTCATTTCCTCCAGCACTTCATAGCTCTTTTCAGGGTGCACGATTTGCACCATCTCCACCTTGTCGAACTGGTGCTGACGGATCATGCCGCGCGTGTCGCGGCCATAACTGCCGGCTTCTGAACGAAAGCAAGGGGTGTGTGCAGTCAGCTTGATGGGCAGCTCTGCCTCTTGCACAACCACATCACGCATGAAGTTGGTCAACGGTACTTCAGAGGTCGGGATCAGGTACAGCGCCTGGTTGTCTGGCACGGGTTCGCTGTCTTGGCCGCCCTTTTTGGCAGCAAACAGATCGCCTTCAAACTTGGGCAACTGGCCGGTGCCACGCAGCGAATCAGCATTCACCGCGTAAGGCACATAGCACTCGGTGTAGCCGTGTTCACCGGTTTGCACGTCCAGCATGAACTGTGCAAGGGCACGGTGCATGCGGGCAATACCGCCCTTCATGACGGTAAAGCGCGAGCCCGAAAGCTTGACGCCCATGTCAAAGTCCAGGCCCAGTGGGGTGCCCACATCGACATGGTCTTTGACTTCAAAGTCGTACTGCTTGGGCGTGCCCCAGCTGCGCACCACCACGTTGTCGTCTTCACCCGCGCCTACTGGCACGCTTTCGTGTGGCAAATTGGGCACGGCCTGGAGCATGGCTTCCAGCTCGGCCTTGATTTGCTCCAGACGCGCGTCCGAGGCTTCCAGCTCGGTCTTGGAGGCGGCAACTTGGGCCTTGGCCGCTTCTGCGCCTTCTTTGTCGCCCTTGCCCATCAGCATGCCAATTTGCTTGGACAGCTGATTGCGCTGGGCTTGCAGCTCCTCCGTGCGGGTCTGCAGCGTCTTGCGCTCAGATTCCAGCGACTGAAAGGCCTCCACATTCAGGAACGCCTGAGGCTTTTTACGGGTTTCCAGGCGCGCAATGGCCAAGGAGAGGTCTTTACGGAGAAGGAGAATGTCTAGCATGGTGGCAATTTTAATGGGGCGGGCCCATCTCAGGAGCAGGCACCGCAATCAATACACCATTGTGCGGCAGTTGATGTTCAGTTGCAGGCTTTGCTGCCGATAGATAAGACAGACCCCTGTCAATGCGCACCCAGCGCACAACCCGAGGAGATTTGCGCATGTTCTATGTCTTTGGCATCAACGGCCCCATGTACCAAGGCGGGCCTGATCGCCTGAGCCACATCACCGCCGTACGCGGCGTGCAGCGCCCCAGTGGCTTGCGCGCCAGCGCTTCGGGGGTGGAATCGCAAGAAGCACAGGTGCGCAACCCTGAGCCCAAGCTTTCACTTTCTGCCCGCGCCCAAGGCGCGGTATCGGCCTATCTGGGCACCGAGCAAGGCCCCAAGGAAGAGCGCCGTCAGCTATATGTGGTGCGCGATGTGATGACGCGCGGAGCTGTCACCGTTACACCGGGCATCTTGGTAGAGCAAGCCTGGCAGGTGCTGGCCGTCAAAAAAATTGCGCAAGCCCCGGTGCTGGACACGCAGGGCCGCGTGATTGGTTTGCTGCTGCGCGCTGACATGGCACCGCTGGCCTTGCTGCCCGAGCCGGGTGCCGTGCGCGAGGCCATCGCCATGGCCAAGCGCCCTGTGTCCGAAGTGATGATCACGCCCGTACCCGCTGTGGCCGAAACCACCGACCTGCGCCGCGTGGCCCATGTGCTGCTGGATACCGGCCTGCCCGGCTTGCCGGTGACCGATGACCAGGGCCACCTGAGTGGCTTTATCAGTCGCACCGATATTTTGCGCGCCGTGGCCAGCGACCCACCACTGGACTTGTGGGGCTAAGCGTTCAGCCCCGCCGACACAGCAGCTGAGATGTCGTTGGTTGGCCCCCATCACCCCTTGTCGATGTGCAGGGTCGTGTGAGCGGTTTCAAAACCGCTTGCAGCCAACGTTAGAAACAAAAAAAGAGCACCTAACGTAGGAATTTCAAGCACTTCAGATATAAAACATACTGAAGTGCTTGCTGCCCAAGAGCTAGGTGCTCTTTTATTTACAGAGACTACCCCGAACTACAAACACCGCTCACACCATTGGCACCGCTCTCACCGCCCGGCAAAGTGCGGGCTCTCGGGTTCAAGCCGGGGCTTTTGCAGCGGAGCAAGCCCGGTGCAGACAGTACTTTAAGCGCCAGTTTCAGGTGCTTTGCGCACCTCAATCTCCAGCCCTGTGGCCGGATCGATCATCTTCAGCCCCTTGGGCAGCGGAAACTTCATGGTTTCTTCCACGCCATCCATCTTGCGCACCGAGACAGCGCCCAATTCTTTGATACGTGCAATCACACCGTTGACCAGCACTTCAGGGGCCGAAGCACCGGCCGTCAAGCCCACGCGGCCTGCAGTATCAAACCACTGTGGTTGCAACTCATCGGCGTTGTCCACCATGTAAGCGGGTGTACCAAGGCGGTCTGCCAGCTCACGCAGGCGGTTGCTGTTGGAGCTGGTGGGGCTGCCCACCACAATCACCACATCCACCTGCGGGGCCAAAATTTTGACTGCGTCCTGGCGGTTTTGTGTGGCGTAGCAAATGTCTTGCTGCTTGGGCTCACGCACCATCGGAAAGCGCGCCTTGATGGCCGCCTTGATGCCAGCGGCATCGTCCACACTCAGCGTGGTCTGCGTAACCACGGCCAGCAACTCGGTTTGCTTGGGGGCCACCTTGGCCACGTCGGCCTCGTCTTCCACCAGATGGATGCCTTCGGACAGCTGGCCCATCGTGCCTTCCACCTCAGGGTGACCCTTGTGGCCGATCATGAGGAACTCATAGCCCTCTTTGGCCAGTTTGGCCACTTCTACGTGCACCTTGGTCACCAGCGGGCAGGTAGCATCAAAAATGGTGAAGCCACGCGCCTTGGCCTCGTCCTGCACCGCCTTGCTCACGCCGTGGGCGCTGAACACCAAGGTAGCGCCGGGGGGCACATCATCGAGCTCTTCAATAAAGATGGCGCCCTTTTCCTTGAGGTCGTTGACCACAAAAGTGTTGTGCACGATTTCATGGCGCACATAGATGGGGCGGCCAAACTTTTGCAGGGCACGCTCCACAATCTCGATGGCGCGGTCTACGCCCGCGCAAAAGCCACGGGGTTCAGCCAGCAAGACTTCTTTGGCGTCCATCACCTCAAAGCACTCCGATGATTTGAACTTCGAACGTCACCGGCTGGCCTGCCAGTGGGTGACTGAAGTCAAACAGCACTGCGCCGTCTTCGCGCACCTGCACCACCGAACCTGCATAGCTGCCCAGCCCGTCCGGGGTGGGGAACTGCACCACATCGCCCGCCTGGTACTGCTCATGCGGGTCGCCCAGCTCATTCATCAGCTTGCGGGCCACCCATTGCTGCATTTCGGGGTTGCGGTCACCAAAGGCTGCGCCTGCGGGCAGCTCCAGCGTGGTGCGCGTGCCTTCTGGCAGGCCGATCAGCAGCTCTTCAATGGCGGGCGACAGCTCGCCCGTGCCCAGCGACAAAGTGCCGGGCTTGTCATTGAAAGTGTTGATCACATCACCTGCAGGTCCCGCCAGGCGGTAATGCAGCGTCAGGAAAGAGCCCGCTTGTACGGTGGGCACAGAAGTCGTGGTCGAAGGCGCGCAATTGGTCATGGAAGTCCCGATAAACTGGCCCTATTGTAGAAAACTGGGTATGCCCCCGCGCCCTTGGCGTCTGTTTATCCCACTATCAGCATGAGGAGCATGTCTTTGAAAGATCTGCCAGCCGATACCCGCCCCCGTGAAAAGCTGCAGGCACGCGGTGTTGGCGCCCTGTCTGATGCCGAGTTGCTGGCCATTTTGCTGCGCACAGGTCTGGCTGGCTGCAGCGTCTTGCAGATGGCACAAACCACGCTGGAGCGCTTTGATGGCCTTGCTGGCCTGCTTAACGCCAGCGGCCAGGACCTGGCCCGCATCAAGGGGCTCGGCCCTGCCAAGCGTGCGGAAATACTGGCAGTGATGGAATTGGCCAAACGTGCCACGGCGCAGCAATTGCGTGAGCGTGAAGTGCTGGGTAGCCCTGAGACTGTGAAACACTACCTGCAGTTGCAGTTGGGGCACCGCCCACATGAAATTTTTGCTGTGCTGTTTCTCGACAGCCAGAACCGTTTGATTGCCATGGAAGAAATGTTTAGGGGCACGCTGAGCCAAACCTCGGTCTACCCCAGAGAAGTTGCGCTGCGCGCGCTGCACCACCATGCGGCCAGCGTCATCCTCACGCACAACCACCCCAGTGGCAGCGTGCTGCCCAGTGCCGCCGACAAGGCACTGACCGCCAACTTGAAAAGTGCGCTGGGTCTGCTGGATGTGCGGGTGGTGGACCACATCATCGTCGCCCAGGGGGCCAGCTATTCGATGGCCGAAGAAGGATGGGCATGAACCAGGCCTTTCGCCACCATGGTCTGCACACGCTGGGCAGTATCTCCAAAGAACTCAAGCAACAGCGTGAGCGCCAAGAGGCCCTGGAGAAAATTCGCCAAGAAACGGCCGCCCAAGCCGAGCGCGAGCGCAACCTGTTCACGCACTTTGTCGGCACAGTCACACCACTGCCGCATGCAGACCGGTTTGAATTTCAGCAGCAGCCCCCCACGCCACGGCCCTTGCAGCATGAGCTGGATGAGCAGCGGGTACTGCATGAGGCCATGAGTGATGAGTTCGACGTCAGCACTTTGCTGGATGTGGACGATCAGCTGAGCTTTCGCCGCTCCGGCATTGGGCTGGATGTCACACGCAAACTGCGCAGCGGGCAGTGGAGCATTCAGCGCCAGCTAGATTTGCACGGCCTGCGCTCTGACGAAGCACGCGAAGCGCTGGGGCAGTTCATCCGACTAGCTCATCGCACAGGCATGCGCTGCGTGCGTGTGGTGCATGGCAAGGGACTGGGTTCGCCAGGCAAAACACCGGTACTCAAGGCCAAAGTACAGCGCTGGCTGGTACAGAAAAAAGAAGTCCTAGCTTTTGTACAAGCCCGCCCTGCAGAGGGCGGCGCTGGTGCCCTGGTGGTGCTGTTGCAGCCTGGCAAGCGCAAGCTGTATTAGCTTGCTTTGCATGTAAAGCACCTCGGATGGCTAGCGCCCAGAGGTGCTTGCTGAACTTGCTTACGCGCCATGCGCATGTCGCGCGGCAAACTAAGCAAGCGCTACGATTTGCCACCCACACTTGGCAAGAGCCCCTGCCACATGGCTGCAAAATAATTGACTCATGCATGGCCACTAGGCCGCTGCATCCATTTCAAAGTAGCCCACGTACTTGTGAATCAGGAAAAATGACTGCACAACTATTCGAGATGACACGCCGCAGGGCCGGTATGGCAATCGGTGCACTGGCGCTGGGTGCCATGCACAGCGTGCGTGCACAACTGCACTGGCCTACCAAGGCTGTGCGCATCATCAACCCCTTCCCCGTCGGAGGCGGTCCCGATGGCACATCCCGCATCTTGGCCGAGAAACTGGCCAGAATCTGGAGCCAGCCTGTGGTGGTTGAAAACCGCCCCGGAGGCAATGGTTTCATCGCCATCGACGTGTTCAAGCGCGGGGCGGCTGACGGCACCGACCTGATCCAGCTAGATAACGTGCACATCGCGGCCTACCCGGCTTTGTTCAAAAAATTGCCTTACAACGTGGCTCAAGACTTTCACATCGTCTTGCCCCTGTTTCGCACTTTTTTCTTTGTGTGCGTGGCCAATGACAGCCCCTACCAGACGGTCTCCGATCTGATTGCCGACGCCAAAGCCCGACCCGGTCAGTTGAACTACGGTTCCTGGTCTGTGGGCAACGCTGTGCATCTGGGTTCTGCTTTGCTGGAGACGCTGACAGGCACCCGAATGGAGCACATTATTTTCAAAGAAACCAGCCAGCTGTACGCCAGCGTTGCCAATGGCGACCTGGCTTTTGCGCTGGGCTCTTCAGGCACGGCTGGCCCGATGGCGCGTGCAGGCAAGCTGCGTTTTCTGGCAGTGATGGCCCCCCAGCGTCTCAAAGGCTATGAAAATGTGCCCACCATTGCTGAATCTGGCGGCCCCGCCGAAGCCATCGCTACGGGCTGGAATGCGCTGGCCGTATCCCCTAAAACGCCAGCAGACGTGGTGGCCAAAATTCGCAGCGACATCACCCAAGCCCTGCATGAGCCGGACATTCAGCCCAAGTACCAGACTTTTGGCTATGAAAGCTACTTTCCCAGCCAGGCAGAGTTCAGGCAATTCATCGCGCAGGAAAGCAAGCGTTTTGGCGATGTCATTCAACGCGCCAATCTGAGCTTGTAAAAAGCAAACGGACATAAAAAAAGGAGTAAGCACCTCAAGTGCTTACTCCCTATACATGCAGCTTTTATCGTCCTCAGCAGCCTGAAGGCTGTGCATCCTGAATCCAAGAAGAGCAACACATGACGCCCTGCAAGGCTGTGCTTTTAAGTGTTATAGATCAGTTCGTTTTAACGATGGACTGCTCCATCGGCTGGCTCACATTGTGCTCTTGTGCCACTGCGGTACCACCCGACTGTTGCTGCTGCATTTGCAGGTAACGCTGGTACTCCGGGCTTTGCGCACTTTCACTGTAGCCGGAAGGATGGGCCACAAAACTCATGCCCGCTGCGTGCCATTGCTGAAGATCAGCGAGCACCTGCTCGCGGGTCAAACCTTGCGATGCACGGTCTGGGGACACAGGGCTTTCTGCATGAACCACGCTGGCCATACCCAGGGCCAGTGCTGCCAATGAAAAAAGACGGTAACGCATAACAACTCCTTGACTTTCCAGTTGATGCCGCCCTGATGGCGACTCTGTAGGTCCGTAGTGTTGCGAAAGTCTTCTTTTACGTCTGTGCGTTTTCTCACGCTATTTTTGTAACACGGCCAGGCAGCCAAGCCACTACAGCTCAACCAGCGCCATCAAGCCGTCTATGTTGCACAACCTGAGACTGCGCCCCTGGCGTTGCAGCAAACCCAGCCGCACTAGGCGAGACATCTCGCGCGCCACCTCCTCGCGGCTTGCCCCCAAATAGGCCGCCAAGCTGGCCTGTGTGGGGCTGGGAGACAGCACGACCTGGTTGTGCTCTACACCCTGGCGCTGCGCCAGCGAAAGCAAGCGCATGTGCAGGCGATTGCGCACATTGAGCATGCCAATCTCTACCACCCGCCCCATCAGCCGCCACAGCAAATTGCTCACCGTCTGCAGGATCGCCAGGACAATGCTTCTGTCCAGCGCCAGCCAGTCTTGCGTATCTTTTCCATCCAGCACGGCCATTAAGCCAGAGTGGGTGACATGCGCAGAAAATGCCAGCGGTGGTACATGGGTGGAGATGGCATTGCCAAACAACTGCCCCTGCGGCAAATCACCCAGCAACAGCTCTTTGCCTTGCGGGTTGGTGCAGCGCACTTCTATCTCACCGGCCACCAAAAAGTTGATGCGCCCGTCCTTGAAAGGCTGCTCCAGCATATCCCCTGCAGTCAGCACCTGCCACCTGACGTGCTCGGTCAGCCACACCAAGTGCTGTGTATCGACACCTGCAAGATCCGGAATGGCTCGAAAGGCTTGCCAGGCGCGCGGCACAGGCTCAGAACTGTTGGCAGACATACGGTTATTGTTTTTCAGTCAATGGCAAACCTCGCATCGGCCTGCCATAAATACGGGCCACACGCGTCTCCAGCGGTGGATGGGCATCTAGCCAATGCTCCAGCTTGCTGCTGTCGGGCGTCTCTGCCAGCAGCATGTGCTGTACCAAGGGGTGGTTCAGCCCCGTATGGCTGCGGTGGTCTGCGCGCCAGCCACCGCGAAAGGCCTCCGCCTCTTTGCGCTGCGTAAGTACTTTGCGAAGCACCCCGCCCAGTGCATCGCGGCTGCGGGTCCACTGAACGGCACGGGCGTCTGCCAGATACTCGCGCTGTCGTGACACGCTGGCCTTGAGCAAACGCCCACTGAGCCAGCCCACCAAGCCTGCCAGCATGATGGCAGAGCCAAACCACCAGCCCAAAACACCGCGCTCTCGCACCGAGCCGCCAAAGTTATAAACCAGCTCCAGCCCGCTGACCATGCCGGCCAGTTGCATGTTCAAGCGCGTATCACCTTCTTTCAAGTGCGACAGCTCATGCGCAACCAGCCCCTGCATTTCAGAACGTGACAGGTAGTCCAAAGCACCTTGTGTGACGGCAATGACGGCATCCTCTTGCGTCCAGCCTGCGGCAAATGCATTGATGGCGTCGGCACGCGCCAGCACCACCACCTGCGGCGGGCGCATCTGCGCGGCGATACACATCTCCTGCACGATGTTGCACAGTTGCTGCTCCGCCATGGAGCGGTCAGGCCGTACATTACGCGCGCCAATGCGCTGTGCCAGCTTTTGCCCCCCCTGGCTCAGCTCCTCATGGGTGAGCCACCAGCCGCCCGCAATCAGCAGCAGCGTCACGCCCACGTTGGCAGCCACAAAACCTTTGGGGTAATCAATGTGCGTAAACAGCAGCAGCCACGCCAGCGTCAGGCCACCATGCACCGCCGTCAGTGAAGCCAGCACGCACAGCCCAAATAGCAGCAACAGCCAGCGTGTGGTGCGCCGTGCATCGGCCTGCCAATCCCAAAATCGCATGACAGCGATACCTGTTTAAAAGCGCACCTGCGGCACTGTGCGCTCTTGCTCGCTGGTGGTGGACTGCAGCATGGACAAATGCTTGAAGCCCAGCAGGCGTGCCCAGATCAGGTCAGGGAACTGGCTGGCTTTGTTGTTGAACTCCATGACCTCGTCGTTATAAGCCTGGCGGGCAAAGCCAATCCGGTTTTCGGTGCTGGCAATTTCTTCACTCAGACTTTGCATCTGGGCATCTGCCTTGAGTTCGGGGTAGGCCTCGGTCACCACCATCAAGCGCCCTAGACTGCTACCCAGCGCCTGTTCTGCCACAGCCAGATCACCCAGCGCATTGCCGCTGCCCGCATGCCCACGCAAGGCATCGGCTGCGGCCACCGCCTGAGTGCGGGCACGGGTGACGGCCTCCAGCGTGGCGGCTTCATGCTGCATGTAGCCCCGCGCGACTTCCACCAGATTGGGAATCAGCTCATAGCGGCGCTTGAGCTGCACATCAATTTGCGACCATGCGTTTTCTACACGGTTGCCCAACAGGCGCAAGCGGTTGTAGACCGCCACGGCCCACAGGGCGATGACGATGAATAACGCCAAGGTAACGAATGCTGCAGTGCCCATATGTCTGCCCCTCTTATGGATGAATGTATGGAGGCAGATATTAGCGGGTACGGTCAAACGCCTTTATTGCGCATCCAGTCTGCGGTCTGCATGAAGCTGCCTTTCAGGCGTGTGCGCAGTGCCTCAGGTACATCGGTTTCTGCCATGGCCTGGTCCATGCATGCCACCCACTGGTCGCGCTCCAAAATGCCAATCGAAAACGGCATGTGGCGCATGCGCAGGCGTGGGTGACCAAAGCGCTCGACGTAATGGTCTGGGCCGCCGAGCCAGCCGCACAGAAACCAAAACAGCTTCTGGCGGGCATCGTCCAGCGTACTGCCATGCGAGGCGCGCAGCTCGGCGTAGCCGGGTTCCAGATCCATCAGGTCATAAAAGCGGTCAACCAGACGGCGCACGGGTTCTTCCCCACCGATCCATTCAAACGGCGTGTCGTGAGGGGCTTTTTCTTCAATCTGCATGGCTCATCAACTGTGAAAGCAATCAGCCCACCGAGCTTGGCAGGCAGCAATGGAGCAAGTGTGCCAGCAGCGGCAAGGCAGCCGCCGCGCTGGGGTTAAGTACCAAGATGCCTCCAGGATGAAACCGATGCATCTGCGGACAGCAATAGTTAGAGATAGATAGTTAGCGAGATTTAGCACGCTTGCGCACCCCGATCCGCCATGGGTGTGCCCTCAGCTGTGGATGGCGAACGGTTCAGGTAGACTGATTTTTTACACATTCCACAGGGCCAAAGAATGTACGACAGCGCTTCGGGCATGCATCAAACACTGACTTCTCAAGTGGCGATCGTCACCGGCGCGGCCCAAGGCATTGGGGAAGCGATTGCACGCATGCTGGTGGACAACGGCTGCTTCGTTTACGTCACGGACATCCAGCATGAACTGGGCAGTGCCGTTGCACATTCGATGGGAAGCCGAGCATGTTATGTGCCACTGGATGTGCGGCAGGAGGATGACTGGCTGCGCGTCACAACCCAAGTGCTCCAAGAGCGCGGCAGGCTTGACGTAGTCGTGAATAACGCGGGCATTACCGGGTTTGAGCAAGGTGCCGTGCCGCACGACCCCGAGCATGCAAGCTTGCAGGACTGGCATGCCGTGCACCGCACCAACCTGGACGGGGTGTTTCTTGGCTGCAAGTACGCAATTGGCGCGATGCGGCCCCAAAAAACAGGCTCCATCATCAATATTTCTTCCCGCTCAGGGCTGGTCGGCATTCCTGGTGCTGCGGCATACGCCTCATCCAAAGCTGCGGTGCGCAACCACACCAAGTCAGTGGCGCTTTACTGCGCCGAGCAGGGCCTCAAAATTCGGTGCAACTCCATTCACCCTGCGGCCATTCTTACGCCCATCTGGGAGCCCATGCTGGGCAACGATGAGCACCGGCAAGAGCGAATGGCTGCGCTGGTGCGAGACACGCCGCTTCGCCGGTTCGGGATGCCTCAAGAGGTGGCGAGCGTCGCGTTGCTGCTGGCGTCCAGCGCTGCCACGTACATCACTGGCAGCGAGTTCAATATTGACGGTGGCTTGCTGGCGGGCTCTGCGGCAACACCTGCCGTGGTGCATGACGGCGACGGCTAAGCCAAATCCACACAGAAGGCTGCCCCCCATGGCTGCCATAGATCAAACACAGCCCGCCAATCTTTGATGCGCGCCGAAGACATGGCGCAAACCCACAAACCATCCAGCGCAGTGCAATGCTGTGCAGGCCTGCGACAAGGCAAGCAACATCGCGTATCAAGGGCAGTGTTGCAGGCCTAAGCCTTGGCTTCTGCCAGCGTCTGGCACGCAATACAGCGCATGGCGGCAGGGTTGGCTTTCAGGCGCTCCACCGCAATGGCTTTGCCGCAGTTCACGCACTCACCGTAACTGCCTTCTGCAATGCGCTGCAGCGCAGCGCGCACAGCCTGCAGCTCTTGCTGATCGCGCAGCAGCTCCGCATGGCGCACCTCGCGGTCAGAAACCTCGTGGGTCTGGTTGGCATCGGGCTCGCGCGGCAGGTCTTCGGCATCTTGCGCCTGCTGCTCTTGCTCGATCTGGGCAGCCTCCAGCTCGCGGCGCAATTGCTGTTCACGCGCTTGCAGGCTCTCGCGCAAGGCTTGGATGGGGGTGTTTTTCTGTGTGCTCATGGACCCAGCATGCGCTTGCCGCAACGCCATGGCAATGGGAACTGTGCGCATAACCCCGTCATCCAGCGCAGGATGGGTGAATTTAAAAAACAAGAGCTACCAGCGCTTTACTATCAACGTTTTCAGATATAAAACTATCTAAGAACAAGCATGCACAAGCGCTAGTAGCTCTCTTTTATTCTGCCGCTGCGCGCAAACTGTGCATTACCGGGCGCTGCAAGACTTCGCGCAAGCCCCACCAGCCGGCCATCAGCGCCAGCAGTGCCCCGGCCAGCGCACCGGCCAGCGGCACCCACCAGGCGGCAGTCCACGTAAATTCGAACACCCAGCGCGCCAGCGCCCAGCCCACCAGCATGGCCACTACGCTGGCCAGAAAGCCCGCCAGCAAACCCACTCCCGCCAGTTCAGCGCGCTGCACCTGGCGCAGCAAGCGGCTTTGCGCCCCCATGGCGCGCATCAGGGCGTACTCACGGGCGCGCTCTTCGCGCGTGGCCGTCACGGCGGCAAACAGCACCACCAGCCCTGCGGCCAGCGTGAAGGCAAACAAAAACTCCACCGCGCGGATGACCTGGTTCAACACACGCTGCACCTGGGCGATGGTGCTGTCCATGTCTACATTGGTCACGTTCGGAAACTGGCGCAGCAGCGCATTGTCAAACCCGGCCTGCCGGGGCGCACGGTAAGCCGCCATATAGGTTGAGGGCACGTCAGGCAGATCCGCCACAGGAAAGATGATGAAGAAGTTGGCCCGCATGCTGCCCCAGTCCACCTTGCGCAAACTGGTCAGGCGCGCGCTGTGGCGCACGCCGCCAATGTCAAACACCAGCGTGTCGCCCAGCTTGAGGTTCAGGGTCTTGGCAATGCCCTCTTCCACGCTGGCACCATCGGCCTCGCCGGGCAGCCATTGGCCGGCAACGATGGTATTTTTTTCTGGCATTTGCTCGGCGTGCGACAGGTTGAACTCGCGCTCTACCATGCGCTGGGCACGGTCGTCTGCATAGCTGTCAGGGCTGACGGTCTGCCCGCTCACCTCAATCAGACGCCCCCGAATCATGGGATACCAGTCGTACTGGTTCACGCCTGCAGCCCGCAAGTTGGACTGAAACGCCTCGGACTGGTCGGGCATGATGTTGATGACAAAGCGATTGGCCGCATCAGGCGGCGTGGCCTGGCGCCAGCTGCTGACCAAATCGGTGCGCAGCAGCACCAGCAGCACCAGCGCCAGCAGCCCTACCGCCAGGCTGCTGACCTGAATCACCGCGTAACCCGGGCGTGCCGCCAGCTGGCGGGTAGCCAAGATCAGCCAGCGCGGGGCCGTGTTTTCTTTGACCAGCCTGCGCAGCAGTTGCACCGCCAGCCATGCCAGGCCTGCAAACAGCAGCGTGGCCACAGTAAAGCCGCCCACGGCAATCCCCCCCAAAGTGGCATCGCGGCTTACCGCCATCAGCAAGGCGGCAAAACCCAGCACGCCAACCACCAGCACACCAGCCGACATGGGCTTGAGCGCTCCCACATCACGGCGCAGCACGCGCAGCGGCGGCACCTGTGCCAGTTGCAGCACAGGCGGCAGGCCAAAGGCAAACAGCAACGTCAAGCCCATGCCCACACCAAAGCCCACTGGCCACCAGTTGGCCGCTGGCAGCCCTTCAGCCACCAGGCCCGACAGCAGCCACACAAAGCCGTGGTGCACCCCCCAGCCCAGCGCCACGCCCAGCAGGCTGGACAGCAGGCCCACCACCGCAAACTCAAATACATAGGCCAGTGCAATGCTGCGCTGGGGCAGCCCCAGCACGCGCAGCATGGCGGCGGTATCCAGATGGCGCTGGGCAAACGCACGGGCGGCCAAAGCCACGGCCACCGCAGACAGCAGCGCAGCCAGCAGCGCCACCAGACTCAAGAATTTCTCGCCACGCTCCAGCGTACGGCGCATCTCGGGGCTGCCGCTTTCCAGCGACTCAACACGCCGCCCGCCCCGGCCGTGGTCGCCCACCTGCTCTTTGGCCCATGCTTCGTAACGTGCTAAAGCGGGCGCGCTCTCGCCGGCCACAGCCAGGCGCCAGGTAATACGACTGGCTGGCTGCACCAGCCCCGTGGCCTGCAGGTCTTGTGCATTGATCATCACGCGCGGGGCAAAGCTCATGAAGCCCGCGCCGCGGTCAGGCTCGGCCGTCAGCAACTGGCTGATGCGCAAGCGGGCATCGCCCAGCAGCAAGTCGTCGCCCACCTGCAGCTCCAGGCCTGCCAGCAACGTGGCGTCTACCCACGCCTGTCCAGCGGCGGGAATGGTGTTGGTGGCGGCATCGGGCTGACTCTGCCCGTCCGCCACACGCAAACTGCCGCGCAGCGGGTAGCCGTCTTCCACCGCCTTGAGCGCAATCAAGCGGGCATTGCCGCCACGCTCGTCGGTGGCACGCCCCATTGAGGGGAAAACCAAGGTGGTCACATGGCGCAAGCCCTCTTGCTGCGCCCGCTGCACAAAGCTTTGCAACTGCCCGTCCTGGCTGGCGATGACCACATCGCCCCCGAGCAACTGGCGTGCGTCCCGCTCCAGACCTGCCTCAAGGCGGTTGGCAAAAAACGCCACCGATGTCAGCGCTGCCACCGCCAGGGTCACGGCCACCCACAGCAAGCGCAGCTCGCCTGCACGCGCATCGCGCCACAGCGTGCGCCATCCCAGTTGCAAAAAGCTCATTGTCATAGCACGCACCTTACCGCAAGGGCCAGCCCTGAGACCGCAGCGGGCTTTCCCGCGCATTGGGCTTGGGGCTTGGGGCTTGGGGCTTGGGGCTTGGGGCTTGGGGCTTGGGGCTTGGGAAAGCAGTATCTGTGGTGGCAACGGCTGTATGGGCCTGTGGGTTCGCTCTTTTTTTGCAGCCAGCACCCGCCAGGTGCGCGCCTATTTCGCTGGCATCTGGCGTTCAAAAAGTACCCAAGACTTGTTCTCCCTTAAACGGGGGCGGCCTCACCCACAACGCACAAAGGCAAGCAGCGTTGCAGTTGCCAGCCAAGCCTGCCTGCGCACTTGGCTGCGGCCTATCTGGTATCAGATCACTGAAGACAGGCACCAGAGCCTGGTGCAATTTTCAAAGTTGACGAGCTTGATCTGCGTTAAAAATTCAGACTAGGCAATCAAATTGGTCTTACCAATTTTCTTTAAAACACCAAGGGAAAACCATCTACGTCTCTAAGGACCGCAGTTTTTAAAATTCCGCATCCATCCGATATCAGATATTGGTAATACCAATACACAAGACACAGATTTGCCATGCGCCGGCTCAAAGCTGCCAGGCCATGCCAGACCTCTGTCAGTTTTTAGGAGACAACAGGCATGAACTTTGGACATACGCTTTTAGCCCTCGCACCTATTGCGGTGGTTTTTCTTTTAATGGTGGTTTTAGGGCGATCGGCCAAGCTCTCCATGAGTTCTGCCTACATCGTTACGGCCCTGTTAGCGCTGTTTGTCTGGCAAGCACCAGGAGCAATGATCGCGGCAGCCACCATCAATGGCGTGGTCACCGCCATCACCTTGCTGTTCATCGTCTTTGGAGCTGTGCTGCTACTGAACACGCTGAAAGAAAGCGGTGCACTGCTGGCGATTCGCCAAGGTTTCATGGATATTTCGCCCGACCGCCGCGTGCAGGTCATCATCGTGGCGTGGTTGTTCGGCTCTCTGATTGAAGGCTCCTCGGGCTTTGGCACGCCTTCGGCTGTGGGTGCTCCGCTGCTGCTGGCACTGGGCTTTCCCGCTATGGCTGCGGTGATGGCTGTGCTGGTGATCCAGTCGACTCCCGTGTCTTTTGGCGCGGTGGGTACCCCCATGCTGGTGGGTGTGCGTTCGGGCATTGATAACAAGGCGGATGTAGCACAGTTGCTCACCCCGATGCAGCCCATGGACTACCTGCTGCAAATCGTTGATAACGTGGCGTTGATTCACGCGCTGGTCGGTGTCGTTATTCCGCTGCTGCTGTGCGGCATGCTCACCCGCTTCTTTGGCTCCAATCAGTCTTTCACCGAAGGCTTGAAGGCTTGGAAGTTTGCGCTGTTCGCTGGTGTGGCTTTTACCCTGCCCTACTACCTGATCGCTCGCGTACTTGGCCCTGAATTTCCGTCCATGGTGGGCGCGCTGGTCGGCCTGGTCATTGTGATCAGCGCCGCAAAAAAAGGCTTTCTGGTTCCCAAACAAAGCTTTGATTTCCCTCCTCGCTCAGACTGGGACAAAAAGTGGATGGGTACAGTCTCCAGCGATTCAGGAGACGAAGCTGCCAGCACACCCAAGTTCTCAGTGCTGCGCGCCTTCTCTCCCTACGTACTGGTTGTGGCACTGCTGATCCTCACCCGCACCGTGGCACCGCTGAAGGCCTTCCTGACCGGCCCCTTGACAACGCTGAAGATCCCAGCTTTGTTTGGCACCAGTATTTCTCCATCCGCGCAGTTCCTGTACTCGCCTGGATTCATCCTGCTGCTGGCATCGCTGGCCTGTATCTTCATCTTCCGCATGAAGCAAGGCCAGTATGGCCGCGCCGTAAAGTCTTCAGCCCACACTATGGTGGAAGCGGCTCCGGCACTGCTGCTGGCCGTACCTATGGTGCAGGTGTTCATTAACTCGGCTTCTGCTGATGGCTCGATGCTGAGCATGCCTCTGGTACTGGCCCAAGGCGCTGCCGCCGTCGCTGGCAGTGCCTGGCCTAATGTCTCGCCTTGGGTCGGCAGTCTGGGCGCTTTCATTGCTGGCTCCAACACCGTCAGCAACATGATGTTCTCCTACTTCCAGTTCTCCACCGCTCAGCAAATTGGTTTGAATATTGACCAGTCCGCCATCGTGGTGGCATTGCAGGCCGTTGGAGGAGCAGCCGGCAACATGATCTGCGTACACAACGTTGTGGCTGCTGGCGCTGTTGTAGGCATGATGAACCGTGAAGGTGAAGTCATTCGCAAGACATTGCTTCCTATGGCCTACTACTGCATTCAAGCGGGCTTGATCGGCCAGGCACTCATCACCGGCAATATGCTGTGGTGGGCCGCAGCGCTGGTGTGGCTGGTTCTGGTGCTGTTCGGTTTTTCGGCAGCCAAGGGCACGCCATTGAAAGCATCCAAAGACAAGCCACAGGTACCAACCTCTGGCGAGTCGCTGGCGGCAGCCCGCTAAACCCGTACCGCGACTCTCTTGAGCTGGCAAAGAGATCGTCGCGGCACCACCCGTGCTGTGAACCAAAGCTATGCGCCTTTCTGACCAACTAGCCGAGCAACTTTATGTGCTCGTGCAGCAAAGACAACTGCAGCCCGGCCAGCGCCTGCCGGCTGAGCGGCAGTTGGCCGAAGAGCTGGGCGTCTCGCGCGCCGCACTGCGCGAAGCCATTCAAAGACTCTCGAGCCGCGGTATTTTGGAAAGTCGCGTGGGCTCCGGCACCTTTGTGTGCGCACACGCTCCCCTGTGGAGCGACCAGGCCATCTCTCCCCTGGTACCCCTGATGCGCGATGACCCCCAGTACCGCTATGACGTACTGGAAGCGCGCCAAATTCTAGAAACTGGCACCGCTTGGCTGGCGGCCCAACGCGCCACAGACAAAGACCGCGATCGCATTCGTAGCTGCTTTGACGAGATGCTGAATCACCAGAACATCCACGACGCAGACAACGCCGCTCGTGCTGATACCCAGTTTCATCTGGCAATTGCCGAAGCCTCTCACAACATAGTGGTGGTGCAAGCGATGCGTAGCCTGTTTGAAATGGTGCTCAATACCGTGGCCCAAAACCGTCGCGAGATGTTTGTACACAAAGACCCCAAGGTACTGGCAAGGCTGACACAGCAACACCACGACCTGATGCAAGCCATAGTTTGCGGCGAGCCCGAGCAGGCAAAAGCCGTGATTGGTGAGCATTTGGCCTTCGTCCACGAAAAACTGCTCGAGGCCGATGCCGACGATGCCC
Source organism: uncultured Comamonas sp. (assembly GCA_963520865.1). Lineage (GTDB taxonomy): Bacteria > Pseudomonadota > Gammaproteobacteria > Burkholderiales > Burkholderiaceae_C > Comamonas. The sequence goes on from CAUQST010000003.1 coordinate 17,781, forward strand.
GCCTTCAGCGACTCGGACGTTTTTCATCTGCACAGATGACTTTTTCATGATCATTTCATCCACCACCGACTACCGTGCGGCCGCTCAAAAGCGGCTACCACCTTTTCTGTTTCACTACATCGACGGCGGTGCTTACGCCGAAAAAACACTGGCACACAATGTCAGCGACCTCTCAGAGGTTGCCCTGCGCCAGCGCGTGCTCAAGGACATGAGCCAGCTTGATACCAGCATTGAGTTATTTGGAGAAAAGCTCTCTATGCCTGTGGCGCTGGCTCCCGTGGGACTGACAGGCATGTTTGCCCGGCGTGGCGAAGTGCAGGCTGCCATGGCCGCGGACAAAAAGGGAATTCCCTTCACCATGTCCAGTGTCTCGGTCTGTGCAATCGAAGAAGTCGCACCCAGAATCCAGCGCCCCATGTGGTTTCAGCTGTATGTCCTGAAGGATCGCGGCTTCTTGAAAAATGCGCTGGAACGCGCTCAGGCGGCGGGCGTCACCACCTTGGTGTTCACCGTTGACATGCCCGTGCCAGGTGCCCGTTACCGCGATGCACACTCTGGCATGAGTGGCCCCAACGCCGCCATGCGCCGCTATCTGCAATCCATGACCCACCCACACTGGGCGATGGACGTGGGCCTGATGGGGCGCCCGCATACGCTAGGCAACATATCAACCTATATGGGCAAGAACGTCAGCCTGGAAGACTACATGGGTTATCTGGGTGCGAATTTCGATCCATCGATCTCGTGGCGTGATCTGGAGTGGATTCGCGACTTCTGGAAGGGTCCGATGGTCATCAAGGGCATTCTTGATCCCGAAGATGCCAAGGACGCCGTTCGTTTTGGTGCCGACGGCATCATCGTCTCCAACCACGGTGGCCGCCAGCTTGATGGCGTGCTTTCTTCGGCACGTGCTTTACCTGCCATCGCCGATGCAGTCAAAGGCCAAATCAAAATTCTGGCGGACTCAGGCATTCGCAATGGATTGGACATTGTGCGCATGCTGGCCCTGGGAGCCGATTGCACCATGATTGGCCGTGCATTTATCTATGCACTGGCGGCACAAGGCGGCGCAGGCGTGAGCCATCTGCTCGATCTACTGGAAAAAGAAATGCGCGTGGCCATGACACTGACCAGTGTGAAAAGCGTGTCCGAAATCACCGGCAATCTGCTGGTGCAATCTCGTTGAAGCCTTCGGCCATTGCGCAACATGTCGGCCAGAGCCGTGCAGGTACGCTCTGCTGACTTCGCTAGCACCTAAAAATTCTACCCACAGGGGCCTCTGAATAAAGCAGCTTCAGACGTGGCTGTGACCATCACGCCTTGGCATCTGATAAATAACCCAGCAACACAGACACCGTACTTTTAAGAGCTAAAGCTGTTACTCCCAGCAGAGCTGACGTCTTTTTTAATGCGTCATCTTTATTACGCCTCCAATGCAGCACCGCTGCAAAAGGGCTATGCCCATGCTTACGGCTCGTTCAAAGGTCTGCCCAGAACCGCAGGGGGCGTTGCTTCGTAGTCTGTGCTGGAGGCTGGCTCTGCGGCAGGCCCTGACCATTGATTCATCCACACATCCAGCTCATCGGCTGGTGGCACAGGCTCTGGCGCACTGGGTGCTGGCAGCGCAGGTGTGGACTCTTCAATCACCTCTTGCGCCGGCTCTGCAGGGTGCACAGGCACTGGCTCAGGCTGGGGCAGCGCAGCAGGCACAGTTTTGCGTGCAGGCTGGCTCGCTGTGGGCTGGCTGTCATCCCCCCACCATGCAGTGAGCCGATGGCGCACGCCTTCTTTCAGATTGGCCCACCACTGCGAAGACTCTGGCTCGGTAAACCGTGCATGGCGGTCAATGTCTTTGCTGCGCAGCGCCCGCGATGTGAAATCACCCACCATGGGCAAGGCACTGCGCGCACCCTGGCCCCAGTAATCGCTGCGCAGGGTAATGCGCGCGTCGTTAAACCCGGCCCATGCGCCTGCCACCAATTGCGGGTGCATCAAGATGAACCAGCCATCGGCGTTGTTTTGCGTGGTGCCCGTCTTGCCCGCCACATCGTCTTTGATGCCCCAGCGCCGCCGGATATCTCGAGCTGTCCCTTTGTCCGCCGCGCCGCGCAGCATGTCGATCAATGCATAGCTGTCTTGCAGATCCATCGCCTTTTGCTCCGCATGCGGTGCAAACTGCGCCAGCAACTTGCCATTGCGGTCTTCGATGCGCGTGACGATCAACGGTGAGCGGTATTGCCCGCCGCGTACCAGGCTGCCGTAGGCATTGGTCATGTCCAGCAAAGTCACAGGGCTTGCCCCCAAGGCCAGCGCAGGTACGGCATCCAGGTGGCTGCTGCGCACGCCCAGATTACGCGCCAGCTTGGCCACAGCGGCTGGCCCAACCTCCTGCACCAGCTGCGCTGTGATGGTGTTCTTGGAATACGCCAGCGCATCACGCAACGTCATGCTTTTACCCGAAGGTGGCCCCGCATCGCTAGGCCGCCACACTTCACCGCCGGCCAGTTTGATTTCAACCGCTGTATCTACGCGCTCGTCATCGGGTGACAGCCCATCCTGCAGCGCTGCACCGTACACAAAGGGTTTGAAGGTAGAACCCGGTTGTCTGCGTGCCTGCTGCACATGGTCATACGCATCGACTGCAAAGTCTCGGCTGCCCACCCAGGCACGAACACTGGCGGTGGCGGGGTCCATGGCCACAAAGCCGGCCTCAATCCGAGTCTTGTCCTGGCGCAATTGCTGCATGAAGGCTTTGTCTTTGAGCAGCGTCTGCAAGGCCTCAGGGGCGTTTTGCCCTTTCTCGCGCAATGCGGCAAAGGAGCTGGACTCTCGCACCATGCTTTGCACCAGCGGGTTGTCATTGCGCCAGCCATCGCTTTTGCTCCAGTTGGTGTTGGCAATCGATTGCAAAGCCTTGGTGTGGTTACGCACCGCCTGCGTCGCCATGGACTGCATGCGCGCATCCAGCGTGGTGTGCACCACCAGACCGTCTGCGTAGATGTTGTAACCCTCGCTGTCCGCCCAGTCGATCAGCCACTTGCGCACCTGCTGTGCAAAGTGCGGGGCCATGCCAGACGGCGCTTCTTGGCGCTCAAAGTTCAGCCGCAGCGGCTGCTTTTTAAGGCGCAAGAAATCGGCCTGCGACAGCACCTCGCGCTTGGCCATCTGTGACAGCACGGTGTTGCGCCGCTCTACCGCACGCTCAGGGTTGCGCACGGGGTTGTAATAACTGGTGCCCTTGAGCATGCCCACCAGCGTGGCGGCTTCAATCACCGAGAGTTTGGCTGCCGACTTGTCAAAATAAGTGCGGGCCGCCATTTCAATGCCCCAGGCGTTGTAGAGAAAGGGAACCGTGTTGAGATAGGTTTCTAAGATCTCATCTTTGCTGTACAGCGCTTCAATCTTGAACGCCGTAATGGCTTCCTTGAGCTTGCGGTTCAAGCTGGCCGAGCGGCCAATTTCTTCGGGGTACAGGTTGCGCGCCAGTTGCTGCGTGAGCGTGGAGCCACCTTGCAGGTCACCCTGCAGAGAATAAAAAACCGAAGACGCCGTGCGCCGCAGGTCCATACCAAAGTGGTCATAGAAACGGTGGTCTTCGGTGGCAATCAAGGCGTCGATCACCGCAGGCGCAACCTGATCCAGCGTGACCCATTGACGGTTGCTGCGCTTGAAAATGGCCAGTTCCTTGCCGTCAGCCGTCAGCACTTGTGCAGGCTGCTCCAGCTTGGCTTTGCGAATGTCGCTGATGCTGGGCGTCAGCGGTATCAGCACCAGCGCATACAAAAGCCCCAGCGCAGGCAGCGCCACCAGCCATTGCCAGCGCCACGTGCGCAAGCGCTGCCACAGTGGCTGTATGCGTGCCCACAGTGCTTGGCTGCCCGGCGATTTCTGCACCAGGCACAACACCCGCTGGTACAACGCCGCAGCGAGCTGCGTACAGCGCTGCCACAGCTGGCGCACAGCGGCGAGAGAGAGGTGGCGCTTGGCACCAGTGGGGTTTTCAGGCTCTTGTTCTTGCACGATCAAAGGCAGCACCCGGGGCACCGCACAACGGAGAAGCCGCACAGCATGCCGTAAAAAAAGCGCCCCGGCTTGACCGGGGCGCTTTGCCTAAGTTTTCAGCAGGCCCAATCAGGGCACAGCCTGCATCAAGTGTTCTTGCTGATGGTGATGGTGGGGAATTTGGCAGAAAAGTCTTTGGCTTTTTGCGCAATCTTCACGGCCACATCACGGGCCAGCTTTTTGTAGATGAGCGCGGCTTCGCTGTCTGGGGCAGCCACCACGGTGGGCTTGCCGCTATCGGCTTGCTCGCGAATCTGCATGGACAGGGGCAAAGAACCCAAGAAGTCCATGTTCCACTCTTCGGCCAGCTTCTTGCCGCCATCTTGGCCAAAAATGTGCTCCACATGGCCGCAGTTGCTGCAGACATGCATGGCCATGTTCTCGACCAGACCCAAGATGGGCACGCCCACCTTTTCAAACATCTTGATGCCCTTGCGTGCATCCAGCAAAGCGATGTCTTGCGGTGTAGTGACAATGACCGAACCGGTCATGGGCACCTTCTGGCTCAGCGTCAGCTGAATGTCGCCCGTGCCTGGTGGCAGATCGATCACCAGGTAATCCAGATCTTTCCAGTTGGTCGAGCGCAGCATTTGCTCCAGTGCCTGCGTGGCCATAGGGCCGCGCCAGATCATGGCTTCATTGGGGTTGTTGAGCAGCAGTCCAATGGACATCAGCTGCACGCCGTAGTTCTCCAGCGGCTCCATGGTCTTGCCATCGCTGCTCTCGGGCTTGCCTTGCACACCAAACATCATGGGCACGCTGGGGCCATAAATGTCGGCATCCAGCACGCCAACACGGGCACCTTCAGCAGCCAGGGCCAGTGCCAGGTTGGCGGCGGTGGTGGATTTGCCTACACCACCCTTGCCCGATGCCACGGCAATGATGTTTTTCACGCCGGGCAGCAGCTGCACGCCACGCTGCACCGCATGCGATTGCACCTTGATGCTAATGTTGGCCGATACGTTTTCCACGCCGGGAAGGGTCTTTGCTGCGGCAATCAAAGCCTTGCGCAACTCAGGGATCAAGCTTTTTGCGGGGTAGCCCAATTCCACATCAAATGCCACGTCACCGCCGCTGATCTGCATATTGCGCACTGCGCGAGTGCTCACATAATCAGTGCCAGTGTGGGGATCGATAACGCTGGCTAGCGCGGCCAACAGGCCTTGTTCGGTGAGGGACATGTCGATTTGTACTTGTAGTGGGTGGGGTCTGAGAAAATGAGTCATCTAGTCTATCGAAGCCCTTCAACCCATGCCGGGAACGGGTTCTTGTCCATCTGGTGCTCCCGCACCTTTGCCTTCATCTGAAAGATATACCCGCCATGAAATTTAAGATGGCCGAAAACTCCCTGTTCGCTATTTTGCTGCGATCGCGCTGGTGGATCAGTTTTGCCGTGGGCGCTGGCTGGGCCCTGCTGGCAGCGGCGCTGGTGCCACAGCCTTACAAAATCGTTGCGATTTTGGGGTCTCTGCCTTTTTGGGCGCTGGGCTTTGTGGCCTTTGTGCGCCAGTACGACAAGCCAACCCCTGCACAACAGCAAGCCCTGCTGGATATGGCCGCCCAAGATAACTGGAATGATTTCTCCAGCCACCTGGAGCGCGCCTGGAAAATCGAAGGCTACGAGGTTGCACGCAGCCCGGCCGCTGCCGCAGATTTTTTACTGACCCGCAACGGCAGGACCACCCTGGTGCAGGCCAAGCGCTGGAAGGCCGCCACCCACGGAGTCGAGCCTTTGCGCGCCTTGCACCAGGCCATGCAGGTACAAAAAGCCGATGAGTGCGCCTATGTCTGCATTGCCCCGTTACAGGACACTGCACAGCGTTTTGCCGATGAGCAGCACGTGGCCATCTTGCAAGGCTTAACTTTGGCCACCTTGCTGCAAAAGCCTTTGATGAAGCAGCCAGAGTAAGAGCAGGCCATCGCCACGATGGCGATCCATCCAAATTGAGAGCGGTTAGTGCATGTATTTATTGGGATTCAGATTAAATTCAGTCTGAATCCCAGTTCTTGACTGCGCTGCCCGCTCTTTTTTTCTGTGCATCACTTTGTTACACACCGTGATATACATCTAAACATACAGCGCTCCAAGACGCTCGCCTGCTACCGCCTCACCCCCAATACCTCTTTATTGCCAATGCCCGCTGTCTCCCTGCAATTGCGCTCTCTCAAGCTACGCCTTCTCTTGCCCTATGCCGCACTGATCGTGGTGCTGACGGGCGTGATTGGTGGGCTGACCTACTTGGCGGGCGCACGCACGGTAACCAATCTCTCGGACAACATGCTCAAAGAGATGGCTGCGCGCATGCGGCAAAACATTCAGCACCATGTCAGTGGCTCTGCCGCCGTGCTGGAGGCAGCTTTCCCCAGTGGCATGGCAGCCCCGCAGGACATGCGCACCGACTGGCTGGCCCTGCGCAACCGGCTGTGGGCAGCCACTACGCTGCACCCGCGCACCAACAGCTATGTGTATTACGGAAATATAGGGGGCCAAGGTGTCGGCCTCAAACGCCAGCCGGATGGCACCGCCGAGCTGCGCATTCGCGCCGAGGGCGACCAGCACCGCCGTTATTACAGCCTGTCAAGCATCGACAGCACCCAGCACTACCTGCGCACCGAACGCGCCATGTTTGACCCGCGCAACCGGCCGTGGTTTCAACTGGCCTCACAGGTCGATCACCACACATGGACATCTGTCTATATCGACTTTGGCATCAAAGACCTGGTGCTCACCCGCGCGCGCCGTGTGCTCAATACCCACGGTGATTTCGAAGGCGTGGTAGCCACCGACGTATCGCTCAGCGCCTTGAATGATGTGGTTGACGAGCTCGCCCGCAGCGTCAAAGGCCTGGCATTCGTTGTCGAATCCAGCGGAGAACTGGTGGCCATCTCCGGCATGAAAAACGTGCGCTTCACCGATGCAGGGCGTATCGAGCGCCTGACCACCCAAACCGGTGGCAATGCACTGGCCAACAGCATTTACCAGCAAATTCAGAGCTATTTCAACGAACCTGTACCTCAGACTGGCAACACTGACTATCTCTTCAATGTGCGCAGCCTGCAGCTGAAAAACCAGGACGATGAACCGGTGCACGTCGCGTTTGTGCGCGTCACCGACCACGCCGGACTGGACTGGATGGCCGCCGTAGCCGTACCCCGCGCCACCATCTTGGCCGATGTATCGCGTCTGGTGGAGCTGGTGGTGGTAGTGGGTGTGCTGTGCCTGCTGATCGCCCTGGCCATTGGCATGCGCCTGTTTGGCCGCATTGCAGACGACGTACGCAGCCTGTCCAATGCCGTCAAACGCGTGGGCCAAGGCGATATCTCCTCCTCGTTTGAAACCAATCGCAGCGATGAAGTGGGAGAGCTGGCACGCAACTTCAGCCACATGCGCCAGGAGTTATTCACCGACCGCGTGACCGGCGTCTCCAACCGAAGCGCCTTGCAGCACGTACTGGCCAGCTTGATCACACCGCCCAGCTCAAGCGCTGTGGCTGCGCCGTTCGCACTGCTGTTTCTGGATCTGAACCTGTTCAAGGCATTGAACGACCAATGGGGCCACGACAACGGCGACCGGGCTCTGGCCGAAGTGGCCCAGCGCCTGCGCCACCATGTGCGCACGGATGACCACGTTGCACGCCTGGGAGGCGATGAGTTTGTTGTGGTTCTGCGGGGTGTCGACAACATGGAAGTGGCCGAGACGACCAGCGCCAAGCTCGTCGACCTGATCAGTGCCCCGCTGACCACACTGCAAGGTATTCCCGATGGCGTGGTGGTGCACCTGGGTGCCAGCATTGGTATTGCACTGTACCCCCACGATGCCAAGGATGCGCAAAGTCTGCTCAAACGTGCCGATCAGCAGATGTATGCAAAAAAAGCGATGCGCCCCTCTGCTCACCAGCGCTAAAAGCTCGCAAAGACATAGCAATTTGGACAGCTTGCCCGCATTGGCTGCAAGCCGGGCCTAGGGCTTCTAGAATCGAAGGTTGCTTTTCATCGCCTACGAGAAGACCTCTTTATGTCCCAACGCAAGATTTTCGCTACCACCGCCCTGCCGTACGCCAACGGCAATTTCCACATCGGCCACATCATGGAATACATCCAGGCCGACACTTGGGTGCGTGCACAGCGAATGCAGGGCAATCAGGTGAACTTTGTGGGCGCAGACGATGCCCACGGCGCGCCCATCATGATTGCGGCGGAAAAGGCCGGCAAGACACCCCAGCAGTTTGTGGCCGACATCGCCGCTGGCCGCAAGCAATACCTGGATGGTTTCCATATTGCTTTTGACAACTGGAGCAACACCGACAGCCCGGAGAACCACGAGCTGTCCAAGCAGATCTACCGCGACCTCAAGGCCGCGGGCTTCATCGAAACGCGCACCATTGAACAGTTCTTCGACCCCGAAAAGAACATGTTCCTGCCCGACCGCTTCATCAAGGGCGAATGCCCACGTTGCCACGCCAAAGACCAGTACGGTGACAACTGCGAAGTCTGCAGCTCGGTCTACGCGCCCACCGACCTCATCAACCCGTTCTCGGCCCTGTCGGGTGCTACGCCAGTGATGAAGACGTCCGAGCACTTCTTCTTCAAGCTCTCCGACCCACGCGCTGTGGAGTTCCTGACCGAGTGGACCCAGGACGGCAAGCATGTGCAGCCCGAAGTGGCCGCCAAGATCAAGGAGTGGTTTGGCGTGCGCACCAACCCCGATGGCTCCACCAGCGAAGGTCTGGACGACTGGGACATCTCGCGCGATGCGCCTTATTTCGGTATCGAAATTCCCGACGCACCGGGCAAGTACTTCTATGTGTGGCTGGACGCGCCCGTGGGCTATCTGGCATCGCTCAAAGAGCTGCTGAACAAGCGCGGCGAGGATTACGACGCCTACATGGCTGACCCCGATCTGGAGCAGTACCACTTCATCGGCAAAGACATCATCACCTTCCACACGCTGTTTTGGCCCGCCATGCTGAAGTTCAGCGGCCGCAAGACGCCCACGAAGATTTGCGTGCACGGATTTTTGACCGTGAACAACGGCGAGAAGATGTCCAAAAGCCGCGGCACGGGCCTGGACCCGATGAAGTATCTGGCCCTGAACATGAACCCCGAGTGGCTGCGCTACTACCTGGGTGCCAAACTCAACGGCAAGAACGAAGACATCGACTTCACCGCCGAAGACTTCATGCTGCGCGTCAATTCTGATCTCATTGGCAAGTACGTGAACATTGCCTCGCGCGCTGCAGGCTTTATCGCCAAGCGCTTTGAGGGCAAGCTGGGCGCTGTCTCGCAAGACGGCCAAGCCTTGCTGGCACAGCTGCGTGAAGCCAAAGACGGCATCGTCACTGCGTACGAAAACCGTGACTCTGCCCGCGCCGCCCGCGACATCATGACCCTGTGCGACCGCGTCAACAGCTATGTGGACGCCAACAAGCCCTGGGAGCTGGCCAAGCAAGAAGGCATGGATGCCCGCCTGCAAGACGTGTGCACCACCTGTATTGAAGCCTTCCGCCTGCTGACGATTTACCTCAAGCCCATCCTGCCAGCAGTGGCCACGCAAGTTCAAGCGTTCCTGAATGTCTCGGCGCTGCAGTTTGCCGATGCAGACAGCCTGCTGGGTGCAGGCCACACGATTGGCAAGTACGAACATCTGATGCAGCGCGTGGTGGTAGAACAGCTGGACGCCCTGTTTGAGCCACCGGCTGCCCCTGTGGTTGAAGCCGTGAAACCCGGTGGCGAAGAAATCGCACCCACCATCACGATCGACGACTTTGCCAAGATTGATCTGCGCATTGCCAAGATCGTGGAGTGCAAGGCGGTTGAAGGCTCTACCAAGCTGCTGCAACTGACGCTGGATGCAGGCGAAGGCAAGACGCGCAACGTGTTCAGCGGTATTGCCAGCATGTACAAGCCCGAGCAGCTGCAAGGAAAGCTGACCGTGCTGGTGGCCAACCTGGCCCCGCGCAAGATGAAATTTGGCATCTCTGAAGGCATGGTGCTGGCAGCCAGCCACGCGGATGAAAAGGCGGTGCCCGGCATCTATGTGCTGGAGCCCTTCCCCGGTGCCCAGCCCGGCATGCGCATCGGTTGATGCCCTGACCACTTCCAGCCAAGCCTCTGCGGTTTATCTCTGCAGGGGCTTTTTTATGGCTTGCCGCTCCCACGGCAAAGACCTGCACAGCGAAAAATCAGCGCAATGCGCCCGCCTGCGCAGCGCTTTGGCGGCACCACTCATCCATAAAACATCTTCATGAAAGATGCCAAGCATCTGCACTGGAGATGCAGCTGCAAAGAAGTTTGGCTCCATAAAATTCAAGCAAATTCACACTGAAACGCTTTTGTAACAAGCGCTGTATGCTCCTATATTTACGTAGTCATGCATTCTCTGGGCTGACTACCTGCTAAAGCGCATCCACGCAAGAGACCCGACCAGCGGTCCTTATATGCAGGGTGCAGAAACTTCTAACCAGTTGTTTCAATGTGCTACCTAGAATGCGACGCTCCGAAGGGTGCACGGTCATGAGCCTTGCACTTATCCACGATAAACACCCACGGATGCAGCTCTGCATTCCGGCACGCGATAGGAGACTGCATGCCTCTGCCCCCCGCTTCCTCACTGCGTTCAGCCTTGTGGCTGGCAGCAGCTTTGCTGGCCCCTGCGGCCATGGCGCAAACCGCTCCAGCATCAGCTGCTGCTGGCCTCAGCGTGCAGGACATTTCTGTATTGGCTGGCACCTGCGCCAACTGCCATGGACCGAATGGTCAATCCACGGGCGGTATCCCTTCACTGCGCGGTGTGGGTGAGCGCCACCTGCTGCAACGCATGCAAGCGTTCAAAACGGGCACCGCCAGCGATGCCACGGTGATGACCCGCCTGATGAAGGGCTATGACGATGCCCAGATCCAAGCTCTCGCCCAGTGGTTCAGCAAGGAGGCCAAGTAAATGACATTCAATCGCCGTACAGTTTTAGGCAGTGCCGTTGCAGGTGCTGCCTCCTTGGCCATGCCTGCAATCGTCCGCGCCCAGGGGGGCTCAGCCCATGTGGTCGTCGTGGGGGGAGGCTTCGGTGGTGCTACCGCAGCCCGTTACCTGAAGGCCCGCGCACCCCAAGTGCGTGTGACGCTGATCGAGCCTGCACAGCGTTTTTACACCTGCCCGTTTTCCAATCTGGTGCTGGCAGGCTTGCGCTCGTTCGAGAGCATTGGTCACAGCTACGATGGCTTGCGCAAGGCGGGCATCGAAGTCATCCACGCCCGGGCCGACAACGTAGACACCAACGCCCGCCGCGTTTTGCTCTCCAGCGGCCAAGCGCTGAGCTACGACAAACTGGTGCTCTCCCCCGGTATTGATATGCGCTGGGGCGCGCTGGAAGGTTATGACGAAGCCGCATCACAGCTGGCGCCGCACGCCTGGAAGGCTGGACCGCAAACCCTGCTGCTGAAAAAACAAATCGACGCCATGCCTGACGGTGGCAAGTTTGTGATGGTGATTCCTGCCAACCCCTTCCGCTGCCCACCTGGCCCCTACGAACGCGCGGCCATGGTGGCCCACTACTTCAAGCAGCACAAACCCAAGTCCAAAATCCTGCTGCTGGACAACAAGGACGCTTTCTCCAAACAAGGCCTGTTCTTGCAGGGCTTTAAAGCGCTGTATGGCGACATGATCGAATGGGTCAAGCAATCGGATGATGGCCAAGTGGCGCGTGTGGATGCCAAGCGTCTGGAGGTGGAAACCTCGTTTGGCACCAAGCACAAAGCCGATGTCTTGAACGTGATCCCACCCCAAAAGGCTGGCTTTATCGCGGACCGTGCAGGAGTCACCGATGCCAGCGGCTGGGTGCCTGTCAAGCCAGACAGTTTTGAGTCGACCTTGGTCAGTAACGTCTATGTACTGGGCGATGCCACGCAGGCGGCTCCCATGCCCAAGTCTGGCTTCTCGGCCAACACCCAGGGCAAGGTGGCGGCAGCTGTCATTGCTGCGCAGTTGACTGGCCAAGCTGCCCCTGCAGCCGCCTTCGCGAACACCTGCTACAGCTTGATTGGCACGAACTACGGTATCTCTGTAGCTGGCGTTTACCGCACCGATGCAGGCAAGCTGATTGAAGTGGCGGGTTCTGGCGGCGTCAGCCCAGCAGATGCCGATGCAGGCTTTCGCAAGGCAGAGGCTGAATACGGTGCTGCATGGTACAAATCCATCAGTACGGATATCTGGGATCGTTAAGCCATGACACTTTTGTGGGCCAGTTTTTTTTGGGGCTGTGCGTTTGGCGCTGCAGCGCGGCTGGGTCGGTTTTGCCTGCTGCGTGGTTTGCGCCAGTCGCTGGGGCAAGACAACTCAACCCCTCGCGGCAGCGCCCCTGCACTGCAGGCCTTTGCCTTGGCACTGGCCATTGCGGTACTGGCTTCACAAGGGTTGCACTGGGCTGGGCTGGTTGATCTGGGCAATGCGCAGATCGTGCGCACCAGCTTTTCCATTCCCGGCGTACTGATCGGCGGGGCGCTATTTGGTATTGGCATGGTGCTGGCCAATAGCTGTGGTGCACGCGCGTTGGTTTTGCTGGCAGGCGGCAACCTGCGCGCACTGGTCACCGTGGTGTTTCTTGGCTTGGCCGCACAGGCCAGCCTGACTGGCGTACTGGTGCCCGTGCGCCAATGGTTTCAGGCACTGGCGCCCACCACCGTTGAAAACGCAACATTGCCCCAGGTTCTGCAGGCGGCGCAATGGACACCTCTTGCAAGCTTTGCGCTACTGGCGCTCTTGCCAGCGTTGTTATTGGCCGCCTATGCGCTGTGGCAACCAGCCCTGCGCCGCAGCCCTGCACAGTGGATCAGTGCTATCGCTATCGGGGCACTGGTTGCCTTCGGTTGGTGGTTGACTGCCACAGTCGATGTTGACCCTTTTGACCCCGAGAAACTCACATCACTGAGCTTCATTGCCCCGATTGCCGAAGGCCTGCTTTACCTGCAAGTTGCAGTGGGGCGCGCTTTCAGCCTGGGCCCTGCCATGGTGCTGGGCGTACTTGCTGGAGGCTTGGTCATGGCCTTGCTCACCCGCACTGCCCAATGGGAAGGCTTTCACAGCCCGGCACATCTGGCCAAAACAGCCGTTGGTGGCGCTCTCATGGGGTTTGGTGGTGTGCTGGCTGTAGGTTGCTCGATTGGCCAAGGGCTGACAGGCCTGAGCACACTGGCCATTGCCTCATTGCCTGCGGTGGCAGGCATCGCTGGCGGTACCTTGATAGCGGTCAAGCTCTTTCCATCTTCCAGCCAAGCCGCTGCTTAGACTGTTTCTAGAAGCAACGCGGTGGTCTAGAATCGCCGCCAGACAGCTCTGCTTGTGCCGCGTGACGGCTAAGAGGGATTCCCCTCATCCTTTGCCCGTATGTGTTTGGCCTAACGCCAGCCCACACGATCAACGCTCAAGCCTGCACTATTGAGTTTCGTTGATTGCAATGGATGCGGCTCCTGCCCCATCAGGAGCCCTGAATGCCAACTTTCTTGATGCCTGCACCGCTTTGTGCCGACCTTGGCCAAGGCATGCGTGCACCAGTGGCTGGCATGGTCACTTCTGTTCCCTTTGCATTCTTGGCTGCCGCAAGACCTGCGGCAGCACTTGCACGCATACGCTTGTCCATTTGATTGCCCGATGTCCAACCACAAGAAGGAACTTTGACCATGCAACGTCGCCACTTTTTGATGACCCCGCCCGCCATGGCCTTGGGTGCAGCGGCTACCGCCGTATCTTCGTCTGCACTTGCAGCCCCCATGATCATGACCCCGCAGTCACGCATCCTGCCGCGTGAAGGCAAAGGCCCACGCATTGTGATTTGCGGTGGTGGCTGGGGCGGCATGACTGCTGCACGGTATCTGCGCGAGCTGATCCCCAACTCAGATGTGATCTTGCTGGAGCGCAACCCCACATTCTGGTCAGGCCCCATGAGCAACAAGTGGCTGATAGATATCGTGAACACCGATTTCATCAACCGCGACATGCTGCACCCGGCCATCAAATATGGCTACAAACTGGTGCAGACCGAAGTCACAGGCTTTGAACGCGACAAGAAGCTGGTGCGCACCGCCCATGGCCTGATCGAATATGACTACCTGATCTTGTCCGGCGGTATCCGCAATGACTATGAAGCCTGGTTTGGCAACGACCAGCGCGCCATTGAATACACCCGCCAGCACTTCCCCAACGCCTACATCCCCAACCAGGAGATGCTGGCGCTCAAGAGCAAGGTCAAGAACTTCAAGGGCGGCACGCTGGTCATGACCCTGCCACCACCGCCGCACCGCTGCCCGCCCTCGCCTTACGAGCGCGCATGCTTGATTGCCTGGCACATCAAGAAAAACAAAATCCCCGGAAAGATTTTGATTCTCGACCCCAAGCCCAAGATTGCCCCCATCGGCGTAGGCTACAAGCAGGCGTTTGACGAGCTGTATCCAGACATCATCACGCACGTGCCCAATGCCCGTGTGCAAGAGGTCGACCCGTTCAACAAGCGCATCAAAACTGCTGCGGGCGAGTTCAAATTTGACGATGCCATCCTGATGCCTCCGCACCAGGCCGCTGACATGGTCTGGGCGGCTGACTTGATTGGCAAAACCCCTGATGGCAAGCCCACCGGCTGGGCTGACATGGATGTGCGCTACTTCACGGCCAAAACCGACAACAGCGTGTACTTTGTGGGTGACTTGATGGGCGCCATTTCGCCCCAGTTTGGTCACTACCCAAAGAGCGCCCACGTGGCCAACTTTATTGGCAAGATCGTCGCCAAGAACATCTCGCAACGCGTTGCGGGCAAGGAAGTGACGCCTTTGCTGCCAGACAACCTGTGCTACATGATGGTCAATGGCGACCCACAGGAAGAAATCTCGGTGAAGTTCGAGTACGAGGTCGATGCCAACGGGCAAGTCAACCAGACCCAGATCGACATGGACGTACGCACCTCTGATTTGGTCAAGGAAGACTTTGCCTGGATCAATGGAAAATTCAGCGACTTCCTCGGTATCTAAGACATGACACCTGCATATACCCCGACCCTGACCCGCCGCCACATGGTGGCTGGCGTGGCCGCTGCCACAGCGGCTTTGGCACTGCCTAGCAGCGCCCTGGCCCAAGCCAAGACTCCCATTGTGGGCCCTTTGGCACCCAACCCTGCGGAGTTCAAGAAAACCATGGAACGGTTCATCGGCAGCACTACACCGCTGACCGAAGGCCTGCACCTGGATTTACCTGTACTGGCCGACAACCCCAGCGCAGTGCCTGTCAAAGTCAAGGTCACTTTGCCAATCACTGAGCAAGAGTGGTGCGAGGAAATCATTGTGCTGGCCGACCTCAACCCCACGCCACTGGCATGCCGGGTGCTGCTGACAGTAGATACCGGCGCGGCAGAGGCTGCAGTGCGCGTGCGTTTGACGCAGTCGCAAACCATCCACGCGCTGGCCCGCATGAAAAGCGGCAAAGTACTGGTGGCCAAGCAAGCTGTGACCGTGGCCGCCAGCGGCTGCGGCATGTAAGGAGGTATTCCACATGAGCATGAACAAACCTCCTCGCATCTGGGTGAGCAATGAAAAGCCCGCCAAGGGTGACATCTTGCGTGTACGCGCGCAGATGGAACACGTCATGGAAAGCGGTTTGCGTACCGACCCGGCCACCGGCCAAGTGCGTCCCCGTAACCTGATGAGCCACTTTGAAGCCAAGATGGCAGGTAAATTGATTTTTACCTGGGATCCGGGTATCTCCATTTCCCAGAACCCGTACATCGAGTTCACTTTCAAAGCCCAGCAAAGTGGCGATCTGACTTTCCTGTGGAAAGACGACGCGGGCCAGACGCTGACGGCCAAGAAGACCATTACGCTGGGCTAACGCTTCATGCACGCAGCAAAAAGCCCCGCAGGTATGACCTGCGGGGCTTTTTTCATCCATATCAGTCAATCCGCCAAATAGGCAGCTATCGCATACTCAGCAAACGTCAACAGCTATCAAAACTATTTACCTTGGTAGCGCCCAGGGCGGTGGCTGACCGACAGGAAAATACCCATCACAACGGCTGCCAGCACTGACCACGCTACGCGCTCAAACGGCACCACCCACAGCGCCAGCGCCACCACAACGCAATCGATGGCCATTTGCACCTTGCCCGCAGGAATACCCCATCGGTCCTGCACATACAGCGAAACAATGGTGGCCCCGCCCAGACTGGACTTGTGCCGCGCCAAAAACAAAACTCCGGTGCCCATCAGCAAGCCCCCGGCAATGGCGGCAAAAGCGGGGTGCAGATAATCAATGTGGATCAGGCGTGGGCCCAGCTCTGTGATCAGCGACAGCAGCGCCACGGAGAGAAAGGTTTTGACCGTGAACTCCTTGCCCACATACTTCCACGCAAACCAGTAAAACGGAATATTGATCAGGAAGTAGATGCCGCCAAATGACAATCCCGTGGCGTAGTGCAGCACAAAAGCCAGTCCGGCGGTGCTGCCGGTCAGCAGCCCTGCCTGGGCATACATCATCATGGTGATGCCGACAAAGAGCGAGCCCGAAAACAAGGCCTGCGCATCTTCATAGGTGCCGTGTCTGACCACGGGTGGGGTCACAGAAAGGGGTGTGCTTAGCTCAGGCTCAGTGGTGGTGCTCATGGCGGATACCGGTTTTTTGCAAGGCTGGCTTGTGACCAGCAACGCAAACGTCAATGCTGCAGTGCTCAAAGCAAGAAATGCGCCATCAGACGCCAAGTCTCATTGCGCACTTCACACAACGCAGCGCCCAGGTAAGGCGCTGACACAAAAATTGCTGCAGCGCAGCAATTAAAGCACTATCCGGTCTTTCTGCCTGTCTGCCCACCGCGACATCAATGGTCGCCTTGGGGCATTTTTTCGCGGCTGGCTGTGCGCTTGACCGTGCCGTGCTCGCCAAAGGTCACCGTAAATTCCATCTCCCGGTTGGGTGGATCTATCCAGTTCCAGTCCCAATCGGTCTCTTGCTTGAGTGCGTAAGTCATGCGCTTGGCAGGCTTGCCCAGCATGCGGCGGACCTGCTCCTGCGTCATTCCAGGCTGAATTTGCTCAAACACATGGGGCGCCACCACCTGGCGCAGCGCTGTCATCACGCCCGCTGAATCAATGGTGATCATGTAATTGCGGTGGCCCATGGGCTGGCGTGGGTACTCAAACGTGCGTGAGCCATCGGCCTCAGGCCAGATGGTTTCAGGCTCTCCAAAGGCTTTGCGCACCTCCACTTCGGTGGACAGGCCTTCCTCCAGCTCATTGATCTTTTGCTGATCGCAGCCTACCAAAGTCAAAAAGCTGGTGGCTATCGCTGCCACGATGGCAGTGGCACGCTGAAGTAGGTTCATGGACAGTGTCCCGGTAGAATCGACGATCTAGAGAGGTTACCAGTCCATGTCCATCTTTGCCCGTCCCCATTACACATCCGAAGCCACCCAATTCATCGAACAGATGAAAAAGGACAACCCCCAACTGGAAGCGCAGCAACTGGCTGGCCGTGCCCTGCTGTGGGACAAGAACGTTAACTACGAAGTCCAGGAAGATGCTGCCCAAGCCAGCGTGGCCCAAAAACCCTACGTTTATCAGAACAACGGCTGAAAACGCTTTTCAACGTTTTCACTGCCCAGCCCTTGCCAGTCAAGCGCTGGGCGCTCTTATTTAAATGATTGAATGAGCGAGAGTTCTTCCGAGACCACCGAAGCCACGCTGCCTGAATCTGCCAGTGCAGACAGCAGCGACGCCCTGATGCCCCATGTGGTCGATCAGGTGGCTTTGGCACGCCTGTACGGAGAGCCGCTGTTCAAGCTGCCCAACGACCTCTACATCCCACCGGATGCGCTGGAAGTCTTTCTGGAAGCGTTTGAAGGCCCACTGGACTTGCTGCTCTACCTGATCCGCAAGCAAAACTTCAACATCCTGGACATTCCGATGCTGGGGGTCACACAGCAATACCTGCGTTACGTGGATGAAATCCGCAGCCGCAACCTAGAGCTGGCAGCCGAGTACCTGCTCATGGCCGCCATGCTGATTGAGATCAAGTCGCGCATGCTGCTGCCGCCCAAGAAGAAAGAGGGCGAGGAAGAAGCAGAAGACCCGCGTGCCGAGCTGGTACGCCGCCTGCTGGAATACGAAAAAATGAAGCTGGCGGCCCAGCAAATCAACCAGGTGCCGCATTACGGGCGTGATTTTCTGAAAGCCCAGGTGCACATTGAACAAAGCTTGCAGCCGCGCTTTCCCGATGTAGAAATCAGCGAACTGCAAGCCGCCTGGCGCGACATTTTGAAACGCGCCAAGCTGGTGCAGCACCACCGCATCACACGCGAAGAGCTCAGCGTGCGTGAGTACATGAGCCAAATTCTCAAACGGCTGCAAGGCAAGCGCTTTGTGGAGTTTGAAAATATTTTCGACCCCAGCAAGGGCAGCACTGTGCTGGTCGTCACCTTCATTGCCTTGCTGGAGCTGGGCAAAGAAACCCTGATTGAGATCACCCAGGCCGAGGCCTATGCGCCCATTTATGTGCGTTTGGCCTATAAGCCCGTTGAAGCAACGGTGCTGGAGCCTATTTTTGAAGACCAAGACGAGTAACGGAGACAAACATGCCACACATGACCGTGGAATACACCAACAACCTGCAGGGCCTGAACGAAGCGGCTCTGATGGAGCAATTGAACGCTGCCGTGTGCGAACACCCCACCGTCACGGATGAGGCGGATGTCAAAACCCGTATTGCCAGCCTGAGCAACTACCGCATTGGCCTGAACAATGCGGGCCGGGCCTTTGTCCACGTAGAGCTGCGCCTGATGGCTGGCCGCACCGCCGAAGTGAAGAAGGAACTGTCAGAGCGCGTTGCTGCGGTGCTCAAGCGCGTCATTCCTGCGCAAGACACTCTGCAAGTGCAGTTAAGCGTGGACATTGTGGACATGGACAAGCCCAGCTACTTCAAGGGCAAGCTTTAATTAGAAAAGATCGCCCAGCAAAAAGGCCGCATACGCGGCCTTTTGTTTTTGGGGGACATCCTCATCCACCCATTCAAAGTGGCTGCGGTGCCTCACCCAGCAGCTGTGCTGGAATCCATCCACGCAAGCTGTTGATAAACGCCCATTGCTGCACACGTGGCACATCCGAGAGCCGAATCACGCCCTCCACCACTCGCCCCTGCGCCAGTGCCTCTTGCCGCCCTACGCCGGCCAGCAGCCCACAGGTCAAAGCAGGCGTGAGCCACTGCCCATCGATCAGCGCGGCCACATTGCCGCGCGTGCCCTCAGTGATTTCACCTGCCTCGTTCCACAGCAACGTGTCCCACACATGGGCCTGTGTCGGGGCCAAACGCTCATAGTGCATGCGGCGTGATGTTTTAAAGCGCACAAACTCGCTGTGCGCTTCAACCAAAGGCTCTGCAGCCCACTGCAGGTAAGCCACAGGAGGTGGGGCTTTGCACACTTGCACCTCGCTGCCAAACAGCCCCTGGGCATTCAGCCCGATCCGTACGCGCCATAAACCACACGGGTGGGTCTCTGCCACATGCTGCAGCGTCAGCTGCACTGCTTCGTCGCTCCACGGATAAGCAAAGTGGGCTGCGGCCCCTTGCATGCGCTGCAGATGCTGCGCCAGATGGCGAAAACGCCCATCTTGCAGTGCCAGGGTTTCAATAATTTCAAAGCCCATGCTCACCCTTTCTACAAAAGCGCGCTTGGTGCGCCATTCTTGCCACTCACCCTGGGCCGTGGCATCTGCCGTAATGCCGCTGCCAATGCCACATCGCAGCTCCTGCCCCTGCACCACCACAGTGCGAATGGGCACATTGAACGTTGCGCGAATGCCCCCCGCCCCATCAGGGCGCACCACCCCCAGAGCGCCGCAGTACCAGCCGCGTGGCTCTGTTTCAAGTGCTGCAATCGCCTCCATGGCCGAACGCTTGGGCGCTCCAGTGACAGAGCCGCAGGGAAACAAGGCCTCAAAGACTTGCAGCAATTGGGTGCCCTGAGGCAACTGCGCTGTGACGTCCGATGTCATTTGCCACACCGTTGGCAGGGCCTGCACGGCAAACAGCTTGGGCACCTGGACCGAGCCTGTCATTGCAATCTTGCCCACATCGTTGCGCAGCAAATCCACAATCATGACGTTTTCTGCACGCTCTTTGACCGAGGTTTGCAGGTGCCGCGCCTGTGCGGCATCGGCCTGCTCTGTAGCCCCCCGTGCCGCGGTACCTTTCATTGGTCGGGTCAGTATGCGGCCATGGCCTTGCGCTGGCTGGTGCCAGTCAAAAAACAATTCAGGGGACACAGAAGCCACCTGCTCTTCGCCCATATCCAGCCACATGGCATACCCGCCTGGCTGCGCACGTTGCAACGCAGCAAACAAGGCTGCGCCCTCTACGGGCGTGTGTGCCTTGCCATGCAGCTGGTTGGTGAAGTTGATCTGGTAGTAACGCCCTTGTGCAATGCCCGCATGGATAACGTCCATACCCGCATCAAAGGTTTCACGGCTGCACGAGGCCTGCCAGTCCAAGGGCGGCAAATGCGCTAGCCGCTGCTGCGGTGCGTCCACTGTGGCTGGTGAAGGAGCCTCAAAGATGGCAAACCACGCCAGCGCGCCTTGTGCTGGCTGTGTCTGCAATTGTGGGTGCAACGCACTGGCTGCCTCGTAACGCAAGCCACCAACACACCAGTAGCCACGTTGTGCGGCCTGCTCCACTTGCTGCAAAACAGTTTTCAGTGTCTGGGCATCGACGGCCTGTAGTACCTGTACAGGCTGGGAAAAATGATGCTGCAAGCGGGCAGTGTCAGCCTCCAAGGGCTGACCCATATCTAACTGCGCGAAATGAGGGGAAACGACTGTCATACAGTCCGTAAGCATAGCGGGCGACAACGAATGGGAGCGCCTGCGCAACACATCACCGCAATAGGCAGATAAATGGTGTGTGTACACGCAATGCACGCTTGTTATGGCACACACGCGAAACGCCCACTGGACAAGCATGGAAAGTATTCATTCCACCGTAAACCGCTCATATACCGGCGGTGCACACCCCACGAAGTCGGCAATAATTCCCGCCGGAGGTGTTACAGATGACCGTTTCTCTTGCCAGTGGGTTGGACTTTGAAGACATGTTCAACCTTGCGCCTGTCTCGCTGTGGATGGAAGATTACAGCAGTCTCAAACAATTGTTTGACCAGTGGCGTGCCGACGGTGTCACAGACCTTCTCGCTTTTTTAAAAGAAGACCCAGCGCACCTGCAGCGCTGCAGCCAGTCCTATCAGGTGCTGCGCGTCAACCAGTACACGCTGGATCTGTTCAAGGCAGCAGATCAGGAAACCCTCAAGAGCAAGCTGCACGAGGTTTTCCGGGGGGACATGCTCGACAACATCGTTCCAGAATTGCTCGCGCTATGGGATGGGCAGCTGTACTTTGAAAACCGGAGCGTGAACTATGACCTGCAGGGGCGCAGGCTCAACGTCGAGATCAACGCACGCGTTCTGCCAGGCTATGAAGACAACTGGAGCCGCGTTCTGGTGTCGCTCAAGGATGTAACCGCTGAAGTACGCAGCATGCAGCAGTTGCAGCGCAGCGAACAATATGCCCGAGACCTTTTCGAGCACTCCCCTGTTTCTCTGTGGGTAGAAGACTTCAGTGCCGTCAAGCGACTCATCGATGAAGTACGCGCCCAAGGCATCAGCGATTTCCGAACTTTCCTGAAAGTGCATCCGGATTTTGTGACGCGCTGCATGCAGGAGATCCATGTGATCGACGTCAACCAGCAAACACTGGAGATGTTTGGAGCCAGCAGCAAAATCGAGCTGGTGCAAAACCTGTCGCAGGTTTTCCGGGGCGAGATGTACGAATCCTTTGCCGAGCAGTTGCAGGATTTGTGGAACGGCAAGCTGGTACAGCAACGCGAAGTGGTGAACTATTCCCTGACCGGGGACACACTGCATATCCATCTGGAGTTCGCCGTCATGTCCAGCCATGTGGAAAACTGGGATCTGGTGCTTCTGTCTCTGGTCGACATCACCGCACGCAAAAAAGCCGAGGCCTATCTGGAGTACCTTGGCAAGCACGACGTCCTGACCCAGTTGCGCAACCGCGCTTTCTATATGGAAGAGCTCAACCGGTTGTCGCGCAAAGGACCGTGGCCTCTGTCTGTGATTGCCATCGACATGAATGGACTCAAAGCCGTCAATGATGAACACGGTCACGCGGCTGGCGACGCCATGCTGCGACGGGTGGGCGAGGTGCTGGCCAAGGCAGTCGATGCACCGGCCTGCGCCGCCCGGATTGGTGGCGACGAATTCATGGTTCTGCTGCCCGCCACCGATGAACGGGGCGCCCAAGCCATGCAAGAGCGGATTCTGTCCTTGCTTGAATTGAACAACCAGTTCTATCCGGGGCAAACCATCCACATTGCCATGGGCGTGGCCTGTGGCCAGCAGGGCGCATCGATGGAAGCGGTGGTGCACCGTGCCGATCAGAGCATGTACGTTGAAAAAACCCGTTTCTACCAAACAAGCACGCTCAATCGGCGATTGCAGTAAGCAGTAAGCACAATTGCGGCGGCCAACCGGGGCACAGATGCCCCGCAGGCGGCAATTGCCATTCGATTTGGCTTACAACGCTGTACAGCCCTCGCAAACAGCTACCCAATTGGACATCTCTTCAGCCTCTCGCCGCCCCATTTGCAGCGCATGTCTGCGCCCTCACAGCGCTTGTTTATGCCCTTTGGTGCAAACGGTACACAGCCAGGTACAGCTCTTAATCCTGCAACATCCCATGGAAGTGGGGCATGCCAAAAACACGGCACGACTGCTGCACCTGTGTGTACCGGACAGCCACCTGCAAGCAGGTGAAGTTTTTGATGCCGAGCAACTTCACGCGTGGCTGCATGCGCCCTGGCCGGGTCAAAGTGCTGATGCAGTCGTGCGCCCTATTCTTCTCTACCCTTCTACGCCCCCCGATGCGCAGTTGCCCGTAACTGCACCGCCAGCACTGCCCAGCGAATGGCTCGCACAGCCTGCATTACTGCGCCTGGTGGTACTGGATGGCACCTGGCGAAAAAGTCGCAAGATGCTGTATCTGAACCCCGCTTTACAGCAGCTGCCACGCCTGGCACTGCACGGCGTGCTGCAAGGGCGCTATGCGATTCGCAAGGCCCACGCGCCGGGGCAACTTTCAACTTTTGAAGCTGCCGCCCTGGCTTTGGCGCAATTGCAATCCTGGGGCGATGCGCACATTGGCTGGCAGCAGCTCATGCAAAGCTTTGATGCAGCCATCACTCAGCACCAGCAGTTGCAGGCAGCAGGTCACAGCGCCTCTGACAGACGCTAGGTCACAGCGGTGCTGCTGGACCTTAGAGCCGCCAGCACTACCCAGAAAATCTTTGATTTTCGCTGGAGACAAGGCACGAAGTCACAGGCAGTACAAGCGTAAGGCAAGGCCAAGCAACGACGTATCCAGGGTAGTGTGAACGGGTCTCAGCACTGGTAGGCCCCCACAGCCACGCCTTGCAAAGGGTGCAAGGACAAGCCCTTGCAGCGCACATGCACGACACCGCCTTGCTCAAACTCCAGCTCCATGGTGACCACGCCTTGCAGCTCGCACGGCATGGGCAGTTTTTGAATGCGCTGGCTGGCATGCAGCACAAAGCCCTGACGAATACGCCCCATACAGGCCGCAGGCTCCAGGGTCTCCCAAGGCTCTGCATGTTCTGCCGTGAGCAGCACGGGTGCCCAGACTGCATCGGCACGCGGGTCGCTGGCATCGAGCAGACGCGCAGCAGAAAAACGCAGTTGCAGGCGACCGTCTTCCCACGTGCATTGGGCCACCTCAGAGTCGGTGAACTCAAAAATCATGCTGCGTCTCCTGTTCAGATATGTACCGCCCACCACAACCACGCCATCACTGCATGTCGGGGCGATCGCTGCAGCATAGGCAGATGCGCAGCCCAGTGCAAAGTCCAAACTGCTGACCCGCATGTCAGAGCGCATGCCCGCTCAAGGCGCCCGATGCCACCATCCGCCGAAGTTTGGGTCTGGGGCACGGCCAAAAGCGGTAAGCCATGCAGATTCCGAAAAAACAAAATGCCTTACCAGCATTGGTAATAAAACGCACCTCTGTACTCCATCGAGGCATTGCATACAATCAAGTGTTGATAATCATTCTCAATTCATAACCTGCAGGCCCAGCCGCCTTTGACACCTTGTCCTAACCATGACCGCACATCGCCCGCTCTCTGCACGCAGTCAACCTCGCTGGATGCGATTAGGTACGCTCAGGGCATGTGACTTCAATGGTCCCGATTACCAATTTCTGGATATCCACCCCGCCGCGCAAGACGCGTTACTGGCCGGACATCTGCAATCGCTGCAAGTACACCCTGGCATCTTGCTGCATGGCGTAGAAGCCCGCGACCTGCGCACGCTGAACACATGCTCCCCAGCAGAGCCGGGGCTGCACATTGTGGTGGTCTTAGAGGGCAGCGTAGATGTCTCTTTTGGTGAACACGCCTTGAAGATGGAGGTGGCCACCGCCGGCTCCCGGCCAGCGCAGGCATGTGGGGCCATCATCCATACACGCCCTGGCGATCTGTTCCGACGCCGCTGGAAGCAAGGCAAGTTCGAACGCAAAATCAGCTTGAGTCTGGAGCCCGAGTGGCTGGCCGATTTATGCCAAGCAGACAAGGCTACGCCTGAGCTGCTGCGCACATGGATCGCCAACCAGCAGCTCGCGATTCAGCAATGGCAGCCATCTCCCCGGGCAATTGCCGTAGCGGAACAAATCATTCAATTGGCGCGGGAAGGTACTTCGCCACTGTTGCTGCTCAGTCGTACGCTGGAATTGATGCATGAGGCGCTGCAATCGCTTGCGTCGATTGCGCGCCCTTCTTCACAAGCATTGGGCGTACGCGAACATCAGCGCTTGGCACGACTCAAGCAACTGCTGGACAGCGGCGATGATGCTTCGCGCTCACTGGGCGAGCTGGCACAGGAAGTCGGGCTCAGTACCAGCGCCCTGCAGCGCCAGTTCAGGCAGATCTATGGCTCCAGCATTGACGACTATCGCCGAGCGCAACGCCTAGACCATGCCAGGCACATGCTGGAGCAGACCGGCTGCAGCGTTCTTGAGGTGGCACATACCGCGGGCTACACCAGCGCAGCCAATTTCTCAACCGCATTCAAGCGGCGATTTGGCATGTCGCCCAAGCTGGTACGCGGCAAGGTCTAATTCGCATGCCAAGTAGCCAGCGCTAGGCCAAAGTTTATAAATAAGAATTATTTCGATTGAATTGCAAACATTTGCACCGCTTGCGCAAAACACCTGATGCACGCCCAGTGCTGCAATGACGCCTTGCTACATCGGAGGTGTAAAACCCGGTTCGCCGCGCGTGCGTCAGCCAGAAAAACCTCCCTTGCGTCCGCGTAAACAAGGTTCAAATGGTCATGACAAATACTTTTCAGCATGCAGTTTCTGCTGCACCTTTTCGATGGGCCACGACGGCCCTGCTCGTCGCCAGCGCCACATCTGCCTGGTCACAGCAAGAACCAACTGCGCAAATGGACACGATTGTGGTCACCGCCAGTGGCGTGCAGCAACGTATCAAGGACGCGCCCGCGTCCATCAGCGTGCTGACACAGGAAGACATCAAGAAAGGCAACTACGAATCTGTTGCCGATGCAGTGCGTTCTGTGGAAGGGGTTTCTTTGGTGGGCGACAACCCCAATACTTCGGACATCGTGATTCGCGGTCTGCCAGGAGAGTACACCCTGATTTTGATTGATGGTCAGCGCCAAAACACCCGCGAAACCATGAACCGTGGCACCAGCGGTATTCAATCCAATCTGCTCCCCCCGCTGTCTGCCATTGAGCGCATTGAGGTCATCCGGGGTCCCATGTCTTCGCTGTATGGCTCCGAAGCCATGGGCGGTGTCATCAACATCATTACCAAGAAAGTGCCCAGCCGCTGGAGTGGCAGCGTGGCTGGCGCCATGACACTGCAAAGTGACGACGACTATGGCAATTCCCGCAACGGCGAATTCTGGCTGGGAGGCCCGATCCAGAGCGATGTGCTGGGCCTGCAGATCTGGGGCAAGAGCGAAAACCGCAGCGAAGCAGGCAACTTCTATCCATCCGCGGATACGGCCTATGGACGCAAAAACCAAAACTTGGGTGTCAAGCTGACAGCACGCCCCGACAGCCGCCAAAAATCGTGCTGGACATGGGCACAGAGCGCACGACGACAGAAACGACACCTGGACGCTCCACTCTCCCCACGATCGCTTGGAAAAAGGTGCGCCACACGCGCAACCACTACGGCATCAGCCACACCGGTCGATGGGACTTTGGCCAAAGCAAACTGGCCCTGTACACCGAAGAGGGTGAACTGGAAGATTGGCCCAAAGCTGCGCTCTACAGCAACCGTAAAGTAAGCAACACCACGCTGGACGGCAATGTGACCCTGCCGTTTGAAAAGCACGTACTGCGTTTGGGGGGGCAAGTTTTGCGTAGCTCCCTCAAAGGCATCAGCAATGAGGCCTCGGTAGCAGGGTTTCCCACGAACACTGACAAGGTTTCGCTGACCAACTACGCGCTGTTTGCAGAAGATGACTGGCTGATTACCGAACAGTTCACGCTAACCGGCGGCGTGCGCATGGACCATGATGAGCGCCACGGCACCCACTGGTCTCCGCGTCTGTACGGGGTGTACCACGCCTCCGACGCGCTCACTTTGAGGGGTGGCATCACATCAGGTTTTAAAGCGCCCACCATTCGCCAAAGCACTGCAGGTTACTGCATGAGCACAGGCGGCAACTCTGGCATACGTGGCCCGTTGTGCGGCAACCCTGACCTCAAGCCTGAAACCAGCCTGACCCAAGAATTTGGCCTTAGTTATGAGTGGGCACCGGCCAGCACTTTGACGGCAACAGTGTTCAACACCAAGTTCAAGAACAAGGTGGTCAGCTTCGACTCCGGTCTGCCATCACCTGTCCCTCCGCTGGCCAACCATCTGTTCGTCTACGACAACGTCGATGAAGTCAAGATTCGAGGGCTGGAAATGGGGGTGAAGATGCCGCTGGCACGCAATCTGCGCCTGGATGCCAGCTATACCTACACCCAGTCGCGCCGCCAAGGCGGAACCGAGACCGCATTTGATGGCACCTCTTTGGATGGATTGCCACTGGAGAAGACGCCCAAGCACATGCTGCACGCGCAGCTTGATTGGCAAACCAGCAGCACACTCAATACATTTGCACGCTTGAACTATTCCGGCAAAGCCATGTATGCGGGCTTTCGCAATGGCGCCAGTGTCACGCGTGAGCGCGAAGGCTCTGCAACCTTGGACCTGGGCGGTAACTACAGCCTGAACAAGACGACCACATTGCGCTTTTCCGTGTTGAACGTCACTGACCGCAAAGTGCCAGTAGACGTTCGCACACGCACGACAGGGTTGGACGGCAACTGGATGGCGGATGAGGGTCGTCGCCTGTGGCTGGGTGTGAATGCCGAGTTCTAACGCCAACCACGGCAGCACGCGCCGCCAGTGGCTACAAAGCACAGCAGCCCTGGCTGGGCTGCTGCTGAGTGGGGTTGCGCCTGCCAGTAGCCAGCCTCTACAGATCACCGATCTACGTGGCCGCACGGTACGCCTGCCCAAACCGGCTCAGCGCATGGTGCTGGGCGCTACCGATGACTTTGTTTTGCTGTCCATGCTGGATCAGCAGCCTGCGCGCAATGTCGTTGCCTGGAACAAATGGCGGCTTGATGCGCAAAGCCTGCTGATGCTACGCGGGCCTGATACCAAAGCGTTTGACCATATGGCACAGCTTGCGATTGACGGGCCACAGAGCCTGCATGCCGAGTCATTGATCGCCCTGGAGCCTGATCTGATTGTGCTGGATGCGTTCTATGCCAAAGCGACCCAAACTGTCGCGCGCCTGGAAAAAGCAGGCATCCCTGTGGCTGTGCTTGAAATCAACCCCGATCTGCGCCAGCCCCAACCCACGCAGGGCTTGATTCAGTTTGGCATCTTGACGGGCCATGAGGCACGCGCCAGAGAAGTTGCCAGTTTTATAGAGCAACGTGTCCACCGTATTCGCGAAGGCGTGCAACGCCTGAAATCACGGGGAGCACCTGAGCCCTTGGTGCTGATGGAGCCCCATGCAGGCTCGGCGCCTTGCTGCCTGTCAATGGGGAATGGAAAAAATCTGGGCGATATGGTTCGCATGGCGGGGGGCCGCTTGATGGGAGGCGAACTGATTGCAGGCATGGCCGGCACACTGAGCACCGAATACGTCATCGACCAGGACCCCGAAATTTATATTGGCACAGGGGGCGGTCATTTAAAGGCACGCAATGGTCTGCTGCTCGGACCTGACGTGAGTGCCTCACAGGCTCAGTCCAGCCTGCAGCATGTCATTCAACGCACAGGTCTTTCGCACACACGCGCCATTCGCAATCGCCGCGTGCACGGCATCTGGCACGGAGGTCTGGGCATTGTTAATTTGGAATGTATTGCCAGCTGGCTCCATCCTGAAGAATTTGCCGATGTCCAACCGCAAGCGACATTGGATGCTTTAAATCAGCGCTTTCTGGCGTTTCCCTGGAAAGGGACTTTCTGGACCAGCCTGCAAGGAACCGCAGCCCGACGACCGTGAACACCTCGACTTCCGCCCCTCATTCCAAGAGCCACGCCCTGCACGCTTACCGCGCCAGCCAATGGAGGCGCCGAAGCCTGATCGCTGTGCTGGCCCTCTTGACCCTGCTGGCCATCTTGCTGGACATCACCACAGGGCCCTCATCGCTGGGTTTTATGCAAGCCGTGCATGGCTTGTGGCAACCTGAAACGCTGCCTCGCAGCCTGCAGGTGGTTCTTTGGGAAGTGCGCTTGCCGGTCGTGGCACTGGCCGTTCTTGTCGGCATGGCGCTCTCGCTGTCTGGTGCAGAGATGCAAACCATACTGAGCAATCCACTGGCTGAACCCTTTACGCTAGGTGTGTCTTCGGCAGCTGCACTGGGCGCTTCACTGGCCATCGTGCTTGACTGGGGCATCCCGGGCTTGCCTGCAGCCTGGGTCGTTTCTGGCAACGCCTTTGTCTTTGCTTTGATTGCACTGGCGCTGCTGCAGATGATGGCCAACCGCCCCGGCGCCAATACCCAGATCTTGGTGCTCTTTGGTATTGCGATTGGCTTTGCGGCAGCGGCACTGCTGTCACTGGTGCAATTCGTTGCCAGTGAAGATGCTCTGCAGCAGCTCATTTTTTGGAGCATGGGCAGTCTTACCCGTGCTGACTGGCCCAGTGTCACCATGCTGGCATGCGTCGTTGCCGTCGTCACACCGTTTACTTGGCGTGCCGCCAGCGCTATGACAGCCCTGAGCTTGGGCGAAGAGCGTGCCCAAAGTTTTGGCATTGATGTGGCCAAACTGCGCCGCTGGGCGCTGCTGCGCATCAGTCTGCTGGCTGCCGTGGCTGTGGCCATGGCAGGCACCATTGGTTTTGTAGGCTTGGTGGGTCCGCATGTGGCCCGCATGCTCGTCGGTGACGGACACCGCTATCTGCTGCCAGCCAGTGCCTTGGTTGGGGCCTTGTTGATGGCCCTGGCATCTGTCATCAGTAAGTCAGCGGTACCCGGTGTTTTGCTGCCGGTTGGCATCATCACTGCCTTGGTGGGGTTGCCTGTTTTCATGATGCTGGTGCTCAGCCGCACGCGGAGTGCGCCATGAGCAGGCCGACATCTTCACACGCTTGCGAAGCCCTGGAAATAAGTGACCTGACGGTGCGCTACCGCCAGCGCGCTGTACTGCATGGACTGACCCTGCCAGCACTGCAACCGGGCCGCGTGCTGGCCTTAGTTGGACCGAATGGGGCAGGCAAATCGACCTTGTTGCGTGCGCTGGCGGGTTTGATCCCCGCGACCGGTCTCGTTCAGCACGGAACGCATGAGTTGCTCACCCTTTTGCCATCTACACGGGCGGAAATGGTCAGTTTCATGCCGCAGCACGTACCACCAGGCACCACCATGACCGTGCTGGAAGCCACACTGGTGGCCACGCATGGATTGCGCATGCACCAGCCACTGGAGCAGTCGCTGCAAGTGCTGCAGCAGTTGGGCATTGCCCATCTGGCGATGCAAGCACTCAGCAGCCTTTCGGGTGGACAGCGCCAAATGGCAGCACTGGCCCAGGCAGTGGTTCGCAATTGCCCGGTATTGCTGCTGGATGAACCTGTCAGTGCGCTGGATCTGCCGCACCAGTGGCAGGTTTTGCACAGCGTGCAATCCCTTGCCCGTGCAGGACGCATTGTCTGCATGGTTTTGCACGACTTAACTTTGGCAGCGCAGTGGGCCGACGACATTGCACTGCTGCAAGGTGGCCAATTGCTGGCCTTCGGCCCACCCCAGCTGGCCATCACCCCTGAGCTTCTGCGAACGGCTTATGGCGTACACAGCCGTGTCCGCCACTGCGAGCAAGGCCGCATGTATGTGATGGTGGATGGCCTGGCTACACCCCCTTCTTCCTTTTCCCCTACGCCATTGACACAACAGGAGTTGCGATGACATCGCTGCAAGCGCACAGTTGCGTGCGCTCCGACCAAGCCCACGTTCTGGTTCACACCATCGTGGAACACATGCAAGAACACGAACTGGAGCCACGCCAGGAAGGAGAACGCTGGGTACTTTCTTACGCCGGCGGTCTGGGCAGCCTGTGGCAAGAAGCAGGCCATATACACCTGGACATCACCGCCCCCACACTGGATGCCCTGCATGATCTGAAACTCATCTTGGCGCACGTGGTGCTTGACGTTACGGGCAGTGACGATGACGCCTTGTCCTGGCAAGGCGACGGCAACGCCTTGCAGCGCCCGCCCGCCTTTCGCCTATTGCGTGTGCTCTCCATCCGCGACCTGACACCCCATATGCGCCGCGTGCGCTTTGCTTGCCATGATCTGGCACGCTACGACCAGCCTGACAACATCCACTGCAAGCTCATATTTCCCCAGCCCGGCATTAGCGAGCCGCAATGGCCGACGCTGACCAGCAGCGGCATGCCGCGCTTTCCCGAAGGCGATAAACGTTTGGATGTCCGCACTTACACCATTCAGGCTATCGACGAAAAATCAGGCTGGATGGATGTCGATTTTGTGGTGCATGCCGATGCGGGCCCCGGCTCAGCCTGGGCCAGCCAGGCGACTGCTGGCCAGACCATTGGTATGAGTGGCCCGGGTGGCCGCACAGCCACACCCGCAGACTGGATGCTGCTGGCTGGTGACGACACCGCCCTTCCCGCCATGCTGCGCATCACCGCAAGCCTGCCTCAGCACACACGAGGTCATGTGTTTGCCGAAGTTCAGGGCCCAGAAGATGAACAAGCCGTGCAGACGCCGCCAGGGCTGCAGTGGCACTGGCTGCACCGCGCTGACACCGAAGCTGGTCGCAGCAGCTTGCTGCAGGCAGCGCTGCGATCGGTCACTTGGCCTGAGCCGTCAGTAAGCAAATTCCTCTGGGCCGGGGCCGAATTTCAAACCGCACAGGCCATCCGCCAATGGGCCAAGGAAGAACAGGGCCTAGAAAAACACGAACAACTGATCGTTGCCTATTGGCGCCATGGCCTGAGTGAGTCGCAATTCAAGTCCAAGGCAAAAAGTGAGCCCTCCAGCAAGTAAGCCTGCAGCGATTTGGCGCACCCAGGTGTTGCGGCATGCGCTGGATCTGTCACCACTGCGCAACACCAGCTTTAGCTGGCTTTATACGGTCCGACTGATCGCCGTCGTGGTGTATGGCGTTCTCGGTATTACCGTGGCATGGCAAGTGTGGGGCCTCACGCAATCTTCCCTCAAGGTTGCGGGTGTTGGCGTAGGCCTGGCCCTTGGCACCATGCTGGGCCTGATGGTGGGCGGGTTCTTGGCCGACCGCGTCAACCGCCGCACCATCATGGTGGCGGGCAGGGCCGCCTACATACCCGCCGTAGTGCTACTACTGATCAACAGCCTGCAAACATCGCCTCAGGTGGAGTGGATTTATCTGGCCACCGTGCTCAGCGGCTTGACCGGCGGCATCAGCGCCCCGGCCTTGATGGCATCCGTGCCTGCGCTGCTGCCACCCCAGCAGCTGGCCGCTGCCGGGGCCTTGGGCGCGCTGGCTGAGCAGTTGGGGCGCCTGATTGGCCCTCTGCTGGCTGCTGCACTGATCAGCTTCGCTGGCAGCAGTGCTTGCTACACGCTTGCACTGGCGGGCGCCCTTGCCACACCACTGCTGTTACTGCGCCTGCCCTCCATGCCGCCGCCCACCCACACCGCAGTGGCACGCCCACCCCCGGTATTGCGGGCGTGGCGTGAAGGATTGCTGTTTGCCTGGCGCAGCCCTGTCGTTGGAGGGCTGCTGCTGCTGGATGTGCTCATGGCCGCTGCAGCCACCCCCTGGGTGTTGCTGCCGCAACTGGGGGTGGAATCGCTCGGCGGTGATGCCCAACTGGTGGGCTGGCTACATGCGGCCCCTGCCGCAGGTGCACTGGTGGCGGCAGCCACCTCTGGCTGGACACGGCGCTTGCAGCGCCCAGGTGCGTTGCTGATCGTTGCAGCCATGGTCTGGGGGCTAGCATTGGCAAGCGCCGGTGCCAGCACACAGGCTATCTGGGTGCTGGCGCTGCTGGTGCTGGCAGGCGCTGCAGACACCGTGGCAGACATCGTGCGCGGCGCGCTCTTGCAACTGCACACCCCCGATGCGCTACGGGGCCGAGTGTCCGCGCTGTGGCTCATGGAAATGCATCTGGCCCCGGCCGCAGGCGGTGTGTTCCTAGGTGGCGCAGCGCAGCGCTGGTCTGCCAGCGCTGCCTTGTTGGCGGGAGGGCTGGTTTGCGCATGTACATCATTGCTGGCGGGTGGCTTCAACCGCAGCCTGCGCCACAGCCCATGGCGGTGTGAACAGACGCTGCCCAGCACGGCCCCTTCAAACTAGCGCGGGGCACCACCAGCCGCTGCAGCTTCGGCTTGCAGTGCCTGCACCAGCCAGTCAACTTCAGGCACGGCAGGCCGATGCAGGGGCAGCAGCATGTGCACCTGAAACGCAATGGAAAAACCCAAAGGCCTGACGACCATGGCACTGCCCGCGCAGGCGTGCGCAGTCAGCGGGTTCACGATGGCCACACCCAGCCCGTGCTGCACCATGGCACACACGGCCACGGCGCTGTGGGTTTCCAGCAGCATGCGCCGCTGCACGCCTGCTCTGGCCAGTGCCGCATCGATCTGCACACGGTAAGGGTCATCACGCGCCAGGCTGATAAAGGCCTGCCCATCAAAGTCCTGTGCGTGCAGCACAGATTGGGCCGCCAGCGGGTGGGCGGCGGGCAGCACAGCCACCTCATCCATGGCAGGCAAGGCGATCACGCGGGTGCCAGGCGGGGCGTCGCTCAGCTCGGTCAGCCCCAGATCAAACCGCTGCGCAGCCATCCACTCTTGCAGCAAAGGCCCTTCCTGCGTGGCCACACTCACCGCCACAGCCCCGTGGTTGCGCTGCAAACGCTCCAGTGCCCCCGGCAGCAAGGCATGGCTAAGCGCTGGCAGGCTCAACACACTGATGCGCGCTTGGTGCGGTTGCCCCAGCGCCAGCGCATGTTCCACCACTCGATCCAGCCCCTCCCAGCTGCGCTGCACCTCTTCCCACAGGCGCAGCGCACGGGCATTGGGCCGCAGGCGGCTTTGTGCACGCTCAAACAGCGCGTAGCCCAAAAGCTGCTCCAGCCTCGCCAGCTCACGGCTGACTGTGGGTTGTGAGGTAAACAGCATCTGCGCTGCAGCCGTGGCGCTGCCAGTGAGCATGAGGGCGCGGAACACCTCAATATGGCGGTGGGCAATGCGGTCTGGATTGGCGGGCGTGGGTTGCGCATTCATGACTCAAGCATATCCAAAATGAATAGACAAAATAAACATAAGCATTGGCTTGAATGCACAAACTCTAAGAAGATGGCAGCTGTTACCAACCCTGTGCGCTGGCAGCGCTTGCCCAACCAGCGCATGCAGCCATCTAATTCTTAAAGCCATGTCTTGCCCTTTCTCGCCAGAACAACTGTGGAACCTTGCTGACGAATTCGGCACCCCGCTGTGGGTGTACGACGCCCAGGTGATCCGCCAGCGCATTGCCCAGCTCAAGGCGTTTGACACCGTCCGCTTTGCCCAGAAGGCCTGCTCCAACATCCACATCTTGAAGCTGATGCGCGAACAGGGCGTCAAAGTAGATGCAGTCTCGCGCGGCGAAGTGCTGCGCGCACTGGCCGCAGGCTACGTGGCCGGGGGCGAGCCCTCGGACATCGTCTTTACCGCCGATGTGATGGACGCCGCCACGCTGGCAACCGTGGTCGACTACAAAGTGCCGGTGAACGCGGGCTCCATCGACATGTTGCACCAGTTGGGCCAGGCATCGCCCGGCCACAGCGTGTGGCTGCGCATCAACCCCGGCTTTGGCCATGGCCACAGCAACAAGACCAACACGGGCGGCGAGCACAGCAAGCACGGTATCTGGCACACCGACCTGACTGCGGCACTGGATGCCATAGCTCAGCACGGCCTGCATCTGGCTGGTCTGCACATGCACATTGGCTCGGGGGTCGATTATTCGCACCTGCAAGAGGTCTGTGGTGCCATGGTGGCGCTGGTCAAGCGCGCCAAAGAGCATGGCCATGATCTGCAAGCCATCTCGGCGGGCGGCGGCCTGTCCATTCCCTACCGCCAGGGCGATGCCACCATCGACACCGAGCACTACTTCGGTCTGTGGGACACAGCGCGCAAGCAAGCCGAAGTCATCATTGGCCACAAGCTGGCTCTGGAGCTGGAGCCCGGCCGCTTTTTGGTGGCCGAGTCGGGTGTACTGCTGGGCACGGTGCGTGCCACCAAGAACGCGGGCAACAACCACTTCACACTGGTGGACACCGGCTTTAACGAGCTGATGCGCCCCAGCATGTATGGCAGCTACCACTGCATGCACATCCAGCGCCGTGGCGTGGGCGTGCTGCCTGCCGTGCGTGACAGCGTGGTGGCAGGCCCGCTGTGCGAGTCTGGCGACGTATTCACCCAGGGCGACGGTGGCGTGGTACTGCCCCGCACGCTGGGCGATGCGCAGGTGGGTGACCTGCTGGTCATTCACGACACAGGTGCCTACGGCGCGTCCATGTCCAGCAACTACAACACCCGCCCACTGGCTGCAGAAGTGCTGGTGGATGGCAGCAAGGTGCAACTGATTCGCCGCCGCCAGACCGTGGAAGAGCTGCTGGCGCTGGAGCTAGGCCTTTAACGCCCTACGTACCCCATCAAAAAAGGAGCCTTCATGGCTCCTTTTTTATCTTTATAGCTATCAGCGCTTGCCAGATAAGGCTTTCAAATACAAAAGTATCTGAAAACCTTTGTGTACCTTCGCAAGTAGCTCATTTTTTATACACCTTCACTTTTTGGATCACGCGCCATCAGCCGCTGCACCGCATCTTGCGGGCTGATGCGGCCATCCAGCAACTCCACCACGGTGGCAGCAATCGGCATCTCTACACCAGCAGCCTGTGCACGCTGCACCACGGTGCGCGCGCTGTACACACCTTCAGCCACGTGGCCCAGTGAATCTACGGCCTGCGCCAGCGTCATGCCCTGGGCCAGCAACAAGCCCACTTTGCGGTTGCGCGAGAGGTCGCCCGTGGCCGTCAGCATCAAATCCCCCAGGCCACTCAGGCCCATGAAGGTGTCGGCCTTTGCACCCAGCGCCACGCCCAGACGCGTCATCTCAGCCAGGCCGCGCGTGAGCAAGGCCGCCCGCGCGTTCAGGCCCAGGTGCATGCCATCGCACAGGCCCGCGGCAATCGCCATCACGTTTTTGACTGCGCCGCCCACTTCCACACCCACGATGTCTTCATTGGCATACAAGCGCAAAGGCCCGGTGTGAAACGCCTGCAGCAAAGCTTGGCGCACCAGCGGATGGCGGCTGGCTGCGACCAGCAACGTTGGCTGGCCATTGGCCACTTCCTGCGCAAAGCTGGGGCCACTCAAAGCGCCGCTGGCCAGCTGGGGGGCTACTTGCGCGCACACTTCGTGCGGCATCAGGCCCACACCGGTCTGCCCGGCAGGCACGGCTTCAAAGCCTTTGCACAGCCAGGCCACGGGTACCGTGACGCGGGCATCCGCCAAGGCTTGCAAGGTGCTGCGCAGCGCCGACATCGGCGTAGCCACAATGACCAAGTCCATGCCCTGCACGGCTTGCGCCAATGGCGCCGCGCTGACTTGCAGCGCTGCAGGAAATGCCATGCCCGGCAAGTAGCGGGCATTGCTGCCTGCCGCTTGCATCTCTTGCACCTGCTTGGCATTGCGTGCCCACAGCGTGACGTGGTGGCCCGCAGTGTGGCGTGCCGCTCCAATCGCCAGTGCCGTGCCCCAGGCACCGGCCCCAATCACAATTAAATTCATAGCTTTTAACGCTGATTTATCAAGCCTCAGAGGCTAAAAATGCATAAAAAAAGGCTCCGCAAGCGGAACCTCTTTTGTAGCACGCCCACAGGCTGGCTGTGTGACAGTGGCTTACTGCACAGTGCCTTCAACTTGCCCAGCGGCGGCAGCGTTTTGCTGCTCGTACATGGCTTGAAAGTTGATTTCGGCCAAATGCACAGGCGGGAAACCGGCACGGGTCACGATATCGGCCACGCTGGCGCGCAGGTAGGGGTACACGATTTGCGGGCAAGCCACGCCAATCACGCCACCCATCTGCTCTTCAGGGATGTTGCGGATTTCAAAAATACCAGCTTGTTTGGCTTCCACCAGGAACAAGGTTTTGTCTTCAATCTTGGTTTGCACAGTGGCAGTCACGGCCACTTCAAACACGCCTTCAGCCACTGGAGTGGCTTCCACGCCCAATTGAATGTCGACATTGGGCTGCTCTTGCTGCAGCAAGATAGCGGGCGAATTGGGTTGCTCCAGCGACAGGTCCTTCAGATAGACACGTTGAATCTGGAAGACGGGGGTAGCTTGTTCGGACATGGTGTCAGTCTTTCTTACGCAAAGCAGGCGATCATAAAAAGGCCCGCTGGCAGTGGCTGCGGCAGCGGGCACTTAAGCCGATCATTATGCAGGCATGCAGCCTGCACAGAAAAATCAGGCGTTGAGCAAAGGCAGCAACTCGCCTTTGGCATCCAGTGCCATCAGGTCATCGCAGCCGCCCACGTGGGTGTCGCCCACAAAAATCTGAGGCACCGAACGGCGGCCTGTAATTTCCATCATCTGGACACGGGCAGCAGGGTCCACGTCGATGCGGATTTCTTCAATCTGCTCCACGCCCTTGGACTTGAGCACTTGCTTGGCGCGCACGCAGTAAGGGCAGACGGCGGTGGTGTACATCTTCACGGCTTGCATGACAGGAATCCTTGTGAGTCAAAAATGAAGGCAACAAAAAAGGGGCCTTGCGACCCCTTGATGGTAGGACAGTTGAAAAAAACTGACCTGCTTAAGCTTTAGTGACAGGCAGGCCAGCATCGCGCCAGGCCTTCATGCCACCAGCCAGTGCCTGCGCATGCTCATAGCCCAACTTCTTGGCCTGGGCTTCAGCGCGCACCGCACGGGCACCCTTTTCGCAAACCAGCACCACAGGCAGGGCCTTGTTCTTGGCCATCTGGGGCAGGCGCTCGTCAAGCTGTGCCAGAGGAATGTTCTTGGCATTGGCAATATGGCCCTTCACATACTCCTCGGGTTCGCGCACGTCCACGATCACCGCTTTTTCGCGGTTGATCTTAGCCACAGCCTCATTGGGCTGCAGCGAACCATTGCCCATACCCTTGAGCGAAGGCACCAGCAACAAGCCGCCGGTGACCACCGCCAGCAAAATCAAATACCAGTTTTCAACAATGAAAGTCACGTCAGTCCTTGGGTTGGCAAAGCGTGCAATTTTAGGGGCACTGCCAACGCCCCTGACAAACCAAGCTATACAGAGCCGGCGCACAGCCTAAAATAGCAGGCTACACCCTTTCCCCTTTGTGTTGTTGTGCAGAAAGAAGCCATGTACAAGCTCGTGCTGATCCGCCACGGTGAGTCCACCTGGAACCTTGAAAACCGTTTCACCGGCTGGACCGATGTTGACCTGACACCCACGGGCATCGCCCAGGCCAAAAAGGCCGGTCAATTGCTCAAAGCCGACGGCTATGAATTCGATGTGGCCTACACCTCCGTGCTGCAGCGCGCAATTCACACCCTCTGGTACGCACTGGACGAGATGAACTGCACCTGGTTGCCCGTCAACAAAGACTGGCGCCTCAATGAGCGCCACTACGGCGGTCTGCAAGGCCTGAACAAAGCCGACATGGCCAAGCAATACGGTGAAGAGCAAGTACTGGTCTGGCGCCGAAGCTACGATGTGCCGCCACCAGCGCTGGAGGCCAGCGACCCACGCAGCGAGCGTGGTGACCGCCGCTACGCGCACTTGCAGCCCGAGCAAATCCCTTTGACTGAATGCCTCAAAGACACCGTGGCCCGCGTGGTGCCGTTCTGGACTGAAACGCTGGCCCCCCAGATCAAGGCGGGCAAGCGTGTCGTACTGGCCGCCCACGGCAATTCGATCCGCGCACTGGTGAAGTACCTGGACAATATCGCCGATGACGCTATCGTTGGTGTCAACATTCCCAACGGTATTCCACTGGTGTATGAGCTCGATGAGAACCTCAAGCCCATCCGCAGCTACTATTTGGGTGATGCACAAGCTGCAGCCAAGGCTGCAGCCGCCGTTGCAGCCCAAGGCAAGGTGTAACACCCTTCCTGCCTACGGGTGGTTGCGTCTTTGACGCACCACCTGCAAGGCAGCGCCGTGTATATTTGTCGACGCAGGTAAAAACTAAAGTCTCTATGAGCCAAAAACTCAAAATTGCTGGATGGGTCTCGTTGGGCGTTTTAGCGGGGGCACTGACCACGGTGTCACTGCAAACCGTTGCGCGCGGCGGCATCTCGCCACTTCCTCTGGAAGAAATCCAGCAGCTGTCGGCTGTGTTCGGCATCATCAAGACCGATTACGTCGAGTCTGTGGACGACAAAAAGCTGATCACCGATGCCATCTCTGGCATGGTCTCCAGCCTTGACCCCCACTCGCAGTATTTCGACAAGAAGTCCTTCAAGGAATTCCGTGAAGGCACTTCGGGCCGCTTCGTGGGCGTGGGTATCGAGATCACACAGGAAGACGGCTTGATCAAAGTCGTCTCTCCCATCGAAGGCTCTCCCGCTGACCGCGCAGGTCTGAAAAGCGGTGACTTGATCACCAAGATCGACTCCACCGCCGTCAAGGGCCTGACACTCAATGAGTCCGTCAAGCGCATGCGCGGTGAACCCAAGACCAAGGTTGAGCTGACCATCTTCCGCAAGGACGAAAGTCGCACCTTCCCCGTGACCATCACGCGCGAAGAAATCAAGACCCAGTCCGTCAAGGGCAAGCTGATCGAACCCGGCTACGCCTGGGTACGCCTGAGCCAGTTCCAAGAGCGCACCGTGGATGACTTTGTGCGCAAGGTGGAAGAGCTGTACAAGGAAGACCCCAACATCAAGGGCATTGTGCTGGACTTGCGCAATGACCCGGGTGGATTGCTGGATGCCGCTGTCGCCATCTCTGCCGCATTCCTGCCAGAAGGCGTGACCGTGGTGAGCACCGATGGCCAACTGGAAGAAAGCAAAGCCGTTTTCAAGGCTGCGCCTGAGTTCTATGCACGCCGTGGCAATGGTGATCCGCTCAAACGCTTGCCTGCTGCACTGAAAAAAGTGCCATTGGTGGTGCTGGTCAATGAAGGCTCGGCCTCTGCCAGCGAAATCGTCGCGGGTGCTCTGCAAGACCACAAGCGCGCCACCATCATGGGCAGCCAGTCGTTTGGCAAGGGTTCCGTGCAGACCGTACGTCCTTTGGGCCCAGATACTGGCCTGAAGCTGACCACAGCGCTGTACTACACACCGAGCGGCAAATCCATCCAGGCCAAGGGCATTGTGCCCAATGTCATGGTGGACGAAACGGCTGAAGGCGATGTCTACGCAGCGCTGCGCATGCGTGAAGCCGATCTGGAAAAGCATCTGGGCAACGGTGATGCCACAGCCGAAAGCGAAGCCGCTGCGGCCCGCGAAAAGCTGCGCGAAGAAGCCCGCAAGCGTCTGGAAGAAGATGCCAAAAAGCCTATCGCTGAACGCCGTCTGCCTGAGTTTGGCTCTGCCAAAGACTTCCAACTGCAACAAGCTTTGAACCAGCTCAAAGGCCTGCCAGTCAAAGTCAGCAAAACTTTGACTGAACGTCCTCCTGAGAAAAAGGACAAAGACGAATAAATAGAGATAGCATCCAGCGCGCAACCAGCTTAGGTTTAAAAGACATTTCACTTTAAAAACTAAGCAGTACAAGCGTTAGCTGCTCTCTTTTTTCTGAAACAGCCGGGCGCCTTGTGCCCGGCTTTTTTCATGGAACCACCATGAACGACGAACAACTCCTGCGCTACTCACGACACATCCTGCTTGACGAAGTTGGCATCGAAGGCCAGCAAGCCATGCTGGATGCGCACGCACTCATCATTGGGGCAGGTGGTTTAGGTTCGCCTGCTGCGCTGTACCTAGCTGCATCAGGCGTTGGCCACATCACACTGGTCGATCATGACAGCGTCGATCTGACCAATTTGCAGCGCCAGATTGCCCACACCACCGCCCGTGTGGGCCAGCCCAAGGTGCAGTCTGCAGCGCAAGCGCTGCATGACATCAACCCCGAAGTAACCGTGCGCTGCATCCAGCAACATGCAGATGCCGCGTTGCTTGATGAACTTGTCTCACAAGCTACGGTTGTATTGGACTGCTGCGATAACTACCGAACCCGGCAAACTGTGAATGCCGCGTGTGTCAAACACCACACCCCTCTGGTTGCCGGAGCGATCATTCGTTTCGATGGTCAAATTACGGTGTTTGATCCACGCAAGGAAACATCGCCTTGCTACGCCTGCCTGTTTTCACCGGAAGAGAATTTTGAAGAAGTGCAGTGCTCCACCATGGGGGTATTTGCACCTTTGGTCGGCATTATTGGGTGCATGCAAGCAGCGGAAGCTTTGAAGCTGATTGCACAGGTTGGTGAGTCTTTGGCAGGTAAGTTGTTGATGCTGGACGGAAAGAACATGGAGTGGTCACGCATGCGTACCAGTCGTAATCCCGAATGCACCGTTTGTTGTAACCAGAAGTAGGCTATTGACTACAAACACCAGTCACAGGGACATGCAAAATTTCACAATTGCCTCCCCCGATGCCATTGCACTTCATTGATTTATTCCCACTGTGACTCTCCAAACTTTCTTCGTGGAAGACAACGCCACCATTCGCGAAAACTTGATCGAGACTTTGCTTGAACTCTCGGATGTCGACGCTATAGGCTATGCAGAAACAGAAGCAGAAGGCATTGCCTGGCTGACAGACCCGCACAACCACTGGGACCTGGCCATCGTGGATCTGTTTCTGCGCCAAGGCAGTGGCTTAGGTGTCGTGGCTGCCTGCCAAAACCGAAAACCTGGCCAACGCGTGATTGTGCTGAGTAACTACGCCACACTGGATGTACGCCAGCGCTGCAAAGAGCTGGGCGTGGATGCTATTTTTGACAAGTCCAATGAGATTGATGCCTTGCTGGATTTCTGCATGGAAATGACATGACGGATTTTTCTTTCAGGCATAAAAAAAGCTGACTTTCGTCAGCTTTTTTTATGCCTGAAAACGCAACAAGATCAATCGATCAATTTGTTTTTCAATGCGTAGTAAGTCAGGTCGCTATTGGAAGACAGCGCCATCTTTTCCATCAAGCGCGTGCGATACGTGCTGACTGTTTTAACACTCAGCGACAGCGACTTGGCAATATCACCAGCTGTTTCACCCTTGGCCAGTTTCAAGAACACCTGAAACTCGCGCTCAGACAGCTGCTCATGCGGAGGGGCATCATCTTTGCGATTGAGCTGCTGCGCCAGCAGATCAGCCACCGTGGGCGTCAGGTAACGGCGCCCCAAAGAAATGGTGCGAATGGCCTCGGCAATCTCTTTGGGCTCGCACTCTTTGTTCAAATAGCCGCTTGCACCTTGGCGAATCAAATTGATTGCATAGTGCTCTTCTGGATAGCCACTCAAAATCAGGATGCCCATGTCTGGTGCCTTGGCACGCAGCATGGCCAGCGCATCCAAGCCACTTTGTCCTGGCATGGACAAGTCCATCACCAAAACATCAATGTCTTGCTGGCGCACCAGATCAATAGCTTCACGGCCATTACTGGCTTCCCCTGCTACACGCAGATCTACGTGCTCAGACAAATACTGGCGCAAACCTGAGCGCACGATGGCGTGGTCATCCACGATACCTACTTTGATCATCGAAGCCTCTCTTCGTGTTATGGGACGGATCCCTAGATTTTCTAGTTTCGCAAGACATATGTTTGCGGCACACAGCGGTAACCCTGTCTCAAAGCAAACTTGATTATGCAGAATATCTGTACCAAACTGGGAACTCGTGGAGGAATCAATGTGAACTGGACAAAATTGCGCCGTATGGCAATCAGCTTGCCACTGGCCATCTTGGCAGCCTGTCTCATGATCGGTATCAATGAGTATGGCTACAAGCAAACAAATCAATCGCTTACCAACTTGACGCATGCATACGACACGCGCAATGCAGTCAGCTCGCTCATGAAAGAAATGCTGGATGCAGAAACTGGTTTGCGTGGTTTCCTGTTGACGGGAGACGAGAACTACCTGCAGCCATACAACGATGCCATCAAAAGCATCACCCAGTCTCAGGACCGTATTCGTACGCTGCTGCATAGCTCGCCTAAGAGCATGGAATTGTTTGTGCCGCTGTCACGCAGCATCAGCCGTAAAACCGCAGAAATGGATTTGAGCCTGCGCCTTTTCCGTGAAGGCAACGCAGATGCCCTGAAGTTTGTGATGTTCACCGACATGGGCAACACAGACATGAGCAGTATCCGCGAGCTGTCGCAGAAGCTGGTTGAGCTGGAAACGCAAGAGGCCACTGCCTATCACCAGAACGTGCAGTCTTCGGTTTTCCTGGCACGCGTGGGCGTAACCACGATCACCCTCATCGGCCTCTTGGCGTTTTATCTGTACCTGCGTCAACACAACATGGTCGAGCGTTTGCACAAACGTGAGCAGGCCTTGCAACTGGAAGAACGCAGCCGCCTGGAGCAACTGGTGCGCGAACGTACCGCCACCTTGACAGAGCTGGCCAACCATTTGCAGCAGGTGCGTGAAGACGAGCGGGGTCACCTGGCACGTGAGCTGCACGACGAGCTTGGCGCATTGCTCACGGCAGCCAAGCTGGATGTTGCGCGCCTGAAATCAAAAATTGACATGGTCAACCCGGAAGTGGCTGACCGCATCAAGCACCTCACAGAAACGCTGAACAGCGGGATTGCGCTTAAACGCCGCATTGTGGAAGACCTGCGCCCCTCCTCTTTGGCTAACCTGGGGCTGCCCACCTCGCTAGAAATTCTGACTTCTGAATTTGCGCAGCGCAGTGGCATTGCAATGGAAGCCAACTTCGAGGCGGTAGAACTTCCGGATGCCACGGAGCTGACCATTTACCGCCTGGTACAAGAATCGCTCACCAACATCAGTAAATACGCAAAGGCCACCGCCATTCAGGTCACCGTGCACAAATACCCCACCTATGTCGCTGTACAAATTCAGGACAACGGCGAGGGCTTTGACTTGGCTTCCATTCGGCCCAACTCGCACGGCTTGGCAGGTATGCGCCACCGCGTAGAAGCAGTGGGGGGGCGTTTGACCATCAATGCAGCGATTGGAGAAGGCACCACCGTCTCGGCGGTGATTCCGGTTGGCACCACCCCTGTAGAAACACTCACACCGGCTTAATCACCAGCTTGTCTTGGGCCACGGCGCATCGCGAGACATACGCGGGCCATGACCCTGACCAAGGGGGCGCAATCTGCGCCCCCTTGGTGTTTCTGGCGACACAAGCCTACCCATCCGCTTGCTGCGCCAGTGCTGCGCGAGCATTGTCCACCCCACGGGGTCACAACGACACCGCATCTGTAGGCCAGCACGCACACGCATGCCAGCGTGCACGCTTACAAAAAACCGCCCCCGGTACTGTCACAAGGCTTGTGCCAACCTCTCTACAGTTAAAGCATTGGTCAGCGCGCTCTTTTCAAAGCACGCATTCACCAGCAACTGGAGGAGGTTAACCATGCTTCATTACGCCGTCGTATTTCTCATCATTGCCCTGATTGCTGCCATCTTTGGTTTTGGCGGTATCGCTTCAGGTGCTGTCGGCATTGCCAAAATTTTGTTC
The DNA here is from genome assembly GCA_963520865.1 of uncultured Comamonas sp. Lineage (GTDB taxonomy): Bacteria > Pseudomonadota > Gammaproteobacteria > Burkholderiales > Burkholderiaceae_C > Comamonas. Next base: position 62,150 of record CAUQST010000003.1, read on the forward strand.
TTTGTCTTTGTCGTTATGGCCGTCATCACTTTTGTGATGAGCCTGCTCAAAAAGAAAGGCTAAGCCTGAGAACGTCAGCTGCGAATCACTGATTTGCACTTTTCAACACACAAGGACGACTTGATATGAGCCAAACTGAAGACGCTAAGAAAAAGCTGACCGAAGCAGCAGACACCACCGCAGAAGCCGTCAAAGATGCTGCACAAACAGCCAGAAAGAGCGCACAGGACTTCGCTCAGCAAACCAGCGAATCGGCCAAAGAGGCCGTAAAAACCACGCGAGAAGCTGCGAGCAATGCGTTTGAAAAAGCCCAAGACGGCATGCGAGCTGTAGAAAAAGAACTCAGCCCTGCCATTGATGATTTGTCTTTGCGCGCTCAGGAGTTTTGCAATCGAAGCATTGATTTTTGCGCCGAAAGCTCTGAGCGCGCCCGCAAGCAGTTTCAGCAAGCGGCTGAAACCACGACACGCTACGTCGTAGAGCAACCCGGAAAATCCATCTTGATGGCCGCCGCCGCTGGCGCAGCCGTTGCTGCGGCTTTCTTGATGGGCCGCCGCCGCTAAATATCTCAGGATTAAACCAACCCATGGCGCAGAGGGTGCGCATGCCAGGGGGAGTTAAATTTTGCGCACCGATCTAAAACTAAGACTTAAGGCTTGCTATGAATAAAACCACACGTGCTTTCGCTTTTGCTACCTTGGTTGGCGTCACCATCATTGGTGCCACAGGCTGCTCCGTAGCCCGCAACCAGCAGACCGTCGGCTCGTATGTTGATGACGCGGGCATCACCACTGCTGTGAAAGCCAAATTTGCGGAAGACAAATCCGTAGCTGCCACATCCATCAGCGTAGAGACACTCAAAGGCACAGTACAACTGTCCGGCTTTGCAAAGAGCCAGGCTGAAAAAGACCGCGCCGAAGCCATTGCCCGCAATGTCAAAGGTGTCACCGCCGTTCGCAACAGCATCGTGGTCCGCCCTTAATCACGTGAAAGGCAGCGGTTTGCTGCTCTTGTCCACCGCCACAAACAATGCCGGCCCATCTGGGCCGGCATTTCTATTTATGCGCAATCCTCGCTAAGCTCGCGCCATGCGTACTTTTACTTGCGACCACTGCGGGCACCTGGTGTTTTTTGAAAGCACTACCTGTGTGCATTGCGGCTCTGCGCTGGCTTTTGTGCCAGAGCTCATGCGCATGGCCGCACTCGCACCCTCGCAAACGCAGCCAGGCATCTGGGAGCCAGTATCCAGCCACTTCGACAAAGGGTTTCAGCACTTGCGCATGTGCCGCAATCGCAGCAACGAAGGGGCAGCCTGCAACTTCACGACCGATGCCGATGGATCTCAGCCATATTGCGTCTCCTGCAGACAGACACGCTGGCTACCCAACTTCGGCAATCCCTTAAATGTGCTGCGCGTCAGCAAAATAGAGAACGCCAAGCGACATTTGTTCTACACCCTGTCTTGCCTGCAGTTGACCGCACTTCAAGGTTTTGCTGCCCCAACTTTTGACTTCTTAGAAGACTTGCCGGGGCAGCATCAGATCATGACCGGTCACGCCGCTGGTGTCATTACCCTGAACGTGGCAGAAGCCGATGATGACGAGCGTGCCCGCCGCCGCTTGGCCATGTTTGAGCCCTACCGCACTTTACTGGGCCACTTGCGGCACGAATCCGGGCATTTCTTTTGGGACACTTTGGTACGCGACACCCAATGGCTGGCTCCATTCAGGCAATTGTTCGGCGATGAACGCATCGACTACACCCTTGCACTGCAAAACCACTACGCACGCGGCCCGATGGGGCTTGTGGGCTGGCAAGCACACTATGTCAGCGCATACGCCGCCGCACACCCTTGGGAAGACTGGGCAGAAACTTGGGCGCATTACCTGCATGTGATGGACTTGATGGAAACCGCAGCGAGCTACCACGTGCAGCTGCGCCTGCCAGGTCACCAGAGCAGCTGCCCGCCGGTAGATGATCCCTTTGCCAACATTCGCATACCGTTTGAGTACATCCTGCAGCAGTGCGTGCCGCTTACCCTCATGCTCAACAGCCTGACGCGCAGCCTGGGTCAAAGCGATGCCTACCCGTTTGCGCTTTCCAACGGCGCAGTTGCCAAGCTGCAGTTCATTCACGAGGTGGTCACTGACCACCGCATGCGCAAGCTACAGCAAACCTAGCGCTTGAATTTGCCCAGCAACTGCTGCAGCACGGTGGGCGAGACAAATTTACGCACTTCGTCGCCCCCTAGCGTTGCAATCTCACGCACCAGGGTGCTGCTGATAAACATCGTTTCTGCACTGGGCGTCAGAAACACTGTTTCTGCTTCGGGCATCAAGTGCTTGTTCATGCCCGCCAGCTGGAACTCGTAGTCAAAGTCAGTGCCTGAGCGCAACCCGCGCACCATCACCTTGGCTCCGTGGTGCGCCACAAAGTCACGCACCAGCCCCTCAAAGCTGGCCACGCTGACATTGGGCACATCGCTAAAGACCTCACGCGCCATCGCCAGGCGCTCGTCCAGTGTGAACATGGTTTTTTTATGATGTGCCGTAGCCACCCCCACAACCACTTGGCCAAACATCTGGCTGGCGCGACGAATCATGTCTTCGTGCCCCAAAGTAATCGGGTCAAACGTACCGGGGTAGACAGCAACCACGTGCTCAGCCATAGCGATCTCCATGTTCTTCAACGATTGCGCTGCATTATGCCTGCGCGGATTTCAGACATAAAAATAGCTTCTAACGCTTGTCTACCAAGCGTTAGAAGCTATTTATTTAGCCAATCAACGTTTAAGTTGGCAACTTCTTGAGCAAATGGGCATGCACTGCACCCGCTTTGAGATAGCGGTACTGCTGCAGACCAAACTCAGCCAGCTCTTCATCTGTCCACGCCTTGGGCGCTTCCAGGTAAATAAAGCCGTCATCAGCGATGGCCAGCGCAGCCGCTTTGACTGCAGGCACAAACAATGCTTCTGCCGAGAACGGGGGATCAATGAACACCAGATGCCAATGCCCAGGAGCGCTCTGGCTCAGAGCGCCAATACCATCGCCGCGCTGTACATGCACACCTTCGGCCTTGAGCTGCTGGCTCAGACGCTCCAGCTGCTGCGACAAGCCAGCATCTTGCTCCACCATGCGCACCTGGGTTGCACCGCGCGATGCGGCTTCAAAACCCAAGGCCCCCGTGCCTGCAAACGCATCGATGCAGCGCCACCCGCCCATGTCCTGGCCCAGCCAGTTGAACAGGGTTTCCCGTACCCGGTCAGGCGTTGGGCGCAAACCCGGGCGCTGAGCCACGGCCAGACGCGTGCGGCGCCACTGGCCACCAATAATGCGAATCTCCCCTGAACCACCACTGCCCGGCTTGGCAGGTTTGATGGCCTTGCTGCCCGGCTTTTTGCCTGCAGCCACGGCCAAGACTTCGGCCTCTGCCTGCTTGAACGCCTCGCGTTTTTTCAGGCGGGCTTGCACCGCCAAAGCCTGTTCAATATTGCGATAACTATTGCGACCCATTATTTCTTTTCCCCTAACACCACGGTCACCATGCGATCCGGATGGAGCACACGCTGGATGGCGCTGCGCACATCAGCAACGGTCAAGGCTTCGACCTTCGCGGTCCAGTGATCCAGATAGTCCAGTGGCAAATCATTCCACGCGATATTGGCCACATTACCCAGCAGCTTGCGGTTGCTGTCGATGCGCAGCGCAAAGCTACCAATCAGATTGTCCTTGGCATCACGCAGTTCTTTCTCCGTAGGGCCATCAGCCACAAACTGGGCCAAAGTCTCTTGTGTCACTTCGCGTGCCTGCTCGGCCTGGTCAGGACGCGTTTGCAAGCTGATGGTGAACGCACCGGCATGCAGCCCCGGAGAAAAACCGCTGGAGACACCATAGGTCAGACCACGCTTTTCACGCACCTCTTCCATCAGGCGCGAGACCAGACCACCACCGCCCAGAATGTGGTCCCCCACTAAAAGCGCCATGAAGTCAGGATCGTTGCGTTTGATACCTGGCTGGCCGATCAGAACCTGGGCCTGAGCGGACTGGAAAGGAATGCGAATGAGCTTGGCCTCTTTCAACGGTGGCACCTCTGGCACCGGCGGCAGGGGCTGGCAGCCCTTGCCATCGTCCTTGGGCAAGCGCGAAAGCAATTGCGTCACCAGGGCATCGGCCTGCGCCTTGTCCACAGCGCCCACCACACTCACCTTGGCGCGGCACGCCTGAATGCCCTTGGCATGAAAAGCCTGCATATCCTTGATCTGGATATGGTTCAGCGTTGCAGCCGTGGTTTGCATGCCATAAGGGTGCCCGCCATACACCGCCTCGACATAAGCACGGCGGGCAACCGTACCGGGGCGCGTATTGGACTCGGCAATCGCTGCACTCCAGCGTGCGCGCTCACGCAGCCATACCTCTGCAGGCCAGCTGGGCTGGGCCATCTGGCGCGAAGCCAAATCCACCGCACGGTTGAGCAAGTCGGGCACCATCAGGCTGCGCAGCGTGTAGCTGAAGCTGTCCTGCCCGGCACTGGCACCAAAGCCCGCGCCCAGATCGGCCCAGGCTTCACCCAGACCGTTTTCATCCAGCGCGGGCTGCTTGCCATCGGCCTTGATGCCTTTGGAAGTCATCAGGCTGACCGACGTTGCCAGACCTGATTTGCTTTGCGGGTCACGGCGTGCACCGGCGTCAAAGGACACCTGAATGTCCACCATGGGAATGCTGGGGCTGTCGACCAGCCAGACCTTGGCACCCGAAGGCTGCTGCCAGTGCTGAATGGGCAATATGGCCCATGCAGAACCTATACCAAGACCAGAAACAGTAAAAGCCAGCCAGGCGCTGGCAGCTATGGTTTTTGTTTTCATTGTCATCACTTTCAATGCTGAAGCGTATCGCTGGCTGCGGCCTGGGCAGGACGGGGGGCCTGGCCTGCTGCGCGCGGCTGGGGCACCAGGGTAGCCACGGTCATCTGGTCATCGCCAAAGTACCGCTGGGCCACACGCTGCACATCGGCTGCGGTGATCTTCATCAACTCCTTGACCAGCAACTCATCGGCGTTGGTGGGCATGCCCATGACCCAGTAGTTGCCCAGGCCTTGCGCCTGGCCCATCACCGAATCGCGCTCGTAGACTTGCGAAGCCATCCACTGCGTCTTCACACGCTCCAGCTCTGTCGCTTGCACGCCGTCCTTGGCCACGCGCTGCACCTGGGCACGCAGGGCCTGCTCCAGTTGCGCCGCAGTCTTGCCCTTGGCGGGCACCCCCGAGAGCACAAACAACGAGGGGCCCCGGCCCATGATGCTCGCTGAGCTGCTGGCGCTGTCTGCCACGCGCTCTTTACCCTGCACCAGGGCACGCTCCAGGCGGGCCCCGTCGTAGCCATCGAGCACCGCAGACAGCACCAGCAGGGCCAGTGCGTCTTTGTCCTGGGCATCCAGCTTTTCTACGTTGCGAATGGACGGGGCACGAAAGGCCATGGCCACAAAGGCCTGCTCAGCAGGTTGCTTGACTTCAATGCGGCGAATACCCAGTTGCTGCGCCTCTTGCTGCGGCTTGCTTTGCACGGCAGCGCGCGCAGGAATTTGTCCATAGGTGGCTTCAGCCCAGGCTCTGACCTGCTCCACATCCACATCCCCGGCAATCACGATGGCCGCCTTGGCAGGCACATACCACTGGCGGTAGAAGTTGCGCACATCATCTGCGGTCATGGAGTTGAGGTCACTCATCCAGCCCACCACAGGGCGGCGGTAAGGGTTGGATTGAAAGACGGTGGCCGACAACTGCTCAAACAGCATGGAGCGAGGGTTGTCTTCGGTGCGCATGCGCCGCTCTTCCTTGACTACCTCGATCTCCTTGGTGAATTCTTCGTCAGGCCACTGGCTGTGTGCAAAGCGGTCGGACTCCAGCTCCATCACGTCGCGCAGACGGTTGGAGGGAATTTGCTGGTAATAGCCTGTGTAGTCCCGGTTGGTAAACGCATTTTCCAGCCCGCCCAGAGCCGCCACACGGCGCGAAAACTCGCCCGGAGCCAGCTTTTCAGAGCCCTTGAACATCATGTGCTCCAGCACGTGCGCCACGCCCGTGGTGCCATCGACTTCATCCATGGACCCTACGCGCAGCCACAGCATGTGCACGGCTGTGGGCGCACGGCGATCAGGCTGCACGATGAGCTGCATGCCATTGCCCAGAGTGAACTGCTGCACCGCCGTAGCCGGGTTGGCCGCTGAGGTGCTGGCCCATTCGGCCAGAGATGACGACAACGTGCCAGCAGGCACCGAATTCTCGGCCGCGGCACTCAGGCTGGCCACCAGCACTAGGAGGGATAAAGTTCGTTTCATAGAATGCAGGATTCTAAGAACCCGCCAATGTTCAGTTTTTTCAAGAAAAAAGTCCCACAAGCCGACGTGGCTCCTGCAATTGAGCAGTCTGAGACCGTCGCAACTACCGCCTCTGCCCCCGCGCACGAGGAGATGTCTGCACCCGCTACCAAAACCGATTCTGTCGGTGGTTGGCTGCGCAATACCTTCGGAATGGGCGACAAGGAAGAAGTTCCTCCCAGTGTCGCACCAGAGTCTGAAGTCTTTGAGCAAGCCCCTGAACCGCAAGCCAAACCCGAAGCGGCTGGCGAGCGTAAAGGCTGGATGGACCGGCTCAAAGCAGGCCTGCGCAAAACGGGTACCAGTATCACCACCGTGTTTACAGGGACCAAGATTGATGATGCCTTATATGAGGAGCTAGAGGACGCCCTTTTGATGGCAGATACCGGTGTGAAAGCCACTATGCATCTGCTGGACGACCTCAAGCGGCGCGTCAAAGACAGCAAAGCCACCGATCCTGCCGCCGTGAAAGCGCTGCTCGCCGATGCCTTGGCCGATTTGCTGCAACCCCTGGAAAAGCCTTTGATCATTGGCAAGCACACGCCCACCGTGATCATGGTGGCCGGTGTCAACGGTGCAGGTAAGACAACATCGATTGGCAAACTCACCAAACACCTGGCCGACAACGAGCAGTCCGTACTGCTGGCTGCGGCCGACACGTTCCGCGCTGCCGCGCGCGAGCAACTGGGTGTCTGGGCCACGCGCAACACCGTCGAGATCATCAGCCAGGCCGGTGGCGACCCTGCCGCCGTCAGCTTTGACGCCGTCAGCGCTGGCAAGGCCCGCAAGAAAGACGTGGTGCTGGTGGACACCGCAGGCCGCCTGCCCACGCAGTTGCACCTGATGGAAGAGCTGAGAAAAATCAAGCGCGTGATCAGCAAGGTCGATGGCTCTGCTCCGCACGAGGTACTGCTGGTGATTGACGGCAACACGGGCCAAAACGCGCTCAACCAGGTCAAGGCGTTTGACGAAGCGCTGGGCCTGACCGGCCTGATCGTGACCAAGCTGGACGGCACCGCCAAGGGCGGTGTACTGGCTGCGATTGCACAAGAGCGCCCCATTCCCGTGTACTTCATCGGGGTGGGCGAGAAAGTGCAAGACCTGGAAACCTTCAGCGCCAAAGAGTTCGCCCAGGCCCTGCTGGCTTAAGGCTAAAACCCATCCAAACAAAGGCCCCGCATTGCGGGGCTTTTGTTTTAGGAGCTACCAGCGCATAACCAGCAACGTTTTCAGGTATTTTTAATACTAAAAACGTTGATACATAAGCGCTAGCAGCTATTATTTATTACAACATTCGCATTCACCCACGCGGCATAAGCAGCATCGGCTTGCTCGGTACGCAGCAACAGTTGCGGCACCTCATAAGGATGGGCACTCTGCAGCCACTGCCACAGTACCTGCACCGCATCGGGCGCGGTTTTGAAAACCACGCGCCATTCAGCACTGTGCTCCAGCTGGCCTTGCCACTGATAGTGCGAAGTGATTGCCTCCAGCTGCGCGCAGGCGGCCAGCCTGCTGTGAATGGCGTCTTGCGCCAATTGCTGGGCCTGGGCCTGCGTGGCCACGGTGGTGGTCACTATGGCAAGCGGTGCGAGTACAAGGGGCAATGGCATGGCTTACAGAGTGTGGTTGACCGGCTGCTTGCGGGGCTTGACCGGCCATGTCGCCACCAGCACGCCCAGCAGCGCAACGCCCAGCGCCAGCAATTGCAGCTGGCTGATGTGCTCTCCCAGCACCAGCATGCCGACCAAGGCGGTGCTGATGGGGAGCATGACCGTAAAAATACCGGCCTGCGCAGCCGGTACGGCACGCAATCCGGTCATCCACAGCCAGACCGTCCACACACAGGCTGCCAAGGCGTAAAACAGCAGCAGTGTCCACATGGGCAAGCTGACACCACCAAAATCAAACTGCCACGCCAGGTACAGCCCAAATGGCATTGACAGTGCAAAGCCCCACAGGTTGATGATGGCGCTGATGCGCTTGGGTGACAGGGTGGCGGTCAGTTGCTTGCCGATCACGGCGTACACAGCCTCACACAGCACAGCAGCCAGCAATAACAGTTGCCCCAGCCATGCATAAGGCTGGTCTGCACTGGCATCTTGCGGTTTGGCCACCGCATACAGGGCAATGCCCGCCACAGCCAGCGCCACAGCAGCCCAGGTACGCCGGGCAATCTGCTCGCGCAGAATCAACCAGCTGAGCACCGCCACCGCCACGGGAATGGCCGCCATGGTGACACCCGCGGTGACGGCGCTGGTCAGGCTCACGCCCGTGACCATGCACAGCGTGAATAAGAAGTTGCCGAAGAAAGATTCCAGAAACAGCAAGCGCTTGGTGCGCCGGTTCAACGGTGCTTCATCGGGGGTTTTGCGCAGCCAGCGTGCCATGGCAACAGCGCCAATGCCAAAACGCAGCCAGGCCAGCAGCAGCACAGGAAACAATGCCGCCAGCGGTTTGGACAGCGCCACATAGCTGCCAACCAGCGCCATGCTCAGCGCCAGACACAGGTAGGCCACAGGCCGAGAGGGAGAATTCACAAGCAAACTCAAAAAAAAGCTACGCCATCATAGAGGTGCGTGGCAGCCCCTTCCCGGTCAGCACAGTGCAGACGAGACAGTTTCAACCGCGTGTAAAGCGAAGTGGGCATAGTGCCCTTCACTCGCAGAAGGGTCGCTCCCCCAGCGATTGCACAATGTGATTCACAAAACACGTAATGCGCGCTGCCAGCGCCGTATTGCGGTAATACACCGCATTGATCGGCTGGCACACGTCCAGCGTCTGTTGCTCAAAAAGCGGCACCAGTGTGCCAGCGCTGCGGTCTTGGTGCGTCATGAAATCTGACAGGCACACAATGCCCAGCCCTGCCAGCGCCATGTGGCGCAGTATTTCACCACTGGAGGAGGCAACGCTGGGCTGAATGTGCAGCACGTTGCCATCGGCATCACGCAAAGGCCAATCGTTGAGCGTCTCAGGCTGTGAAAAACCCAGCAGGGTATGTTGCCCCAGGTGATGCAGCGCAGTGGGCGTGCTGTGCCGCTGGAGATAGCCGGGGCTGGCCAGCACGCGCAGACGGCTCATGCCCACAGGGCGTGCATGCAACGTGGAATCTTTGAGCGCACCGATGCGAAACGCCACATCTGTGCGCTTTTCCAGCAGGTCCACAAAGCCTTCGTTGGACGTAAGCTCCAGCTGCACCTCAGGGTACTTGTCACGAAAACTCTCCAGCAGCGGCACCAGCACATGCAGCATGAAAGGCGTGGCGGCATCCACACGCAGCCGCCCGGCTGGGCGGATGCGCCTGGCGGCCATTTGCTCTTCGGCATCGTCCACCGCGGCCAGGATGTCCCGCGCGCGCTGTAAAAAGAGAGCCCCCTCTTCCGTCAGCTCCAGCCGCCGCGTAGTGCGCCGCAGCAGTGTGGTTTGCAGCTTTTTCTCCAGCCTGCCCAGCGTGCGGCTGGTGGCCGAAATGGTCAGCCCGAGCAGCTCTGAGGCCGCCGTGATCGAACCCGTATCTACAACAGCGGCAAAGGCCTGTAGCTCATCCAGAGTGGTTTGCATTATTGAATTTAATTCAAAATAATTTGTCAGATACAAGGCTTAATCTGCAAATATTAACCGAGCACACTGCGCTTCATGAAATCTTCTGTTGCCCTGTTCGCTCTGGCCATTGGCGCGTTTGCCATTGGCACCACCGAATTCACACCCATGGGCTTGCTGCCCGTTATTGCCGATGGAGTGCAAGTCAGTATTCCCACGGCTGGCATGCTGGTGTCTGCCTACGCTATCGGTGTCATGGTGGGCGCACCAGTCATGACGCTGCTGTTCAGCCGTTTCGGAAAACGCACCGCGCTGATATCGCTGATGCTGATCTTCACCATTGGCAATTTGCTGTCTGCCTTTGCCCCCAGCTATACCACCCTGCTGTTGTCACGCCTGTTCACCAGCCTGAACCACGGCGCTTTCTTTGGCATTGGTGCCGTTGTAGCGGCCAGCGTGGTGCCCAAGGACAAACAGGCCAGAGCCATTGCCGCCATGTTCATGGGCCTGACCGTTGCCAACATTGGCGGTGTACCCGCCGCAACCTGGATTGGCCAGCAAGTGGGCTGGCGGGTGGCGTTTGGTGGCACGGCCATGCTGGGCCTGATCACCATGGCAGCGCTGTGGGTGGCCTTGCCCAAGGGCATGCCCGGTACACGCCCTGATGTGCGCCGTGAGCTCAAAGTACTGGTGCGCCCCGAAGTGCTGCTGGCCATGGGCACCACCGTGCTCGGTTCTGCCGCCATGTTTACGCTTTACACCTACATCGCACCCATGCTGACCGAGCTGACCCAGGCCAGCCCAGGTTTTGTGGCTTTCGCGCTGGTACTGATTGGCATTGGTTTCACGCTGGGCAATAGCCTGGGCGGGCGTCTGGCTGACTGGTCACTTGATGGCGCCACCAAGCTGATTCTTGCAGCCCTTGCACTCACCATGCTTTTGCTGCCCGTGCTGCTGACCACCCATACCGGGGCAGCTATTGGACTGGTCTTCTGGGGGGCTGCCGCTTTTGGCATCGTGCCGCCCGTGCAGATGCGCGTGATGCAAGCGGCGTCTCAGGCCCCTGGGCTGGCCTCTTCTGTCAACGTCGGTGCATTCAATCTTGGCAATGCAGTCGGTGCGGCGCTGGGTGGCATGGTGATTGGCCAAGGCCTGGGGTATGCAGCCGTACCTTTGGTGGGGGCTGCACTTGCTGCAGGCGGGCTGGCACTGGTATGGCTGGGCAGCATGCACCGCCGTGAAGCAAGGCAAAGCGCATAAGCCAATGAGCAGGCACGCGACAACTTTTCGCATGCACTCCAGCTTTGCTGGTATTGGCTTCAATTTCAAAAAAATTCTGCAGTCCCTGACTGCATCCACCGACATGGCGCTGGCGCACTGCCGCCCATAGCGAAATTCGGGATCGATCGCAGCCACGCTGCGCATGGTCTCGATCAATCCTTTCTTCTCTCACCTGACTTATCTGACTTAGGAGTTTTTCATGGGCATCCCTTCCTTTGGTGTTGGTACTTTCCGCCTGACCGGCCAGACTGCGATTGATTCGGTGCGCAATGCACTGGACTTGGGCTACCGCGCCATCGACACTGCACAAATCTATGGCAACGAAGCCGAAGTTGGTCAAGCGATTGCCGAAAGCGGCGTTGCCCGCAGTGATCTTTTCATCACCACCAAAATCTGGACCGCTAACTACGCCAAAACCCAGCTGGTATCCAGCCTGCGTGAAAGTCTGGAGAAACTGCGTACCGACTATGTCGACCTGACCCTGATTCACTGGCCAGCACCCGGCAATGGCGTGGAATTGCCGCAATACATGCAAGCGCTGGCCGAAGCCAAGGCACTGGGCCTGACACGCCAGATCGGTATTTCCAACTTCAATATCGCGCTGACCCAGCAGGCCATCGACGTAGTGGGCAAAGACGAAATTGCCACCAATCAAATAGAGCTGAGCCCCTATCTGCAGAGCCACAAGCTGACAGCTTTTCTCAAAGCGCAAGGCATTGCGGTGACGTCGTACATGACCTTGGCGTATGGCAAGGTGCTCAAAGACCCGGTGCTGGCAGTGATTGCCGAAAAACACCACGCGACCGTGGCACAGGTGGCACTGGCATGGGCGCTGCAACTGGGTTACGCGGTGATTCCATCGTCAACCCAACGTGAAAACCTGAGCAGCAATTTGCTGGCCCGTGACCTCAAGCTGGATGCGCAAGACATGGCACTGATTGGCACGCTCGATCGCAATGGCCGCGAGGTCAACCCCGAAGGTCTGGCCCCCGACTGGGATTGATGAAGGCTTTGCCCTGCTGCTTCAGGACAAGGCAAAGCAAACAACGTATCCAGGGTGGTGTTAGCGGCTCTAAGCTGCGCACTGTGCGGATGTGCAAAGCACCGCAGGCAGGTGCAAGCGCACCATCAAACCACCACCCGGTGCGCCCTGCACAGACAACTGCCCCTGAACACTGTCCACGATACGCTGAACAATCGTCAGGCCCAGGCCACTGCCCTGACTGGATGGGTTTTTTCTCCAAAACCGCCGCAACGCCTGTTCACACTCGGCTTGCGACATGCCCGGCCCATGGTCACGAATGCTGATGCAAATCTGGCCGGCCTGCTCCTCAAGCTCCAAGTGCGCGGTCACGGGCTCTTGGCCTTGGTGGTGGCGCAATGCGTTATCGACAAGATTGCTGACTGCGCACACCAGCAACGGTGCGGGCAATGCCACCTGCCATGACTGCCAGTCTTCTGGTGCGCCAGGAGACACGTGCGTCTGAAGCTGGGCCGTATGGCCTTGCTCTGCCGCGTGCTGCTGGGATTGCTCGCAAGCTCGCTCAAAAGCACCAACAATGGCGATGCCGCTGAGCTTGTGCGTATTCAGGGCACTGCCACTTTCCACCCGCGCCAGCATCAGCAGTTGCTCCAGGGTGTCATGCATGTGCGTGATGCCTGACATGGTGTACTCCAGCGACTGCTGTATCTGCTCGGCTGCCAGACAGCTTTCTCCTGGCATGAGTTTCAATTCACGCTGCACCAGCAATTGCGTGACTTGCACATGCGTTTTGATGGCGGTCAGGGGGGTGCGCAACTCATGGGCGGCATCCGCAGTCCAGCGCCTTTCGTGCTCAATGACTGCGTTCATGCGCAGCAATAACGCATTCAAGCTGTTGACCATGGGTGCCAGCTCTTCAATGTCTCTGCCGTCTTCAATCGGCGTGCCATCCTGTGGAGGTCGTTTGGCCAGGGTGTGCTGCAGACGCCGCAAAGGCTCCAGCCCCTTCGTGCATGCCCACCATGTAATGCCCAGCAACCCCAGCAATGCCATGGCAAACGGCAGCACCATGGCATAGGCAAACGACTGAACCAGCCCCTCTCGCACATCTATACGGTCTGCCGTTGCTATACGGATACCGTTTTCTTCCAGAACAAAGGTGCGCCAAAGCTTTCCACCCTTGTCAATACGCCCAAAACCTGTGCCCTGCAGGCTATCAAAACCAGGGCTGTTTTCTGTGCGCGCAAGCGGCAACAACTCCACCTCTGCGCGCACCAGACTGACCTCACAGGCCACACCATCTCGGGCAATCACCGAGGTCAGATCCACATGTTTGCCTGGCACGCTTGCTGACTGAATTTGCTCGTGTGAAAACTGCTGAACAATCCCGGCCACCATGCGTGTTGAAGCGATCAGCCGGTCATCCAGAACACTGATCAATTCACGCCGGATGCTGGTGAACATCCAGGCGGCCATGCTGCTCCACAGCACAAAGATGGCAATGCCCAGCGTGGCAAGCAGCCTCCAGCGCAAACTTTTCATGCCATGTCCTTGCAGTAACTTGCCCCCAGACGAAAACCAAGTCCACGTACGGTATCAATGAGCTCGGTCCCTAACTTTTTGCGCAAGTTATGGACATGCACATTCACGGTGTTGCTACCTACATCCTGCTCAAAGCCGTACAGCCTGTCGTGCAGCTGCACAGGGGTGAGCACACGCCCATTGGCTTGCAGCAGCGCCCCCAGCAAGGCCCATTCACGGCGTGAAAGCTCCACCAATTGCTCGTGCACAAAAGCCTCATGCGTGGCAAGGTTCAAGCGCAGGGCTGGCCACTGCTGCCAATCACTGGCGCGGCCTGCCGCACGGCGGTGCAAAGCTTGCAACCGCACCACCAGTTCTGGCAAATCAAAAGGTTTGGCCAGATAGTCATCGCCCCCCGTTTGAAAGCCAAGCACCTTGTCTTCGACAGTGCCGCGCGCCGTCAAGATGAGCACAGGCACATCCAGGGTGCGCGCACGCCACTGCTGCAGCAGTTGCAGTCCATCGCCATCAGGCAAGCCAAGATCAAGCACACACACATCAAACTGGCAGGCAGCCATCAGCAATTGCGCCTGGGCAATGTGCATGGCGATATCGCAGGTCATTCCGTGCAGCTCCAAGCCTGCTTTGATTCCACGGGCAACCAGCGTGTTGTCTTCGACAATTAATACGTGCATGACAAGGACTGTATCTAAAGCACAGCAGGCCAGTGCAAGCCTTGGGCTTCACTGGCCTGCCCCTTCAACGGCGGGGTACGCCAACAGCGCTTAGCTGATACGGCGTATCTTCACTGGCAAGCCTTGCCGCACCACAGCGCCAGAGACCCAGTCAATCCAGACATTGTCTTTGGCTGGCCGCGTGGGATCGGTAAAGCCCAGTCTGTTGAGATTCACTCCGTTGCCGTGCTGCGGATTGGCATGTGTGGGTTTGCCATCCACAACATGGGCAACAGCCCCCAATTGCGTATGCCCGTAGCCGTACTCAATGGCAATCGCGCCTTTGGCAATGCCGCTGCGCACCAGCGCCATCCCCTCCAGCTTGGCGCCAGGTGTGCGCACTTCAATACGGTCACCATTGGCAATCCCAAAGCGCGCTGCATCTTCCGTGTTCAAGCTGATCGGATTGTGTGGGTGCACCTGGCGCAAGCGTGCAGCGGCAATCGACATCGAGCTCATCAGGTTGGATTTATAGCTGCTCATTGAAAGCGGCCATTCTTTTTCGGAGAAATGCTCACGCATGCTGGAGCCATCGGCAAAGCGCGTGGGGTACCAGGTCGGGCAGCCCGTGTACTTTTCGCCCGTCATGGAATGGCGCATCTTGGCCAGCCCTTCATGCCAGATCTGTACCGGAAACTTGTGCGCCGCCTTGATGTGGTCAGCCTTCCAGGCATCTTCCACCTTGTCAAAGCGCCCTCCCCGGGTCATGACCATGGCGACGCGGCGCACTTCCTCGGGTTTAAGGCGCTGCTGCAGTGCAGGCATCCATTTTTCAAGGCCTGTCAGCGCAACGTCGTCATCACTGGCTTCAGCTACAGGCTTGCCTGCCTGGTAGGCAATATTGCACATGCCACGCAGGTAGAAATCTTCTGCACTCTCCAGATCCAATGGCTCGCCGTCTTTGGTAGACATCGCATTTTTGCCAAAACCAGGCAGCGCCAGCTGCTTGGCCAGTGCAAACACAAAGCTCTCAAAACCTACGGACTTGCCATCTGCCGTCTTGGCGGTTGCCGCCTCTACCGTGGGCCAGCGCACCGTGCTGCTCTTGGCCACCACGTCGGCCCACGGAGCACCAATGCCCCAGCTTTCGTAGGTAACCGTGTCAGGCACGATGTAGTCAGCCAGTGCCGAGGTTTCATTGATAAAGGGGTCGACCGAAATGAACAGTGGCAGCTTTTTCGGGTCTTTGATCGCATCTACCAAGGTATTTTCAAAACCACAGATGGCATACACAGGATTGCTCATGTGATTGAGCCACGCCTTCACTGGGTAGGGGTAGCCCAGCAGGCCTGCGGCCAGCATTTCACTGCTCATCCCTCCCGGTGCTGGGTACCAGGGTGCTTTGGCTGGATAGGGGTTCTCTCCAGCTTCTTTTTTGCGCTTGAACTCACTGGTCTTTTCATACGGGAAACGCGTGCGTGACAGAGAGACCCCGCCTGCTTTGACCGCTCCCGGAAATTGCGCAAAGTTGTAACGCGGGCCTGGGCCAAACGGACCAAAAGGCCCTGCATCCAGCACCCAGCCGCCTTTGACATTCAAGTTGCCAATCAGGTTATTGAGCATGGCAATGGCATAGGCTGTGTAAAAACCAGCGCCACTCATGGTGCCGCCGTGAGAGTTGGCTACCGCCTGCTTGCCATGGCTGGTGAACTCGTGCGCCAGTGCCTCTATTTCAGCCACCGGCACGCCGCACTGATCGGCATACTCTTGCAGCGTCATTTGCTGCGACTCCTCACGCAGCTTGACCATGGCAGTGCATACGGCCACCGTAACCGCCGCGCCCTCTGCCGCGTCTGGCGCTGGCGCAATGCTGACCACGCGCTCAGGCACCCACAGCTGTGCAGGCTGCGCACTGGTGTGTGGCGCAAGTTGGCCATCCAGCAGTTGAACCACGTACACATCTTCAGCAGGCGTCTTCTCGTCAACAGCCTCTGGCATGGGCCAACCCATGTCCGCGCCCCGCAGAAACTGGCCATAGCGAGGGTGCTTGCGATCATTGATCAGCAAGTGCGTGGCATTGCTCCATGAAGCTTCGCCAGCAGCGGCCATGGCCACAGGGCCAGGCTGACTGAGAAAATCGGCGTCATAACGCTCGTTTTCAATGATCCAGCGAATCATGGCCATGACCAGCGCCAGGTCGGTGGCTGGCTTGATGGGAAGCCAGCGGTTGTTATCGCCCGATGCGTAGCTCGATGAGGTCGGCAACACGGGGGAGACCACCACATAGGTATAGGTCTGCTCTTGGCGCGAGCGCGCATCTGCAAGCTCACGCCCCTGCCGCTGGAATGGGTTGCCAGCCTGCGCCGGTGCGGTGCCAATGAAAAGACCAAACCGGGAGTTGCGCCAATCAGGCTTGCCGTGGGGCATGCCTGCAATATTGCCCAGCGCTGCAGCAGTGCCAACACGGTAGCTCTGGCCGCAGTAAGCGCCATGGTTGGAGACATTGACCGTACCAAATGACTGACGCGCAAAGCGGTTGATCAACGGTGTGCGGCCTTCATTCGACGCATCGGTCACCAGCAACTGATTGGCCTTGGGGCCGTATTCCGGATTGTTCGAGTCGATCAATGTCTCTAGATCACGAATGGCACGCAGACCATCGACATGGCCTTCGCCAAACAGGTTGCCCCCTTCGCTGATTTCCTGCACCAATTGCTCAAGCGAAATGCTTTTCCACTGGCCAGAGCCACGTGGCCCTACGCGTTTGAGCGGTGTCAGCACGCGGTGTGCAGCCGTTTGGTGAGCCAGCATGGCAGAGCCACGCGCGCAGCTGGTGGCGCGCCCTTCCAGACCATGGTCGCCCCCCAGCATGGCGTATACCTCGCGCACCGGTGTTTCCATGGGTGCGGGATTGGTGGTTGCAAGCGGGTGGTAAGGGTTGCCAGCAATTCGGAGAATCTGGTTGTTTTCGGTGTCGATGCGCACTCGAACGCCGCACTGCGTCCAGCACCCCAGACATGACGATGGGCTGACCACCTGCCCGGGCTGGGTGGTGAGCTGGCCAGTCACAGGATCGATACGAAACTCTGGGGTGAGCGAGTTGCCGCGTGTAGCACTGGCTGTGGGCACACCCGAGGTGCCAGCCACCAAGCCTTTGGCGGTTTTAACCACCGTTTCACCGTAGCCTGCCGCAAAAGCAGCCAGACCGCCTGCCACGGCACCGCCGCGTAGCAGCATGCGCCGGCGCGCTACATCGGGTTCGTTGGATTGTTCGGAAGAATGTTTTTTATCAGTCATGGTCTGCCCTTTCAGGGCAGGCACCTGCAGTTTATTTAATCGCTGCAAGTGCCCGTCAATATTGCGTTAGAGGCTGAATTAGCTTCAAACCTATGAAGATCGCTCAAGCGGTCTGGGGGTGGCGCTCAGGAAAGATTTCCAGCGCCCAAGTTGCCATCGCCACCAAGGCCACACACAGTCCAGCAACACCCAGCATGCCCAGCAGGCCATCGCCCCCCAAAGGCATGTGGTACAGGTACAGCCCTGCTCCAAACTTAGGCACGCCTTGCACGCCCATGAACAAAGCCCAGCGGAATGCCCAGGCCGCAGCAGCCAGACCAAGGCCCAGCACCAGCGTGTAACCGCTGGCATGCAAACGCTGCTTGCCACGCAGTAACGCCCCCACCACCACAGCGCCAAACACTGCCGACCCCAGCATGGTCATGCGCCACACAGGAAATTCACTGAACAGGCGCAAAGCTTCGTTAAACGATGGGCTCCAGCCCAGCGCACCAGACACGGCCCACGCAAGCACCACCAACAACAACAGGGCAGCAACCCCTAAGCCTATGCTGCGCAGCGCTTGCAGGGCACTGTTATCGGGACGCAGCTTGGCAGGCAAAAAGCGCTCGACCACCAGCATCACGCCTACTGCGGCCAGCCACCCAGTCAAGGCCAGGTTCACAGGCACCCACAGGGTGTTCCACAAGGGCCGTGCACGAATCACCATCAGCTCTGCACCGGAATACACAGTGATCGATAGCGCAGACAGCAACAGCACTGGCACCAGCCCCCGCATCCAGCGGGTTTTACCGAGCCACCAGGTGGCACAAAAGGCCAGTGCAATGACCACAAAAAGCGGCAACAGCAGAGCACCACGCGACATCCACGACCAAGGCGTGAAATAGGCATAAAAGTGCCAGAAACGCGCGGGCTGGTGCAAGTCCGCCAGCAGCGAAACGGGTGCAGCCAGGGTGCTTACGGCCAGCGTCAAAACAGCCACAGGCAACAGACGCTGTATGGCACTACCGCGTTGACCAAAAGCACATACCGAAACCAGCAGTGCGGCACCCGTGGCCACCCCTACCAGAAAGAAATACTGGACAGCCCAAGGCAGCCAGGCCACTTCGTAGTGCGGGGTCAAGAGTTCAGTGATTTGCATAAGACGCTCCCTAGGCTTCAGAGATCGGAGAGAAGGCGCACGCTGGCCTGACCGTCAACACCGTTGACGAACTCATCCGGCAAACCAATGTAGAAAACTCGTGGTTCTGTCTTCATGCCTGGCTTGAGCACCTTGATGTCCTGCTTGTGCGCAGCAATACGCTGGTTGATTTCACTGTCCTGATCGTTCAGGTCACCAATCACGCGGGCCCCACCCACGCAGCTCTCTACGCATGCAGGCAAAAGCCCAGCTTCCAGTCGGTGCTCACAGAAAGTGCACTTGTCGGCAGTCTGCGTTTCATGGTTGATAAAGCGCGCGTCATACGGACAGGCTTGCACGCAGTACCCGCAGCCCACGCAACGCTCGTTGTCCACCAAGACGATGCCATCTGTGCGCTGAAAGGTTGCTTGCACCGG
Source organism: uncultured Comamonas sp. (assembly GCA_963520865.1). GTDB lineage: Bacteria > Pseudomonadota > Gammaproteobacteria > Burkholderiales > Burkholderiaceae_C > Comamonas. The sequence continues at coordinate 81,374 of CAUQST010000003.1, forward strand.
GCAAACAGGGACGCAGGGTGGGTTGTCACAGTGGTTGCACAGGCGCGGCAAGCTCACCATGGCAGGAGCGCTGGCCCCTGGCTGGCTGATCTCGTATTGCAGCACCGTTGTCCGGAACTGGCCAATAGGAGGCAGATTTTCTACAGAGCAACTGACGGTACACGCTTGGCAGCCAATGCATTTACGCATGTCCACCAGCATGCCAAAACGCTTGCCCTCCATACCGGGGCGGCGCTGTGGCTGAAAGTCCGGCTCAGGCAGCGCAGCGTTCGCGCTACCAGCCAAGCCAAAGCCAGTGGCCAAAGCGACCAGCTCTTGCAAGAAACTCCGCTTTGTATTCGAAGGTGTGGGACTAATATGGTTTTCATGCATTTGAAAATCCTTTTATGAAGGAATACCCTGATTTTCAAATGCTTAGCACCCTATTCAAATTGACACACATCAACCTCATAAGCTATTGTTTTTATTGAAATTTTAAATAAAACCCTTAATAGTAAATTATGATTATTAAGGGAGTATTAACAAATAATTAAAATATTCAAACTCTTGATTAAATAGAGTTTCAACGGTTTTACATCCGATTATTTTATTGATTAATGCATAAATCCCGGCATTACCAAGAGGGTCGGGGCGGGGGTGGCTACAGACAAAACTTTTCCTGCAAAAGATCCACAAAAGCCCGAACCTTGGCTGGACGAAACCTTGATGCAGGGAATACGGCATGAATGCCTCCAGAAGGCAGCGCCCACTGGGGCAAAACGTGGGTCAAACTTCCCTCTGCCAAATCTTGCGCCACCATATAGTCCGGCAAGATGGACAGCCCCGCCCCCTGACGCACTGCCTCGCGCACGGCCAGCGTTGCATCCAGATAGATGCACGGGTGCACAGCAACGCTCTGCGGCTCTAGCGCACTGTGCGAAAAACTCCAGCGTGTGGGGTCACGCAATGCCGTATTGGCCACAAATGACAGTGCCTCAATGTCTTTCGGTGCCGTCACCTGCGCCACTTGCGAAAACCAGCCAGGGGCAGCCACCAGCAGTTGCCGAAATGTCCCGATTTGCCGCGCTTGCAAATGCAGGTCAGTCAGCCAGCCCACACGAATTGCCAGCTCCACCTGCCCAGCCATGAGGTCCAGGGACTGGTCGCTGAGCGCGGCATCAACCTTGCATTGCGGAAAGCGTCGCGTGAATTCAGCAATCGCCGGCACGATCGTGGTGATGCCGTAGTCCAGCGGAGCGGTCAGACGCAGTGTCCCAGCAGGTTCTGCCGCTACCTCAGCCAGTTCCTCAAAGGCATCGCTCGCTTCTTTGAGGATCAGCGCACACCTTTGATAAAAACCTTTGCCAGCCGCAGTCAGTGCCACCTTGCGTGTCGTTCGCGTCAGCAAGGTCGTTCGAAACTCTCTCTCCAACCGCGCCACCTGCTGACTCACCACGGCTTTGGTAATACCTAGGCGGTCTGCTGCGGCCGTGAAGCTGCCGGTCTCCGCCACTGCGGCGAAATAAGCCAGTCGCTTGAGATTGGCAAAGTTACTCAGATCAGTTTCTTCCATATTGTTTGCTTTTTACATACGGTCTATCTATTTCACCACCCTTTATTCATCAATGCAGGACTTCTACCATCACGGTATTGAATGAAACGGAGCCTTTCCATGCGCAAAACCCTGTACTACATCTATGACCCTCTGTGTGGATGGTGCTATGGCGCTGGTGGCGCAGTGCAAGCGCTGGCACACAGCACAGACGTAGCGCTGCAAATGCTGCCCAGTGGGCTGTTCTCTGGCGAAGGCGCACGGCCGATGAGTGAGGAGTTCGCGGCCTACGCATGGAGCAACGACCATCGCATTGAGCAGTTGACAGGCCAGCGGTTCACCGAACGTTACCGCGATGAAGTACTGAGCGACCACCAGCAGATGTTTGACAGCGGGCCTGCCACGCTGGCTTTGACGGCCGTGGCTCAGACAGCGCCCAGCCGTGAGGGCCATGCACTCAAAGCCATCCAGCAGGCACGTTACGTGGACGGGCTCGACATCACGCAGCCTGGCACCTTGGCATCTTTACTCCATGCGCTTGGCCTTGAAGACGCTGCGAGACTGCTGGCCCAGCCAGATACAAGCCTGATCGCCGCCAACAGCGCCCGCATTGCACAGGCGCAAGCACTGCTTGCGCAATTTGGGGCACGTGGTGTGCCTGCCTTCATTGTGGAGATGAATGGACAACGCCAGCTGATGTCTTCAAACGCAGCACTCTCTAACCCGCAAAACTTCGTAGACCAGCTGGCTGCAGCCTGAGGTCTTTCTCTTTATCCACATCGACCAAAGGAGCACCCTGATGAATCGCCGAAATTTTGTTCAAACCGCTGCAGCCGCAGGCGCCACCATCGCCATGGCAGGCTGCGCAGCCTTATCGAGCACAACACCCGCACTGCAGTGGAAGCACTTGCCTGCCGGAGAAAAAGGCTTCTTCCGTGCACCCGTGCTTCTGTCCGGCGCCAGGGAGGCCATCCTGATCGACGCAGGTTTCTCACTGTCTGATGGCCGTGCTGTGGCTGAGGCCATCCAAGCCTCGGGCAAGACACTGACCACGATCTACATCAGTCAGAGTGACCCCGACTACTACTTCAGCCTTGGGCCTATCAAGCAAGCATTTCCAAACGCCCAAGTCATTGCCGCTACCGAAACCATTGCCGCAATCCGCGCCAATGCACAAAAGAAAATTGATACATGGGCACCACAGCTCAAAGAGAACGGCCCGCAAAAACTGGCGGACATCATCTTTCCTGAAGCCTTTGATGGCCCTGCGCTGGCGCTGGAAGGTCAGACCATCGAGATTGTGAAGGCCCAGGGCATGGCCAACCGCCGCTACCTGTGGGTGCCCTCTTTGAATGCCGTATTCGGTGGTGTACTGATTTTCTCGGGCCTGCACGTCTGGACCGCAGATACCCCGACACCCGCCTCACGCGCTGCCTGGATACAGAACCTGGATGCCATCGCCGCGCGCAAGCCCACCGCTGTGGTGCCCGGTCACATGGCCAATAACAGTGCGCTGGATATCTCTGCCGTGAACTACACCCGGGAGTACCTGCTAGCGTTTGAAGAAGAACTGGCCAAAGCGCCGCATAGCGATGCGCTGATCGCAGCCATGAGCAAACGCTACCCCGCCGCAGGTCTGGCCCCAGCCCTGCAGATAGGTGCAAAGGTCGCCAAAGGTGAAATGAAATGGGGTTGATGCTTAGGTGAACTCCATAGCAACGGGTCTTCATACAACAAAGAACATCACTTTGGTTTTTGAAAACCTGTGCTTGTGTCAAGCAGCAAGGGCCTGCTGGAGCCCAAACAATCATTCAGCACCAACACCAATTCTTGGCATCAAAGATGCTGAATGGCTGACCCACGGCTTGCCCCCTCCTGCGCGGCGCAGTGGTTCACGGCGCATCTCATACATAGATAAGCCGACTCTTCACCTTTCCTCAGCAAGACAGCCCGAACCACGCGACAAAAACCCTATTCACCGAAAAAATTCAACAGCTTGCAAAATAAAAGCGGTTTTATAGTGAAAACTAAGAAACATATAGCTACACATGGGCTGCCAATCGGTAGCCCATGCGCTCTCGAAGACCCCTATTGCCTAGGGGAACTTTTGATTTAGCACTCAGTCAGAGAGAGTGCTAATATGAAGCGATGGATGAAAGGATGGAATGCAATGACAACCCAAACTAGCACACTTGCTGCTTCTGCTTTGGCTCCTGCGAATCCTTGGGCGCTGGTTCCGCCGCTGGGCAATCTGGATGCCTATATCACTGCGGTGAACCGCTTGCCTCTGCTCACCCCAGAGGAAGAGAAAGAGTACGCCCACAAACTCAAAGAACACAACGATCTGGATGCTGCCGGACGCCTGATCATGTCGCACCTGCGCTTGGTGGTCTCCATTTCGCGCCAGTACCTGGGTTATGGCTTGCCACATGGCGACTTGATTCAAGAAGGCAACGTTGGCCTGATGAAGGCCGTCAAGCGTTTTGACCCCGAGCAAAATGTGCGCTTGGTCAGCTACGCCATGCACTGGATCAAGGCTGAAATTCATGAGTACATTCTGAAGAACTGGCGCATGGTCAAGGTGGCCACCACCAAGGCTCAGCGCAAACTGTTCTTTAACCTGCGCTCACTCAAGCAGGGCATGCAGGCCGATGCTGCAATGGACGATGAACTGATCCAGCGCGAAACGCTGACTGCTCAGCAGATCGACGCCATGGCCGCCAAGCTGAACGTCAAGCGCGAAGAAGTCATGGAGATGGAAACACGTCTGTCTGGTGGCGATGTCTTGCTTGACCCCAGCCCCAACGACGACGGCGAGCATGCATTCGGCCCGATTGCCTACTTGTCGGATGCCTCGCATGAACCTACCAGCATGATCGAGACACGCCAGCGCGATATGTTGGCAACCGACGGTATCAGCCAAGCACTGGAAATGCTGGATGACCGCAGCCGCCGTATCGTGGAAGAACGCTGGCTTAAGGTGAACGACGATGGTTCTGGCGGCATGACGCTGCACGAGCTGGCTGCTGAATATGGCGTCAGTGCCGAGCGTATTCGCCAAATTGAAGTGGCCGCTATGAAAAAGATGAAAAAAGCGCTGGTGGAGTTTGCTTAATCATCGTCATGTGCTGTCTGCTTGAAAAAGACCAGACGGCTGCTCAGACTAGCCCGGATAATTTCCGGGCTTTCTTTTTTCTTGGGGGAGTGGCGTCTTCACTCCTCACTATTTTTTGCACCACGCGATATGACCTCTATCCACCAGATTGCCCGCCGTACGGTTTTGGCTGCAAGCGCAGCCCTGGTTGCTACCGCTGCCACCACTTCTGTGTTTGCAAGCCCTTTGGCTGACACCTGGCCCACCAAAGCCGTGCGCATTGTGGTTGGATTTCCTGGCGGGTCTTCGCCTGATCTGACGGCCCGTACATTCTCAGAACCCTTGTCCAAAATACTGGGACAACCTGTGATTGTGGAAAACAAAGTCGGTGCGGGTGGCAACATTGGTGCCGCTGAAGTTGCACGCGCTACCGACAACCACACCATTGGCCTGATGATCAATGGCAACATGACGATTGCCAAAATCCTCAATCCGGCTACGGCTTATGACCCGCTCAAGGACTTGGCACCTTTGACGCTCATTGGTGTTTCACCCTTGGTGTTGACGGCTCCGCTAGAGCAACCCGGCGTTGCCAAAGACGCAGATGCAAAAACCTTCTTCGCCGCCGCCAAGCAGGCGGGCGATAAGTGGAGCTACGGCACCCCTGGTGTGGGCACCATCGGCCATTTGGGCACTGAGCTGCTCAAAACACGCAGCGGTATTGCACCCGTTCACGTGCCTTACAGCGGCTACCCGCAAGTGGCCACGGCCATGATGGGCGGCCAGCTGCAAATGGCGCTGCTGCCTCCCGCGCTGGCCATGGCTCAGGCACAAGCTGGCAAGCTGCGTTTGATTGGTGTCACCTCCAGCGGGCGCAGTGCACTGGCGCCCGGCGTTCCCAGCCTGGCAGAAGCAGGTGTCACCAATTTTGATTTACAGATCTGGAATGCCTTTGCCGCGCCATATGCCATGCCTGAAGCCATTCGCACCAAACTGGCGGGCATCCTGGTAGAGATTGCGCGCATGCCGGAGGTGCGCCAAAAACTGTTCCAGCAGGGCTGGCAAACGGTGGGTACTTCGCCCGAAGGCCTGGCCAACCGCGTCAAAAAAGATACTGAAGAATTGAGCAAACTGATCAAAGAACAAAAGATCAGCAACCAGTAACTACCAGCGCCTCAGTAAAAAGCCACCGATAGGTGGCTTTTTTTATGTTCCCGTAATGCATGCAGACAGTGCTGACGCATGTTGACAAGCAACGGAACCCGGGTGGATTCAGCTTAGGCCTTGGCTTCGTCCAGCAGTGCCTTGGCATCTTTGGCCAGAATCTGCGCGCCTTGACCATAACGCTGGTACACACGCAGTTTGCCTTGTGGGTCATAGACATACAGGCCTGCGGAGTGGTCCAAGGTGTAGCTGCCAGGTTGCTTGCCTTCTACTTTCTTGTAAAACACTTTGAAGTCTTTGGCTACGGCAGTAATTTGCTCATGCGAGCCTGTCAGCGCCACCATTTGCGGATCAAAGGCTTCTGCATAGGCACGCAGCACTTCTGGCGTGTCGCGATCTGGGTCGAGTGACACAAAAATGCCCTGCAAACGATCCCCCTGTTCACCCAAGATGGCCTTGGCCTCTACCAGCTCTTGCAACGTTGTGGGACACACGTCCGGACATTGGGTATAGCCAAAAAAGACCACCACCACCTTGCCTGCAAACTCACTCACTGAACGGGGCTTGCCATAGGCATCTGGCAGCGGGAAGTCTTGCCCGTATTGGGCGCCAGTGATGTCTACGCCTTCAAAGCTGATCGGTTTGGGCTTGCAACCCATCAAAAGGGTGGCAGCACCGATGGCAGAGGCTCCCACCATCAAGGTCTGTAGTGCATGTCTTCTTTGCATGGCAATCTCGGTCAATCAATCCATAACCATAACCGCAAACGCAAATGCCTCATTCACGCAAGCTTGTGCATGCTCAACGTCCGGGCTGATCCCAGGATGAAGATGCGCGCAGCAAGCGCTCCAGGTCACGCTTGGCTTTTGGTGCACTGGTTTTGTCCAGATTCGCAGGAAAGCGCAGCATCCAATGCCCGAGCGGATCGATCACATACAAGTGATCTGAAAGCTGCTGCCCTGCTGCAGGTTGCAGCCATGTTTGCAGCGCAGTGGCATCGATTTGCAGAACCTGGGCGGCTGGCTGCAAAGCTTTTTTCAACTCCGCAGTGGGCTGCTGCCCATCTGTCACCAGCCACACCCAATCCAGGCGCTCTTTCTCTCGGCCCAATCCTTCACGCAGTTGCCGCTGCAAATACAGATGGGTTTCGCACTGCGCTTGGCAGGCGGCACCCGAGGTGCTGACCAGCAGCCACTGTCCTTTGAGTTGCGACAGAGGAACTTCTTGCCCTTCCAGCGTTTTGGCCATTAACGCAGGCATGTCTTTTTGCGGCTCAATCAGCTCGCCAAAATTGCGCCGCCCATCGGGGCGAATGACGTAATACGTAAAGTAAGAAGCGATCACCGGTGCTGCACACACCAGCAGCACTGCAAACATTTTCCAGCGCCCTTTGCGCTGGGTCTCAACGGCCTGCACGCCTTGCGACAAGCTTTGCATGCTGGGCGTGCTGTGCACGGTCAAATTCAAAGGGAGCAAATCAACTTTTTGGTGCGGCATGGCGTTGTCGGGCAGAGCGGGCAGGCCGCAAAAATTGAAACCACAGCACCATGGCAGCCAATACAGCTGCAATGGCAAACCATTGGAAAGCATAACCTTGGTGCGTGGCAATGCCACTGCTGGGCTGTGGCCACGCGCGCAACAGCCCTTCACTGGCTGCGCCGGTTTGCACCACAGTAACAGGCCACAGTGGCAAACCTGTGGTTTGTGCATAAGCCGTCAAGTTGAGGTTTTGGCGAATGTGAGGGTTGTGTGCATCGGGTGCATCACCATCAGCCAGGGCATACAGACGCCCGGGCGCACCAGCCAACTGGCCTTCAACCGTCACGGTACCAGCAGGGGTTTCAATGGCTTGCAGCAATTGCCGGTCTTGAAAGTTGCGTGCAATCCAGCCGCGCTGCACCAGCACTACCTCACCGCCGGCCAGTTGCAGTGGCGTAAACACGAAAAAACCTGGCCGCCCCTGCATTTGCCGGTTGTCCAGATACACCGTGTGTGCAGCCAGCCACTGGCCGTGCAATGCAATCGGGCGATACAGCCAGTGGGTCAGCGTTGCTTCACCCAGCCCCAGCTGGTCGTGCACGGCGCGAGCATCCAAGGTGCGTGTGCTCGATTGCGCTTGCATGGCATCGTGCAGCCGGGTTTTCTGCGCTGCGCGCTCCAGCTGCCAAAACCCCAAAGCCAGCCCTACACACACACCGAGGACGCCAGCTACCGTCGCCAGCCACCACCGCAGGTTGCCCCGCTTGCGTGTCATACGCAGCTCTCCATAATGGGCGGCATGACATACGCCATCGCCCTTTTCTTTTTGGCCATTCTTGTCAGCCTTGCTGCGGCAGGATTTTTTATGCTGCGCAAAAGTGATGCCGAACACGATGCGGCACGCAGCAAGAACATGGCACGCGCTCTCACGTGGCGGATTGTGCTGTCGGTGGTTTTGTTTCTGTGCCTGCTGCTGGCGTGGAAGCTGGGGTACATCCAGCCCACAGGCTTGCCGATTGGCAAGTGAAATAAAAAAGAGAGCTGCCAGCGCTTATACATACTTATTTTCAATATGATTTCATCTTGAAAACTAGTACTGACGTGCGCTAACCGCTCTCTTTTATTCAAACCACACTCCTTGCCAGCCATCAGGGCGCAGGCCCTGACCGCATTCACATCCAGTACACCAAGATGTACAGACCCAGCCACACCACGTCCACAAAGTGCCAGTACCAGGCGGCCCCTTCAAAGCCGAAATGGTGCTCTGCCGTGAAGTGGCCTTTTTGCAGGCGCAGGGTAATAAAGAGCAGCATCAACATGCCCACAAACACGTGAAAACCGTGAAAGCCTGTGAGCAAGTAGAAGGTGGAGCCAAAGATGCCGGAGTTGAGCTTGAGGTTCAAGTCCGTATACAGGTGGTAGTACTCGTAACCTTGCACGCACAAGAACGTGATACCCAGCAGTACCGTCACCCACATAAAACCAATCGTTTTGGCCCGCTGGCCCAGCCGCAGCGCATGGTGGGCAATGGTGAGGGTGACACCCGAAGTCAGCAGCAATGCGGTGTTGATGGTGGGCAGCCAGAACGGCCCCACGGTTTGAAACGGTTCAACCAGGCCACCAGGCGCTGCCGTGGCACCCGGCATGACGCTGGGCCACACGGCGCTAAATCCTGGCCACAGCAATGAATTTTCCAGACTGCCCAAAGCTGGCACAGAGTGCGCACGCCCCCACCACAGCGCGGTAAAGAATGCGCCAAAGAACATGACTTCCGAGAAGATGAACCAGCTCATGCTCCAGCGGTAAGACAGGTCAATTTTGCGGCCAAACAAGCCGCGCTCGCTCTCCTGCGCTGCTTCACGAAACCAGCGAAACAGCACCACCAGCCACCATGCCAGGCCAAAGAAGAAACTCCACATGCCCCACTGGTGGCCATTGACCCACATGCCAGCGCCCAAAATGACAAAAAACAGCCCGGCAGCGGCCCAGATGGGGTGGCCCGATTCAGCAGGTACAAAGTAGTACGGGGTGCTTGCAGTGTGCGGTGTACCCATGTCAGCTCCTGTCATCACTCGTGTCAAACATTGCGTTTCGATCCAGCGCTGCGCGCTAGACCACCCAATTCACAATACCGATCAACAACAATACAAATACAAAAATTGCCACCAATCCCACGCTGACGACCAGCAACGGGGTCATCTGCGCCGAATCGCTGCGCCACTCGCTGCCTTTGCGCACCCCCAGAAAGGCCCAGGCCATCGCCTTGATAGTGCGCAACAGCGACGGTTTACGAGAGGGTTGCTGCTCACTCAAGACGCACCTCCTGCTACTGGTTGCTGCAGTGCTGCCGTCGGTGCCGCTGGCACCTTGCCGCCCACTTCAAAGAAGGTGTAGCTCAGCGTGATGGTGGTCACGTCCTTAGGCAACCGTGGATCGATCACAAACGCCACAGGCCACTCTTTTTTCTCACCGGGCTGCAGCTCGTACTGGTTAAAGCAAAAACATTCCATCTTCACAAAATGCGGTGCAGCCTGGCGAGGCGCATAGCTTGGAATGGCCTGCGCTGCCATGGCACGGTTTTGGATGTTTTGAAACTCATACATCACCGTCGCCAGCTCACCGGGGTGCACCTGCAAAGAGCGTATCTCGGGTTTGAAATCCCATGGGCCTCGCGCATTGGCATCAAACTCCACCGTGATCGTGCGGGTAGTGTCTACCTGCGTATTAGTGGGCAGCTTTCCCACCGCTCCGTTGCCCGGCACCTGCCGCTCGGAGATGGTGAGAATGTTGATGCCCAGCGCCTCACACACATGCTTGTAGATGGGAATCAACGCATAGCCAAAGGCAAACATCCCCACAGTGATCACCAGCAGTTTGGTGACCATTTGAAGGTTGGCGCTGCGCTTGCGTGTGTTCATGGCTGTGCGTGCCTTAGCCGCCCAACAATGCCATCTTGGCCACAAAGCCCACAAAGAACACGACGGCGATAGACGCCAGCACCAGAGCCATGCGCGTATTGCGCTGGCGCTGCAGTTGCCAGGCTTCTGTGCGGCCAGGCATGGAGTTGCTGTGTTTAGGGTGAATCATGGCTTATCCAATCACGCGGGTTGCGGTGCTATCCAACTTAGGAGGTGTTTCAAAGGTGTGAAATGGCGCAGGCGAAGGAACCTCCCACTCCAGACCTTCTGCCGCTTCCCATGGTTTCTGCGGTGCTTTCTCCCCTTTGCCACGCATTGCGGGCACTACAACGGCCAGGAAGAAATACACCTGCATCAAGCCAAATCCAAACGCACCTATAGAGGCTACGGCGTTGAAGTCGGCAAACTGCATGGGATAGTCGGCATAGCGGCGTGGCATACCAGCCAGACCCAAGAAGTGCATGGGGAAGAAAGTGATGTTGAAGAAGATCAACGAGCCCCAAAAGTGAATCTGCCCACGTCGCTCGGAATACATCACGCCCGTCCATTTTGGCGACCAGTAGTAATACGCCGCAAACATGGAAAACAGCGATCCAGCCACTAGCACATAGTGAAAGTGTGCGACTACGTAGTAGGTGTCCTGCAACTGAATATCAATGGGCGCCATGGACAAAATCAGCCCGGTAAAGCCACCCATGGTGAACACAAAGATAAAACCCACAGAGAACAGCATGGGCGTCTCAAACGTCATGGAGCCGCGCCACATGGTGGCGACCCAGTTGAAAATCTTCACGGCCGTGGGCACCGAGATCAACATGGTGGAATACATGAAAAACAGCTGGCCTGTCACCGGCATGCCCGTGGTGAACATGTGGTGCGCCCACACGATGAAACTCAGAATGGCAATCGAGCTGGTGGCATACACCATGGAGGCATAGCCGAACAGTTTTTTACGGCTGAATGCCGGCACGATCTGGCTGACGATGCCAAAGGCCGGCAAGATCATGATGTAGACCTCTGGATGGCCAAAGAACCAGAAGATGTGCTGGTACATCACCGGGTCACCACCGCCTGCAGGGTTGAAGAAGCTGGTGCCAAAGTGGCGATCGGTCAACGTCATGGTGATGGCACCGGCCAGCACGGGCATGACGGCAATCAACAGGTAGGCAGTGATCAGCCATGTCCAGGCGAACATGGGTATCTTCATCAGCGTCATGCCGGGGGCGCGCATGTTCAAGATGGTGACGATGATGTTGATCGACCCCATGATGGAGCTGGCCCCCATGATGTGCATCGCAAAGATGCTGGTGTCCATGGACGGTCCCATCTGCAGCGTCAGCGGGGCGTACAGCGTCCAGCCCGCAGCCGGTGCACCACCGGGCATGAAGAACGAGCCCACCAGCATCAGGCCAGCAGGCACCATCAACCAGAAACTGAAATTATTCATGCGGGCTAAAGCCATGTCTGATGCGCCAATTTGCAGAGGCAGCATCCAGTTGGCGAAGCCCACAAAGGCCGGCATGATGGCGCCAAACACCATGATCAGGCCGTGCATGGTGGTCAGTTGATTGAACAGCTCTGGATTCACAAGCTGCAAGCCGGGCTGAAACAGCTCCGCACGAATCAACAGTGCCAGCACCCCGCCAATCATCAACATGGTGAAGCTGAACAACAGGTACAGCGTGCCAATGTCTTTGTGGTTGGTGGCGTACAGCCAGCGGCGCCAGCCTGTGGGCGTGGCGTGGTGGTGATCTTGGTGGTGATCACCGTGTGCGGCCTGATCGTGAGAAGGTGGGTAAATGGCGCTCATGTGCGGGGCTCCCTGTCTCTGTTATGCATTGCGCTCACTGCGCAGCCACGATATCTACACGGCGTGCCTTCTCATTGGCACCGGCGCTGTCGGCAATGGTTTGCGGCTTGCGCAACTCAATACGTTCAGCAGCCACACCCGCATCGGTCAGCGCCTTGGCCACTGCCTGTGCACGCTGCTTGGCAAGCTCAGCATTCACATCAGCGCTGCCGGTGGCATCGACATAACCTGACAGCGCAATCTTGACGTTGACATTGCTTTGCAGCCACTGCACGGCTTGCTGCACGGTGGCCCTGGATTTGTCATCCAGCGCACTTTGGCCTGTGGCAAAGAAAACTTGGTACGGCATGTCAGCCGCACTGACGGCTGCAGCATTGTCTGCCGCTGGGGTTGCTGGGGCTGGTGCTGCATCGGCGGGTACAGCTGCTGCACCACCTTCAGGGAAGGTGCCCTTTCGCGCCTGCGTAAACTGTGCCGGCTGAATCAGTTGCCCCGTCTGGTTGCTCCAATTGTTTTTCACATAGGTCAGCACGGCAGCCAGTTCTACATCGCTCAGCTGCTTCCAAGATGGCATTGCCCCATTCGCACGCCCTTCCAGCACCACATGCATGGGCTCAGCCAGCGAGCCACGCACCAGCGCACTACCATCCAAAGCCTTGATGGCCCCTGCCCCCTTGCCGTTCGCCTGGTGACATGCCGCGCAGTTGGCTGCGTAAACCTTTGCGCCACGCGCAACCAGTTCATCCAGCTTCCACTCTTTGGTTGGGTCATCTTTTTTGGCCGCTGCCAGCTTGAGCTGCTCGTCCACCCATGCTGCGTAAGGGCCGCTGTCAAGCACCTTCACATGAATAGGCATGTAGGCGTGCTCTTTACCGCACAACTCTGCGCACTGCCCGTAGTAGTCACCGGGCTTGTCTGCCTTGAACCATGTATCACGTACAAAGCCAGGAATCGCGTCTTGCTTGATACCGAAAGCCGGCACCATAAAGCTATGAATCACATCATTGGCCGTGGTGATGATGCGCACCTTCTTGCCCACAGGCACGACCAGCGGGTTGTCTACCCGCAGCAAATAATCATTGGGCGCATTGCTCACATCACCGCTGCTGGACATTGCACGGTGGCTGCTGTCGATGGTGGACAAGAAGCTCAACCCCTCGCCCGGACCTTTAAGGTAGTCATACCCCCACTTCCACTGATAGCCCGTGACTTTGATGGTCAGCTCCGCATTGGTGGTATCTTTTTGCGCCACCAGCACCTTGGTGGCTGGCAGCGCCATCAAGATCACGATGATGAAGGGGATCACCGTCCAGATCACCTCTACAGTCGCTGATTCGTGAAAGTTGGCAGCCTTGGCGCCTTGGGATTTGCGATGCTTCCAGATGGAATAGAACATCACCGCAAATACGGCCACAAAAATCACTACGCAGATGGCCAGCATCATCCAGTGCAGAAAGTGCTGCTCCTGAGCAATGCGTGTAACCGGTGGGTGCAAGTTCAGCTGTTTGACGGCTGGGCCGCCGGGCAAGTCTTGCACTGCATGCGCGGTACTGGCCAACCATGCTGTTGCAGCCGTACACAGAGAAACCAGTTGAAAGATACTGCTTTTCATATTTCTCACTTGCGTCTGAGCCTCCGGGATTCCGTTGCCCGCCTGCCTTTACAGTGCCGTGCGAAGTCTTGCGAAGAAAGCAAAAATCAAGGTGCCTGGCACACTGCACCCAACTGCCCTGCATGCAGTTTGCAGGGATGCAACGCCAACGCATACAGGGATTTCAAGCAGGACAAGACATCGCTACAACGGCCTCTTGTAGGATGCCGTGCAAAAAACGATGGATGGAGTCGCCAACTGCATGCACGCTGGTATGCGAGATGCAAAGACACAAAAACAAGAGAGACTGACCCAGGCTTTGCGGTCCAGCCTGTCTGCAAGGCATAGCGACACACCAATTTTTTCTCCCCTGACGACCGCTGGGCCGTTGGCTTTGCACTGCCCAAATCCACGCTCCAGGGCCGTGCTTGCTATCAGTAGTTTGAAAAAATTGTAGTGCGCTTTGCGTTAAATCAATGCAGCAAAAACGGCTTTTCGCCTATCGCAAACCCTGCTCGCGACCCTGCTTGAGCATGCTGCGCATCTGATCTAAAGAGACCGAACTTTCGCTGTCTACCGCCACACGGGGAACGGGTTTAAAGGCATGGCCGTAAACCAGTTCAAAGGACAAGGCAAGCTGCCCTTCACTGTGATCAACGCGCAAATGCTCGCCCATGGCAGCGTGCAACTGCGCCAACCATGCGCGGCCACGCAAGCCAGAAAAACGCTGGGGATGCAGATTGCAGCCCAGCTCACGCAACTCTTGGAGCAAACGCTCGGGGCTTGCAAAAGTCAGCGTAATGGTTTCCATGTCCATCACAGGCTCTGCGAAACCTGCCTGCACCAACATGTCCCCCCAATCGTGCATGTCGGTAAAGCTGTGCCCTGCGGCAGGCCAGCCCATGCGCTCATACAGGGCACGCATTTCTTTGGCGGTATCTGGCCCCAGGCACGAGAACATCACAAAGCCATCTACAGCCAAAGCTTCATGCCACTGCTTGAGCATTTGCACAGGCTGCGCCTGGTTGTGCAGCAGCATGTTGGCCCACAGCATGTCCACACTGCCGGCGGCCGGCATGTCCATCAGGGTCTTGGCACCGCCCCAGCGCGCGGGGCTCCACCATGGCTTGGACCACTGCTCCTGGGCAACGGCTTGCATGCGCGGCACAGGCTCAACCACATAGCATTGCGCCTGCGGGTAGCGTTGCGCCAAAGCCGCATGCACCTGCATGCCACCGCGCACGGGCTGCCAGTCACACCAGGTATTGGGGGTGCGGCAAATCCACTGCAAACGCGCCTCCATCCGGCGACCCACCTCCTCATGCAGCCATGGCGACTGGGCCGGTGCAGCCTGTTGCCAGCGTGCGGCAGCGATGGGATCAATGGTGGGGGGCAAGTGCTCAGACATGGAAATGCAAACTCAACAAGCAACCCCGCCGCCACACGGCATGGCAACGGCAGGTGCCGCGGCAGTATATTGATTTCATGCCTCTGCGTTGGCCAACATGGCTATCCCATCCTGTGAAATGGCTCCGTGCCTTACCCAGTCAGTGCCTGGCATGCCACGCATGGCCAAGCCACGATGTGCTGTGCCCCGACTGCTGGCAGCGTTTTGCCATCTCTGCGCCATTTCGCTGCACAGGCTGTGCACTGGCCTTACCAGGCGTTGATCCCGAGCGGCCACGCTGCGGTGCCTGCCTGCGACGCCCACCGCTGTGGCAAGAAGCACACGCTTGGATGGACTACCACTACCCATGGAACAGCTTGATCACGCACTGGAAGTTTGGACAACAACCCGCTCTGGCCCATTACGCAGCAGACTGGATGCGGCAAGATGCGCGTATTCAAGGCGCTATCGATGCCGCTGATGTGCTGGTTCCGATTCCCTTATCCAAAGAGCGCATGCGTGAACGCGGCTACAACCAGGCAGCGCTGCTGACCCTGGCATTCAAAAGCCACAAGCACGAGCTCCATTGCCTGACCCGAACGCACCACGCCGCTGCCCAAAGTGACTCAACCCGCGCACAGCGTCTGCGTAATTTGCGCAATGCCTTTGCTGTTGAGGCTGCACAACGTCACCACATTCAGGGCAAAAAAGTCCTGTTGATCGACGATG
Organism: uncultured Comamonas sp.; assembly: GCA_963520865.1. GTDB lineage: Bacteria > Pseudomonadota > Gammaproteobacteria > Burkholderiales > Burkholderiaceae_C > Comamonas. The sequence goes on from CAUQST010000003.1 coordinate 97,077, forward strand.
TGATGACCACTGGTGCCACCCTCACTGCGGCCAGCCGCTGTTTACTGCAAGCTGGTGCCAGCCAGATTCACGTACTGTGCATGGCCCGGACACCATAAGCACCGCCAGGGGCAAGCCCAAAAGCGGACAATACGCCGCCATGTTCCATATTGTTCTTGTAGAGCCTGAGATTCCACCGAATACAGGCAACATCATTCGCTTGGCAGCCAACACTGGCTGCCAGCTGCACCTGATTGAGCCCCTGGGCTTTTCCATAGAAGACCGCCACATGCGCCGCGCAGGGCTGGACTACCACGAGTACACCAGCGTGCGCCGCCATGCCAACTGGCAAACCTTTCTGGACACCATGCAGCCTGCGCACGACCGCATGTTTGCCATGACCACGCACGGCAGCCAGCCCGCCCATTCGCTGCAATTCCAAGCAGGTGACTGGTTTGTGTTTGGCTGCGAAACACGCGGCCTTGCGCCCGAAGTGCGAGAGTTTTTCCCCACGGCACAGCGCTTGCGCCTGCCCATGCTGGAAGGCCAGCGCAGTCTGAACCTGTCCAACGCCGTGGCCGTGACTGTGTTTGAGGCATGGCGACAGCACGGCTTCATGACTCCCAACGGCCCAGCACGCTAAACACCCAGACCACAACCACTGTTTCAATAACAGGACAGTGTGTTACCCATCACCCACCCAATAAACACTGAACCGCAAGCATCAACTCTCGCTCTATCCCCCATGTGCTTCAAAAGCACTGTTTCTTAGATATTGCCGAAAGGAAAAAAGATGTTTGCTATTCGCACCATGGGTGTTGTTATTGCTTTGAGTACCACCGCCGCGTTTGCGGGTGATCAAACCCAGTTGCGTGCAGATGAGTTGAGTCGTAATTTCGATTTAACCCGTGCACAGGTGATTGCTGACTTTCAGGCAGCGCGTGCTGCTGGTCAGATTGTGCAAGGCGATGCCGTGGTTTTGCGTCCCGATGAAACCAGCACCCAGTCCACCGTCACGCGTGCCGCCGTCATTGCCGACTATCAGGCGGCACGTGAGGCGGGTCTCATCGTCAGCGGCGACTAAGACCCACTAACAGCCGCCCTGGATACGTCGTTGCTTGGCCTTGTCGCACGCCTGCACTGCCTGTGGCTTCACACCTCGCCCCAACGCAAATCAAAGATTTGCTGGGTGGTGTGAGCGGCTCCAAGAGCAATGAAAACCACCCCACAAAGCTGCAGGTTTGCGCTTGAGACAAGAGCATGCGCAACATGCACGTACAAGGGAGATGTTCGCAACGCTCAACCCCTTTGCACGGTGGGTCAGCAAAACAATGCCAACCACCGTGCCTTCACTCGCCCATGGGCGCTCCGTAGCTGCGCGAGAGCGATTCCGCCACACACACGGGCTTGTCACCCCCCTCGCGCTCAACCGTGACCAGCCATGTAATTTGCACGCTGTCTGGGCCCACTGGCTCTACCGCCTGCACCCCCACGCGGGCCCGCACGCGACTGCCCACAGGCACAGGCGCCGGAAAACGCACTTTGTTCAAGCCGTAGTTCACCCCCATCGTGGCACCTTCAATGTGCACCGCCTGACTAAAAAACAAAGGCAGCAGGGACAGAGACAGAAAGCCATGTGCAATTGGCCCACCAAACGGGCCTTGTGCAGCTTTGACCGGGTCAATGTGAATCCACTGGTGATCACCCGTTGCATCAGCGAACAGGTTCACTTGCTCTTGTGTAATAGTGATCCAGTCGGTCACCGCAATTTCCTGGCCTGCACAGGCGCGCAGTTCGGCATAAGAGTTGAAGGTTTTCATGCCTTCAATTTAAGAACCTCTGCGCCCGCAGTCAGTCGGGCCTGTGACAGGGGTTGACCCTAGGCGACTGATAGCCCAATCAGACATGAGCACTGATGTACACAGCGCTAGCAGCTATCGATTTAGCCCAGACCGGGTCTCCCGAGAATTACCCTTGATTGGTCGAGCGCTGCACAAAGAACAGCCCTAAACCCACCAGCATGAGCAAGCCACCAAAGATGCGGTTTTGCCAGCGCATGGCCTCACTGCTGCGCATCCAGCGGCGCAGCGCACTGGCACTGGCGGCGTAGCCGTGCATCACCACGGTATCTACAGCCAGACAGGTGACGGACATCACCAGCAGTTGAACCCACAGAGCACGCTCTGGGCTCAAGAATTGGGGCAATACAGCCACCATAAAAATAATCCCCTTGGGGTTGGTGGCGTTGGTCAAAAACCCGGCCAAGGTACGCTGCCTCCAGGGCATAGGGGCAGCCTGCAAGTACCCCACATCTACCCCGTTACTCACACTGCGCCACTGGCTCCAACCCAGATAAATCAGGTAGCCCGCGCCCAGCACTTTGACCGCGGTAAAGGCAACGTCAGAGGCAATCAGCACGGCACCAACGCCGCCGCCTGCTATCAGCAAGATCAGCAGCAACCCAAGCTGCAAGCCACCAATCGTGGCCGAAGTCTGGCGCACGCCGTAGGCCAGACCATGGCTCATAGAGAGCACTGCCCCAGAGCCCGGGGAGATGGCGATGAAGACGCACGCCGAGAAAAATGCCAACCAAGTATGAAAATCCATGTGCCAATGTCCGAGAGCTGCCAACCTGAAGCGCGCGATCTTACGCCGACCCGAGCGCCCTATTGCCACCTTGGCGACTGGATTGCGCCGCACATGCTACGCTGCCGCCCATCATGCTTTTCAACCCCACCCAAGCTGACGTGCGACGCTTTTTCTGTAGCGTACGCAGCAAAATGCTACATAACGCGCCGATGGAGGCCATCGAGACACTGGCCAGCCTGTGGATTGACGAACACCCGGAGTACTTTGCCGAGTTGGACGACGTAGAGGCGGCCATCAAGCGCAATTACGACCTGGAGCCCGAGCGCACCAATCCGTTTTTGCACCTGTCCATGCACCTGTCCATCAGTGAGCAATGCAGCGTAGACCAGCCCCGCGGCATTCGCCAAGCCGTGGAGCTGCTGACCAAGCGCCGCAACTCACTGCACGACGCCCACCATGAAACCATGGAATGCCTGGGCCAGATGCTGGCCGACAGCCAGCGCAATGGCCATCCACCCGATGGCGACCAGTACGTAGCTGCCGTACAGCGCCGCGCTACGCGCGATTAAATGCACCCTTCAAACAACAAGGCCCGCTTGCAGCGGGCCTTGTTGTTGGTGAACAGGCTCAGCGAAAGTGCGCAGGCGGAATCGTTTTCAAATCCCCATCGAGCTTGCTGATGTAGTTGGCCAGCAGTTTGAGTTCCTGGTTGCTGAACTGCTGGGCAATTGGGGCCATGATGCCGTTGCTGCGACCAACCCGGGGGTTGTTGACCGTCTTGTACGACTTGAGCGCCGCCAGCAGATAGTCTGAGTGCTGGCCAGCTACTTTCGGGTAGCTTGCGTCAATCGGTTTGGAGAAATTTTGACCATGGCAGCTAAAGCACGCGCCTTTTTCAATCAAGGCGGCCACCTGCGTCGGCGGGTCATGCGGCTGTACCGCATCTTTGCGTACGGGGTTGTGGACCTCATAGTACGCAGACACATCCGCAATGTCTTGGTCGCTGAGTGACTCGGCAACGCCACGCATGGTGGGGTGATGGCGATCACCCTTGCGGTAGGCATCCAGCGCCGCAGCAATATATGCTGCAGACTGCCCCGAGATCATGGGCACCTTGTAGACCTCAGGAAAGCTGGCCTGATAACCAGCGATACCATGGCAGCCAATGCACATGGCAATTTTCCCTTCACCTGCCTTGATATCCCCCTGCACAGCCTGTGCCGAGGCAGTTGACGTCGCACAAGCGACAAACAATGCAAACACCGTGGTCCATGTTTTGATCATTTTGTGCACAAAATCCTTTGCAAAGTTCAGCTGGGATCTGGTCGTGAAAATTCATTATCAGAGCAGTTGTCAAGCACTCACATCAATGTTTACGCTGATATCACGCCCATGAAATTCCAAGGTTCTGACAATTACGTTGCCACCCAAGATCTGATGCTGGCGGTGAATGCCGCCATCAAACTGCAGCGCCCGCTGCTGGTTAAAGGCGAGCCTGGTACAGGCAAAACCATGCTGGCCGAAGAAGTGGCTGCTGCCTTGAACATGCCCTTGCTGCAGTGGCACATCAAGTCCACCACTAAAGCGCAGCAAGGCTTGTACGAATATGACGCGGTCTCACGTCTGCGAGACAGCCAACTGGGCGATGCCCGCACGCAGGACATTCGCAACTACATCGTTAAAGGCGTGCTGTGGCAAGCGTTTACTGCGGACGAGCCCGTAGCCCTGCTGATCGACGAGATTGATAAAGCAGATATCGAGTTTCCCAACGACTTGCTGCGTGAAATCGACCGCATGGAGTTTTACTGCTACGAAACCCGCGAGATGATCCGCGCCAAGCACCGCCCACTGGTGTTCATCACCTCCAACAACGAAAAAGAGCTGCCCGATGCCTTTCTGCGCCGCTGCTTTTTCCACTACATCAAGTTTCCTGAAGCAGACACCATGCGCCAAATTGTGGCGGTGCACTTTCCCACGCTCAAGGGCGACTTGCTCAGCGCAGCGCTCAAAACGTTCTACGACGTGCGCAACCTGCCTGGGCTCAAGAAAAAACCGTCGACCAGTGAGCTGATCGACTGGCTCAAGCTCCTGGTGGCCGAAGACATTCCGCTGGAGGCCTTGCAGTCTCCAGACCAGAAGGTCTCCGTGCCGCCACTGGTTGGAGCCTTGCTGAAAAACGAACAGGACATGAGCCTGTTTGAAAAGCTGGTGTTCATGAATCAGCGCAACCGCTGACACGGCGCTGACAGCCGCGTTGCAGGCTTGCCCCAATGCGCAAAGACGCCGTCTGTCGTAGCTTCGGTGTTTTGATGACTTTGCTTAAGGGAGAAAACATGGCTTCTGCACAAAAAATGCTGCTCGAGGGAGTTTCCGACGCGGTGTGCTTCATGCTCGGCGCTCTGGCTGGCTATGGTCTGGGCAAGATGGTGGGCATCGACATCTTTGAAGACGGCTACAGCGGCTCCGGCATGATCGGCATTTTGATGATCGGCCTGGGTGGCGGCGCAGGCTTGCACATTGCACGCATCTGGCGCAGTCACCAGCAAGCCAAAGACAAACTCGAAGAAGCCGAGGTCGATTGACCTGCCCCCCCTATGCATGATCCACAACCGAGCACGCCCTTTGCGCCCCCCGTCCGATTGCAAGGCTGGGGTATTTGCCTTGAACCATTGAGTCTGCAGCACACCGCTGGCCTGCAAGAAGCTGCCGCTGATGGCGAGCTGTGGAACCTGCACATCACCTGGGTGCCCAGGCACGAAGAAACGACGGCCTACATCCAAAAAGCCCTGGACATGCAAGCCCAGGGCACGCGCTGCCCGTTTGCCGTACTGGATGCGGCCAGCGGCAAGCTTCTGGGAACCAGCAGCTACCACGACATCGTGCCTGCGGTAAAGCGCTTGGAGATTGGCTATACCTGGTACGCCGCCAGCGTACAGCGCAGCCACGTCAACACAGCCGCCAAGCTGCTGCTGATGCAGCATGCATTTGAAACACTGTCCTGCGCCGTGGTGGGCTGGCGCACCGACATTCTGAACACCCGTAGCCAGCAAGCCATTGAGCGCCTGGGTGCCCATAAAGACGGGGTGTTGCGCCACCACGCACTGCGCTGGGATGGCAGCGTGCGCGACACCGTGATGTACAGCATGCTGGCTGCCGAGTGGCCTGCTGCTGAACATCGTTTACTTGAAAAATTGAAGCATATGGCGCTTGCCAGTAATTGATTTGCGTATCAAATCACATTAAAAACAAGTGATTGCAAGCGCTTGTAGCTTCTTTTTTTAAACTCTCACTGCCATGCTGATCGATTTTTTCTACACCTTGCGCGCCGCGAAACTGCCCGTTTCCGTCAAGGAATACCTGATGCTGCTCGAAGCGCTTCAGGCCGGCGTGGTCGGCCCGCTCAGTGACGACGGCTGGAGCCTGGACGATTTTTACTTTCTGGCCCGCACCACACTGGTCAAGGACGAAAAGCATTACGACAAGTTTGACCGCGCCTTTGCCGCCTACTTCAAGGGCGTGGAGATGGTGGCCGACTTCAAGAAAGAGCTGCCCGAAGAGTGGCTGCGCAAGCTGCTGGACAAAGAGCTGACACCTGAGCAAAAAGCCGCTATCGAGAAGATGGGCTGGGATGAGCTCATGGAAACGCTCAAAAAGCGTCTGGAAGAACAAAAAGGCCGCCACGAAGGCGGCAACAAATGGATTGGCACCGGCGGCACCAGTCCCTTTGGCCACGGTGGCTACAACCCACAGGGCGTGCGCATTGGCGGGCCCGGCAAAAACCGCAGCGCCGTCAAGGTGTGGGAGCAACGCGCCTACCGCGATTACGACGACACGCAAGAGCTGGGCACGCGCAACATCAAGGTGGCCCTGCGCCGCCTGCGCAAGTTTGCACGCCAGGGCAGCAACTTGGAGCTGGATTTGCCCGACACCATCCGCAGCACAGCAGCCAACGCTGGCTGGCTGGACATCAAGATGGTGCCCGAGCGCCACAACAATGTGAAAGTGCTGCTGCTCATGGATGTAGGCGGCACCATGGACGATCACATTCAGCGCGTGGAAGAGCTGTTTTCAGCCGTGAAAAGCGAGTTCAAGCACCTGGAGTTCTATTACTTTCACAACTGTGTCTATGACTTCATGTGGAAGAACAACCGCCGCCGCTTTGCCGAAAAGTTCGACACCTGGGACATCATTCGCAAATACAACAAAGATTACAAATTGATATTTGTTGGTGATGCCACCATGAGCCCTTACGAAATTTTGCAGCCAGGCGGCAGCGTTGAATACAACAACGATGAGCCGGGCGCTGAATGGCTGCAAAGACTGACTAACGCATTCCCTCACCATGCATGGATCAATCCAGAACCCCAGGGTGTGTGGGAATATCGCCAGAGTATTGACGTCATTCGCCAGTTGATGGGCGGTCGCATGTACCCCCTGACTTTGAAAGGTCTGGAAGAAACCATGAGGCTGCTGTCAAAATAAATCCATGCCCAAGCACTTATCTACAAGCAAGCCCTTCTGGAAATCGGCGTGTTTGTTAACCAGCGCGCTGCTGCTGTCCGGCTGCAGCCTGCTGTCCAAAGACAAAATCGGTGATGACGCTCCCGCCAGCTTTGCGCTGGAAGTGGAGGCACCCAAAGACGTGCGCGAGTTATTGCTGCAGCACATGGAGTTGCAGCGCTATCGCAGCTTGAGCGACTTGCGGCGCAATGAACTCAGCCGCCTGCTTGGCGCAGCCGATGGCAATATCCGCAGCCTGCTGGGCACCATGGGCTATTTTTCGCCCACCATTGAGCTGCAGCTGATTGAAACGCCAGAGGATGCCGATACGCCACGCAAGGTGGTGGTGCAGGTGGAGCCTGGAGAGCCCACCAAAGTCACACAAACCGAAGTCGCCTTTACAGGCACCAATGCCGATGATCCCAAAGGCCGCAACATGCGCGAGAGCATTCGCCGCAATTGGCCTTTGCCAGTGGGTGAACGATTTAGCCAATCCGCATGGAGCAGCGCCAAGAACGATGGCGTACGCCGTCTGCAAAACCGCCGCTACCCCACCGCCAGCCTGACTGAAAGCCGTGCCGACATTGACGCCGACACCCAAGAGGCACAGCTCAAAGTCGCGTATGAGCCCGGCCCAGCTTACTACTTTGGCCCACTGGTCATTGCAGGCGCTGAACGCTACAACCCTTCAGGCCTGATCCGTCTGGCGCGGTTGCCGGTGGGCGATGAATATCGCCAGACCACATTGCTCGATGCCCAGCAGCGCCTGGCCAACAGCGGCTATTACGACTCGGTCTTTCTGACGCTGGCAACGGATGTGGCCCAGCCCGGTGACACCGAAGTGCATGCCCCCGTCATTGCCCAGGTGCGTGAGGCCAAGCTGCAAAAATGGATTTACGGCGTGGGCTTGAGCACCGACACAGGTTTTCGTTTCTCGGTCGATCACACCCACAACCGCGTGCCTTATCTGGACTGGCGCGCGCAAAGCAAGCTGCAGCTGGACAAGAAGAACCCGCTGCTTTCTACCCGCGTTGCGTCATTGCCTGATTACAGCGGCTGGAATTACTTCTTTGGTGGCAAAGCCGCGCGCGAAGAGCTGGCCGACTACACCGCCAACAGCGTGACACTGGCCGCTGGCCGCAGCAAGAGCGAAGACAAGATTGATCGCACCTACTACCTGCAGTACGACATGGCCAAGGCGCAGGGCGCAGGCGCGCCCCCTTCCAGCTCGGCCATCACCGTCAACTATGGCTGGACAGGGCGTTATTTCAACAACGCCACCAACCCCACACGCGGCTACGGTCTGGGCTGGGACGTAGGTGCTGGTACCACGCTCACCCCTGCCCGTGAACCGTTTAGCCGGCTGTCTGCACGCTGGCTGTACTTCATGCCGCTGAGCAAAACCGATGAAGCTACCAACCGCCGCAGCCGGCTGGCTTTCAGAGCCAATGGTGGCGCAGTGATTGCACGCGACGATGCCGTAGTGCCCATCACCCAATTGTTCCTGTCTGGGGGCGACACCACCGTGCGCGGTTACAGCTACCAGAGCATTGGTGCACGCAGTGACAATGGCAAGCTGATTGGTGGCCGCTACATGGCCTCAGGCAGCATTGAATGGCAGCGCCCCATCACGATTGCGGGCAATCGCACCGACTGGGAGCACGCCACCTTTGTGGATGCCGGCACCGTGACTGATTCGCTGGATGTCTACACCGTATTTGTCGGTATCGGCACGGGCATTCGGTGGCGCAGCCCTGTCGGGCCACTGCAAGCCGATTTGGCCTATGGCCTAGAGACCAAGGAGGTGCGCCTGCACCTGCGCTTGGGATTCAATTTCTAATTTCATGCAAGAACGCCAAGAACCGCAAATGGAGACCTCTGCGGTCTCTCCTGCCCCTGCAGCCAAAGCCCAGTTACGCCGCCGTCGCCGCTGGCTGCGCTGGCTCATGATGGGCATTGCCTTGTGCCTGATTGCGCTGTGCTCTCTGGTGGGGGTGGCGTGGTGGTGGTCCGGTCAAGCCGACTCGCTCAGCCGCACGCTGGCCCAGGTGGCCAGCTGGATGCCTGCCGACCAGAAGCTCGAAGCTGACGGCGTGCAAGGCAGTTTGCGCAACGGTGGCCGTATTGGCTGGCTGCGCTGGAGCGGCCCTGCCATGCAGGTCGAGATCAAAGACGCAGACATTGAATGGCGCCTGCAACCGCTGCTCTCCAGAGAGTTGCACTTTGGCCGTGTGAACATAGATGAGCTGCGCATTCGCAGCACCCCCCAGCCCAAAGACGATGCACCCACCCAGCCACTGCAATCGCTGGTATTACCGGTGCGCATTGATGTGCCTCTGCGCATTGAACGCCTGGTGTGGGAAGGGCCACCCGAGACCGTCATTACCGAACTGTACGGCCACTACCGCTATACCGGCAGCCACCACGACCTGAAGGTCAGCAGCCTGCGCTATGCCGGCGGTTTTTACGAGGCTGAAACGCAGTTGCAAGCAGCGGCCCCCATGCAACTGCAGGCCACGCTCAAAGGTGCTATCCAAGCACCCCTGCCCAGCCAGCCCGACAAGCTGCTTGATATTCAGGCCAATGCTTCGATCAAAGGAACCCTTGCCACAGAAGCTGCCAGCCTGAACATTTCAGCGCAAGCGCGCACCACAGAGACTGAAGGGCAAGATGCCAGCAGCACCTTGTCTGCCGATATCAGCGCCGTTGTACGGCCATGGCTGGCACAGCCACTCGAGCAAGCGCACGCTGAGTTGCGCCATGTGGATGCATCGCTGTTCATGGCCGGTGGCCCGCGTACCGATCTCAACGGTACGCTGCAGGCAGGCCCTGACGGCCAAGGCTGGAAGGTGCATGCAGCGTTAGCCAACAGCGTGCCCGCGCCATGGGACAAACAGGCCTTGCCCATTCGCACCGTTACCGCTGATGCCAGCTTTGATGGCTTGCAGACATGGCTGCTGCAAAACGCACGCATCGATTTTGGCAAGTCAGACGATGCCTATCTGCAAGCTCAGGGGCGTTTTGACACCCAGACTCAAGCGCTTGAAGGCCAAGCCGACCTCATCAACGTCAACCCTGCTGACCTGTACAGCACGCTGGATGCTGCGCCACTTTCTGGCTCGCTACAGGCACAAACGGATGCGCAGCAACAAGTCCAGTTCAAACTGAACCTGCAATCAAGCCGTGCACGCAGCGCGCAGACCTTGCGCATTGAAGCCGCGCGGGCCGAAGGCACATGGAAAGCGCCGCTGCTGGAGGTACGCAACCTGTACCTGGATGCGCTGCAGACCAAACTGCAAACCGATGTGCTGCGCTTGAATACCGAAACACAGCACATTCAAAGCAAGCTGAATGCGCAACTGCCCGGGGTTCAGGCTGATCTGGACATGGATGCAGGGCCTGAAGAGGGCACAGGCAAGCTGAACCTTCGCGTCAACTCTGCCGAGCAGCTGGGCCAATGGATAGCGCGGCTGCCCATTGGCAGTGACCCACTGGCAGGTGCCAAACTGCAAGGCAGCACCACCGCTAACTTGCAATGGCGTGGCGGCTGGGCCAAGTTGCAACAACGCCTGCAAAACCCGGCAGCAGCGGTGCAAGCCAGTGGTTTGCAAATGAATGCCCAAGTGACCGCGCCGCAGCTGAGCTATCAACCGCCTGATGGCACAAAAATGCAGCTGCAGCAGCTCAAGCTATCGCTGGCAGGCAGCCCGGAATCTCTGCAAGTCACGCTGGACAGCCAAGCACAAATGGGCAGCCAGACCTTGTCACTGGCAACCGATGTCACAGCAGGCTTACTCACCAGCAAGGGAGCGGCTGCCACCGACTGGCAAGCACGTATCGCCAAGCTCAACGCGCGCTGGAGCCCGCAAGGCAGCACTGACACCACATGGCAGGTACAGCTGGCCAGCCCTGCAACGGCCAGCCACCACACCACAGGCAACCCTGTGCGCACCACGCGCATTCAGGCCAGTGAAGGCCGGCTGCTCATCACTCCACCCACCAGCACGGGCACACAGCCAGCCAGCGTAGCCTGGGAGCCCGTGCTGCTGCGCCAGGCTGGCAATGGCAGCTGGACGCTGCAAAGCAAGGGCCAGCTACAGGGTGTGCCGCTGGCATGGGTCGATGCTTTCAGCCCAGACCCCAAGCAGCCTCTGCTGGCCGCCTCTGGCATCGGTGGAGATCTGGTCGTGCAAGGCCGCTGGGACATTGACAACACAGGCCGCCAATTGCGCGCTGACGTTGTTGTGGAGCGCACGAGTGGCGACATTCGCCTGTCTGCAGAAGACAGCGACGCAGCACCCATCACCGTCGTACGCAGTACGGGTGCCAGCGAAGTGAACGCAGAAACCAAGCAAGTGCAATCACGCGCTGTCAGCGGCAATCGCGGCATGCGCACCCGGCTGCAAGAGCTGCGTTTGCAGATGAATGCGCAGGGCAATGACTTGCGTACACAGCTCACCTGGAACTCTGAGCGTGCAGGCCAGATCAACGCCGATTTACGCAGCCAGATACAGTCCAGCGCCAACGGATTGGCCTGGCCGGTGAATGCGCCGATCTCAGGAACCATCAAAGCCAGCATGCCCAATATCGGCATCTGGGCCTTGTTCGCACCTCCTGGCTGGCGAGTGGGCGGCACCTTAAATGCAGATATGGTGATCTCCGGCACCCGCAACGCACCGCAATGGAGTGGGCAGCTCAGCGCTGACCAACTCAGCGTGCGGTCACTGCTGGATGGGGTGGATTTGAAAGATGGCCGCCTGCGCGCACGCCTGCAGGGCTCTCGCCTGGACATTACCGAGCTGTTCCTCAAAGGCGGTGAAGGCAGCAGCACACGCATCTTGACCCAGAGCGGCAACCTAACCTCTGCCCCCAAAGACGGCGGCACGCTGACAGGCCATGGCTTTATCGAGTTTGACCCCAACGCACCCGCAGGCAGCTCTGGCATACGCATGGACATACAAGCGCTCGCTGAGCGTCTGCAGGTACTGGTGCGCGCTGACCGGCAGCTCAGCGTCAGTGGCAACCTTCAAGCAAGCATGAACAGCGGACAAGTCACGCTGCGTGGCGACCTCAAGGTCGATCGTGCCGCCATCATGCTGGCCGATGCGTCTGCCCCTTCGCTGGATGCCGACGTGCACGTCACATCTGCAGCCAGCCGCAAGGTTGCAAAGGACAAGGCCGACAAGGAAGCCGCCCGTGCCCAAGCCGCTGGCTCTGTGAAAGCCGCGCAGCCACCCATCATTGAGGTGCGGCTGGACCTGGGCAATGATTTTGCGCTGCAAGGCTATGGCATCACCACGCGCCTGGAAGGCCAGCTTCAGATTGCCAACGGGCCCCGCATCACGGGTGAGATTCATACCGTCAATGGACGCTACCGCGCCTGGGGCCAGTCACTGGATGTAGAAACGGGCACGATCCGCTTTAACGGCCCTTACGCCAACCCCGCCATTGACATCGTGGCCTTCAGGCCCAATATCGACGTCAAGGCCGGGGTCAAAGTCACCGGCAGCGCCAACAACCCACGTGTCACCCTGTTTTCAGAGCCCGAGATGTCGGACGCGGAAAAACTCTCCTGGGTTGTCATGGGTCGCAGTGCTGCCGCAGGCGGCGCTGAAACAGCCCTGCTGCAACAAGCTGCACTGGCCCTGCTCAGCGGCGGTGGGGGTGGCGGCAACTTTGCCAGCCAGCTGGGGTTCGATGAAGTAGGCCTCAAGGGCCCCAGCGAAGACGGCGAACAAGGCGCCGCGCTCACTGTGGGCAAGCGTCTGTCCAAAGACCTGTATGTGGCCTATGAGCAAAGCTTGGCCGGGGCCATGGGCACGCTGTATATCTTCTATGACCTGTCACGCCGCCTGACCTTGCGGGGTCAGACCGGAGAGCAAACCGCGGTGGACTTGATCTACACAAAAAGCAAGGACTGATGCCAGCCCCAGCGCACGCCACTCGTTTGGCAAAACCTGGGGCTGCACCACTTACAATAATGCCCGCGTCCCCTTGTAGTTCAATGGATAGAACGGGCCCCTCCTAAGGGTCAGATGCAGGTTCGATTCCTGCCGAGGGGACCACACTCAAGGTCGTAAGCTTCCACCAGCTTCCGGCCTTTTTCTTTTTCCCCTCTGTAGAGCGCGTTTTGAAGTGTGCCAACGTCCGAGGCAGTCTGGGGGCATAAATATAAAAATGCCACCATCTACACGCCCCCTCAGATTGTTTAGTGCAAATCCAAGAGGTCTGGGCCAACAGCATCAGTTGGATGCCAAACATAAAAAAAGGCGCCTCAGCGCCTTGATGGGTTGCTCTGGGCTACCAGCCCCAGATTAGCTTTTGCGACACCCAGCCTTGAGTGCCGGCACTGGTGCGAACCTTGGCCCAGCCGTTTTTCTTGTCGATGGTCTTTACAACATCGTATTTATCCAGCTTGGCCACAACCTTGTGCTGTGTGCCCGCCCCCGCTCTCAGGTTGGCAGTCTTGACTTTGACGAGGTGGTGAGGGGCCGTTCCTGTGATGGGTTTGTACACCCAGCCCAGCATCCCATCAATGTCTTTGACTTGCAGCCAGTTGCCTTTCTTTTTCACCACCGCCAGGGGATAGCCCCGGGTCAACTCCCAAGCGACTTCCGATTTGGTGTTGGGTGCAACACGGATGTTGGCCGACTGGCCTTTGACACTGCGAAATTCGCTGGCATGCACCCACTGTGCAGACAACGCCAAGGTGGAGAAAAGAACAATTTTCGAGAACAGACGACCAAACACTGGCAGCAAACTCCTGATAGATTTTTGAAAAAATCTTGCTTTTGAAATCCAGCAAGACATGGGGAGACACAGCTGTGTTCGTGTTCAAACTAGGTAGCTAGTTCATTTTTCTTACATTTTTAGACTGCCATATGCCTTGCCAACTTTTCTTGAGAGGAGAAACGGCAGCAACCCAAGCTGGGCCCGTGCCTGAGCTTCACACACCCGCAAGCAGCAACCACAACAGCGGTGAGCCACTGGCATCACGTCTTGCAACACCCTATCTGGGTAAGCTGCTGCAAGAACTTTCCTCACACACGCACCCGTAAAACCCAGCTTGCATTTGTTTTTCGACATCGCCACACTGAATTTTCCAAATCACTTGGGAGAGGCTCATGACGAAAGTTGCTGATATTTTGCGCACCAAGGGGAATGCCACTGTCCACTCCGTAAAGCCCGATGACTCGATGCTGACTGCTTTGCAGCAAATGGCCGAGCATGAGATTGGGGCGTTGCTGGTCATACAGGAGCGCGCGATTGCCGGCATTGTTTCTGAGCGCGATTACGCACGAAAAATTGCACTCAAGGGCCGCAACTCTCTGGACACTCCGGTGCGCGAAATCATGACTGCCCATGTGCATTGCGTAGGGCCAGATAACACCAGCGACGAGTGCATGGCGCTGATGACACAGTTAAAAATTCGCCACCTCCCTGTGGTGGGTGCCGACCATGAACTTCTGGGCCTGATTTCGATTGGCGATTTGATCAAAACCACCATGGCCGACCAGCAAGTGACCATTGCACATCTGGAGCATTACATCTCTGGTGCACACCGCTGAGCCTGTGCCCAAGCTGCCCGCATCCCTGCGCACTTGGGCTACAGATTGGTGGCCTGCAAGCCACCCGTTACATCTGCATGCAACATGCACGCACCGTGCATGCGCTTTCTGGCAGCTCTATACTGGATTGTTGTTTTGCTCCAGAGATTGAAGGCATGCGTTTGAAAGCCTTGCTGCGCCCTGTCGCATGCGTTTGTTTACTCAGTTTGGCTGCCTGCGGCAGCACGGTGCCCCGCACCAGTACCAGCGCAGCCAACGCCAGCACCACATCGATACCCACTGCAGATGCCCCAGTGCGCATCGGCATTGCGCTGGGCGGCGGAGCCGCCAAGGGCTTTGCGCACATTGGCGTGATCAAGATGCTGGAAGCCAACGGCCTGGCTCCCGACATGGTGGCAGGCACCAGCGCAGGCAGCGTGGTGGGTGCCCTGTATGCCAGCGGCATGGATGCCTTTGCCATGCAGCAAAAGGCCGTGGCTCTGGATGAAGCCAGCATTCGCGACCTGCAGTGGTCAGCAGGTGGTTTGGTCAAAGGACAAAAACTCCAAGACTATGTAAATACGCAGGTGCACAACCTGCCGCTGGAAAAACTACCCAAGCCCTTTGTGGCGGTCGCTACGCGGCTGGAAGATGGCAAACGCATCGTGTTTGCGCGCGGCAATACGGGGCAGGCAGTGCGTGCCTCCAGCAGTATTCCGGGCGTGTTCGAGCCGGTGCGCATTGGCAAGCAGCACTATGTGGATGGCGGCATTGCCAGCCCCGTGCCTGTAGATGCCGTTCGCGAGCTGGGCGCTGATCTGGTGATTGCCGTCGATATTTCTGAAAAACCGCGCGGCAAAACGCCCGCCAATTTGCTGGGTACCATGGGGCAGTCGATTGCCATCATGGGCCAGCGGCTGGGGCAGGCAGAGCTGGCCCGTGCTGATGTGACCGTGCGCCCCCAGGTGCTGGACATTGGGCCTTCTGACTTTACGCAGCGCGCGCAAGCCATTGTGGAGGGCGAAAAAGCCGTCATGGCGGTGATGCCACAAATCCGCGAGAAAGTGGCGCGCATTCAGGCTGAGCGCTTGAAAGCCGCAGAGCTGGCCCAGCAGCAGACGGCGCAAGATCGCTTGCAAACCTGTTTAAAGCAACGCAGCAGTCTTGAAAAAATGGCGGGCATGGCCGGCTTGAACAACGCTTGCGCCACCCCCTGACAGCCACCTATCTTAAAAAAAGAGCTACCAGCGCTTGAATGGCAACGTTTTCCGCATGTTTTATATTGGAAAACACCACCTCATAAGCGCTGGCAGCTCTTATTTTTATTACTTAACTACGCTGCCAGGGTGTGCGCCACACCACCCACGCTGTGCACACCCCGTACAGCGCCATGGCCACCGCCACCAAGATGAACAGCGCATGCACACTGGCTGCGCCACCCAGCATCAACCAGGCGCCACCGGCCATGACCACCGCCAGGCGCACGGTGCCCGCCAGTACGGGCCCACGCACATAGCCCGCGCCCAGCGAGGCAAAGTACAACACCAGCCCCATGCCAAACAACCCAAACACCGGGCCTACGGTGCGCAGATACAGGTTGGCGTAGGCAAGCACCTGAGCGTCTTGCGTAAAGATGCCTGACCATGCGCTGGGCCAGATCAGCACCAGCAAGCCCAGCACCGCCAAAATGGCAGCGGCCAGCCAGCCCCCCATCCACGCCACACTGCGTGCACGCTGCACCTGGCCTGCGCCCATGGCCATGCCCACCATGGGCACGGCGGCCACCCCCACGCCAAAGGCAATCGGAATGAGCAAGAACTCCAGCCGCTGGCCAATGCCATAGCCTGCCAAGGCCTGCGGCCCCAGCCGCGCCACCATGCCGGTAAAGATCAAGGCAGCCAGCGAAGTTTGAACGGGCGAGATGCAGGCAAACGCACCCACGCGCAAGATGTCTTTGAACATGGGCCACGACAGCGCCGCACCATGGCCACGCAGTTGCAGCTTGTCTTGCCCACGCAGCAAATACCACAGCAGCAGCACCACCGCCAGCGCCATGGCCACGATGTTGCCCACCGCCACACCCGGCATGCCCCAATGCGGGAACGGCCCCAAACCCAGGCCCAGCCCCCCGCCAATGGCGATTTGCAACATCGACACGCCAAACAGAATGGCCGATGGCAGCTTCATATTGCCCGTGCCGCGCACCACCGATGCCAGCGTATTGCACAGCCACACCAGCACTGCGCCACTGAACAGCACGCTGCCAAACTCTGTGGCTGCTTGCAGCACCTGCCCCTGCCCGCCCAGCCAGCGGTAAAACACCGCGCTGCACAACACAAACAGCAGCGAATACAGCACCCCCACCACGCCCCCGATCACGATGGCATGCACGGCCAGCGCAGAGGCTTTGTCTTTATCTCCACCACCCAAGGCCCGGCTGATGGCAGAGGACACCCCACTGCCCATGGCACCATTGCTCATCATTTGCGTGAGCATGGCCAGCGGAAACACCAGCGCCATGGCAGCCAGCGCTGTGGTGCCCAGACGGCCCACGTAATACGTCTCTGCCACGGCCACCAGCACGGCCATGCCCATGGCCACCATATTGGGCACCGACAGCCGCAGCAAGGTCGGAAAGATGGCATCGCGCAGCAAGGGGTGGCTGGATGCAGGCAGCGCCGCACCCGAGGAGGCAGCCACTGGTGCAACCGTGCTCATGCCGCCTCCGCCACGGTTGCAAGGCGCGGCAGCAGTTGGTGCACCAGTTGCTCCAGCGCAGCAATCTGATCGGTGCCGCACATCTGGCGCACCTGAACTTGCGCCTGCTTCCACAGCCCCAAGGCTTGGCGAAACGCCGCCTCTCCCTGCGCGGTCACCACCACACAGCGGCTGCGTGCATCGGCTCCTGCTTGCAGCGCAACCAGGCCTGCCTGCTCCAGCGTGCGCAGATTGCGCGTCATGGTGGTGCGGTCAGTGTTGAGCACCGCCGCCAGCGCCGTCACCGTCAGCGGTGCTTGACCGCGCCTGGTGCGCGCTTGCGACAGCAGGTTGAACTGCGTGCCCTTGAGCCCGCTGGGTGCCAGTGTGTCGTCATACAGCTGAGAAATCTTGCGCGAAAGGCTGCGCACCATAAAGCAGGTGCAGCGCACATCCTGCAGGGGCGCAGCGGCAGGCTGTGCCGCAGTGGGGGGCTTGGGGGCGAGGGTCACCATGGTCTCCTGCATCCCAACCAATGGAATGCCGAAAATAAGTGTAGATGCACGTATTAAAACCAACTGTCATGTCTGGGACGCGCCAACTGCCGCAGCAACTCACTCACACCAAGCAGTTAAAAATGAACACCCTGCGTTGATGCACAAAGGATTTCAAGCCTTCTTATATCTGAACGCCTTGCGCATTAAGTGCCATGCACGTCACCCGGTAAACCGTTGCTTGGTACTGGAGACAAAGCGTGAAGTAGCGTGAAGGGCAGGCAGCACAAAGCCGTATAACGCGGAACCAGTCGATACAAGACGGAACTAGGTGGAACTGGCGGTGCAGGCGTACGACAAGGGAAAGCAGCAACGCATCAAGGACTGTGTCAGCCGGTCTAAGTGCTGGCACCACTATTTTTTATGCCGCCAATGCCAGCAGCGGCTCCAGCTGGTCCAGGCGCTGCTTAAGCACTTCAGGCACAGCACAGGGACGCTTGCTCTGGCGGTGCACGCACACCACGCCAATCTTGCCCAGCGTGATCAGCGCGCCGCTTTCAGCATCCACCAGCCGGTACGCCAGATCAAAGCCCTTGGAGGCCATGTCTCGCACGGCCATGTGCACCTCCACCATTTGCTGTGGAAAAGCTTCGGCCTTGTACTGCACCGCCTGATCGCCCACAAAGATCTGCACGCCTTCGACATTGTTTTCGCGGTAGCCCAACCGTTCAAAAAACTGAAACCGCGCTGCCGATGCCAGTTGCAGCAACTGCACGTTGTCGGTGTGTGCACCAGGATGCAGCGCGTCGGGGCACTGCAAGGTGGTGGAAAAAACAAAATCATCAAAGTCTGAAAGCTGAATGCGGGCCATGGCCAAGGTCCAAAAAGGCGCAACGTGCATTGTTGCAATGCAGCATTTTCACCGTATTGCACCCCGACAGCAGTCACCTTGGTGCAAAGCAGCGCAGGCGCGCACCAAGCTTGCGCAGGTGACGAAAAACACCATACAAAAACTGCATACAAAAAGCAGGCACAACTTTTGCTCACTGTCGTTACGAAAGTCGCCAACCTTGCACCACACAGCAGGTTGCGGAAATTTCTGACCACCTTGTCACCAGGAGTCCCCATGCAAAAACGCCGCTTCTTGCAAGCAACCGCCGCCTTGGCTCTGGCCAGCAGCTTTGGCATTGCCCACGCTCAAAACACGCCCATCAAGTTCCAGCTGGACTGGCGCTTTGAAGGCCCTTCTGCTTTCTTCCTGCAGCCTGTGGCCAAGGGTTACTTCAAGCAAGTGGGCCTGGATGTGAGCGTGGACGCCGGCAATGGCTCTGGCGGTGCGGTGCAGCGCGTGGCCTCGGGTGCCTACGACATGGGCTTTGCCGACATGGCTTCGCTGATGGAGTTCCACGCCAACAACCCCGATGCGCCCAACAAACCCGTGGGCGTAATGGTGGTCTACAACAACACGCCCGCTGCTGTGATGGCACTCAAAAAGAGTGGCATCAAGACTGCCGCTGATCTGAGCGGCAAGAAGCTGGGAGCCCCCGTGTTTGACTCCGGTCGCAAGGCTTTCCCCGTGTTTGCCAAGGCCAACAAGATTGCAAACGTGACCTGGACATCGATGGACCCCCCACTGCGTGAAACCATGCTGGTGCGCGGTGACATTGACGCCATCACCGGCTTTACCTTCACCAGCCTGCTCAATCTGGAAGCCCGTGGCGCCAAGGCCAGCGACGTGGTGGTACTGCAGTACGCCGACCACGGCGTCAAGCACTACGGCAACGTGATCATTGCCAGCCCCAAGCTGATCAAAGAAAACCCCGAAGCCATCAAGCAGTTTCTGGCCGCCTTCTCCAAGGGTGCCAAAGAAGTCATGGCCAACCCCGGTGCATCGATTGAATACGTGAAGGCGCGCGACGGCATCGCCAATGCGGCGCTGGAAACACGCCGCCTGCAACTGGCCATTGACACCGTGGTCGCCAGTGCCGATGCCCGCAAGGAAGGCTTTGGCAAGCTCGAGTCGGGCCGCCTGTCGCTGATGGCGTCTGAAGTGTCCGATGCATTTGGCACCAAGACCCGCATCGATCCCGCTGCAGTGTGGAACGCCAGCTTCCTGCCCAGTGCAGCGCAGCTGGACGTTTTCCCGAAGAAGTAAAGCTTCTGTGCAACCCGGCAGCCAGGCCCTGTGCTTGGCTGCCTCACTGATGGAGCCGCATGCAAAGCGCTGCCGAACCCAATTTTGTTGATTTCCGTGATGTCTGGCTGGCCTACAACGATGAGTTGCTGGCCCAGAATCACTTTGCCGTCGAATCGATTGACCTGAAGGTCAAGCAAGGCGAGTTCATCGCCATCGTCGGCCCCTCGGGCTGCGGCAAGTCGACTTTCATGAAGCTGGCCACCGGCCTGCGCATGCCCTCCATGGGCAAAATTTTGATTGATGGCCAGCCGGTCACCGGCCCGCTGAAGATTTCAGGCATGGCTTTTCAGTCCCCATCGCTGCTGCCCTGGCGCACCACGGTGGACAACGTACTGCTGCCGCTGGAGATCGTGGAGCCGCACCGCTCCCAGTTCAAGGCACGCCGTAAGGAGTACGTAGAACGCGCACGCCATCTGCTGCAAAAAGTGGGCTTGGGTGGCTACGAAGACAAGTTCCCCTGGCAGCTTTCTGGCGGTATGCAACAGCGCGCCAGCATTTGCCGGGCGCTGATTCACGAGCCCAAGATGCTGCTGCTCGACGAGCCCTTCGGTGCGCTGGATGCCTTCACCCGCGAAGAGCTGTGGTGCATCTTGCGTGACCTGCACGCGGAACAGAAATTCAACGTCATCTTGGTCACCCACGACCTGCGCGAGTCGGTCTTTCTGGCAGACACCGTGTATGTGATGAGCAAGAGCCCCGGCCGCTTTGTGGTGCGCCGTGATATCGACATTGCCCGCCCCCGTGACTTGGAGCTGACGTACACCAAGGAATTCACCGACATCGTGCACGAGTTGCGCGGCCACATCGGTGCCATGCGCAAAGTCGGCGCCGTCATCAACCAATAAGTCGCAGGCCATTGAACATGTACAAGCTCAACAACAAACAGCTGGAGCGCTGGTCACCCTGGATTTTGCTGCTGGCCGTGATCGTGCTGTGGCAAGTGGTGTGCTCTGCTTTTCAGGTTTCACCTTTCATCTTCCCCAGTCCTGCGCTCATCCTCAAGGACTTCATGGAATACCACAGCGTGATTGCTGGCCACGCCTGGCGCACCTTCTGGGTGACCATGGCCGGCTTTGGCATTGCCATTGTGGTGGGCGTGCTGCTGGGCTTTTTGATTGGCAGCTCACGCCTGGCCTATGCCGCCGTGTACCCGCTGATGACGGCCTTCAACGCCTTGCCCAAAGCTGCTTTCGTGCCCATCTTGGTAGTCTGGTTTGGCATTGGTGTGGGCCCAGCCATCTTGACGGCGTTCCTCATCAGCTTTTTCCCCATCACCGTCAACATTGCCACCGGCTTGGCCACGCTGGAGCCTGAGCTGGAAGATGTGCTGCGCGTACTGGGTGCCAAGCGCTGGGATGTACTGATCAAAGTGGGCCTGCCCCGCTCGCTGCCTTACTTCTATGGCTCGCTCAAGGTAGCCATTACTCTGGCTTTTGTGGGCACCACCGTCTCCGAGATGACGGCCGCCAACGAAGGCATTGGCTACCTGCTGATCTCGGCCGGCTCATCCATGCAAATGGGTCTGGCCTTTGCCGGCTTGCTGGTCGTGGGGGCCATGGCCATGGCCATGTATGAGCTGTTCAGCTGGGTAGAAAAACGCACTACCGCATGGGCACACCGCAGCTCACACAACCACTGATCGAGCGTTGCTGATGGAGCAACGCTGATCTTCTCGATCCTCGACTTGGGCCTGCCTTGTGCAGGCCTTTTTTTATGCTCTGCACCAAGCCCGTACAGCGCTGCACCATCTCTATCCAATCTCCATTGAATGTCTCTCCATCGCATTCAAACGCTGGATCAATCAGCATTGACAGCCCTTGTTTTTCAATGCAACGCCAGCAATCGGTACTTTTTCTTTTTCAACCCACGCGACAGCTCACACCAACTCACAACAACTTACAAATCACCCATCCTCTCACCTACAAATTCCCCACCGCTTTGGCACGGCCTGTGCATTGAAGCTTGCCATCAACAAACGCACGCAATACCCCCTGGGTCTGCGTGTTGTGGACCCACCCACCGTGCAGGAAAGGCCCACCCATGCAAGCCCATTTTTTTCAGTCCAACACCCATTCCAACCAGATGCCCCCCGAAGACGAGCAGCCACTCAACAGCCCCGACGAGCACTGGCTGCGGCAATCCTTTGTCTGGGCCAACGCGGCGCGCATACGGGGCAACCGCCCTTTCGGCGCCATCATCGTGGCAGGCGATGGGCGTATCTTGGCCGAGGCTTTCAGCAACACCCAGGAGACCGGTGACAGCACAGGCCACGCAGAAATGAATGCCGTGCGCCAGATTGGCACGGCACGCCTGCCTGCCGACGTGATTGCCGGGGCCACGCTGTACTCCAGCGCAGAGCCCTGCGCCATGTGCGCCAGCGCTATCTGCTCAGCAGGCCTGCGCCGGGTGGTGTATGGGCTGGACTGGCAGCGCTTGCAGCACATCCGGCCAGACCTACGCCCCATTCACCTCAGTTGCCACGATATTTTTGCCAGCGCCACCGAGCCCGTGGAATGCGCTGGCCCCTGTCTGGTGGACGAAGCCCTGGCCGTGTATGAAGACAGCTGGCTGTCAGCCCCCGACAACGCCAACCCCAGCAGCACAGATCTGTAAGCACCACGCGTTCTCCCTTAACAACAGCTGGCACCACCCCGCAAACCTCAGCCTTATTTGCGCTATCACGCCCCAGCTTGGTGCATTGGGCGCATTTCTTGCTTATCACAGTGCATGGCCTGGCTTGCTCAACTTGATCTCAACTACTCTCTCAGTGCAGGGCGCTCGCGCGTGCATTTCCGCCACGATGGGCCCTTGCGCGTGCTGCGCAGCCTCTACCCCGAGGGCGATGCCGTGTGCCACAACGTGCTGGTGCACCCGCCCGGTGGTCTGGTCAGCGGCGACACCCTGGACATTACCGTGCAGGTAGGCAGCCATGCCCATGCGCTGGTCACCACGCCCGGAGCGACCCGCTTTTACAAATCCAGTGGCGAACCTGCCACGCAACGCACCCACCTCAAGCTGCAAACCGGGGCGCGGCTGGAATGGCTGCCTCTGGAAGCGCTGGCCTACAACGCCTGCGATGCCCACAACGTGCTGCACATGGATGTGGCAGAAGGCGCGGAGCTGATGGCCTGGGACATCACCGCATTTGGCCTGCCCCACGCCAGCGAGCCCTTTGTGCAAGGCCGCTTTACCCAGCACATGCAGTGGCCAGGCCACTGGCTGGAGCACGGCACCGTGCGTGCCGATGATGCATACCTGATGGACAGCCCACTGGGCCTGGCCGGCCAGCGCTGCATGGGCAGCATGCTGCTAGCCTGCGGCACTGCCTTGACACGCACGCAGCGCGAGCACTTGCTGGACGCCACACGCGCCGTGCTGGATGCACACCCCCAAGGACAGTGGTGCGGTGTGACCGCACCCAACGCGCACATGCTGGTACTGCGTGGCTTAGCGCCTGTGGTTGAACCCCTGATGCAACTGTGGCAGCAAGTGCGTGTGTGCTGGCGCCAAGAGCAGTGGCAACTGCCGGGGACAGCGCCACGCATCTGGTCAATGTAAGTAGCTGCACAGACTGACGGTCTGCTACCAGCGCTAAGCGCTCAGGGGGCCGGAAAAAAACTGCTTTTCTCAGGCTCGCTCCCCAGCTCGCGCAGCACTTTCAGCGTGATTGCCATGCCGGTATTGCCTGCAGGCACCCCTGCGTACACGGCGGTTTGCAGCAGCACTTCCTTGATCGTCTCAAGGTCCAGCGGCGCTGCATCGGCATCTTGGGGGTTGGCCATCAAGCCGGTGCGAATATGCAGTTCAAACTCTTCCCAGCGCCCCATGGCCGCCGTTGTGGCCAGCACCATGATGCGGCGTGTTCGGCGATCCAGACCGGGGCGGCTCCAGATGCTGTCCCAGGCGTAAGACGTAATCAAACGCTGAAACTCGACATTGAGCGCGTTGGCGTTGCTGACCGATTGCTCAACCCAGGCATCGCCCAAAACCTGGCGGCGATTGCGCAGCCCTTGCTGCAAGCTGTCTAGCGATGGTGCTGTTGTCATGCAATGCTTTCTTTCAGTGGCACAGGCTGGCCTGCGCTGGTCATCTGGGCCAGTAATTCATGGCAACGCAAGGCCGATGCCTGCGCCGCAACGTGGGCATCGGCTGCTGCATGCAGCTGGGCATGCAGCGTTTCGCTGACCACATGGCCCTGCTCTTTGAGGTAAGCCACCAGCAGTGCGGGCAAAGGCTGGCCTTGCTGCAAAGCCTGGTGCGCGCACAGTGCCACGGCGGCCTGCGCATCTGGTTTGCCCAGCAAGGGCAGGATCACCTGCGTGAGCTGCTCGGAGAACACCACCCCCTGCAAGCTGTCGATATGCGCCTGCATGCGCGGTGCATGCACCTGCATGCCCTGTGCAGCCGCACACAAAGCAGCAGCCGCTGCATGCACATGCGTCCACAGTTGTGCCCAGTGCACCACCTCGGCCTGCCACTCACCCAATGCACGTTCGTGTGCCTGGTCCATGCACGCCAGCAAGGTGGCCGCCAGTTGCGGCACGGCCTTGGTTTGTGCCAAAGCCTGCAGGCAATGCACAGGGTTGCGCTTGTGCGGCATGGCGCTGGATGTGATGCCACGCGCAGCCTCACACAGCTCACCCACCTCATACTGCGCATGCAAGGCCCAGTCTTTGGCCAGTTTGGCCAGGCTTCCACCGCACACCGCCACTTCCATGCCCAGACGCATCCAGTCATCGCGCTGGGTGTGCCAGCTGTAGCCGCAAGCCTTCAACCCCAGGCGGCGTGCCAATGCCTGCTCCACACGCATGGCATCGCCACCCAATGCAGCGCTATTGCCCACAGCCCCGCCCAGTTGCACACACAGCGCCTGTGCGGCCAGCCGCTGCAGTTGCGCACTGCTGCGCCCCAAAGCGGCGGCGGTTTGCGCGCACTTCAAGCCAAAACTGGTGATTTGCGCCGGCTGAAGCAAACTGCGCCCCAGCACCGGTGTCGCGGCATGCTCGTGGGCCATTTGCAGCAATGACTGCTGCAGCCCCTTTAATTGCTGTTGCAAAGCCTCAAGGGCATGGGCCGTCAGCATGGCATTGGCGGTGTCCACCACATCCTGGGTGGTGGTGCCCCAATGCAGCCAGGGCAGCCCTTCCGGGGCATGGCGCTGCAACCATTGCTGCAAAGGGGCAACCACCCCCATGCCCAGCGCCCCGGTTTGGCGCGCCTGTGCAGCCAACGCCTCTGGATGCAGCGCAACCGACGCGCAGGCCTGAACAATGGCCTGTGCCGCCGCCTGCGGAACCAGATCACATTCGACCTGCGCCATGGCAAGCTGCGCTTCAAAACGCAGCATGGCATCTATCCACTGCCTGTCGCTGAACAGCTCCACCTCCGGCAGCGGATGCAGATAGGCACTCATTAAAGACGACGATGCAAAAACCATGGCTGCGCTTGTTGTGCTGAGATTTATACCGATGCACCCGATGCTTTGATCACGGCATCCCATTTACGGGTTTCTTCCTGAATTTTTTTGGCATACGCCTTGGCATCACCCAGCAAAGGCACGACCCCTTCCACCCCCAGTTTGGATTGGAAAGCAGACTGCGCAGCCACCTGCAAAATTTCATCGCTGAGTTTTTTGACCGTATTGGCAGCAGCGCCCTTGGGTGCCAGCACGCCGTAGGTGAGCGTGCTCTCAAACTTGGCCAGCGCCTCAACACCTGATTCAGCCACGGTGGGGACATCGGGCAGCTGTGCATGGCGCTGCAAACTGGTCACAGCCAGCGCACGCAGCTTGCCAGACTTGACCAGCGCTTGTGCCGCAGGAATCACACTGAAGCTGAAGTCCACCAAGCCACCAGCCACATCGTTCAACGACGGGGCTGTGCCCTTGTAAGGCACGTGCGTGGCCTTCACACCCAGCATAAATACCAGCATTTCACCTGCCAGATGTCCGCCAGAGCCCGAACCGCTGGAGGCATAGTTCATCGCCTCGCCTTTTTCACGCAAGGCTTTGACCAGCTCGGCAACGTTGCGGATGGGAGAAGTGGCGGGCACCACCAGCAGCAAAGCCGACGAAGCAAACATGGCCACGGGCTGCAAATCGGTGGTGGGATTGAATTTCAGGCCTTTGTAGAGCGCAGGGTTGATCGACACCGTGCCGGTATGGCCGAGCAGATAGGTGTCACTTTGAGGGCTGGCACGCACCACCATTTCAGTGCCCAAATTACCACCCGCACCGGGCTTGTTTTCCACAATCATGTTGTAGCCAAACGCCTCTGACAGGCCATGTGAAAGCTGGCGCGCAAACACGTCATTGCCGCCACCCGGCGCAAAAGGCACGACCAGACGCCCGCTGGCACTGCTGCGCCCTTGTGCCCATGCAGGCAGCGCCGCACACGTTGCAATGCCTGCAGCAGACTGCAGCCACTGGCGGCGTTTCATCATTGCACCCAGGCTCTGGGGTTGAGGCTTGTTCATGCTTGTCTCCTTGTTGTGCCTATCCATTAGCCTGCAGTTTCAATGTTCCCACGCGAGAAACCAACTGGCCTACACTTTCATCATTTTTAAGAAAATGTGTTGAATGGAAACCTCATACATCTACAATTTTTTGAAAGTAGTGGACTGCGGCTCCATGTCTGAAGCGGCCCGGCAACTGCACCTCAGCCCCGCAGCCATTGCCCAGCAAATGCGGGTTCTGGAAGGGGAGATGGGCTGCGCCCTGCTGGTGCGCCAAGGGCGCAATGTGCGCCCCAATGGAGCGGGCCAGCGCTTGTATGAAAAGGGGCAACGCCTCTTGGTGAGCCTGCACGAACTGCGCGATCACGTGGTTTCTGAAGAAGATGCCGGTGTACTGCGCCTGGGCAGTGTCAATACAGCACTGCACGGTTTTTTGCCCGACATGCTGCGCCGTTTTACACACACCCATCCTCGCGTGCGCGTTCATATCCGCACCGGGCTGACGCCTGAGTTGTACACCGCGCTGCTACAAACCGAGCTGGATGCAGCCTTGTGCCTCAAACCCGCATTCGATCTGCCCAAGTCCGTACTCTGGCATAGCCTGCGCCATGAACCTTTGGTGGTGCTGGCCCCCGCAGCGCTGGCACACCGCGACCCGCTGGAGTTATTGCGCACGCAGCCGCTGGTGCGCTATGAACGCAGGCTGGGCGGTGGCAAGCTGGCCGATGAATACCTGAAGGCCGCAGGCATCACTGCCCAAGAGCGGTTTGAGATCAGTTCCGTGCTGGCCATTGCCATGCTGGTCGAACAAGGGTTGGGGGTTGGCCTGGTGCCTGACATTGGCCATGCGCTCACCCGGGGCAAGTCCATCCGGGCACTGCCTCTTGCGCACACCACCTCACGCGAAGCCAGCGGCCGCGAAGTGGGTCTGCTGTGGATGCGAGCTTCTGCCCACAGCCGCTGGATTCAGCAATTTCTGCAGTGCGCCAGTGACACGTCCGATCCTGCCTGATGGCAGGCCTTGCTCTGCCCAAAAAGCCTGCCTGAAGCCACGATCGCAACATTCACCGCAGTGGCCTCCCCCTTTGCCAATGCATCGCTAATGCGTGTGCAATAAAGACAGTTGGCAGTTTTTCAAGTGTTTTAAACAAAATTTATTCTTGAAAAAAATCTCTTGAAAAATCGCGAGGCGATGACATGTAGGGAGCATCCAGGCGCAGACAGCGCCCTTTACACAAGGAGTTTGAGCATGTTTCTCGCTACACCAATCATCCGTAACGTCACCCGTCCCGATGAAGCGCTGCAACGCTTCTTGAAAGCCGCAACGCACACAACCAATCAGCTCAATGCAGACTTTCAGGTCAGCCAGAGCGACGAAGCGACAGTGCTGTCGGTGGACGTACCAGGCTTGAGCCGTGAACAACTGCAATTGCGTATTGAAGAAAACATGGTGCATCTGAGCAGCGTAGAAGGTGCACCCCGCCAGGTACGCCGCAGCTGGGAGTTGCCGCACAAGATTGATGCTGCCGCCTCTAGCGCGAAACTGGAGCTTGGTGTGCTGACGCTGACATTGCAGCGCCTGCAGCCTGTCGATAAGACAGTGACGCTGAATATCCAGTAATCCTCTTTCATCCATCGCTTCAAGCCGTATTGCATGCCGTGCAATACGGCTTTTTCACGTCCCTGTTCTGGCTGGCCATGCATTTGTGGGAAGACCACGCCTGTGATTCAATTGCGTTTGATTTTTTTGTTTCTGGTAGGGACGCATCTTGAAGAACTTAAACATGGCTTTTGAAATGGCTCCCCGCTGGCTGCTGCGCATTGGCAGCGCCTTGCTGACTGCGGCAGTTTTGCAAGGCTGTGCCAGCACCACCAATTCGGGGGCCATCGGGCTGCAACGCAGCCAACTGATGCTTGTCTCCAGTGACACCATCAACGCGCAAGCGGCCAAGGGTTTTCAACAGCTGACCGCCGACGCTCAGGCTAAGAAAAAGCTCAATACCGATGCAGCCATGACGCAGCGCGTGCGCAGGATTGGCAATGACTTGATTGCCCATGTGGACGTATTCCGCCCTGACGCCAAAAACTGGGCCTGGGAAATCAATGTGTTTGAGTCCGATGCCATCAACGCCTTCTGCGCTCCCGGCGGCAAGATCGGGGTGTATACCGGCATCGTGCAAAAGCTCAAGCTCACCGACGATGAGCTGGCCGCCATCATGGGTCACGAGATTGCGCACGCATTGCGCGAGCATTCGCGCGAACAGGCCTCGCAAAAAACACTCTCCAGCCTGATCACCAGCACCGTCGCCGCCGCCACCGGCATGCCCGGCGAGATCATGGATGCTGGCTCGCAAATGCTGGTGCACCTGCCCAACTCACGCGCAATGGAGCTGGAGTCCGACATCATTGGCCTGGAGCTCATGGCCCGCGCAGGTTATGACCCACGCAACGCATCGTCGGTGTGGAGGAAGATGCAGCAAGTCAGCGGCGGCAGCCAAGGCAGCTCTTTTCTCAGCACCCACCCCGCCGGTGCCGACCGTATTGCAGAGCTGGACGCTTATGTGCCCAAGGTCATGCCGCTTTATCTGCAGGCTTTATCCCAAAGAAAAACCACCGTGCCCCGGCGCTAAGCGCCGCTAGCACCACCCAGAAAATCCTTGATTTGCCTTGGAAACGCGGCACGAAGCGACAGGTAGTACAGGCAGTACAGGCTTACGACAAGGCCAAGCAACGACGTACCAAGGGTGGTGTTAACAGGTCTACATGCTGACAGGCAAACAAGACCCTCTGGCACACGGTCACCTGGGCCTTGCTTTTATGCTGCTCACACCACATGCAACTCCACCTGCTCATGAAAAAAAGCACCAGCCTGGCCGCTACCGCTTTGGTACTTAGCGCCTGCAGCCATTCACCTGCCCCTTCTTCAACCCCCACTGGCACGCCGCCCAACGTGGGCATGGCCAACCCAGCGTCGGTGTTTTGCATACAGCAAGGCGGCAAGCTGCGCATGGTGAAAACAGCCCAGGGCGAACACGCAATGTGCGTGCTGCCAGACGGCCGTGAGATTGAAGAGTGGGCATTTTTCCGCCAGCACCACACCAACTGAGCACGGCCAGCACAACGAAGATGGAAGGCCCAGATCCGATGCGCGCCCGCGGCGGCTGTGAGGGCCGTATGAGGCCTGCTAAATTGCCACCAGCTTCTGAATGCCCTTGTCCTGCATCTCAGCGCCCGGCCCAGCGGCAATCACTTCGCCGCGCTCCATCACCACATATTCGTCCGCCAGCTCTTGGGCAAAGTCGTAGTACTGCTCGCACAGCAGCACGGCCATGCCATGCTCTTTGGCCAGCATGCGGATCACACGGCCAATGTCTTTGATGATGCTGGGCTGAATGCCTTCTGTGGGCTCATCCAAAATGAGCAGCCCCGGCGCAGGGGCCAGCGCACGGGCAATGGCCAGTTGCTGCTGCTGCCCGCCTGAGAGGTCACCGCCACGGCGGTGCAGCATTTGCTGCAAGACAGGAAACAGCTCATACAAATGCGGCGGAATGGGTGTGCTGGCACTTTGATAGGCCAGCCCCATGCGCAGATTTTCTTGTACCGTCAGGCGGCCAAAAATCTCTCGGCCCTGGGGCACAAAACCAATGCCTCGGCGCGCGCGCTCATACGGCGTGAGTTTGTGAATAGGCTGGCCATTCCATTCGATGGCTCCACTCTTGATGGGCACCAGTCCCATCAGGCTTTTGAGCAGGGTGGTCTTGCCCACACCGTTGCGCCCCAGCAAGACGGTGACTTTGCCAGACTGCGCCGTCACACTCACTCCCCGCAAAATGTGCGAGCCACTGTAGTACTGGTGCAGGTTGTCGACTTTGAGCATTTCTGGTCTCCAGCGCAGCTTAAACCTGCGCAGACAGCCACCATGGCTGCCCTGTTTTCAATCTTGATAGCTACCAGCGCTTATGTAAATTAGTTTTCAGCATTAAAACTATCTGAAACACTTTAAATATAAGCGTTAATAGCTACTTTATTTGCATATAAGCCCCATTAGCTTATCTGCCCAAATACACCTCAATCACGCGCTCATCCGCCTGCACCTGCGCCAGCGTACCTTCAGCCAGCACACTGCCGTCGCACAGCACTGTCACTTTTTCGCTGATGGTGTTGATGAAGGACATGTCGTGCTCCACCACCATCAGCGAGTGCTTGCCTTTGAGGCGCAGGAACAGCTCTGCCGTGCGCGCGGTTTCTTCATCGGTCATGCCCGCCACGGGCTCATCGAGCAGCAGCAATTTGGGGTCTTGCATCAGCAGCATGCCAATCTCCAGCCACTGCTTTTGTCCATGCGACAGCTCACCCGCCATGCGGTTCATGCTGCTGGCCAGATGGATGGTGTGCAGCACTTCGGCCAGGCGATCGCTTTGTTCGCTGTTGCGCTTAAAAAACATCGAGTGCTTGACGCCCTTGTGCGTTTTCAGGGCAAGCTCCAGGTTTTCAAACACCGTCAGTTGTTCAAACACCGTGGGTTTCTGAAACTTGCGGCCAATGCCCAGCTGCGCAATTTGCGGCTCGTTATGGCGCAGCAAATCAATGGTGGAGCCAAAGAACACTGAGCCCTTCTGGGGCCGTGTCTTGCCGGTGATGATGTCCATCATCGTGGTCTTGCCCGCACCATTGGGGCCAATGATGCAGCGCAGCTCGCCCGGGGCAATGTCCAGGTTCAGGCCATTGATGGCCTTGAAGCCATCAAAGCTGACATGCACGTCTTCCAGATACAAGATGCGCCCGTGGGTGACATCCACTTCACCCGGTGTCGCAATGCGCGCCATGCTGGCACTGCGACCACCGGATTCGGTGTTTTGCGCTGCTTTGGCAGCGGCGGCGCGCATGCGGGTTGCACCCACTTCCAACAGATCCGGGGTCATGCCACACCTGCCTTCTTCTTGCCTTGAAGCTTGCTGCGCAACTTGCGCACCACACCCACGATGCCGTGGGGCATGAACAGCGTCACCACAATGAACAAGCCACCCAGAAAGTAGAGCCAGAACTCGGGCGCGGCCACGGTCAGCCAGCTCTTGGCACCGTTGACGGCAAAGGCCCCCACCATCGGCCCCACCAAAGTGCCTCGCCCCCCCACCGCCGTCCACACCGCAATCTCGATCGAGCTGGCCGCCGACATTTCCACCGGGTTGATGATGCCCACCTGCGGCACATACAACGCCCCCGCCACGCCGCACATCATGGCGCTGATCACCCAGATAGTGAGCTTGTAGGGCAGCGGTGAGTAGCCCGAGAACATGACGCGCGTTTCTGCATCACGTACAGCTTGCAGCACCCGGCCAAACTTGCTGCGCACCAGCCAGCGCGCCAGCAGAAAAAAGCCCAGCAATGTACAGCCCGTGATGACAAACAGCGCCATGCGCATTTCTTGCGTGGCCAGTGGCATGCCCAGAATGCGCTTGAAATCTGTAAAACCGTTGTTGCCGCCAAAGCCCGTCTCATTGCGAAAGAACAGCAACATGGCCGCGTACGTCAGGGCCTGTGTGATGATCGAAAAGTACACCCCCTTGATGCGCGAGCGAAAGGCAAACCAGCCAAACACAAAGGCCACCACACCCGGCACCGCAAAGATCAAGATGAAGGTGGCCACAAAGCTGTCTGACAGTGCCCAGAACCAGGGCAGCTCTTTCCAGGCCAGAAACACCATGAAGGCAGGCAGCTCATCGGCCCCCGCAGACTGGCGGCTCAGGTACATGCCCATCACGTAGCCACCTAAAGCGAAGAACAGCCCGTGCCCCAGACTCAGGATGCCGGTGTAGCCCCAGATCAGGTCCATGGCCAGCGCACAGATGGCGTAGCACATGATCTTGCCCAGCAGGCGCACTGCGTAGTCTGAGAGGTGAAACACGCTGCCTTCTGCCACCCACAGATTGAGCACCGGTGCCAGCGCGCACACCACAATCAGCGCCACCATGAAGGCCGACCAGCCCGCTTTGGTGAGCAAGGGTTTGCGGCTAGGCAATTGAACATGCGGCACGCTACCCAAATTTCTTGTTAAATCCATTTCAATCCTCCATCTTCACCATGCAGCACAGCAAGCGCATGGCACTGGCGGGTTTTCCAACGGCGAACGCCAAGCAAGGGCCGCCCCGCAGCGAGGGCGTTGTCTCCCTTCCCGCGTAGCGAGAGAAGGGGGAAGCGGCAAAGCCGCACAGGGGGTTGCTTCATGTTCATTCCGCACTGCGGCCCTTCATCGCAAAAATGCCTTGGGGGCGCTTTTGGATGAAAGCAATGATGAACACCAGCACCGCGATCTTGGCCAGCACCGCACCGGTCCAGCCTTCCAGGAACTTGTTGAGAATGCCAAGGCCCAGCGCGGCGTAAACCGTGCCCGCCAGCTGGCCAACCCCGCCCAGCACCACCACCATGAACGCATCCACGATGTAGCTCTGGCCAAGGTCAGGCCCCACGTTGCCCACCTGGCTCAAGGCGCAGCCCGCCAAACCGGCAATGCCACTGCCCAGTGCAAAGGCCATGGTGTCTACCCGCGCTGTATTGACCCCCATGCACGCGGCAATCGGACGGTTTTGCGTGACACCTCGCACAAACAGGCCCAGGCGTGTTCTGGCAATGATGTAGGCCACCCCAGCCAGCACGGCGAAGGCAAAAACAATCAGAATCAGACGGTTCAGCGGCAGCGTGAGGTTGGGCAGCACCTGCCAGCCGCCGCTCATCCATACCGGGTTTTCTACGGCCACGTTTTGCGCACCAAAGAAGGTGCGCACCAGTTGCATCAGCACCAGCGAGATGCCCCATGTGGCCAGCAATGTCTCCAGCGGGCGGCCATACAAAAACCGCAGCACACCGCGCTCCATGACGGCCCCCACCAAAGCCGCCGCCATGAACGACACAGGAACAGCAGCCAGCAAGTACCAGTCAAAAAACTCTGGCAGATAACTGCGAAAAACGCCTTGCACCACATAAGTGGCATAGGCACCAATCATCATCAACTCGCCATGGGCCATGTTGATAACGCCCATCAGCCCATAGGTAATGGCCAAGCCCAGCGCCACCAGCAGCAAGATGGAACCCAGACTGATGCCGGTAAAGGCCACGCCGAGCCGCTCGCCCCAGGCCAGCTTGTCATTGACCTCTGCCAGCGCACGCTTGAGCGCAATCTGCACTTTCTCGTCTTGCTCCCGGGTCAGCTGCTCACTGAGCAGCAAGCGTGTGGCAGGCGTTGCCCGCTGAGCCAGCAAGGCGGCGGCAGCCATGCGTTCAGCGGCGTTGCTGCTGCCCAGCAAGGCGGCAGAGCGGGCCATCTCCAGCTCAGCCTTGACGGCCTCGTTGCTTTCTTTGGCCAGCGCCTTGTCCAGCATGGGCAGGCGCTGCGGTGTTGCGCCCTCAAGCATGGCCTTGGCAGCACTCAAGCGCTCGCTGTCGTCGCCCACAAACAAATTCAGGGCAGCCTGCGCGTTGCCAATTTCACGGCGTATGCGGTTGTTGGTGCTGGCGTCGTCCACCCCCTCTGGCAGCGCCGTGGCCTGGCCGGTGACCGCATCCAGTGCTTCACCACCACGCACGATGAAGGCACGGCCTGCGCCGTATTGCACTTGACCATCGCGCAAGGCATTCAAAAAATCTGCCACACGGGTGGCATCTCCCGTTGCAACGGCGTCTTGCATGGCGGCAATGCGGCTGTTGTTGTCGCCATCTGCCATGGCCAGGGCTTGCTCTGCCGTCAGGGCATGAACTGGTGCCTGGCTCAGCGCCATGGCAGCCACGGCGGTCCTCAGCCATGGCCTGAGTCTGCGCAAAAGGAGGAGAAACATAAGCTATCCAATCAGCCAGCGACCCGCCTCAGGAAGGGCGGGCCGCTGAAGAAAAACTGGGCTGCGCAAAGCGCATCCTTGCTAGCTGAAACGGCAGTCGCTAGAGGTTTTCTCCTTTCACGCCAGCCATCTCAGCGTGGCATCACTTCTTCTCTGGCTCGTCCTTTTTCTTGTCATTTCCTTCAATGAAGGGGCTCCAGGGCTGGGCTTTAACCGGAGCCTTGGTTTTCCACACCACGTTGAACTGGCCATCGGCCTTGATCTCGCCAATCAGCACGGGTTTGTGCAGGTGGTGGTTCTTGGCATCCATGGTCAGCGTAAAGCCGCTCGGTGCCTTGAAGGTCTGGCCCGCCATGGCCGCAATGACTTTGTTCACTTCCAGCGACTTGGCTTTTTCAACAGCTTGCTTCCACATGTGGATGCCCACGTAGGTGGCTTCCATGGGGTCATTGGTCAAAGGCTTGGTGGATTGGCCGGGCAACTTCTTGGCCTTGGCGTAGGCGCTCCACTGCTTGATCCACGCATCGTTGGTGGGGTTCTTCACACTCATGAAGTAATTCCACGAAGCCAGATGGCCCACCAGCGGTTTGGGGTCCAGACCACGCAGCTCTTCTTCACCCACTGAGAAAGCCACCACTGGCACGTCGACTGCCTTGATGCCTGCGTTACCCAGCTCCTTGTAGAAAGGCACGTTGGAGTCGCCATTGATGGTGGAGACCACGGCAGTCTTGCCACCGGCTGCAAACTTCTTGATGTCTGCCACGATGGTTTGGTAGTCGCTATGCCCGAACGGGGTGTAACTTTCCATGATGTCTTTGTCTGCCACGCCCTTGGATTTGAGGAAGGCGCGCACAATTTTGTTGGCCGTGCGGGGATACACATAGTCGGTACCCAGCAGCACCCAGCGCTTGGCCGAGCCACCGTCTTCTCCCATCAGATATTCCACCGCGGGAATGGCCTGCTGGTTGGGTGCAGCACCGGTGTAGAACACGTTCTTGCTCAACTCTTCACCTTCGTACTGCACAGGGTAGAACAGCAGCGCATTGCTTTCTTCATACACCGGCAGCACCGATTTGCGGCACACCGAAGTCCAGCAACCAAAGGTGACTGCCACCTTGTCCTGGCTGATCAACTGCTTGGCTTGCTCCGCCGCCAGCGGCCAGTTGGATGCCGTGTCAATCACCACGGGCTCCAGCTTCTTGCCAAGCACACCGCCCTTGGCGTTGATATCTTCAATCGTCATCAGCGCCATGTCTTTGAGCGCGGTTTCCGAAATCGCCATCGTGCCCGACAGCGCATGCAGCACCCCCACCTTGATGGTGTCTGCCGCCTGGGCGGACAGACCCGCAAAACCAAATCCGGCAACCGCTGCGCTGGCAGCCAATGTTTTCAAAGTGAAACGACGCTGGTTCATGGAAAGTGCTCCTCAAAAGGGCTGGTTGATGGGTTCCACTGGTACGCACCAGCGGTCTCAACAGCCCCTTTGCAAGCCATGTGCCACTTTGGGCTGCACAGCCTGCAATCCCCACAGTGGTGCAACATAAACCGATGACCGGTGCCACTGCACTGCTTTGGCTGCGCTGCGCACCAATAAAAACTTCACCACCCGCAGCAGCCAGCTGCCTTGGCACCAAATCAAGGCAACACCTCTGCACCAAGCTAGCGCCAAGGCTTGCACTGGCACGGCTCTTGCAAAGACTGTGCAGGCGCTTTCGCCCATTTGCACTGCACCGATCACGCCATGGAACTGACTCCCCGCGAAAAAGACAAGCTACTCATCTTTACCGCTGCCTTGCTGGCTGAGCGGCGCAAAGCCCGTGGTCTCAAGCTCAACTACCCCGAAGCCGTCGCTCTGATCAGTGCTTTTGTGATGGAAGGCGCTCGCGACGGCAAGACCGTGGCCCAGCTCATGAGCGAAGGGCGCACCGTGCTGACGCGCGAGGACGTGATGGACGGCGTGCCCGAGATGATTCCGGACATCCAGATGGAAGCCACCTTCCCCGATGGCACCAAGTTGGTCACCGTGCACGAGCCGATTATTTGAATTTCAAGCCTCTCAGGCATCTGCCCCCTACTTCACCTGCGCTAACAGCTATGAAAACCAAACATCTGATCACCACTGCCATCACGGCTGCCTGTGCCCTGCCCCTGTCTGCGATGGCACACATCAGTATCGATGGTGGTGGCCACCACAATTTTCTGGACAGCCTGACCCACGCTTTCGCCCACCCCTTTGGCGGTGCAGACCACCTGGCGGCCATGCTGGCTGTGGGCGCGTGGAGTGCATTGACCATGGCCTCGGCATGGCGTGCCCCTGCGGCCTTTGTTGCATTGCTGATTGCGGGTTGTCTGGCTGGTTTTGCGGGCCTGCATATACCGGCGGTCGAACCCATGATTGCCGCATCGGTGCTGGTGCTGGGCCTGCTGGTGATGGTGCAAAAGAAAATGGCCTGGGGTGCTGCAGCCGCGCTGGCCGGTGTATTTGCTTTCTTTCACGGTGCCGCCCACGGCTACGAGCTGGCCCAAGACAGTGCGCTGGCCGCACTGGGCGCCATTGTGGGCATGGCAGCTGGCTCTGCCTTGTTGCACCTCATGGGCATCGTGCTGGGCCACGCAGTCATGCAGCGCCACCAGGTGATCGCCAAGCTGGCTGGTGGGCTGACTGCGGCACTGGGTGCCTTCATGCTGACCCGTCTGGCTTAAATGAAACGCGCCCCAGCCCTGCCGTACAACGCCGCCCCCAAGGCAGGCGACGGTGGTGGTGTCAACCACCTCTGCGCTGGTACAGCGCCAGTTAGTGATAAGCCGTGCCATGCACTGCGCGGCATTGCGCCAAGGATAAAAGCATGATTCCCGGTGAAATTTTGGTGGATGCAGGCGCACACGTCCTCAACCCCGGCCGCCCGGTCACTACGCTGCTGATCAAAAACGCCAGCGACCGCCCCATTCAGGTTGGCTCTCACTACCACTTTGCAGAGACCAACGCCGGGCTGGAGTTTGATCGCCAGGCTGCGCACGGCAAACGCCTGAACATTGCCAGTGGCATGGCTGTGCGCTTTGAGCCTGGCCAGCAGCGCACGGTAGAGCTGGTCGATGTGGCCGGTGACCGCCAGATTTACGGCTTTCGTGGCCTGATTCAAGGAGCACTTTGATATGGCAACGATGGACAAGCGTGCCTACGCCGAAACCTTTGGCCCCACCGTGGGCGACCGCGTGCGGCTGGCCGATACCGACCTGATCGTTGAAGTAGAAAACGACTTCACACTGGCTGCCGGTGGCTATGGCGAGGAAGTGAAATTTGGGGGTGGAAAAACCATCCGTGATGGCATGGCGCAAAGCCAGTTTTCACGCGCCCAAGGGGCTATGGATACCGTGCTGACCAATGCACTCATCCTCGACCACTGGGGCATCGTCAAGGCCGACATTGGCTTGAAAGGCGGGCGCATTGCCGCCATCGGCAAGGCAGGCAACCCGGACACCCAGCCGGGTGTGGACATCATCATTGGCCCTGGTACAGAAATCATCTCCTGCGAGGGCAGCATCGTCACCGCAGGCGGTATTGACACCCACATCCATTTCATTGCACCTCAACAGATTGAAGAGGCGCTGACCAGTGGTGTGACCACCATGATTGGCGGTGGCACCGGCCCCGCCACCGGCACCTTTGCCACCACCTGTACGCCCGGCCCGTGGAATATGGAGCGCATGCTGCAGGCGGCCGATGCGTTCCCCATGAACCTGGGCTTTCTGGGCAAGGGCAATGCCAGCCTGCCGCAAGGCCTGCACGAGCAAATCAGCGCGGGGGCCATTGGCCTGAAACTGCACGAAGACTGGGGCAGCACGCCAGCGGCCATCGACAACTGCCTGACGGTGGCCGAAGAGACCGACACCCAGGTTGCCATCCACACCGACACGCTCAATGAAAGCGGCTTTGTAGAAGACACGGTGGCGGCCTTCAAGGGTCGCACCATTCACACCTTTCACACCGAAGGCGCGGGCGGCGGCCATGCGCCCGACATTCTGAAAGTGGTGGGCGAGGCCAACGTACTGCCCTCATCCACCAACCCCACACGCCCCTACACCATCAACACGCTGGACGAGCATGTAGACATGCTCATGGTCTGCCACCACCTGGACGCAGGCATTGCCGAAGATCTGGCTTTTGCCGAAAGCCGTATCCGCAAAGAAACCATTGCCGCCGAAGACATCCTGCACGACATCGGTGCCATCAGCATGTTCAGCTCGGACAGCCAGGCCATGGGCCGCGTAGGTGAAGTGATTTTGCGCACCTGGCAGACCGCGCACAAAATGAAGCAGCAGCGCGGTGCATTGAGTGGTGACGGTGCACGCAACGACAACTTCCGCGTCAAGCGCTACATCGCCAAATACACCATCAACCCGGCTATTGCTCACGGCATCAGCCACGAAGTGGGCAGCATTGAGGTGGGCAAGTGGGCAGACATCGTGATCTGGAAGCCCGCGTTCTTTGGCGTCAAACCTGCCATCATCATGAAGGGCGGCTTCATTGCCATGGCCGCCATGGGCGACCCCAACGCCTCCATCCCCACACCGCAGCCCGTACATTACCGCCCCATGTTTGGCAGTTTTGGCGGTGCGTTGACCAAAACCTCGCTGACCTTTGTGTCACAAGCTGGTTTGGCTGCAGGCATTGGAGAGCGGTTTGGCCTGCTCAAGACCCTGTCTGCCGTCAAAGGCATACGCGGCGTACAAAAGCAGCACATGATCCACAACGATCTGGCCCCCCGCATGGAGGTGGACGCGCAAACCTACGCTGTGCGCGCCGACGGGCAGCTGCTGACGTGCGAGCCCGCCACCAGCCTGCCCATGGCGCAGCGCTACTTCTTGTTTTGAGCCACACCATGACCACTTTGCGTTTTGAACTGGATGCAGCACGCGACCCTCGGGTTGTGGCCTTTCTGAGTGCGCACCTGGAAGATATGCACCGCGTATCGCCCCCAGAAAGCGTGCACGCACTGGATACGGAGCAATTGCGCCTGCCTGGCATACGCTTTTGGACGGCATGGGCGCACGATGCGCTGGTGGGCAGCTGCGCACTCAAGACCATTGACAGCGCACACCTTGAACTCAAGACCATGCGTATCGACGCCAAGCACCGCGGCACCGGTGCCGCGCAGCAATTGCTGGATTTTGTGCTGTCGCAGGCTCAGCAAAGTGGCGCACAGCGCATCTGTCTGGAGACGGGCAGCCAAGACTTTTTTCTGCCGGCACGCCGCCTGTATGCCCGCAATGGCTTTGTGCCCTGCGCGCCCTTTGGCAGCTACCAGCCAGACCCCCACAGCTGCTTTATGAGCCGTGTTATTTAATCTCGCACACTCACATGCCAAGGCCGCGCGCAGCCGGCCTTCAAGCGGCTGTAGACCCCGACGGCACGCCCCTGCCCTGGTGCCAGGCCAGCCAGTCGCTGGCAGCAATCATCGGTGCCTGCTGCACCGTGGCGGGCAAGGCTTCATAGACCAGCAACGCCATCATCTGCGTGCTGCCACTGGTCAAAGCCACGGGCAGCGTGACGATACGTTTGGTGTATTCGCCCGTGTTTTGCGGCCAGATGCCCTCGTATCCGTCCAGCACTTGCTCCAACGCGTGATCCAGCGGATACACCTCGGCCAGCACCTGCTGTGTGCCTTGAAAAATCAGACCAGGGTACCAGCCGAGATCATGCAGCGTGCCAGTCAAAGTGGTACGGCCAGTACTGATGATGCCCGGGCGCAAGCGGGCTATTTCATTAACGCCACCCGCGCGCAGCGTGCCATATACGGCCACATGGTCTACGCCACAAGGCTGCCAGTCGGATTTTTTCTGAAGAGAAAGCGCAGTAGGGGTTGACATGTTTGTCATGCTATCGATTGAAACAAAGTGCTGTCGAATGCATAAAGCACGCCAGCTTGTCGCACTTCTTTGGAAAGTCAGACACAAATGTTGACCGCAAATAAACTCCTTGCCCAGGGCCATGGCCTGGCCAGCGTACTGCTCAAACGCGCAGCCACCGTGGAACTCGATTGGGATGTTCGTCAGAAATCACGCTTTGCAGCCACAGACAGCCAAGGCCGTGAGCTGGCCGTTTTCTTGCCCCGTGGCCAGGCTGTGCGCGGTGGTGATGTGCTGGTGGCCGAGGATGGCTCCATGGTGCGCGTCATTGCAGCACCACAGAAAGTGCTGCACATCACGGCCTGCGCTGCGCATGGCAGCCCTTTTGATCTGATGCGTGCCGCCTACCACCTGGGCAACCGCCATGTGCCGATTGAGCTGCAGCCCGATCACCTGAAAATTGAGCCCGATCATGTGCTGGCCGACATGCTGCGCAGCATGCACATGACCGTGGTGCAGGCTGATATGCCTTTTGAGCCTGAAGGCGGTGCCTACGGCGGCCATGTGACCAATGATGGCCACAGCCACCACGGACACAGCCACGCACAAGACCACCACCACGATCACGGGCATGCACATTCCCATGACCACAGCGCTTGCAGCCGCCAACACGACCATGACCACGCTCATGCATGCCATGCCCATGGCACGCATGCGCATGCACACAACCATGCGCACGGCAAGGGCGGTTGCGGATGAGTTGGGTCTTTTTGATTGCTGCCGGTCTGTGCGAAATCTTTTACGCAGCCGCCATGCCACGCACCGAAGGTTTCACCCGGCTGTGGCCCAGCCTGTTTTGCGGAGCCTTCATTGCAGCCAGCATGTATTTGCTCTCGCTGGCCACGCGCACCATTCCCGTGGGTACGGCATATGCCGTGTGGGTGGGCATCGGTGCAGTTGGCACGGCCGTTTACGGAATGCTGGCTCTGGGAGAAGACCGCAGCGTGGCACGCATGGCCTGCTTTGGCTTGATCCTCATGGGTATTGTGGGGTTAAAGCTCCTCACCCTGCGCGGGGAATAAGTGCATGAACACACCTGCATCGCCCCTCTCCCCGGATTGCTTCTTGCAGTTGATGTGGCTGGCCTCGCCAGCACTGCCAATCGGTGGGTTCTCTTACTCAGAAGTACTTGAATCTGCGGTCAATGCAGCACTGGTAACAACGGAATCAGAAACTTCTGACTGGTTGATTGCCCAATTGCACTTGACCCAATCGCGCGGTGATATGGCGGCCATTGCGCAAGCCATGCCCGCATGGGCCAGCCATGACACAGCGCGCCTTGCAGCCCTCAATGCGTGGGTACTGACCACGCGCGAAAGCAGTGAGCTGCGACTGCAGACGGAGCAAATGGGCCGCTCTCTGATCGAATGGCTCAAAAACCGCTATGCCGATGACGCTGCTGCCATACAGCGAACGAGCTGGCTCGCAGCCCAGGATGCCAGCTACCCCATGGCATTTGCGCTGGCCGCCACGCTGACAGGTGCAACAGCACGCAATGCCCTGCTGGCCTACACCTTTGGCTGGGCCGAGAACATGGTGCAGGCCGCCATCAAATCTGTACCCCTGGGGCAAAGCGCTGGCCAGCGCATTCTGGCGCGGCTGACCGCTGACATACCTGCCGCTGTCGAGCACGCCCTGGCGTTGCCCGATGGGGAGCGCCAGGCCTTCTCACCCATGCTGGCCATTCTCTCTGCGCGGCACGAGCACCAGTACTCCCGGCTGTTCCGTAGCTAAAAAGGCTACGCCATGCTTGCCCAGACACTGTCACCACCCCACCACGCAGACCATCTCTTGGCCTGAATTTTTACCCCACCCCATTCCTGACGACCTGAACCGCCATGACTTCTGCACTGCACCATATTCCCCAGCGTACCAAGAAGCTGCCACCTCTGCGAATCGGCATTGGTGGCCCCGTTGGCTCCGGAAAAACCACCATTCTTGAAATGCTGTGCAAGGCCATGCGCGACAAGTGGGACTTGATCGCCATCACCAACGACATCTACACCAAGGAAGACCAGCGCCTGCTGACCATCAGCGGAGCGCTGCCCGCCGAGCGCATCATGGGCGTGGAAACCGGAGGCTGCCCGCACACGGCAATCCGTGAAGATGCATCCATTAATCTGGAAGCGATCAACCGCATGCTGGGCCAGTTCCCGGATGCCGACATCATCTTTATCGAATCGGGTGGCGACAACCTGGCCGCCACCTTCAGCCCCGAGCTGTCAGACCTGACGATTTATGTGATCGACGTGGCCGCTGGCGAAAAAATTCCACGCAAGGGCGGCCCCGGCATCACCAAGAGTGATTTGTTTGTCATCAACAAAACCGATCTGGCCCCGCATGTGGGGGCCAATCTGGACATCATGCGCAGCGATACCGAGCGCATGCGCAATACGCCCAGAGGCATGAAACCGTTTGTGATGACCAACCTCAAAACATTGGAGGGACTGGATACGGTGATTGCTTTCATCGAAAAGCAGGGTTTGCTGCACAGCGCCTGAATTTTTCAACCCCACCACACCAACCACACGCATCACGCACGGACAGCCGCAAGCTGCACGCAGCACAGCGCAGGTTTGCAATGGAGACAAGGCGTGAAAAAAGCCGCAGACAGCACCAACGCTACGTCCAGACAAAACAACGACGTATCGAATGCAGAGTCAGCAGCGCTAACCGCACTCAGGCACACTGGGTGCCGTTTTGATGGAGAGAACTGAACATGACACGCTTTACTTCACGCCTGCTCTGGATCTGCGCTACCGGTTTTGTGGTGTGGAGTGGAGTGTTCGCTGTGGCCATGGTCAGCCAGCTGGCCGATGCCGCAGACCGCTTGCATGCAGGCGCGGATCAGCCGGTCTTCTGGAGCCTGCTCGGCCTGCTGGTCGCCACCGTGGTGGTGCCTACGCTGTGGCTGCTGCGGCTGCCCGCCGCCCTGCGCTTTCCCGCTCAGGGTGATCTGGCTGCCATCACCGAGTATCAACTGCGCCTGCGGGCACATCTGGCACGCAGCAGCCATCTGGTGGGCCAGCCGCTGAACAGCGATGAAGAAGTCATGCACGCCCTTGCCCGTTTGCGTGATGCGGCGGAAGCCGAAACCCGCCGCACGGCAGCCAGTGTGCTGGCCAGCACCGCTTTGCTGCAAAACGGAAAACTCGATGGTTTGGTCGTCTTGGTCAGCCAGATTCAGCTGGTATGGCGCATTGCTCGCATCTATGGTCTGCGCCCATCCATCAAGCAAATGAGTTATCTGTACAGCAACGTCGGCGCTTGCGTGCTGATTGCCAGCAGTCTGGACGATGTAGATTTTGCAGAGCTGACCGCTCCCATCGTGCAATCGGCTACGCCTGCGGCCGTGGGCAGTATTCCCGGACTGG
Source organism: uncultured Comamonas sp. (assembly GCA_963520865.1). GTDB lineage: Bacteria > Pseudomonadota > Gammaproteobacteria > Burkholderiales > Burkholderiaceae_C > Comamonas. The sequence goes on from CAUQST010000003.1 coordinate 140,643, forward strand.
GTGGCATGGGCAACTTGCTCACCAACAGCCTGGCCAGCGGTGCTGCCAATGCGTTTTTGACATTGCGCGTAGGCTTGATTGCCGATGCTTACTGCGCCCCGCAGCAAGCGCCAGAGCGCCAGACCGTCAAACAAGGGGCCACCCGCCGCGCTGCGCAGATGCTGGGCGGCATCGTCAAAGACTGTGGCACGCAAATCACGCAGGCCGTTTATGGGCGCATCAAATCCAGCGTGGTACACACCGCACAGGCAGCGGCAGACAGCGTCATGCAGGCGGGCCGTTCTGTGGGTACGGCCACGCAGTCGGCAGTGCACGCCACCACCCAAAGCCTGAGCCAGGCTGCCGCGCAAGTGCGTGACTCCACCACATCGGTCACCCAGCGTTTGCAGCAATCTATCAAGCCCAAAGACAAGCCCTGATTTTTTGAATTTGAGGGGGTCTCTAGCGCTGATTGCCCAAGCGCAAAAATCCATGTTTGATTGCTGGATGCCTGCTTCTTGATGGGCGCGCTTGAATGCAAAGAACAGCGCGCTTAACATGCGGCGATGCACACCCGCCCTATACCTCTTACTTGGAAAAGCACTGCGTTATGGCTTGCTTTGTGCCTGTGCCCACTGGCCAGCCAGGCGCAGGCATACCGCTGTGGCAATAGCTATAGCAACGCACCTTGCGCGGATGGAAAAGCCGTAGAAGTCGAACCTGCAATCGAGGTGCACCCCAGCGCCACAGACAGCACGCTGCCCACACGCTCGCAGCGAAAAAACTACCGCCAAGAAGACAAAGAAGCTCGGGAGTGGGAACGCACAGAGCGTGAACTGGACAAGGCACAAGCCACGCCACCACCGCAACGCCAAGCGCGGCCCGACACCGCCAAGTGCGAGGCGGCCAACCAGCGCATCAAAAAAATTGATGAACTGGCACGCCGCGGCGGTTCAGTCAAACTGATGGAGCGCCTGCGCGAAGACCGGCAAAACACCCGCGACTGGCAATTTCGCTCTGGCTGCTAAAGCTAGCGTATGGCTTGTCGCCTGTGGCGTAGGCGCAGCAAAACCTTAAAGCAGCTCCAGCACCTTCTCGGGTGGGCGGCACAGCGCAGCCCCTTTGGGTGTGACCACAATCGGGCGGTTGAGCAATGCGGGGTGCTGCGCCACCGCCATGATGATGTGGGCGTCGCTCACAGCCGGGTTATCCAGACCCAGCTCCTTGTACGCCGCTTCCTTGGTGCGCAGCAGCTCACGCACCGGCACACCGACGTGCGCAACCAGTTCCGCCAGTTCTGCCGCCGTCAGCGGCGTGGCAATGTAGTCCACGATATTGGGCTCAAACCCGCGCTCGCGCAGAATGTCCAGGGCACCGCGCGAATTGCTGCAGCGGTTGTTGTGAAAAATGGTGATATCGCTCATGGGTGCAAGTTTAGGCGTTGCGCGCAGCTTTAAAGCCGCCCACCCCCAGGGCCAGCCAAGCCAGCATCAGGCTGGTGCCACCCCAAGGCACCAAGGCACGAAAAGCTTCAATCCCGGTAAAGGTGCGCAGATAAATCAGGCCACTGAACAGCAACACCCCCAGCGCAAACAACCCCCCTGCAGCGCAAAGCCAGCGATTGCCCAGACCCCGAATGCTTAAAACACCCACCCCCAGCAACGCCAGTGCATGAAACAGCTGCTGCTGCACCGCCATGTGCAGCGTGCTACGTGTGCTTTCGCGCAGTACCGGATCGGTAATAAAGCCCAATCCGTGCGAGGCATAGGCGGCCATGCCAACACCGGTCATACCCAGCACTGCCGCCAAAGGAATCCAAAACTTGCGCATACGCTGCATCCTGTTTTAAAAAGCCAAAAATCATGTGCCCACAAGGTGTGTCAACACAGCCTGTGCGGTTACGCCTTGCGCAAGCTGCGGCGCATATCGCGCAAGGCGGTATCAATCATCTCTTCCATGGTGGGGTGGTAGTACGGCAGCTGCAGCATGCTGTGGACCGTTTCTTCGCGCTGTACCGCCCATGCCAGCTGGTGGGCCAAATGTTCACCGCCAGCGCACATCAAGCTTGCACCCAGCAAGCGTCCCGAGCTGCGTTGCGCGTACAAGCGCAAGATATGGTGCGGCGCTTGCATGAGCTTGGAGCGGCCACTGCCTGAGCCCCGCACCGTACCAATCACCACGTCTTGTGGAAGTTGATCAAAACGTGCACCCACTTCAGCAATGTCCGGGTCGCTGAACACAATCGACATCGGCACAGTACGGTGACGCTCAGGCAGATTTTTCCAATCCCCATCACCCAAGGCGCGCAGCGCTTGCTGCGCGGCCAGCGTGCCTTCGTGCCCAGCCTCGTGCATGAGGGCTCGGTGGGCTGAAACATCTCCCGCAACAAACACCTGGCTACCTGCACAGCGCAAGCTGTTGGCATCCAGATGCGGACGCCCTTTGTCATCCAGCTGCACCCCGGCTTGGGCAATATCCAGCCCCTGCCAACGTGGCTTGCGGCCCAGTGCCGCCAGCAGGTACTGTGCGCGGTGGCGCAAAGGCCCCGCCTGCATCAGTACGCCCTCGCCGTCGCGGTGCACCGTAATCTGCGCCTCACTCAATGCCAAAGGCAGTTGTTGCGAGAAATAGTGGCGGGCTGCCTGCACCACCTCGGGGTCTGCAATTTTGGCCAGAACGGGCGAGCGCCCCGCTGCGGCCACCTGCACGCCCAGGCGCGACAAGGCCAGTCCCATCTCTAAACCAATCGCACCCAGCCCCATCACAGCAACGCTGCGTGGCAATTGCGGAAGATAAAAAAGCTCATCGGTCGTAATCAATGCTTGGCCCAGCTCAGCCTGCAGACCTGCGGGCCTGACGGCTTCCGAGCCGGTGGCCACCACAAAGGCCCGTGCCTGTACCTTGCGCCCATCACTCAATGCCAGCGTGTCAGGTGCGACAAAGCGGGCTGATGCCTGCAGCAAACGCTCGCCTGCCAGCTGGTGCACATTGCGCACATTGCCATCCACCAGCTCGTCGCGCACCGTCAAGGCTTCTTGCCACAGCTGCTGGGGGGTGGTGTGGCCTGCTGGCAGTTGCTCTGATGCACCTTGTGGCAGCAGACTTTGCAAGGTGCTCCAGCGCTTGCCCGCATGCAGCACGGCCTTGGAGGGCATGCACCCCACACGGGCGCAGGACGTACCCAGTGGCCCCTGGTCAATCAGCACGGTGTCAGCGCCTGCGCGGTGAGCCGTGCTGAATGCATGCATTCCTGCGGTGCCTGCGCCAATCACGGCCACATCCACATGGATGGTGTCAGAAGTCATGGTTTGCCCTCTCTGGATTGCCTGCGGCCAGTCAGCGCCGTCGCTGCTGCAGGCAATATAGTGAATATGCTGCCACCTTACCCCAGCCCACCGAAGGTTGCCGTGCTGTGGTCAGCGCAGCTTGGCCACTGGCTCGACAGTCTCGGTGGCAGGCTGGCGCAGCGCCTCTACACACGCACGCAAATCACTGGCCCATGCGCGGCGATCACGTCCATTGGCTTTTTCTGGCGTGCCATAGCGCACCACAGCAACCAGATGGTCTGTCTTGAGTGTGCGCCACAAGCTGCGCACTATCGGCTCATCCTGCCATGCCTCACAAGGCGCGTAAGAAGCTTGCCCCGTGCGGGCATCCACAAACGTCATTCCGACAGGTTGAATGGGTACATCGGCATCAATGGCCGCTTGCAGCGTGTTTCCGTAAAACGGCAGCAAATCGCGGCCATTGCCCACAGTGCCTTCTGGAAAAACGGCCAGACTGTCGCCCTGCTGCAAAGCCTCTGTCATGGTTTGCACAATGCGCTGGGTTTCGCGGCGCGAACCACGCTGAATAAACAAGGTGCCCACCGACCGTGCCAAATGGCCCACCAAAGGCCATTTGGCAATCTCGGCCTTCGAGACAAAACGGCAGTAACGCGCAGCGTGCAACGTAGGAATGTCCAGCCAGGACTGGTGATTGGCCACCCAGAGCACAGGGCTGGTCGCAATTGGCAGGCCTTCAACCTGCAATGCAATGCCTGCTTTGCGAAGAAACCCCTGAGCCCAGTGCTCCACCAGGCGCTGCTGCGCATGGGCATCCAGATGGTTGAAACCGTTGCGCACGAGGCGTATGCCTTGCACGATATGCCACAGCATCCGCACCAGTCGCCGCGTTGCACGCCAGGTTCCAGCCATCCAGCCTATTCCTTCAGTGGTTGTTGATCAACGCGGTCTTCACCAGCTTCTGGCACATCACCCGCGCTCAAAAGCCACATGGCCGTTCACCAGCGTCAGTTGCACACGGGCTGGCAGCTCGTAACCGTTGAAAGGCGTGCACTTGCCCTGGCTGACCAGTTCTGGCGCTGCCACGGTCCACGCAGCTTGCGGGTTGACCACGCACAAGTCCGCCACACCACCCTCCACAAGTTGCCCTAAACTGGCTTGCAAAGTGCCCAGAGCACCACCCAGCACGTGTGCCGGGGCAGCGGTAACCACCTCCAAAGCGCGCGTCAGAGGAATTGCGCCGTCTTGCGACCATTTCACGGCCAGCGACAAAAGCAGCTCTACGCCGGTAGCACCCGCTTCTGCTTCAGCAAAAGGCAGCACCTTGGCATCGTCATCTACCGGGCAATGGTCAGACACCAGTGCATCGATGGTGCCATCTGCCAAGGCGGCAGACAATGCATCGCGGTCACGCTGCTGGCGCAAAGGCGGTATCAAACGTGCGCTGCTGTCAAAGTAGCCAATATCGTTTTCGGTCAGATGCAGCGAATTGATGGAGACATCCGCCGTGATGTTCAAACCTTCGGCCTTGGCCTTGCGCACCAGCTCCACACCAGCAGCGCTGGAGATGCGGCACAGGTGTACACGGGTTTGAGAGCCACGAATCAGCTCAAAAATCGTATGCAGTGCAATGGTCTCGGCGGCCACTGGCACGCCCGACAAACCCATGCGCGTGGCCAGCGCGCCGCTGGCGGCAACACCCTTGCCCAAATCTTTGTCCTGCGGGCGCAGCCATACGGCATACCCAAAGGTGTTGGCATAGCTCATGGCACGGCTGAGCGTAGTGATACTGGGCAGGGGCACATCGGCCTGTCCAAAAGCCACGCAGCCCGACTCCGTCAGCTCGGCCATCTCGGTGAGCACTTCGCCTTGCAAGCCCTTGGTCAGCGCGCCCATAGGGAACAAGCGCGACTGGTGCAAATTCTCAGCACGCAGCTTGAGCATTTCAACCAGTCCCTGCTCATCCAGCACAGGCTCGGTATCAGGCAGGCACACCAGGCTGGTTACCCCACCGGCCACGCTGGCCGCCATTTCAGACTGCAGCATGCCTTCATGCTCGTGGCCAGGCTCGCGCAAGCGCACAGCCAGGTCCACCAGACCGGGCAGAACCCACAGGCCAGAAGCATCCACCACGCGGTCCGCCTCAAAGCCAGCAGGTGCTTGGCCGATGGACACCACACGGCCAGCCGCTACGGCGACATCACAGATTTGGTCCATCCCGCGGGCGGGATCCATCACGCGACCGTTTTGAATCAAGATTTTCATGGATTCACACCAAATTGGCTGCTAGCCCTTATGCACCAAGCACTAACAGCTATAAAAATATTTATCACTTCTCGTCCCCTGCGCGTGGCGTGAACGCTTTCGCCAGAGACACCGCGCCAGTGCCGACCCGCCACGATGGTGTCGCGCCCCTTCCTGCCGCTTGCAGCGTGAGAAGGGGCAGGGCATACAGCGCATCAGGCGGATGGCTTGACATGTCAGGCTTCGTTGCCGGCAACGATCGACATCACAGCCATACGCACGGCGATACCAAACGTCACCTGCGAGAGGATCACGGCCTGCGGCCCATCTACCACGGCAGAGTCAATCTCCACGCCACGGTTGATAGGGCCGGGGTGCATGACGATGGCGTCAGGCTTGGCCAGCTCCAGGCGCTTTTCTGTCAGGCCAAAGCTCTTGAAATACTCTTGGCTGGAAGGCAGCAGCGCACCACTCATGCGCTCGTTTTGCAGGCGCAACGTGATGATGACGTCACAGTCCTTGATGCCGTCTTCCAGGTTATGAAAGACGCGCACACCCATGCTGGCCATGTCAGCAGGCACCAGCGTACGCGGGCCGACCACGCGCACTTCAGCAGCGCCCAGCGTGGTCAGCGCGTGAATGTCGGAACGCGCCACGCGCGAATGCAGCACGTCACCAACAATCGCCACGCGCAAGTTGGAGAAATCCTTCTTGTAATGGCGGATGGTGTACATGTCCAGCAAGCCCTGTGTCGGGTGTGCGTGGCGGCCGTCACCGGCGTTGACCACGTGCACATGCGGGGCCACATGCTGGGCAATCAGGTAAGGCGCGCCGGATTCGCTGTGGCGCACCACAAACACATCGGCAGCCATGGCCGAGAGGTTGTCAATGGTGTCCAGCAGCGTTTCCCCCTTGCTGGCCGAGCTGCGCGCGATGTCCAGATTGAACACATCGGCTGACAGGCGCTTAGCCGCAATTTCAAACGTGGTGCGCGTGCGCGTGCTGTTTTCAAAGAACAGGTTGAACACGCTCTTGCCACGCAGCAACGGTACTTTTTTGACTTCGCGGTCATTGACGCTGACGAAGTTGCTGGCCGTATCCAGAATCTGCGTGAGGATGTCTTTGGACAGACCTTCAGTGGAGAGCAGGTGAATCAGCTCACCGTTCTTGTTCAGTTGGGGATTGCGCTTGTACAGCACGTTTAGACCTCTTTGACTTCGAAGTGGAAGGTGCCGTCGTCACTGCGTGCCAGCGCCAGCGACTGGCTGGCGGGCAGCGCCACACGGGCGGCGGCAAACTCAGCGGCCACGGGCAGCTCACGGCCACCACGGTCCACCAGCACGGCCAGGCGCACACAGGCGGGGCGGCCGTAGTCATACAACTCGTTCAAGATGGCGCGCACCGTGCGTCCGGTGTAGAGCACATCGTCCATCACCAGAATGTCGGCATCGTTGACGTCAAAATCGATCTGGGTTTGCACACTTTGCGACATGCCGCGCTGCGCAAAATCATCGCGGTGCAGCGCCGACGACAGCACACCCGCGCTGCCCGGCAGCCCCAAGTCTTTGTGCAAACGCTCCGCCAGCCACGCCCCGCCGGAGGCAATGCCCACCAGTTGCGTGTTCGGGCCCATCAGGCTGCGCACGCCGCGCAGCAACTCACGGTACAGGGCCTCGGCATCCAGCACCAAAGAACCAGCGGAAAGACTCATGCAATGCTCCTCAAAAATTGCTCCAAGATGATGCAAGCCGATGCAGCATCGGCATCTTTGGCACCGCCGGCCAAGGCTTCGGTGGTGCTGTAGCGTTCATCCACTTCATAAACAGGCAGGTTGAAGCGACCGCGCAACTGGCGACCAAACTTCAGCGCCTTGACCGTGTTTTCGTGCGGGTTGCCATCGGGGTGGTACGGCACGCCAATAACAAGCGCTTGTGGCTGCCACTCTTTGATCAGTTTTTCGACCGCGGCGAAGCGCGCATCAGCGCCTTCGGCCTTGATGGTGGGCAGCGGGCTGGCCGCGCCAAACACGCGATTGCCCGAGGCAGCGCCCGTGCGCTTGGTGCCAAAGTCAAAGGCCAGAAACTGCTGAATGTGCGCAGGGCATTGCGCAGGCATGTCCACGGCCTGTGCAGCAGCGTTGCTGGGCCGTGTGTCAGAGGTATTGGTATTCATGCGCGTCCTGCGTCGGGAGACAGCATCCAGGGCTGCAGACCCAGCAGGCCCATGGCCTTGTTGTAACGCTCTTCGATCGGGGTCTCAAAGATGACTTGCGGGTCCGCATCCACCGTCAGCCAGGTGTTTTCGCCCAGTTCTGACTCCAGTTGCCCCTCGCCCCACGAGGCATAGCCCAGCGTCACCAGCACACGGCGTGGGCCAGCGCCATGGGCAATGGCTTCCAGTACGTCTTTGGATGTGGTCATCTCCAGCCCACCGGGAATGGTCATGGTGGAGGCGTAGGCCGATTCATCGTCCTTGGCGCCTTCGATGATGATGGGGTCGTGCAGCACAAAGCCTCGGTCGGTTTGTACGGGGCCACCGCGCAAGACCAGATCATTTTGCAAATCCTGGCGACCCAAAGGCAGATCGATTTTGTGCAGCAGCGCTTGCAAACTCAGCGTGGAGGTCTTGTTGATGATCAGGCCAAGCGCTCCGCGCTCGTTGTGCTCACACAAATACACCACGCTGCGGGAAAAGGACTCATCTTCCAGACCGGGCATGGCGATCAGAAAATGGTGCGTCAGGTTAATGGACACAGATTCAGCGGGCATAACTGTGCATTTTAACGGTGAACCGCCCCAGCAATCACGCTGCGAGCTAAGCCCTTGGGTAGTGCGTACATACCGCAGCATTCAATAAAAAGAGAGCTATCAGCGCTTGCATTCATTAGCTTTCAATGTGTTTTACATTGCAAACTCAATAAACACCAGCGCCAAAAGCTCTCTTTTTCAATCCACCCAGTCCATCAGCTGGTACTACTGACCTCTATGGTGGCTTCGGTACGCGCCACTGGCAAAGCTTGGCCCACCGCGTAGTGGTGCACCAAACCCATCAGCTCTTCGTCTGAGTACGGTTTGCCCAGATAGTGGTTGGCCCCCAATTGCATGGCGTGATCACGGTGCTTTTGTGCAATGCGTGAAGTGATCATGATGATGGGCAACTGCTGCAACCGCTCTTGTGCACGGATGTTGCGCAGCAAGTCAAAGCCATCCATGCGCGGCATTTCAATGTCTGACAACACCACGCAAGGCACTTCGTCTTGCAGCTTCTCCAGGGCCTGCAGGCCATCGGCTGCCGTCACCACCCGGTAGCCCTCACGCTGCAACAAGCGCTGGGAGACCCGGCGCACGGTGATGGAGTCATCCACAACCATCACCAAAGGCACTTGGCTGGAAGACGCCAGTCCCGTCACCGGATCCGTCGACACAGCTTCACGCTGCAACTGCTTGGCGGTGTGTTCATCCAGCAGCGCAGGCAAACCTTGGCCCAGCTGTTGAATGTGCTCGCCGTACACCGCAGTCAATGCTACCGGGTTGTAAATGAGCACTACAGCGCCCGATGCCAGCACGGACATGCCCGTTAACCCCGGCAAACGCGACATTTGCGGGCCCAAATTTTTCACCACCACTTCCTGGTTACCCAGCACTTCATCCACGTGCAGTGCAATACGTTGTGATGCACTGCGGAAGATGATCACGGGCCGCGTCTTGCCCGCCCCAATGTCCAAACTGCGTGGTGTCTGGCTCCAGACCGCACCGGCCCAGAAGAATGGAATGCGTGCATCGCCATCCAGCAATTCGCCACTGCGATAGGCCGCCTCCAAATCACTCAGGCTGACCCGGCGCACCATTTCAACCAGACTGGCTGGTACACCGACAGAGAACTCCCCTGCGCGCAACATGACCACTTGCGTCACAGCGGTTGTCAAAGGCAGCACCAAGCGGAATGAAGAGCCTTGGCCTTCCTCACTGCTCGTTTCAATGCGCCCGCCCAATGCCTGCACCTCTGTGCGTACCACATCCATGCCGATGCCACGACCCGAGACCCCCGTCAATTGCTCTGCGGTGGTAAAGCCCGGCATCAGCACCAGTTGCGCGGCGCGGGTTGCATCAATGGTTTCGTCTCCAGCAATCAGGCCCAGCGCCAGCGCTTTGGCACGGATACGAGCCACATTCAGGCCAGCACCATCGTCCTGGAAAGTCACCGCAACATCGTTGCCTGATTGCTCCACCTGCACACTGATCGTGCCCGTTACGCTCTTGCCCGCAGCCTTGCGTTGCTCGGGCAATTCAATACCGTGGTCCACACAGTTGCGTAGCAAATGTTCAAACGCCGGCACCATGCGTTCCAGCACGCCGCGGTCCATCTCAATCGTGCCGCCAGACAGCCCCAGTTTGACCTGCTTGCCCGTTTCCTTGGACGTCAATCGCACTACGGCGTACAGACGCTCGGAGATGGAATCAAATTCCACCATGCGCGTGCGCAGCAAGTCGCGCTGTAGTTCACGTGCCTGACGGCCCTGTGCAATCAGATCGTCTTCCGCGCCAGTCACATCCCGCAGCAAAGTGCGCTGCACCGTGGCCACGTCGTTGACAGACTCGGCCATCATGCGCGTCAGCTCCTGCACGCGCGTAAAACGGTCAAACTCCAGGGGATCAAAATCAGCGCCCGCCTCCTTGGACAGCTGCATGCGCGACTGCATCTGCGATTCAGCCTGCACCTCAATATCACGCAGTTGCTGGCGCAGACGGTCCAGGTTATGGGTCAAATCACCCAGCGATGCCTTGATGCTGCCCACGCGCTCATCCAGCCGCGAGCGAGCAATCATCACTTCGCCAGCCTCATTGATCAACCGATCCAGCAAGTTCGAACGCACGCGCACCGTAGGTTGTGAGCCCTGGCGCACGCCCGCCAACGTAGGGTTGACCCAGGTTTGAGCCACAGGCAATGGGCTAGGCGCCAGACTTGGCGATGTCGCCCCCAGGGGCGATAGCTGTGCGGCTACCAGCGGCAGCACGGCATCAACCGCCGCCACAGGAGGCAGCTGCTGCGCTTGCGCCTCAGGTTGCGCATGCCAAGGCGCTGCTTGTGCCTGTGCATCCATTGCACGCAGCACATTGAAATTGGCATCAATGGCATCCAGGCGCGTGAACAGCGGCTCAATCTGCTCTGTCGTGGCGGTATCCACATCCAGTGCTTCCAGGGCCGACTCTAGCCGGTGCGCCATCTCGCCCATGCGCATCGCGCCTGCCAGGCGCGCACTGCCTTTGAGCGTATGCAAGGCACGCAACAGTGTGCTGCGCGCCTCCACTCTGGTGGGGTGCGCAGCCCAATCGCGCATGGCAGCGCCCATCGTTGGCAGCAACTCAACGGCTTCCTCTTCAAAAATAGGAAAGAGGTCGGAATCAATCACATCGATGGCATCAATGTCATCGTCTTGCGGTGCCGTCAAGCCCATGGTCAAGGTTGGCTCAACACCGTCGCTCGGCACTTCGCCGCGCGGTGCAAAAGCCTCAGCGCCATCTTCATGCAGTGCAGGTGCCTCAACCGCCTGTGTGGCAGCCCTGGACGACACCAACGGAGTCAGCCGCACCTCTGCATCCAAAATTTGCTGCAACTGCGCCAGCACCTCGGGGGAGGCACTGCGCAAAAATCCAGCCGCAAATTGGTGCAACAGTCCACGAATTTCTTCTGCCGCTTGCACAAAGCACTGCACCTGTGCAGCCACGCCATGTGCCTGCGGTTGCACGTGGTCCAGCGCATGCTCCAGTTGCCGCGCCAGTCCTGACAATTGGACAAACCCAACCGTTGCAGAACTTCCTGCCAATGAGTGCGCCCACGCGATCACCATGTCCGGCTGTGCTTCGTCCAGGTTTTCTTGCCAGGCCGTCAACGCGTCGAGCAAACGGTAAGACCATGACTCGGCCTCGCCCAAGTAAACGTTGAACAAGGGCAACGCAATCGACAGATCACCAATTTGCTTGGTCGTTGCGACCGGCTCAGGCACATCACCCGGAGTCGACTCAGCGTCAAGCGACAGCTGATCGGCCATCGCTTCGACACTGTCCACAGGCTCGGCTGGCTCAATGCTGGCATGCACAACCGCTGCCTGTACGTCAGCCAGTTCGGTTTTTTCTACGCCATCTGCTTCTAGCGTCAATGGTGCAGGGAATGCGTCTTCGACAGAAGACAGGATGGGGGCTGAAACACCATCCCCCGCAGCCTGCAGCAAAGCATCGAATTCATCAAAGCTGATTTCTTGCGCCTCGGTGGCCACTGGCCCGGATTCAGCAGGTGCCGCTGCATCCACGTCACCGAAATGGTCCAATGACAACGCAAAGTCTGCTGCCTCCGGCACTGTCGCTAAAAGTGTTTCCTCATCGAGGTCTGCAGTTGCGGTCTCTTCCAAAAACACCTGCTCTGCAGTGCTTTGTGCCGGCAGTGTTTCTGTCAAAGACAGAGCATCGACTGCGAAGTGCTGCTGTGCCTCAATAGCGACAATGGGCTCGGCAACATCACTCGCAGCCTTGCCTTGCACGGCAGCCATATCCAGCGCGATAAAGCGGGAATCCAATCGCATGGCATCTGCACTGGCCCTGAAGGGCGCCGACTGCCACTGCGGGGCTCCATCGACCTCAATGGCGTTGACCCAGGTATCAAATCCATTCAAAGCCTGCAAAGCCAGTTGCTGCATAGGCTGCGGCATGGCCTTTTGCTCAGCCAGCCATGCATTGAGCATTTGCTCCATGGCCCAGCCCGCCTGGCCAAAATCATCCAGCCCAACCATGCGTGAACTGCCCTTCAAGGTATGAAAGGCGCGGCGCAAAACAGTCTGCTCACTCAAGTTGGAAGGCTCTTGCGCCAATGTCTGCAAAGCATTCCGGCCGCTGCCCACCACCTCGCGGGCTTCCTCCAGAAAAATACCAAGCAATTCGCAGTCAGTATCTTCGTCTGCCACCTGCAAAGCGGCTGCAGCCTCGCTTGCCACGGCAGGCGCAGCAGGCAGTACAGCCCCTTCAGATACTGCGGTCATGGACAGGTCCGGCATGGCTGGTTGCGCAATGTGCTCTGGGGTTTTCTGCGCCTCTGCAGATACGCCCCGTGACAACACCACTGGCTGCACAATTTGCTCAACGCGTGCCTGCACCACCTCTGACACATGCTTTTGATTGTCATCACTGGAGCGCACACGCACGCGCCCCATCAGCAGCTTGAGTTCACCCTCTTTTTCATCGAACTCATACAGCTTGCGCGCCATGTTGCGCTGGTAGCTGAGCATGTCGATCAAAAATCCTAGGGCACCCAAGCTATTGCCCATTTTTTCAAACAGTACTTGCTGCTCTGCCTCAGGCACATCCTCTGACTGCAAACGCTCCACGTTCTGGCGCATGCGCACCATGGCCTGTGACGCAGGCTCCAGCCCCAAGACAGACAGCACACCCCGCATTTGCGACAAATGCGACGCAACAGGTGCCAGCAGAGTGGTGTCTGCTGGATTGCGGAAATACTGATCAAGCAGTTTTTCTGCTCCACCCAGAGTTCCACGCAACTCTCCAAGCACACTGCCCATGGTTTGCTGGTCGCTCACCTGCCGGTACAGCTGCTCCATCCACGGCGCCAGTGGCTGCGAAGCATGGCCCGCCAATACTGAGGTCAGGCGATTGGCAAGCGTTTCGCCATGCAATGACATCGCTGAATCTGCAATATCCAAAGAAGCAAACGCGGCCTGCAAATAGAGCACCGAAGTTGCAACTTCCATCGCAACTTCCGTAGAGGGCGGCTGTCCTTTGGCTGCCACGCTGTGCATGACCTGCATCAAGGCTTTAGCCAGAACATGGCTCTCAGGGTGCAATTTGGCCAACGAGTCACACACCAGCGTGAATTGATCCACCGCCGGCTTGATCTTGTTGACATCCCCCCCAGCCAGCGTCGACCAAATTTCTGTTGCCGTCGCAATCCGCTTGCGTGCTTGCGTCAATACAGCAGGATCAAATCGACCAAAGTGTGCACGCTCATAATCTACAACGGCGTGTCGCTGCAGCCCGAAACTGGCATAGACAGCCTGCCAGATCGTGGCGTTTTTTGCCGCTTCAGCGCCCGTCCCAGCTTGGGCACAAAAGAAAAGCATGTCTTGCAACAACCGCTCAGGCGCAACAGGTTCGCCCTTGGCCAAAGCAGCACACACCATCAACACCCGAGAAGCCATCCGTTTGGCGTAGATATCTGCGTTGAGCAGCCCGTGGGCCATCGCATCGAAATAAGCAGCAGCCACCTTCCAGAAAATGCGCATGGGCATTTCGGACTGCGCTTGCGCAAAGCCCAAACAAACGTCACATACGCGTGCACTGGCTGCAGCAATGTCCTGACCCTTCACGATTTGCAAAACCGCTGTGTCCAAGATCTTGCGTTGCTCTGGTGCATAACCCAGCGCCGGAACTTGGCGTGGTAGGTCTGGGTCACGCAACCGGCGCTCGATCGGCCACAGATCTGCAGGGTGCACCTTGCCTTCGTTACCGTACAAGGCCTGTATATCTCGATACTGAGGAAATAAGGACACCGCAGAAGTGCGCTTGCCTGCTAGCACGGCTTCTAAAAACTCCAGCACAGCAAAACTGGATTTTTCTAAGGTAAGCGCAACAGCATCGGTGCAATCACGGGGGTTTTGCACGTAATGCTGCACGGCGGTTTCCATGGCCCGCAGCAGCAAAGCGACCTGTGGCATCCCGACCATTTCCAAGGCACCGCAAGCTTGGTGCAACTGCTGCTTGGCCATGCGCAGCGGACTGCTGTCTAAAGCAGCCAAGTCTGAATCACGAACCTCTTCCGCCTCTCTCACAAAACGGCGAGTGGCTTTGACCGCACTATCCAGCGACTTGCGCAGCTCATCAAGCACCCATGCCAATGGGCCTAAATCTTGATCCCCTTGAGAGGTATTCCCTCCCGTTGGTGCAGTGACTTCAGTGGGTAACATCATCCATCCTTGGCTTATCTCTGCCGTGATTGCGTGCGCAAATTGTCATTGCCGCCATGTACGGGAGACTCAGTCGATTTTGAATCGAGATACCGATTGACGCAGCTCTTCGGCCATGTGCGCCAGGTCACGCACCTGCTCCGCGGTGGTGCGTGTACTGTCACCGGTTTGCTCTGTCACCGCAAAAATGTGCTGAATATTGCCCGCCACATCGTTGGCCAGCGCAGCTTCACTTTGCGCGGTGTACGAAATTTGCTCGATCAGCTCGGCCAAACGGCGTGAAACTCGATCAATTTCGGTCAGTGCCGTACCCGCTGAGTCAGAGAGTTTGGCACCCTCCACCACACCCTGGGTGGAGCGCTCCATCGCAGCCACAGCATCCTGTGTATCAGTCTGAATGGTTTTAACCAGCGCAGAAATCTGCCGTGTCGCATCGGCGGAACGCTCCGCCAGACGCTGAACTTCTTCCGCAACAACCGAGAAGCCCCGGCCCGCTTCGCCCGCAGAGGCGGCCTGAATAGCAGCATTGAGCGCCAGCACGTTGGTTTGCTCGGTAATGTCAGAGATCAGCTCTGTGATTTCGCCAATTTCCTGGGACGACTCACCCAGCCGTTTGATACGTTTAGAGGTTTCTTGAATTTGGTCACGAATGGCATTCATACCCCCAATCGTGTTTTGCACCGCTTGCTGACCCTGCTCAGCCGCTTGCAAGGACTGGCGCGCCACCGTGGCTGATTCTTGGGCCTGGCCTGACACCGTATTAATTCGCGAGGCCATGTCGAGAATCGATTGACCTGTTTCACGAATTTCACGCAACTGTTCGGCAGAAGTGGCCAGCAACTCGGACGACGTGCTGTCTACCTGCGCTGTCGTGCGCGCCACCCGTGTCGCTGTGTTTTGCACACTGCCCACTAGCAATCGCAATTCTTCGACCGTGTAATTCACAGAGTCAGCAATCGCCCCGGTAATGTCTTCCGTCACCGTTGCCTCTTGGGTCAAGTCACCCTCAGCCACGTTTTGCAACTCGTTCATCAAGCGCAAAATAGCGGCCTGGTTGGCGTCATTGACACGCTTGGCCTCTTGTTCCTGGTGCCGAGCATCGCGCTGCTGCTGCTCTGCCAGCTCTTGGCGCTGGCGGCTGTCCAGCAGTTGCACCCGCGAAATACCAACGCCACAAGCCAATACAAACAAGCCCAGCAACACCAGCAAGGCCATCTGCCCCGCAGAAATACCGGCTTGGCCGGACAACTTGGTTTGCAAATTCTCCAGTTGCAAACGCAGTGGCTCACTGTCTGCAATGATGGCATTTTGCGCTTCGCGCGCGGCTACCAGCCCCTGCAAATTACCCAAAATTGCGGTGGATTGAACGCGTGTTTGCTCATACTCCTCCAGCATCGCGGCCAGTTGCTCCCGTACCTGCGGGTCCCGTGCGGCTGGCAATCGCAGCTCTGCACTTCCCTTGAACAGCCCTTCAGCCAATTCCTTGAAAGAGTTCAGGTCGCGGCCCAGCAAAAAAACTGCTTCGGGACTAATACCATCAATTGTTTGAAACTCATTGGCGGACTTGCCAATACGCTGTGTCAGCATCAGTAACTGGCTGGATGCTGCGATCTCTGCAGGAGATGCGCCGACCTGTAATTTGGTATTGGCTACCGCCTCCGCCAGCTCCAGCAAGCTGGAAGACTGGCGATTGATAGAGCGCAAGGCATCGCCTGCCTGTATCAAAACATCCTTTTGCGCCAGCACCGCTTTGGCATTATTTTCGGCACGCTGCGCCAAGGTGCTGACAGAGCCCAGGTCCTCTTCAAACGACGAATCCACGCTTTGAACACCGAGTTCAGCATCCCCCTGAGCCAGAGCCCGCACATTGCGGCCCAAAACAGCGGCACTGTCCTTGAGCTCCACAAATGCCTGCTCCTTGCCAAGCAAGGCTTGGGTCACCGATTTAGCCAAACGCTGTGACTGCATCAATGACTGGCCTGTTGCGGCCAGTTGCTTGGCAGAGCGATCGGCCTGCTGCAACACCCAACCTGCCACCAAGGCCAAAAGCACAATACCCAGCGCAACCATGGTCAGCAAACGTCGCTGATGGGTAGCGGCGGGGGCAGGGCCGAGCAAAGGCAAATTGATATCGCTCTGCTCCAGAGGCATTTCGTCCATCAGATTCGTATCTTGGACGCTTTGCAGCGTATCCGCGCTCAGCATGTGCTGCGAGGAGTCATCTGCGCCTACCGCTTCCAATTTTTCATCTTCACCCTTGGGTGTACGACGAAAAATACCACTGACCTGCTGGAATAAAGACATGCTCAACCTCGAAGAATCAAAAGATCAGACGCGAATGCTCAGGAATTGCGGAGACTGCACCAACTGATGCAATTGCAAAACCTGCCAAACGCTACCGGCACTATCTGTGTAGCTGCTAGCACCGACCATACCCGGCTGCGCCCGTCCTGGCTCCTGCGCTGCCTCAACAGGCGTCGAGATAAAGTCATCCGCACTGCGCAGGCCCATCAAACGATCGACCACCAAAGCCGCATTCACTTGCAAAGCTGGGTTGATCGTCAGCAAGCTCACCTCATGCAAAGATTGCTCCGTGCGCTCGATGGGATGCCCAAGGTATGCACACATATCAACGACGCCAGCCAAACTTCCACGCAAGTTGGCTACTCCCCAAAACCATGAGCTGGTATAGGGCACGCGCAGCACACCTGGCCACGAAAAAATTTCGCCGGCCTGTTCAAGAGGCAGTAAATAGTTATGCCTCCCCATCTGGACAGCCAGCCAGCTCGCTCCAAGGGCAGTATTTGTACGCGCAGCTTGCAGACGGTCTGCCAGGCGCGTCTGCAATTCACGCAGCGCTTGTCGATTAGCCATAGCTATCCGCTTACGCGTTGTTCAGCGCAGCAATCTTGGCTTGCAGCTCAGTGGAGTCAACGGGTTTGGTGATGTAGTCACGTGCACCCTGTCGCAAGCCCCATACACGGTCGGTTTCTTGATTCTTGCTAGTGCACATGATGATGGGCACGTCGGCATAGTTAGCGTCGCGCGCAATAGTGCGCGTCAGCTGAAAACCGTTTTGGCCGGGCATAACCACATCCATCAAGATGAGATCCGGCTTTTCTTCACCCAAACGGGCAATCGCTTCTTGCGCATTCTCCGCAGTGCGCACTAGATAGCCTTGCTTTTGCAGCAGGTCCGTCAAATACATCAACTCGGTTTTCGAGTCATCCACAACCAATACCTTTTGAATGGACATGGCCCTCTCCTCTCGTTTTATTAGATTCAGACAGCAACAGGCGCGACACGGCCAAACTGCTGCACCGCTTGCAACAGCTGGTCTTTTGTAAATGGCTTGGTGAGATATTCTTGGCAGCCGACCATGCGGCCGCGAGCCTTGTCAAACACCCCGTCTTTGGACGAAAGCATGACAACTGGCGTGCCAGAAAAAAGGGGGTTGCGCTTGATAATTGCGCACGTTTGATAGCCGTCCAATTTAGGCATCAAGATGTCGCAAAAAATCAGCTGTGGCTGAAAATCATTGACCTTGGCCAGTGCATCAAATCCATCGTCGGCCAACAGCACTTCGTGGCCGCCTTGCTTGAGAAAAATTTCCGCGCTTCGGCGAATAGTATTGCTGTCATCTACGACCAGCACTTTGAAGGATGCTCCTGCTGTACTCAATTTGAAACGCCCCCTGGGTTATAAAAAATCCCCAACAGGGCTACACAGCACCTGTCGTCCACTCAAATTTCGACCATCTCAAATTCAGATTTACTGACGGCACATTCGGGGCATGTCCAGTCATCTGGCACATCCTCCCACCGAGTACCTGCTGGGATGCCGTGCTCAGGATCACCCACCGTCTCGTCATACATCCAGCCACAAATCAAACACATCCAAGTTTTAGGGTCAGTCACAGCTTAAAGTCGCTTCCAATAGAATGCAATCATTGTATCTAGGCACCTACCAAGGCCCTCTTGACAGAACGACGGTCATTGGAACAACGCATGGCATTTCAGCCCCCAGCAGTTCCAACTGCAAAAAATACCCCCGACAGCACAGAAACCGCTCTCGCGCAGCCCATGTGCGTGATGTGTTTCAACGCCTGCGACCCCAGTGGAGCAGGCGGCCTCACGGCCGACATAACGACCATTGCATCAGTGGGCGGCCACCCTGTGGCCATCGTCACTGGCGTAGTGGTACGCGACACCAGCCATGTTTTCTCGCACACCTGCATCGACGATGAAGCCGTGTCCGACCAAGCTCGCACTGTGCTGGAAGACATCCCGGTTCGCGCCATCAAAGTGGGCTTTGCGGGCAGTCCTGCCAACTTGGCGGCCATTGCCGAGCTGGCGAGCGACTACCCCGATATCCCCGTTGTCAGCTACATGCCTGACTTATCTTGGTGGCAAGGTGACGGTCTGGAAGAATATCTGGATGCGTTTCAAGCTCTTGTGATGCCTCAAACTTCAGTGTTGGTTGGCAACCACGGAACCTTGAGCCGCTGGCTGCTTCCTGACTGGAGCCACAGCCGCAGCCCCACTGCACGTGACATCGCCAAAGCCGCCGAGGCGCTGGACGTACCTTTTGTTTTGGTCACAGGCATTCCACTGCCTGAACAACATATTGACAACGTTCTGGCTTCCACCGAGACCGTGATTGGCAGCAGCAAGTTTGAATTGTTTGATGGCAGCTTCAATGGCGCTGGCGACACACTTTCGGCAGCTTTGACCGCTTTGCTGGCCGCTGGCAATGACTTGGGCGCTGCTTCTCAGGAAGCGCTGGAGTATCTGGACCGCAGCCTTGCCAACGGTTTTCGCCCGGGCATGGGTCAACTCATACCCGACCGGATGTTTTGGGCGCAACCCGAAGATGGTGTGGACGCCGCCGAAAGCAGCGAAGATACCGAGGAACCACTGCCTACCAGCCCCTCTCAAGAGGGGCATCAACCGCCCCTTGAGGGCTTTGTGCTGCCTTCTCATGACACCAAACACTGATTTGAATCTTCCTTTGTTCGAACGCGCCAAGGGCGTGATCCCAGGCGGCGTGAACTCGCCAGTGCGCGCTTTCAACGCGGTGGGCGGCGTGCCCCGCTTTGTCAAACGTGCCCAAGGCCCCTACTTTTGGGACACCAACGACCAGCAGTTTGTGGATTACATCGGTTCGTGGGGCCCCATGATTTTGGGCCACGGTCACCCAGAAGTTTTGGAGACCGTGCAAGCCGCCGTGCTTGAAGGTTTCAGCTTTGGCGCTCCGACAGAACGTGAAGTGGTGCTGGCGGAAAAAATCCGCGAACTGGTTCCCTCCATGGAAATGGTGCGCATGGTGTCTTCTGGCACTGAGGCCGGGATGAGCGCCCTGCGTCTGGCGCGTGGCTACACCGGCCGCACCAAGATCATCAAGTTCAACGGCTGCTACCACGGGCACGCTGATTCGCTGCTGGTCAAGGCTGGCTCGGGTTTGGCCACCTTTGGCTCTTCGTCCTCTGCGGGTGTGCCTGCCGACGTGGTCAAAGACACCATCGTGCTGGAGTACAACGACATCGCCCAGTTGGAAGAAGCCTTTGCCAAGATTGGCAGCGAGGTTGCCTGCGTGATCATGGAGCCGATTGCCGGCAACATGAACTTTGTGCGCGCTTCGGTCGACTTCACGCGCCGCATCCGCGAGCTGACCCAAGAGCACGGTGCGCTGATGATTTATGACGAAGTCATGACCGGCTTTCGCGTAGCTCTGGGCTGCGCGCAAAGCATTTACGCGCAGCAAATTGAAGGCTTTCAGCCTGACCTGACGGTGATTGGCAAGGTCATTGGCGGCGGCATGCCCATGGCAGCCTTTGGCGGGCGCCGCGACATTATGGAAAAGCTCTCGCCCCTGGGCCCGGTCTACCAGGCGGGCACCCTGTCAGGCAACCCGATTGCCACAGCCTGTGGCTTGAAGACCCTGGAGCTGATCAGCCAGCCCGGCTTTCATGCGCAGTTGCACCTGAAGACCGGCATGTTGATGCAAGGCCTCAAGTCCGAAGCCGATGCCGCAGGCATTCCTTTCAGCATCGACTGGCAAGGTGGCTTGTTTGGTTTTTACCTGCTGCCCGAACTGCCCGCGACATACCACGAAGTCATGAAAACCGACGGCGCGTTGTTCAACAAGTTCTTCCACGGCATGCTCGAGCGTGGCCATTACTTTGCGCCAGCGTTGTATGAAGCCGGTTTTGTGAGCGCCGCTCACACCGAGGCCGATATCGACCGCACCATTGAAGCGGCCAGCGAAGTGTTCAAGACGCTGTAAAAGCTTTTTCAGCTTTCAACCAAGCCCTGCACGCCGCCCAGCCTGCAGGGCTTTGTTTTATTGTGGTGCCTGAAAAGCTTGTTTCGCCGCATCTACCAGGCTGCGTGTCATGCAGTCAGGGGCGTGGTCATTGACCATGCCCATCGATTGCATGAAGGCATAGGCCGTGGTGGGACCGACGAACTTCCAGCCACGTTTTTTCAGTGCTTTGGCCAGAGCTTGCGATGCAGGCGTCTGTGCTTGCAACGCAATGCCCGCATGACTTTTTTCTGGTGCAAAACGCCAAAAGAAGGCAGCCAACGAACCTTCTTGCTGCACCATCTCCAGTGCCCGGCTTGCGTTGTGGATGACGGCTTCAATCTTGCCACGATGGCGCACAATGCCTGCGTCTTGCAGCAGGCGCTGCACATCAGCCTCGGTAAAGCGGGCCACCGCATGAAAGTCGAACTGCGCAAAGGCTGCGCGGAAGTTCTCGCGCTTTTGCAAGATGGTGTACCAGCTCAACCCCGACTGAAAGGCTTCCAGGCTGATCTTCTCAAACAGCCGGCGGTCATCCGCGACCGGGAAACCCCATTCATGGTCATGGTAGTGAATATAGCGATCGGTGGCCAAGCACCATTTGCAGCGTGTGTGGCCGTCTGGGCCAAGGCCTGTGGGAATCATCAGCTCTCTCCTTGCCTGCCACTGTAAAACAAACAGGCTACAAAAAAACCCAATGTGTTTGAGACATTGGGTTTCTAAAAAAAAGAAGCTGCCAACGCTTACCAGTCAATCACTTCAAATAGTTTTCATACTAAAAACGTTGACTGGAAAGCGCAATGCGCTCCCTTTATTATTTACTTTGCGCCAAACGTGAATGGCGCATGCCGTAAGCCAGATAGACCACCACGCCCAGTGCCATCCACGCCAGAAAGCGCACCCAGGTCAGCGTGGTCAGATTCATCATCAAATACACGCACAGCAGCGCAGAAAGCACGGGCAGGAACGGCACCAACGGCACGCGATAGCCTGCGCTGTGCGGGTTCTTCTTGCGCAAGATGAGGATGCCCACACTGACCAGCACAAAGGCCGATAGCGTGCCGATGTTGATCATCTCCTCCAGCGCTTCTACTTTAGTAAAGCCTGCCAAGATAGCCACCACCACCCCGACAGCAATCTGCAGGCGCTCAGGCGTTTGGCGCTTTTTCGATGTAACGCCCCAGCTGCGAGGCAGCAGGCCATCGCGGCACAGCGCCAGCAACACGCGGGAGCTGCCCATCAGCAGCACCATGACCACGGTGGTCATGCCCACCAGCACCCCGACGGAGATGATTTGCGCAGCCCAGCCTGCCCCCACAGCAATGAACGCGGTGGCCAGCGAAGGGTTCTCGGCCTTGGCCAGCTCGGTGTACGGCACCATGCCCGTCAACGCCAGTGTGACCAGAATGTAGAGCACGGTGACCAGTGCCAAGCCGCCCAAAATGCCTCGTGGCAGCGTGCGCTGCGGGTCTTTCACCTCTTCGGCCGACGTGGCCACGATGTCAAACCCCAAAAATGCAAAGAACACCAGCGAAGCGCCTGAGATCACGCCCAGCCAGCCGTACTGGCTGGGTGCCGCGCCAAACAGCCAGGCCAGCATGGGCTGACCCCAGACATCACCACTCACACCATGCGCCACGACGGGTGGCTGCGACGGAGGAATGAAGGGCGTGAAGTTGTCCGTGTTCATGTAGGTAAAGCCCACCACAATGACAAACACGGTGATCGCCAGCTTGAGGATGGTGAACACGTTGTTCACCTTGGCCGATACCTGCGTGCCCGCAATCAGCAGCACGGTGAATATGGCCACGATGAAGAACGGCCCCCAGTACATGGTCAGGCCACCGAGCTGGATGGTGGATGACAGATCAATGCCAGCAATCGACAGCACCGTACTCAGATAAATGCCCCAGTATTTGGCAATCACCGCGGCAGCAGAAATCATCTCCAGCAATAAATTCCAGCCAATGATCCACGCCAGCCCTTCTCCCATGGTGAGGTAGGTATAGGTGTAGGCGCTACCTGTGACGGGTACGCTGGACGCAAACTCCGCGTAGCACATGATGGCCAGCGCGCAGGTGAACGCCGCGATGATGAAGGAAAAGATCACCGCTGGGCCAGCAAACGTGCCTGCAGCGCGCGCACCGACCGAGAAAATACCAGCTCCCACAGCCACAGCCAGGCCCAGAATCATCAAGTCAAAGGTGCCTAAGCTGCGCTTGAGCTGGCGCCCGGGCTCATCCGCATCGGCCAATGCCTGAGCGACGGTTTTGGTTTTTAACCACTGCATGCAATCCCTTTTGGTTACCTTGAATGCCCATGGCACAGGTAACGCTCTCGTTTCAAAAACGCAAGCATAGGGTTTGCACGTACATCACACACAAAGCCTGCACTTACTCCCCTGTGCACGCTTGTTTAGTGCGCGTTATGGGGCAAACTTTGGATTTTAGCGATAGCCAAACACCACACTCACAAAGAGTGCGTGCAGAGCACTACAAGCGCTTTCAAGCTGCGCTACATCATTCATAGACGCAAAAAAACCCGATGCAAGCAACATATGCATCGGGTCTTCAAGTTCGAAGTGAGCAACCGCTACGGAGCTTTGCTACCCGCCAGCGCCATGATCCATTGCGCCATTTCCAGCGATTGGGCTTCGGTCACCTGCGGATGGCGCGGCATGATGGTGCGGCCCCACTCCCCCACGCTGCCTTGTCGAATCTTTTGAGCCAGATAAGTCTGTGCATCTGCGCGGTCCTTGTAACGCTGGGCAATCTCCACCAAGCCCGGGCCCACAAATTTGCGCTCCACACCGTGACAGCGCATGCAGTCGCTGCCATCAATCAAGGTCTTGCCGCCCATCAGTGCCGGATTGTGCTCAGTCACCGCGGCCACCGTCTGTGCGGCGGCCTGGTCTGAGGAGGTGCCAATGATCATGCGCGCCCCCAAGTTGAGCAAACCCAGCACCACCAAAATCATGCCAATGATGATGACCCAGCCCAACCAGCGCGGCCGCTGCACGGGCTCGTCGTCGTAATCCTGCATGCAAAAGTCCTTTTCCAAAAAACAATCGGCATGGTGCCGAAACAACCATGCCGAGTTTGCATTGCCTCGCTCAACCTGATGAGTGCCAGGGCTTCCCAAAACAGTGCAGTTCACGCTACCCATTGCAAGATGGGCCGCTAAGGTGAGGCGTCAATCCCGAAGGCCGCAGCAATACTACGGCCAGAGATTGCAACGACGCATCAAGCGTGCAATGCGCTGCCCCAGACGATCAATGACGGAAGTGGCGCACGCCAGTAAACACCATGGCCACACCGCGCTCGTTCGCTGCGTCAATCACTTCCTGATCGCGCATGGAGCCGCCGGGCTGCGCCACGCAGGTTGCACCGGCATCCACCACCACATCCAGACCATCGCGGAAGGGGAAGAAGGCATCCGACGCCACCACTGTGTTTTGCAGCGACAGCTTGGCCGCCTCGGCCTTGATCGAAGCAATACGGGCCGAATCCAGACGCGACATCTGGCCTGCGCCCACGCCCATCGTCATGCCGTTCTTGCAGAACACAATGGCGTTGGACTTGACGAACTTGGCCACGTTCCAGGCAAACAGCAAATCTTGCAGCTCTTGCGCAGTAGGTTGCTTGACAGTCACCACCTTCAGGTCGGCCAGTGTCAGCTCGTGGTTGTCCGAAGTTTGCAGCAGCAGGCCTGAGCCAATGCGCTTGGACTCCACTGCATTGCGGCCATTTTCCCAGTCAGTCTTGCCACCTGCAGGCAGGGCAATCTTCATCAGGCGCACATTGACTTTGCTCTTGAAGATGTCCAGCGCTTCAGCGGTGAATTCGGGGGCCATCAGCACTTCAACGAACTGCTTGGACACGGCTTCTGCTGCAGCCTTGTCGACTACGCGGTTGAAGGCGATGATGCCGCCAAACGCACTGGTAGGGTCGGTCTGAAATGCCTTGGCATAAGCCTCGTGCGCATCGCTGCCAATTGCCACACCGCAGGGGTTGGCGTGCTTGACGATCACGCAGGCAGGTACGTCAAAGCTCTTGACACATTCCCAGGCGGCATCTGCATCGGCAATGTTGTTGTAGCTCAGTTCTTTGCCTTGCAGCTGCACGCCAGTAGCCAGCGATCCCGGTGCGGGGTACAGATCACGGTACCAGGCCGCTTGCTGGTGGCTGTTTTCACCGTAGCGCAGGTCTTGCACCTTGATGAAGTGGCCGTTGGACTGACCACCGAACTGTGCGCGCTCAGGCACATATGCCTCGGACAGCTTTTCGTCTTCAAACTTCACGCTAGACAGGTAGTCGCTGATGGCACCGTCGTACTGGGCAATGCGGTTGAATGCAGCCACCGACAGCTCAAAGCGCAGCTTGTTGCTCAACTTGCCAGCAGTTTTCAGCTCGGCCAGCACGGCGTCGTACTGGTCAGCAGCGGTGACCACACCCACATCGGCCCAGTTCTTGGCGGCAGAACGCACCATGGCCGGGCCACCAATGTCGATGTTTTCAATCGCATCAGCCAGCGTGCAACCGGCCTTGGCTACAGTGGCTTCAAAGGGGTAGAGATTGACCACCAGCAGATCGATGGTTTCAATACCGTGCTCTTTGAGCGCAGCCATGTGCTCGGGCAGTTCGCGGCGAGCCAGCAGGCCGCCGTGCACCATGGGGTGCAGGGTTTTGACGCGGCCATCCAGCATTTCAGGGAACTTGGTGACTTCTGCCACCTCAGTCACGGGCAGGCCTTTGTCGGCCAGCAGTTTGGCGGTACCGCCAGTGGACAGCAGTTGAATACCCAAACCGTGCAGGGCTTGAGCAAATTCGACGATGCCGGTCTTGTCAGAGACGGAGAGCAGTGCTTTCATGGTGCAACTCAATAATAGTGAAATCGTTACTTAGCGCTTATCTAGCAAGCGCTGACAGCTATCAATCTAGGGAATCCGTGCACTTAAAGCATTTCATGCTCTAAGAGTTTTTTGCGCAGGGTGTTGCGGTTCAACCCCAGCCACTGCGCAGCACGCGACTGGTTGTTGTCAGACTGCTGCATGACCACGTCCAGCAGCGGTTTTTCCACCAGTCGCAGCAACATGTCATACATATTGCTGGGCGTCTCGCCGCCCAGATCGCTGAAATAGCTCTCCAGGCTTGCGCGCACGCATTCCTCAATGTTTTGGTTGTCGTTGTTGTGTGGGGCGCTCATGCAGCCAGTTCCTCAATCTCTTGCTCTGCATCCACCACAGGGATCTGTGGCAGACGCTCCATCCGCAAGCCCAGCTGATCAAAGTAATCCGCTACAGCTTGCCACTGCGCCTGGCAGTCGTCGATGGTGTTGATATGTTGTCGAAGCTCTTCCCCGCCAGGCAATGCCCGCACGTACCATGCTATGTGCTTGCGCGCACTGCGCACACCGGTTATCTCGCCGTACAGGCCATAGTGGTCTTGCAAGTGCTCCAGCAGCAAGCTACGCACTTCAGCCACCAAGGGTGGTGGCATGTGCGTACCTGTAGCCAGAAAGTGACCAATCTCGCGAAAAATCCACGGTCTGCCTTGTGCTGCGCGGCCCACCATGACGGCATCAGCGCCGGTATAGGCCAGCACATCGCGCGCCTTTTCAGGGCTGGTGATGTCGCCATTAGCCACCACGGGTACATGCACGGCCTGTTTGACTGCAGCTATCGTGTCGTACTCTGCAAAGCCTTTGTAACCCTGCTCGCGGGTGCGGCCATGCACCGTGAGCATTTGAATGCCCACCGCTTCAAACTGCCGCGCCAAAAGGACGGCATTTTTTTGTGCATCACACCAGCCCGTGCGCATTTTCAGCGTGACAGGCACGTTAAAAGGGCGTGCAGCCTCGACCACGGCTTGGGCGATCTCTACGGCCAAAGCCTCGTTTTGCATCAGCGCAGAGCCTGCCCACTTGTTGCAGACCTTCTTGGCCGGGCAACCCATGTTGATGTCGATGATTTGCGCACCGCGCTCGATGTTGTAGATGGCAGCTTCGGCCATCATGGGCGCATCCGTGCCCGCAATTTGCACCGAGATTGGCCCCGGCTCACCCGTGTGGTTGGCGCGGCGGCTGGTCTTGAGGCTGTTCCACAAGTCCTTGCGCGATGTGACCATCTCGCTGACGGCATAGCCCGCCCCCAGTGCCTTGCACAACTGACGAAATGGCCGATCCGTCACACCCGCCATGGGGGCAACAAACAGGTTGTTCGCCAGCGTATGCTGACCAATGCGTAGCGCAGTCATGGGTGGGAAAAGCAATCGACGATGGGGAAAGAGGCAGTATTGTATCTGCCCAAAAAATGAGCAACCCTCTGCTGCTACAAAGACACTAGCAAAGAATCAGGTAAACCCTAGCCCACTTGCGCAACTGGTTTTCAGTTGCGGGTGGCCGCAGGCACAAAAGCCCACCAGTGTTCTTGCACGGTCTGCAGGCCCCGCGCTTTCATGACACCGGCCAGCCATTGGCGGTTAAACAGCACATCGGGCGAGGCTTCTTCTTCCTGCCCTGCACCCAAGCCTTGGGCCTGGCTAGGTATGCCCAAGTGCACAGTGCCCATATCTACTTCTTCACCATCCGCCAGGGGGCCACGCACAAAGTGAGCTGCAACATCGCTGTCAGTCACCTGCACACGCACATCCAGCACCTGCTGCATATTGCCAACGCCAGTGCGCACAAAAGGGCAGCCCTGGGTCACCAGCTTCATGCCTTGCGCCTGTAAC
The DNA here is from genome assembly GCA_963520865.1 of uncultured Comamonas sp. Lineage (GTDB taxonomy): Bacteria > Pseudomonadota > Gammaproteobacteria > Burkholderiales > Burkholderiaceae_C > Comamonas. Next base: position 168,152 of record CAUQST010000003.1, read on the forward strand.
TGCGTGCGCACAACATGCATCGCCCGCCGCGTATTGGCCTGGTCCAACAACGGAGCGCAATCAGCCGCAATCAGTTTTTCTTCGTCGCTCATGGCAAGGGCACTGTCTTTGGCTTGCACGGGCAAGCACGCCATCAACCCCGCCAAAAGCGCCCCACCCACGGGCCATGCCACATACTTTCCTTCGATCAATGCAATGTTCATATCCCCAGCTTAGGCTAAGCCTCTGTCTGCCGCCAGCAGACATGCACCTACACTCAGCCAGATGCAAGCATGGTTTCACGAAATTTTGCAGTGGCTGGCACTGCCCCAATTTGGTCTGAGCACCTTGTTCGTGGTGGCCTTGGTGTCTGCCACATTACTGCCCATGGGGTCCGAACCGGCTGTAGTGGGCTTGCTACAACTGAACCCCCACTTGTTCTGGGCTGCCATCTTCACTGCCACGGCAGGCAACACCATTGGTGGGGCAATCAGTTGGTGGATGGGGCTGGGTGCACACAAAGCCTGGCACGCAACGCGCCAGCGCCGCCGCGCCGGGTTACCCGATATACCTGGAGCGAAACCACCACGCACGCTTTCGCGCCATGAGCGCCGTGTACGCATTTGGCTGCGTAAATGGGGAGCAAAAACCTGCCTGCTCAGCTGGTTGCCGATTGTGGGCGACCCTCTGTGCGCGGTGGCTGGCTGGCTCAATCTACCGTTCTGGCCCTGCGTGTTCTACATGGCCATCGGCAAGTTCTTTCGCTACTTGACCATGACTGCTGCCATTTTGTGGGCCTTGCCGAGCTAAGCCTTCCGTCGGATCGTCTTAAATTACTGAATTTAAAAGCTCTGGTGCTTGCTACTTCAACGTAGTCAGCAACAATTCAATGAGCCATTTTTACCTACCACCAAGCATAGGCATTCAAGTGCCACGCGCCAGTGGCAGCTTGCTGCCAGCAATTGCCCGCTCCTGAAGCACGTCGCTGCGGAAACGAAAAAGTTTGGCTGGCCGCCCCGCTCCGCCAGCGGTCACGCCCCCCGTCTCTTCCACCAGGTCCTGCTGCTCAATCAGGCGGCGAAAGTTTTGTTTGTGCAGGCCCCGCCCCGCTAATGCTTCGACCGTTTGCTGCAACTGCAGCAAGGTGAACGCAGGTGGCATCAACTCAAACACCACAGGTCGGTATTTGATTTTGGCGCGCAGGCGCGCAATGCCGGTGGCCAGTATGCGGCGGTGGTCATGCTGCATGGAACGCCCAGGCAAGCGATCGCGTACGGCCATGCCGCGCTGCGCACCCTCTTGCACCAGGCCAGCTTCAAACAGCAACTCATAGCGCTGCAACACCAGGTCTTCGTTCCAAGCTTGCTCATTAACGCCAAAGTTAATAGCTGCACGCGCTTGCCTGGATTGCTTTTGTGCCGTATTTGGTGCCTCTTTGACCCACGCTTGCAGGTTCGGCACGATGCAATCGGCCAGTACCGTGGGCGCACCTGCACGCCAGTCTTCCCAGGGGAAATAGCTGTACCAGTCCTGCCAGCTGGTATCACCTTGCGGGGGCTGCTCAGGCTCGCGCGTAAGGCCCAGGTAGCTGATGGACAGCACATGCGCCGCCTCACTACGCTCTCTGTCGGCAAAGGTGTAGAGCTGCTCAACGTAACCCAAGCTGTGCTGGGTCTGGTTTTCTACCCATGCACGCAAACCCGCTTGCAGCGAGCGGTGCACCATTTGAAACGGCCCTGCAGGTAAAGCCTCGCCCCCCCGGGTGGTCAACACCCGAGGCTGGCCCTGGCTGACGGCTGCCAAAACAGCTACCAGCTCGGCATGCAGGGCTTGCCCGGCGGTTTCGCTCAATTTAGGCACTCAGCAGAAAGAGCAAGGGGCAACCCGCGCCACTACTAGCTGCTCAGTCATACACCCCATATCCATCCCCGCTTTCTTGCCCACGAAAAAAACAGATGCTTTCAGGCGATTGCAGAATGGTCCCCGCACTGCCCCACAAGTCATCAAGCAAGCACTCACCGATGACATACACCCATCCACCAGCCGTGATTATCGACGTTATGCACCACTTGATGCTGCAACACCCTGCTCAGAATTACCCAGTAATGCCACCTTGAGCCAGACTGGAATTTTGTCGGTTTTCATTTCAACTCCCAGTCCATCTGCTGCCTCAGTCAAACACACCCGCTCCCACCAAGGTCTCAAATATGTCTGCCAAGACTGCTTGAGTCACTGCCTGCAGCAAAAATTCCAGCGGCGACGAATCTTGTTTGTGGAAGTTATTGGTATGAACGTCCATAAGCTCCAGTACGAAATAGCGCCCGGTCTGTCGCGCAACCGTGATGACAACAGGCCTCTGGCGCAGGTCGATCCAGGCATTGCTTTAGAGCCGATCATTGGCTGGAGTCACAATGTCACGATCCCGGTCTGTCCAGACTGTGGCCGAAGACGTTGAACGGCGCGTGGCCGGAGGCCTGCGCACCAAGCAAGGTCTGCACATGGCAGGTACGGATGGCTTCCAACAGCGGGTACCCCGCGACGATGGCTGGCACAGCACTGTGAGCTGTCCAGACCGCCTGAGGCGTCGTAAATTTCTGACTCAGAAAAGGAGATGCCATGCCGCCGTCTCCTCTAATTAACTTTGTTCAGTTCACCGTGACGCCGCTGGACTTAACCAGCCGTGCCCAGATGGCAGTGTCCTCATGCCACTGCTTTACGAAACCCTCGCGTGAAATGGGATCAGCCTCCAGTCCTAGGCTCTTGATTCTCTCCACAACGTGAGCCTTCTGCAGCGCCCGCGCGCTCGCCTGCGCTAGGCGCTGAACTTCGGCGGGAGGTAGCTTGGCCGGTGCGAACAAAGAAAACCAGATTTCGGTGTCAAAGGCAACATCGCTTTCCACCAAAGTCGGCACCTGCGGCAGCGCCGAGGAACGTTTGCGCCCCGACACTGCCAGCGCCTTTATCTTGCCCGCCTGCAGTAAAGGCAAAGCGCCGGCCACATCGGCCATTGCAACGTCTATCTGGCCACCAGCCAAATCCTGCAATAGCGGAGCAACTCCCTTGTAAGGCACATGCTCCATGGGTATGCCGGTAGACAGACGAATACTCTCCACCGCCAAATGCCCGCCGGAACCATTGCCCCAAGACCCATACATCAATGGAGCACCAGATCGCTTGACCAAGGCCAGCATCTCGGGCAGCGTATCTGCCGCGTACTTGGCGTTGGCAACCAGCACATTTCCACCGTGGGCAATCCGCGCCAGAGCGACAAAATCCCGCTCTGGACTGTATTTGAGATCCTTGAACAAGGCCGGTGCGATGGCGTGTGTGGCACTAATACCCAGCAGCAGCGTGAATCCATCGGGCGCGCTGCGGGCTACCTGCGCGCTGCCCAGCGTTCCCGTTGCGCCCGGCACGTTATCGACGATCACCGTCGCATTAAGCTCTCGCCCCAGTTCCAGGGCTATCAGACGCCCCATCACATCCGTGCCACCTCCTGCAGGGAATGGGACAACAATGCGAATCGCCTTGCCTCTGGTATTGGATGCACGTGCCAGCAACGGTGCTGCAGTCAGGGCTGCAGCACCGGTCAGCAAGGTGCGCCGACTCAGCATTGAGGTACACGAATTTTTCATATCCCCGTCTCCTTTCAAGCTTCTACGAAACTCACCATGGCATCTGCCGCTGCTGCACCATCCTCCGTCACCATCAACGGATTGATTTCGAGCGTGCCCAGATGAGACCCCAACGCAGAGGCCAGCTCGCTAAATCGCAGCACCGTATTCACCAGTGCTTGCGTATTCATGCTCACTCGGCCTGAATACCTGCCGCCTTCACCACCTCACTCCATTTCTTTGTTTCTGACGTGATGTGGGTACGAAATTCTGCTGGCGTGCTGCCGACGGCTTCAATGCCGAGTTGTGCAAAGCGGTCCTTGGTATCCGGTTCCTGCACGAGAGCGGCGATTTCTTGGCTGAGTTTTTCAACAATGGACGTCGCCACCCCCGCTGGCGCCAGCACACCCCACCAAGAGTAACCAACCATCGGGATACCCAACTCCTGCAGCGTGGGAACGTCAGGTGTCAACGTAGAGCGCTGCGGCAGAGCCACTGCAATCGGTTTGACCTTGCCCGCCGCGACCTGACCGGCAAAAGGTGGCAGGTTGTCAAAGGCGAATGCAGTCTGCCCACTGGCTACCGCAATGACGGACTCGGAGCTTCCCTTGTAGGGGATATGCGTCATATTGGCCTGTGTCTGCATGCGAAAGAGTTCACCTACCAAATTGGGTGTACTGCCAACACCGGCCGAAGCCCAGGAGAGGCCGCCATTCGTTGCGTTGGCTTGGCTCAAGATATCCGTTGCACTCTTGATGGAGGATTTCGGCGTCACGAACAGGTACACAGGAACCTTGGTCACCAACGAAACCGGTGCCAGATCCTTGCTGGCGTCGTAGGGCAATTTCTTGAATAGCGGTACGTTGGTGGCGAGGTTGGCAGTACCCATCAGCAGGGTGTAACCATCAGGTGCCGCCTTGGCGACCGCCGTGGTACCGGACTGGGTGGCAGCACCTGCCTTGTTCTCCACAATGACGGGCTGCCCCAGGCGATTACCGAGCTTTTGCGCAACCAGGCGTGCCACGATATCCGTGCCGCCACCAGCTGCATATGGCACGACCAAGCGGACAGGCTTGCTGGGGTAGTCGCTGGCGATGGCTGACTGGCAAGTCAATACCACGGTGGCGACCAATACGAAACGGCAGTGCAGGTGGTGCATGGATGTCTCCGTGTTGTAGTGGAGAGATGATCCGCGATGCTGCTTTTGACGTGGTATAAGATTTCGACATATTACTCAGCCATCCCGCCGGGAGAGATTCTTGGAAAGAAGCACCAACGATCAGCGCTTCGCCACAACACTGGCAAATGGCATGGCTTTGCTACGTTGCTTCACCCCATTCGCGTCCTGCTTAACCAATGGTGAGCTGGCTCGGCTTTCGGGGCTATCCAAGGCAACGGTATCCCGCCTGAGTTACACCCTGGAGCTAATAGGCCTGCTGCAATTCGACCAAGAAGCACGCCGATACCGGCTTGGTGCCATGTCGCTATCCATCTCCTACCCACTACTTTCCCGCCTAGCCGTCAGACAAGTAGCCAGACCATTGATGCAGCAGCTGGCAAATCGCACCGGCGGCAGCATCTCCCTGAGCATGCGGCACCGTGCCTCCGTCATCTACATCGAAACCACGCGAGAACACGATGCAGAGGATTTCCGCCCGGAAATCGGGGCGGCTCTGCCACTACTTGGCACGGCTGCCGGACGTGCTTGGCTTGCCGCATGTGATGATTTTGAGCGCGACGATGCCTACGTCTGCCTACAACGTAGTACAGGCATGAGTCTGTCTTCACTTGGCGCCCTTGACGTCGTCAGCACTGCAATGCGCGATTTGCACGAGCGTGGCTTTTGCATGTCGCAGGGAGATTTTGTACATGATGTGAACGCCATCGCTTTGCCTTTACGGGAGCGGGTGCGCGGCGATCTGGTCATACTCAATTGCGGCATGCTTCAGCACCGCATGCCCTCCTCCAAGCTCGAGCGCAAGGTGGGCCCACTGCTCAGAAAGACTGCGCAGCAAATCGACCAATTGCTGGAGCAGCAGCAGGTGGGGTCTACAGCTTGAACCGCCAAGAGACCAAGGAGGTGGATGAGCAGTTCACCATCACACTCGCGCGTGGCCTGCAAATCCTTCAGGCATTCTCCAGCGATAAAGCCACCTTAACTAATGGAGAACTGGTAACACTGACAGGCATGGACAAAGCAACTGTGTCCAGGTTGGCGTTCACCTTGATCGAATTGGGTTATCTGCGCCGCGAAGGATTGCGCGGCGGCTATTCACTCGACACCGGAGTACTGACACTAGGCTATCCACTGCTGGCCAGCATGCATATCCGGCAAGTCGCCCGGCCATGGATGTACAACCTGAGTGAGCATATGGACGGTACCGTCTCTCTGTGCGTTCGCGATCGTTCCTCGATCATCTACCTGGATTCGGTACGCAAAATAGACAGTAACACTCCGTCGGTCGACATCGGATCCAGCTTACCGCTGGTCGCCTCGGCAGCAGGTCGCGCCTGGCTATGCTCTATATCTGAAGCTCAGCGCACCGCTGCTCTCAACCAGATTCGCCTGCAAACGCCTGCGGTGTTCGAGGCCAATCAAAAAGAGATCGAGAAGACGAAGAGCCAGATGCAGCGCCATGGATTCAGCATTAACCGGGGAGCCCATGATGCACGCCGCGTGGCAGTGGCCGTGCCAATGTGCAAACTGCTGCATGGCGAACTGATCGTTTTCAACTGCTCACTGCTTACCGATGAATCCCAGCGCCTTGCCAAGGCACGCGAGGCTGGCTATGCACTACGCGGCATGGTGCGCCATATCGAGGCAGCCATTGGCATGCGCACCCTTGACAACGAGTGAGCCCTTTCGGATCACCATCTGCGTCAAATCACTCCAGCTTGCTTCAAGTGCCCCAGATCGTCAGCCGTGAGACCAAGTTGACCGTAAACCTCGGCATTGTGCTCACCAGTATCCGGACCGGATGCTTCGATCTTTGAGGTGTGACCACTGAAACGGGGGACCACGCAGGGACCAGGAATGCTGCCCAAGTCTTTGTCCGGAATGCGGATGATGGCCTGCCTTTCCTTGAAATGTGGATCTTCCATGACATCCTTGATGTCATAGACCTTGCTGAACGGCACTTGGTGCCGACTCAGTACATCAGCCAGATCCGAGAAGGCGCAAGATTTGCACCAGTCTGCAATCGCTTTGTCGAGGACCTCCAGATGCTCAACGCGCAATGGATTGGTGGAAAAACGCGGATCGCTGGTGAGCTCTGACCTGCCCATTGCCTGTGTCACGCGCTGGAAAATGGCATCCGAAGTGCCCACCAAGGTAATCCAGACACCGTCCGCACTGCAATACATATTGGACGGTGCAGTGTAGGTGGCACGGGAGCCTGCGCGGCGACGTGCAACGCCCAACTGCTCAAACTCCACAGGCAACGGATCAAGTAGTCTCAGCAGCGCTTCCGTCGCAGATAGATCGATTTCCCTTGGCTCAGGCGTATTGCTGCCCCGCTGCTCGGCAACGGCCGCCGCAATAGTGAACGCGCCAAACACGCCGCAGACCACATCACCGAACGGAAAATTCATGTGTTGAGGAGCTCCGTCGGCTTCACCTGTGAGGTGGGCAAAGCCACTCATGGCCTCAAATATCCGGGCGAAACCTGGCCGTGATGCATAGGGTCCGGTCTGACCGAAGCCAGTCAGGCGCAGCACGATGAGACGAGGATTTGCCTGCTTGAGCGTTTCAAAATCCAAACCCCATCGTGCCAGGGTGCCCGTACGGAAGTTCTCTACGAGGACATCCGTATTCTCTAGCAGTCGTAGTAGCAGCACCTTGCCTTCGGGCTTGCGTATATCCAGAGAAATGCCCTTCTTGCCGCGATTCGCCGCTTTCCAAAACAAGGCGTGCTCAGATGTGACGGGTGCAAGACTGCGCAGCGAATCGCCCCCCTCAGGCAATTCCACCTTAATGACACTCGCTCCCAGGTCTGCACAAAGCGTCGAGGCAAATGGGGCGGCAAGCACGGTGGCGAGATCAAGAATTCGCACGCCGCTCAACGGACCTGAATTAGAAGGGTTTGGAGTGATATTCATAGTGCCTCCAGTTTGAAAGCATTGCTCCAATTGAATGCAAGCAGTTTTGCTATGTGACTCAGACAACCTCGCTACCAGGCATTGGCTAACATAGCAAAACACATGTCGTTCTTGGCCACGTTTTTTTCTACATTCATTCCAGAGCCCGGCGCTACGGGCAAAGTCTGTAGGAAAAAAACATGATCCAAGATCCGAAAAGTTTTGAAAGCTTCATCCACGAACTGCGCGACTTTGTACGCACGCGCCTCGTCCCTCACGAAGCACGTGTGGCCGCAGAGGATGAAGTGCCTGCCGAGGTCGTAGCAGAAATGGCCGCTTATGGTCTGTTCGGTTATTCGATTCCTGCCGCGTATGGCGGTGCAGGCATGACCACTGAAGAGCTGGTGATGGCAGCGATGGAGCTGTCGCAATGCTCGGTGGCATTTCGGGCCCGCGTTGGCACTAACACAGGCATAGGCTCTGAAGCTCTGGTTGCCGACGGCTCGGACGAGCAAAAGCGACGTTATCTGCCCGACCTGGCCAGCGGAAAGCTGACTGGCTGTTTCGCACTCACCGAGCCCGATGCCGGCTCGGATGCGACAGCACTGCGCACCACTGCAGTGCGTGATGGCGATCACTATGTTCTCAACGGAACCAAGTGCTTTATCACCAATGCGCCTATTGCAGGACTCTTCACGGTCATGGCAAGAACCACCACTGACAACCGAGGAGCTGGTGGTGTGTCCGCGTTTCTGGTCGAGCGTGGAATGCCTGGGCTGAGCACCGGCAAACCGTATGCCAAGATGGGGCAGGCAGGGTCACCAGTTTCCGAGGTCCACTTCGACAATTGCCGGGTACCGGCGGCCAATCTGATCGGCAAGGAAGGCCAGGGCTTCAAAACTGCCATGAAGGTGCTGAACAAACAGCGCCTGCACCTTGCCGCACTGTGCATTGGCCCCGCTATCCGCATGCTCAATGATGCGATCGCCCATACGGCTACTAGAAAGCAATTCGGGCAGCCTGTAGGCAGCTTTCAATTGGTTCAGGCACTGATTGCGGACTGCCAGACAGAGATTCATGCTGCTCGCGCACTCGTGCTGGAGACGGCGCGCAAGCGGGATGCGGGTGAGGATGTAACCATGGAAGCATCCATCTGCAAATATTTTGCCTCCGAGATGTGCGGTCGTGTTGCCGACCGCTGCGTGCAGGCCCTGGGTGGCTATGGCTACATCGCGGATAACAGCATCGAGCGCCTGTACCGCGACGTCCGGTTATTCAGGCTCTATGAAGGCACCAGCCAGATCCATCAGCTCAATATTGCCAGACGCACTTTCAGTGCTGCAGGTCACGACCTCAGGTCCTGATGACACAAACAGGAGCTCGCAATGCGTGAACCGCAATGGCGCAGGCAAGGCACAGAGCCGGATTACCGGTTCTCACTGGCCAACGAACGCACTTTTCTCGCATGGATACGCACTGCCCTCGGGTTGCTTGCTGGTGGACTCTTGCTTGAGCAGACCTCCACCCAGCTCGGTCCGCGCACGTTCATCGTCGCCCTGTCCATCGCTCTGAGCCTACTGGCGGCACTGCTTTGCACCTTGGCTTACGTGCGCTGGCGCGCCAATGAGATAGCAATGCGTCACTCTCGCAGGCTACCCAGCACCCTAGCCATCCCGACCCTTGCCGCATCTCTTTGCTGTATCGGTGCCGCAGTCATATACATCCTCTGCTCTCAATAACAATGAGGTGCGCCAGACATACCTCAAGCACCCCCTCGCCAAGCCAGGACACGGGGCTCCAAGCGCAGCGCACCGCACTATCCTGGAGTCGGACAGGCTTGGCAATCTTTGCCAATGCACTGCTTGCATTGCGATCAGGCTGGATTCACCAGGAAATGCTAATGACCGCTATGGGATTGATACTGCTTACTGCGGCAGGTGTAGTCTTGGCCTACGGCGCGTTTCGGCAGCAGTACATGCTCTGCGGCGCGGATTCGATCGCGGTGCCCGCGATGCCCATGGCTGCAACTGGCGTCAGCGTACTCGTCGCATGCGCTACTGCAATAGCCTCAATGCTTCTATCGCTTTCCTCCTGCACACATTGAGGAGACAACATGCACCCGAGCGAGCAAAGCCCAGACTTGGGCGTACGGCACTGCGAGCCATTCAACATGGCGCTGCCCTTCCAGTCTCCGTATCCAATTTTAAATGCGGGAATACAGCAATCTCTCCCACCAACGTAACCACTTCAAGAAAACACAGCAAAGAAACTAAAAAACCCAGTAAATCATTAACTTACTGGGTTTTAAGAAGCCTCACAGAACCCGTGAGGCAACAGATCAACGTTAGACGTT